>CAUPCM010000086.1:0-2533 GCA_963509815.1 uncultured Atopobium sp. | reverse complement strand
GCTGACCGCAGCCCAATTTCCGTTCAAGAAAATTGTCTCAAAAAGTGGACAAAAGTCCTTATTTTTATTTTTGCTAGCAGGTACAATTACTCAAACTTAAGCCGAAACTGTCCTGTAAAGAGGACTTACGAAACAAGAACAGCGAGGTCTCGTGTGAACGTCCTAACCTACCTTGATAGTCTTGATTCTGACGTTCGCAAGAAGATCATCAAATGGGCTTCTCGCGTTCCTGCTAATCGTCTTTCTCACTGTAGGCAGATTCGTCTTAACTCCGGACAGACCCTTGTCCACATGCTGGACCGCGTTGATAACGTGTACATTCTGTGCCGCGGCACCGTGCGCACCACGTCGCACAACTCCGCAGGTAGCACGTACGTTATTGACGAGTATCGCGCTCCCGTTGCTTTTGGCGAGATGGAAGTTATCAGCGAGAGTCCGTTTTATCTTGGATCGCTCACCGCAACTTCCGGCTGCGAGTTTATTTCGGTTCCACGCGAGGACTACCTGCAGTGGATTCGTTCGGACCCCGAGGCTCTTCTCGCCCGCTCGCGCTGGATTATCAAGAACCTCACGCGTCAGTCCGGTTACGAGCGCAGCCTGCTGACCTGGAGCGGCACTAAGCGCCTGATGTACATGCTCAGCGAGCTGACGCGCGATCAGATTCACCGCGGCGTTGTTGAGTGGCCATTTACCGTGCGTCTGACCAGGCAAGAGCTTGCGGACAAGATTGGTACCAGCACAAAGACTGTTGCCCGCGGTATCGACGAGCTTAAGGAGAGGGGCATGGTTTCTGTTCAGCACGGCAAGATTGTCATTACCGAGAGGCAGTTCCAGCGCCTCGATGACGCAATGAAACACGAGGGAGAAACCCACCTTCTGGACTAACCTTTGTACCTGGCACAACGCTTGGGCAAGACCGTTCTTCTCGCCCCGAGCACCCCACCTGGCATGACGCGCTTCTCGCGCCACGCTGCATCTGGAACGACCGACGTATCCGTCGTAATCACAACCCTGTTTTTGCAGGATAAACGTAAGGAGCACTAATGAGCGAGTTCATGGACATCATTACTTCCGACAACCTCTCGTACAAGCAGAAGGTTCTGCACCTGGCTCAGGCTGCCGAGAACTCCGAGCATCCTATCAAGACGACCGCTGAGTTTGATCGTCTTTTTGCAGCTCACGCGCTTGACGACATGTGTGAGGGCAACGCTCCTTACCGTCCTCGCTACATCTGCCCTGACTACCAGGTATTTGCTCAGACCGGTTCCGAGTTTTTGCGCTTTGACAAGCCAGAGACCCTCGATGACCTGCTCTGGGGCCTCGCTGCTCTCTACGACAACGTTCCTTCCGTTACCAGCCGCCCTGTCTACGTTGGCCAGCTGGACAAGATCATTGATCCATTTCTGGAGGGCATGACCGACGCAGAGATTAAGCCTCGTCTGCGCCGCTTCCTGAACCACATTGACCGCACTGTTGCAAGCGGTTACTGCCACGCAAACATTGGCCCAGAGGACACTCGCGCAGGTAGACTGCTGCTTGAGGTTGACCGCGAACTCATGAACGCCGTTCCAAACTTCACTCTCAAGTACGACCCAGAGGTCACTTCCGACGAGTTCATGCGCCTGGCAGTCAAGACCACCATGGTCTGCTCCAACCCTGCTTTTGCTAACCACCGCATCCACAAAGAGACCTACCCTGGCGAGTACACCGTCGTAAGCTGCTACAACGTCCTTCCTATGGGCGGCGGCGCTTACACCTTGAGCCGCGTTCTTCTCCCTGGCCTCGCAAAGCTTGCAACCAACGTTGACGACTTCATGAACAACCTGCTGCCAACCGCAACTGGCGAGGTTCTGAACTTCATGAACGAGCGCGTCCGCTTTATTGTTGAGGATTCCAACTTCTTTGAGACCAGCTTCCTGGCTAAAGAAGGCCTCATTTCTCGCGAGCGCTTCTGCGGCATGTTTGGCGTTGCCGGCATGAGCGAGTGCGTCGCTGAGCTGCTGCATCTTGATAGCAGCCGTACCTACGGCAAGGATGACGAGGCCAACGAGCTGGCCGACAAGATCATGGTCAAGATTGCCGACCAGGTCAACAGCTTTGACGCTGTCTACTCCGAGGTCTTTGGCGGTCGCTTCACCCTGCATGCACAGGCTGGCTTCTCCGATCAGCAGGGCATTACCCCTGGTGTCCGCATCAAGGTTGGCGACGAGCCTGCAAACCTCTACGACCACATTCGCCACAGCGCACGCATGCACCGCTTCTTCAACAGTGGCGTCTCCGACATCTTCCCAGCTGAGCCTACTGCTGAGCGCAACCCAGACGCTGTCGTTGACGTGGTCAAGGCCGCATTCTCCATCGACGACAAGTACCTCTCGTTCTACAGCTCCGAGGGTGACCTGGTCCGCATTACCGGCTTCCTGGCTAAGCGCTCCGAGATGAAGAAGTTCCAGTCCGGCGACGTTGTTCTTCAGGACACCGCTCACGACGGCCTGGGCAACTTCACCGCTAACCACCTTGCCGACCGCAAGGTTCG
>CAUPCM010000085.1:0-2865 GCA_963509815.1 uncultured Atopobium sp. | reverse complement strand
TTCAAGGTCCTTCTTGTCTTTTTCTTTCTTTTCTTGCTCTTTTTTGGTCTTCTCGTCCACACCAGATTTGAGCGTTTCACCCTTCTTTATCTGGTCGGAAACGCGAGAGTGATACGAGTCATACGTTGAATTGGCGCCAGTATCATTGCCCCAGATTTCCTTCTCGTGCTCTATGTCACCGAGAAGAGCCTGCAGTTCAGCAAGCTTACTTGCAACGGATTTTTGATCCATGGTGTTTGCCGTGTCTGTGTCATTGAAACTGTTTGCCGTCAGTCTGCGCTTGTAGTCGGCGTCAAACCAGTTACGAATGCTCTTCTGTCGGTCAGAGATTGAACTGTTCAGAATGTTGACACCTGAGTCATCGGAGCCGTTAGGAAGGCGGAACTGGCCATTTTTCTGGTCACCGGTGATTTGCTCTGCGATTTGATCAAGTTTTTCGTATTGATTGAGGAGCTCAACGCGGCTGCTATCGCTGTGTGGATCAACATTTACGCTTTCAATCTGCTCTTGATACGAAGCAATACGTTGTTGGACTGCGTTACGCTGCGCGGTATTGTCTTGGTGGGATTGGAAAACACAAGCAACGGCTAAAACTCCTAGGACTAGGACAGCTGCAAGCAGGCCAAAGGCAACTTTGCGAAGTGCGTCCGAGCCGTCCTTGGTTTGCTTACGTTCAACGGAACTAGGTCCGCTTGAAACAACGGTGAACTGGGACGGGTCGAAGTGCGAAATTGCAGTTGAATCATAGTCAGAAGGGGTAAAGACGTTGATGCGGTCAGGGTCGTTTATGAAGGTTGTAGGCTCCTCGGCGTCTGCGATGTTGGAGTCTGCGAGGACGGTGGGATCGGCGTCTGCAACTGCGTCCGGGTCAACGACAGCGGTTGGATTGAGTTCAGCGGCAACGCCGGCGACAACAGTAGGCGCCTCATCTGGGGAGATGTAGGATTCGTCAGCCGGTGCCTCTAGGAGCGAGGTTTCTGCAGCAGCCGCGTCTTCGTCATCTGCTGGATACTCTGCCAGGACGGTTGCGTCTGGATCGGCGGTGTCTGGGTCAGTGACGGTATCAGCTGGCTCATCAGCCTCTGCTGGTGCGATAACCTCGGTGGCTGCGATGGAGTTGTCGGGTGCGGTTTCTGGTGCAGGTTCTGTGGACTCTGCGAGCGCATCGGGTTTCTCGACGTCTGCGACGTCAGCGGTGTCTGCGACGTCCGAAAGCTTCTGTTCGCAGTTGGAACAGAACTTTGCGTGCTTGCCAATTTCAGCTCCGCAGTTGGGGCAATTCATAGAGTCGCTCCTTAAATCGCCAGTTAGACTCAGTGGCTTTTAATTACACTGGGTTACTATTGTAGCGTTAACAGGAGAAACGCCAAAATGTTTTTAGTTTTGAGGGCGGCTGCGCGCGCTGAGGGCTGCGGGATGTGGCTTGGTGCCAAGTGTTCCGAGTTGCAGATTAGAGCGGAGGATTAGAGCAGAGAAACGCCAGCTTCAGCGCAACAATCTTCGGTCTGCTTGTCCCAGATAGATGCTTGCACCTCTCCTACGTGCGCTTTTTCTAGCAGCAGCATGCAGAGACGGCTCTGACCGATGCCGCCACCAATGGTAAAGGGCAGCTCACCATCAACGAGCATCTTGTGGAACGGCAGCTCAAGGCGGTCCTCGCATCCAGCAATTGCCAGCTGTGACTTAAGCGCCTCAGCGTCAACGCGAATGCCCATACTGCTGATTTCAATCGCAGAGTCCAAGGTCTCGTCCCAGAACAGCAGGTCACCGTTGAGCGACCAGTCGTCGTAGTCGGGGGACCTAAAGTCATGAGGCTGACCAGAGTTCAGAGCGCCGCCAATACCCACGATAAACGTGGTTGGATGCTCGCGAACAAACAGATCTTCTCGCTGTTTAGGCGTCTGGGTAGGGTAGAGGTCCTCTAGCTCCTGAGAGGTTACAAAGGTAACCTCGCGGCTGAGCTGCGTGTTGAGCTGGGGATAGTGCCACTTGAGCTCGTCGAGCGTGCCGCAGATTGCCTCAACAATGCGGCAGACGGCGTCTTCTAGCGTGTCGGTGTTGCGCTCATCCTGCGTGATGATGCGCTCCCAGTCCCACTGGTCCACGTAAATAGAGTGCAGGTTATCGGGCTGTTCGTCACGACGGATAGCGTTCATGTCGCAGACCAGGCCGCGGCCGACGGCAAAGTTGTAGCGCCAGAGTGCATAGCGCTTCCACTTTGCGAGCGACTGAACTACCTCGGCGTTCTTGCCAACGTTTGGCAGGTCAAAGGCAACAGGATGTTCGACGCCATTGAGGTTGTCGTTCATGCCGGTAAGCGGATCAACAATCAGTGGAGCGGTGACGCGCGACAGCTTCAGCGCGGCGCACAGCTTGGTCAGAAACACGTTCTTGACCTGCTCAATTGCTTTCTGTGTATCGTAGAGCGAAAGGCTTGAACGGTAGCCCTCGGGAATCTTGGTCATGTGGTCTCCTTGCAAGAGAGCGCTAAAAATTTGATTGCGCTGATTTTGCCTTCTTTCCATATCCCTCTGGCGAGAAACCCGTGTGATTTAACCGTTTTGTCAAAAAGTACAAGGCGACCATTTTTAATCGCATCGTAAGTGCAGTTAAACGGCATAACGAGCAGAAACTCATTTCAACATAACAGCCGGTAAATAACAGCTGGCAAAAATTTCCAAAAAATTTTGAAAAAGTCAGTATAGGCTAACTTATTCTGGAAATATAACAGTTAACTAGTAATCTTTACTAGTTAACTAAATGATACATCTAACAGAAAGGTTTTAACTATGCTAAACGATAAGCTCAATGTTCTTCTCGCTAACTACGCTGTTGAGGCCCACAAGATTCACAACTTCCATTGGT
>CAUPCM010000084.1:0-2919 GCA_963509815.1 uncultured Atopobium sp. | reverse complement strand
AATCATAATCACCCGCATATGAACTGCCTCCCATTTCTTATGTCCAAGAAATGGGAGGCAGTCAAATCAAATGGAATACAGAGGCTTTGTTTTAGCGTTTCTGCTGTTCAATTAATTTACAGGTCAAGCTGCATCAAGCGAGCAATGCTGACGATATAAATCTTAAGGGCGCGCTTGAGCCACTCCTCAGAAATTCCCTCGTCAGGACCGTGCTCCATGCCAACCCACTCAGGTAGGTCTTTTGCAGCCTTGCTGTCATAAGGACCAAAGGCAACGGCGCGCTTAAAGTGACGTGCATAGGTGCCGCCACCAATAACAAACGCCTGCTCATCGCTGCCAGTGTACTCATGGAAGGTATCAAGCAGGGTAGTAATCTCAGGAGAGCTTGGGTCAATGTAGAAAGGTACAGCATCGGAGAGAACCTCAAAGGTGCAACCGTGATCCTCGCCCAGTTCAGTCATGCGCTTAGTGATAGCCTCGCCAGTGGTGGAGGTAGGATAGCGAGAGTCAACGGTCTGTACGTAGACATCGCCCTTGGTGCGGATAGTACCAGAGATGCAGGTCAGAGGACCAAACTTGTCGTCAGCACTCTGGATGCCCGTACCAGTACCATCAGTAGTTGAGCAAAGCTGCTGAGAGAAGGTCAAGAAGCCGCGCTCTTCTTCTCCACAGAGGTTATTGTCAAGCAGGTAGGTTACAAGCAGACCAATTGCGTTGACAGTTCCCTCAGGCATAGAAGCGTGTCCACCCTTACCTGTTGCGTTAATGCGAGCAAGCTTGGTGCCATCATCTTCAACGCCTGCGTCCTCAACTTTGATGGAATCGGTGTCAGCCAAGGTAGATGCGTCAGCGCGAACAAGTGCGCTTGCAAGACCTGGAATAGCGTTAGGTACGGTACCACCATCAAGCTCAACGATCTTCTCGCTGTGTGGGCCAGCAATCTTTGGAGACGTGAACTGTGCGTGGTAAACGCCCTTCTCGCCGCAAATAAGAGGGAACTCAGCGTCTGGAGTAAAGCAGAATGCTGGCTCTGGATACTTGGAGAGGTAGTAAGGAACGTCTCCCATGCCGGTCTCTTCGTTGTTACCAACAATGGCGCGCAGGGTGTAAGGGAGCTTCTTGCCAGTCTTTTTGACCTGTTCAACAAAGTAGTGAGCTGCCCAGAGGGAGAGGGCCAGAGGACCTTTGTCGTCCAGAACGCCGCGACCCAGAATAAAGCCCTCACGGCGGGTAACGTCAAGCGGGTCTACCGTCCAACCCTTGCCCAGAGGAACAATATCGGAGTGAGCGATAGTAGCAAGGTACTTCTCGGACTCACCAGGAAGGTCACCAAAGCCCAGGTAACCATCTACGTCTGTGGTCTCAAGGCCCAGACGCTCTGCAATCTCAAGACCGCGGTGAAGTGCCTCATAAGACTTAGGACCCCAAGGCTTGCCAGGCTCTGCAAGAGACAGATCCTCAACGGACTCTACCTGCACAAGGTAGCGAATATCCTCAATAATCTCTTCCCAATGCTCGTTAACAAACGCCTCAGCGCTTGCTTTGAGTTCTGCATCAGTCATGAAAAACTCCTTTAATTCAAACGTTTGACCCTGAAACATATGGAGAGCAGTGGTTTTAGCGGCATCTCGCGTATGAAATAGACAAGGTCGGGAACAAGGTACTAGTTACACTATACTTAATACCCCTTCTCAAAGGAGTTAACTATGACGAAAAAGACTTTTATTGGAAACGCAGTTATTGGAAACGCAGCATTTCTTGGCGTTTTAACAGTTTTGGGAATTGTTTTGATAGTTCTTCGTCAAACGCTGCCTCAAGACCCTTCCACACCGCTGTTCTATTCCTATTTTGTTGCGCCAATCATGTTGTATTTTGGCATTGCTGGCCTGTTAGGACTGTTCCTTGCACGTAATACTGGTTTCTCGGTGACTAGAACAGTAGCGCTTGTACTGCGCACGCTTGCAGCAGTCCTCTTTGTGCTGCCATTCTTTTTCTTCCTGATTGTAGTGCTTCCTTGGGCATTGCTTCGAGAACTTTTTGCAGTCCTTATGGTTGTCATGCTCTATGCACCTTGGTTCTGGGCGCTCTTTGGCCTGCTCTACGGCTTGAGCTGGGCTCAGCAGAAGGTTATTGAGGACGTCACTGCTGATCCATTTGCAGAGGACGCAGTAGCTCAGACAGCTGCTGGCGAGAAGAACGATGTAGCTGATACAGATTCAGCTAACGAAGACACAGCCAACTAACAGGAAAGTCCCGCGCTCCATACAGTCCAACAAGAAAGAAGCAACGCGTGCTTGAGCTTAAAGGTATTTCAAAGCGTTACAACACTGGTGGATTTGAACAAACTGCAATGGACCATATTTCCGTTGCGTTTAGAGATAACGAGTTTGTAGCAGTTCTGGGACCCTCAGGTTCAGGTAAGACCACTATGCTCAATGTTATTGGTGGTCTTGATCGCTTTGATTCAGGTGACCTGCTGGTAGATGGTATTTCTACCAAGAAGTTCAAAGAGCGAGACTGGGATACCTATAGAAACAACCGCATTGGTTTTGTATTCCAGGCCTATAACCTTATTCCTCATCAAAGCGTGGTAAGTAACGTTGAGCTCGCGCTGACGCTTTCTGGCGTTTCTAAGTCAGAGCGTCACGAACGCGCACTTGAAGCGCTTGATAAGGTTGGCCTTAAAGCACACGCAGATAAGCGCCCAAATCAGCTTTCTGGCGGACAGATGCAGCGCGTGGCTATTGCTCGTGCACTAGTTAACGATCCAGAGATTCTACTGGCAGATGAGCCAACAGGCGCACTTGACTCTTCAACATCCGTACAAGTTATGGACTTGCTTAAAGAAGTGGCCAAGGATCGTTTGGTTATCATGGTTACGCATAACCCAGAGCTTGCTCACCAGTATGCAACGCGTAT
>CAUPCM010000083.1:0-3021 GCA_963509815.1 uncultured Atopobium sp. | reverse complement strand
TTTCCCTCATAGCTGTCATGAACGTCCTGAGGTGTAACGCCCATGTGCTTCTTATAGAGCCTGCTGAAGTAGAACGGATCATTGTAACCAACCGCCTCGGAGGTCTCGCGTACAGAAAGACCAGATTGAAGCAACTGTTGAGCATGGTCAAGACGCTTCGCAATGATGAACGTCATAGGTCGAACGCCAAATGTTTGGACAAAATTGTTGGAGAACCGCTGAGTGCTCATTCCACAGCGCTTGGCCAGGCCAGGAATGGTAATTGGATCTGCAAAGTGGAGCTCAATGTACGTGCGAGCCTCGGCCATGCTCTCCTGGACCTTTTGGCTGTTGGTGAGCAGGAACATAGACTTGATGAGTTCGGTACCGTTGACAATCTGCGCAACACGGTTATCCAGCGATGGGGTAGTGTTAAGTTTTTCCAGGTCAAGCGTCTTATCAAGAATACGATTGAATCCCTGAGGATCAAATGCGTACGTATTGAAGATTGGGCTGCTGATATCTCCCTGAACGCCATCATAGTAGATGTTTACGTGGTCAAATGAGCGACCGTAGAGTGTGCGATACGTTACGGTCTGACCTGCAGGAGCGTGTACAACTGTGGTTCCTTCACAGATGAATTCCTTGCCGCCAATAGTAATCTCAGCTGATCCAAATACAGGAATGATGAAAACAGAGTGAGCAAGCGAAAAAGTAACTTGGGAGTCAGCAATCTTCTGCTGGCGGTTGATCGAAAACACACTATACGTCTGCCGCGAATAGGTCTCTTTTAGCTCCTGCAGATTTGCCTGCATAGAATCTCCTCATTTCAAAAGCGCTCTAATGCGCCGAATATTAAAAATAACATGGAGAGTATTTTAGCCAGCAGAACTGCGATTGCAACCACAAAATAAAATGCCATTTCAGGGGTTAAATTTTGATTAACGAGAAAGACAATTGCCTACGTAACTTTAAGAGAATGATTTTAGAAAGAACAATTTATGTATAAATTTTGTCCATGCAAATTAAAGATATTCCATTTTGTTTATTCGCTTTAAACTGCCGATAAATAGCGTTTTTTGATACCATAAATTAGTTATGTACAAATGGTTTCTTCAGGTTAACTTTAGATACTGCAGGCTTCATTTAGATGCCGAAGTTTTCTTTTAGTTTGCCATGAATTCCATTGGTTTTTAGGTCTTAGGTTTTTGCAGGTTTTAGGTTTTAGGTTTCAGGTTTTAGGTTTTATTGGCTTCTGTAGAGTTTTCTCGTAGAAGGTTTGTATATGGAGCAGCTTGCACACGTTTTTTCACTTATCGTTCAGCCCGCATACGATTTGACCGGCAGTTGGTGGGCGGCAATCTTTCTTTTTACCCTTGCAACTAAAATCATCCTGATGCCTCTGGCGCTCTGGACGCAACAAAATTCCATTGTTATGGTGCGTCTTATGCCCGAGACCTTCCGCTTGAAGACACGTTACTTCGGCGACAGAGAGACCATCGAGGAGCGCTCCAATGAGCTCAACAAAAAGGCAGGTTATCACCCGCTGCTGAGCCTTATCCCTCTGGCTATCCAGGTAGTTATCCTGTTTGGCCTGGTAGACGTCATTCATGGCATCACTGATTCTGGCGCACCCGGCACAGAATTTTTGGGCATGACCCCAATCATTGATGGCGGCATCACCTGGATTATGCCTCTCGCGGCAGCCCTGTCTTCGGTTGCTCTTGGCCTTGCATCCAACAAGCTGAACCCACTCCAGCGCGAGCAGTCTCGTGCCGAGAAGAACACCACAAACGGCCTCTCTATTGCAATGTCGCTTGTGCTTGCGGTTTACGTTGTGTGCGGCATGGCATTTTACTGGGTTTGCTCAAACCTTCTCTCAATCCTGGTCCAAATTGTCTGCAACATCATCATCGACCCTCGTAAGCAGGTTGACTACGATGACCTCAACGCTGCTCGCGATGAGTTTGAGGCAATGGACGCAGCAACCAAGTCCACACACAAATGGTTCCAGCGCGATCCTCATGCTGCCCGCGAAAAAGAGGACTACAAGCGCTTCTTTGACACCATCGGCAAGCACCTGGTTTTCTATTCTGAGTCAAGCGGTTTCTACAAATACTTCCAGGGCGCCATTGAGTGGCTGCTGGCAAACTCGGACATCCGCATCCACTACGTTACCTCAGACCCTAATGACCAGGTCTTTGAGCTGGCAAAACAGCAGCCTCGTCTGATTCCTTACTACTTGGGTCAGCGTCGCCTCATCACGCTCTTTATGAAGCTTGACGCCGACGTTGTGGTAACTTCCCTCGGCGACCTGGAGAGCTCCTACATGAAGCGCTCCTACGTGCGCAAAGACGCTGAGTACATGTACATGTGCCACCACATGACCTCCATGACAGTCACCTCGACGCGCAACGAGTACACCTACTACGACGACGTCCTCTGCGTTGGTCCTCACCAGCAGCACGACCTTGAGCTGGTCGAGAAGTACTACGACACTCCATCAAAGAGAAAGCCTGCTATTGGCTACGATCTTCTCGACAGGTCAATCCAGAACTACCAGAAGCAGAATCTGGGTCAGCGTAAACCTGGCGAGAAACCCCTGTTGCTGATTGGCCCTTCGTGGCAGTATGACAACTTGATGGATAGCTGCCTCGACGGCCTGCTTGAGCAGCTCATGGGCCGTGGTTGGCGTATTGTGGTCCGCCCGCACCCAGAGTATTTGAAGCGTTATCCTGCTCGTATGGAGGAGATTCTTGCCCGCTACGCTGACGCGGATCCAGAGGAACTCTCCTTTGAGACCGACTTCAGCTCTAACACTTCGGTTCTCTCGGCTGACCTGCTGTTTACTGACTGGTCGAGTGTTGCCGAGGAGTTCTCGTTTACCACGCTTAAGCCGTCGGTCTTCATTGACACCGCAATGAAGGAGAACAACCCTGACTGGAGCAAGATTCATTCGGATCCATGCGACATTACGCTCAGAAATGAGATTGGCCGCAGCTTTGATCCTAAGGACCTCTCGGGCCTGGGTGACGCGGTTGC
>CAUPCM010000082.1:0-3078 GCA_963509815.1 uncultured Atopobium sp. | reverse complement strand
GAGTCTGCAGGAGTCTGCTCAACAAACTCGGTGTAGTAGTTACGACCAGGGCGAGCGCCGTCGCAGCCGCCAACAACAAAGAAGTGCTTAATAGCGCCCTGCTTAACAGCATCGATGATCTTATCGGCAATACCAAGAACGGCACCGTGGCTAAAGCCGGTGGTTACCTTGTGGCCACCGTTGATACCAGTGAGCTCCTGAGCCTCAGCGTATCCACCAAGCTCCTGAGCCTGCTTGATAACAGCGCTGAAGTCTTTCTTGCCATTTGCGTCCTCATCGATGTGGACAAGCTCTGGGAAAGCAACAAGCTCGGTAGTGTAGACGCGGTCCTTGTAGCTAGGACGAGGTGGCATGAGGCAGTTAGTGGTGAAGACAACAGGAGCTGGAATGTCCTTGAACTCCTTCTGCTGGTTCTGCCATGCGGTACCAAAGTTGCCCTTGAGCTGTGGATACTTCTTGAGCTCTGGATAACCGTGAGCTGGGAGCATCTCGCCGTGAGTGTAAACGTTAACGCCAGTGCCCTCGGTCTGCTCAAGGATCATCTTGAGGTCAAGAAGGTCGTGGCCGGAAACAACAATGAAGGGGCCAGGCTCAATAGTCAGAGGAACCTCTGTTGGAACTGGGGTGCCATAAGCGCCGGTATTTGCGCTGTCGAGAAGAGCCATGCACTTGAGGTTGACCTCGCCTACCTCAAGGGTAAGAGGCAGCAAAACGTCAACGGAGGACTCGGTAGCAAGAGCAGCAAGTGCCTTTACAAAGAAAGCGTCAACTGCGTCATCAGTCTTGCCAAGAACGCGAGCATGGTAAGCGTAAGCAGCCATACCACGAATACCAAACAGAATGAGGGACTTGAGGGACCTAATGTCCTCGTTGTCGGACCAAACGCCGCCAAGAGGAAGATCCTCAACAGGCTCTACGCCAACCTCTGCGGCTAGACGGTTCTTCTCGTCACGAACCTGAGCAGTAATTGCGTCAACAGCGTCCTTGTCAAAGTTGACGTTGGTGATGCAGGTAAACAGGCCGTCAACAATCAGCTGGTCGGCGCGGGTAGAACGCTTGCCAGCAGCAAGCTCAGTGCGAGAAAGGCCAACCAGAGCGCCGGTGAGCTCGTCCTGAGCAAATGCGACGTCAAAAGGCTTGCCGCAAACGCCAGCAGCGCCGGTACATGCAGTACAAGCAGCAGTCTGCTCGCACTGGAAACAGAACATCTTGTTATCCACTATTTTTCCTCTCCATAAAACCATATAGCGAGAAGAGATTTGCTCTTCTGGGTTTCATGATTACAGGAATGTGGAATAAGGTATGTTGTAATTACAACAAAACGATATCTATCCAGGAATTTTTTGGAGAGTATATGAACGTGCAAGACATCAAGCCCTCATTTTTGCTAAACACAATTGTGTTTAAGGGAGTAAAACCAGAGCTTCTAGAGGCTCTTTTAAAGCATTTACGTGCTGTTGTTCGCACCTATGAGCCTGGAGAGATCATTTTGTGCGCTGGCGACAAGGCGCATCAATTTGGCATTGTTATCTCTGGTGCTATTCACGTTGAGGGATCTGACGCTCAGGGCAATATCTCTGTGATGGGAGCTTTCCATACCGGAGACACCTTTGGAGAGGCGTATGCGGCCCTTGGAAACGTGCCGCTTTTGACCTCGGTCGTTGCTACCGAGAAATCGGAAATTCTGCTGCTGGACGTGCGTCAAATTACTGCCAGAACATGCGACATCTGCGGTGGCGTGGACATTATCATCAGAAACCTTATGGCATCTATTGCACAGAAAAACATTATGCTGAGTCGACGCATTCAAGATGCCGCACCAAAAAGTATTCGCGGTAAACTGATGGCGTACTTGAACACACGCTCGCAAGCTGCGGGTTCATCGGAGTTTGATATCCCCTACAATCGTCAACAGCTTGCCGATTATCTAGGCGTAGATAGAAGTGCCTTAAGCGCGGTAATATCTTCTTTATGTAAAGAAGGCGTCTTTGAAGTAAAGCGAAGTCACTTCAAACTTTTATAACAGCAATTCAGCCTTAGGAGGCTTTTATGGCAGAAATTTATCTAGCAGGTGGATGTTTTTGGGGTCTTGAGGAGTACTTCTCCAGAATTAAGGGCGTTTCTGCAACTACGGTTGGCTATGCAAATGGAAAGACCTTGGATACCAACTATCAGGAGGTCAAGGCTACAGATCATGCAGAAACAGTGCATGTAACCTATGACCAGAGCGTTGTAAGCCTCTATGACATCCTGCGTTATTACTTTAGGGTTATCAATCCCCTCTCGGTCAATAAGCAGGGCAATGACGTTGGTAGGCAGTATCGCACCGGCATCTATTACACAAACGATGCCGACCTGGCTGTAATTGAACGCATTATGTCTGAGCAGGAGTCTCTCTTTGGTCAAAAGCTTGCCGTAGAGATGGAGCCACTGGACAATTACGTACTTGCTGAGGAATATCATCAGGACTACTTGAAGAAGAACCCAGGTGGTTATTGCCACATCAATGTTGATGACGCATATAAGCCGCTTGCGTAAGCCGCTTAGCTTACGTTAAGAGGCGCCGTTGATGGATGGGATTTCAAAAACTATGTACTTGAAACTATGTTCTATAGGTACATATCCGAAAACATAACGGATTACATCAATAAGGGTGAATATGAAGTTTTTATTAATTAAAAGCAGCATAAAGGACATCAAAGCAACCCTCGGAAGGGTGCCTATCACTTTAAGGCCCAGCCTGGTTTATATAATTCTTATATATGTGTCAATAATTCCGATGCGGGTGCTACATTTCCCTGCTAGATCGATAGGAAGGATGATTCAGTTCGGGTTTCCTATACTTATGTATTTCATCCTAGCCCCGGTACTGGCAGCAATGAGCATCAGACAAGAAGACTTATCAAGGAGGAACCTTCCTGCCTTGATTGTAGCTGGCGTGATGCTGTTTTTATGTATTCCAATCAGCCGATTAGCGTACTTCTCCTTTTGGGAGAACCAGTATTTCACTTTTTGGGCCATTGTTGTAACTGTAGTTCCTTTTGTTGTGACTGTTGTGGCGACCTTAATAAAGATTAT
>CAUPCM010000081.1:0-3121 GCA_963509815.1 uncultured Atopobium sp. | reverse complement strand
CTGGGAAGGCAATGCATACCTTAGAAGCTTTACCAGCAGAAACGCGATTAGCAAGACCGGTTACCGAGTTCTGCTCATGAATCAAATACGGGATGTGCAACTTAGCACAAAGTTGAAGCAAAGGCAGCTCAACATAGGCTCCAAAGCCAATAGCAACATCAGGAGCCCCCTGCTCTTTGAAACGCTTGTGGAGCTGCATCTTTGCGCGCTCAAGATTGTATGCCGCGCTTATAAGCGTCCAAGGACGCCTGCGATCAAAGCCATTTACATGGATAGGTACCAGCTCAAATCCCGCCTCAGGTACCAGTGTACCCTCAAGCTTATTGGGCTGGCCATAAAACGTAACCTGGTGACCCCGCTCATGAAGCTCCTCAGCTAGAGCCAGAGCTGGGTTAATGTGACCTGCGGTTCCACCTGCAGCAATTGCAACAGAGAGTTTCTTCTGTTCTGTCATGCAATCCATCTCCTAGAAATCAGCTATCGACGAGGCCTGGTGCTATTTCCACGAAGCCTGTCCGATGCAGAAGGTCCCAAATCAATTCTGCGCCTTCCGGAAGCGTCTGTTGTAATACGGCCTTGAGGGGCGTCGTCATCTCTTGAGCGCAAAACGCCTCGTGATGGGCGCGCGGAGCTCTGAGCGCTGCTCTTAGGGCGAGAAGAACGTGGGAGTGGCATGCCCACTCCTACCCCACCATCAACCATGGTAAGACCAGCAAACCCTGGAGCATCAAAGGTATCTTGCTCTTCGGCTAAGCTCCAAGAAGCACGCTGCCTATCGTACTCGGTTTCTGGAAGCCTTGACTGCCTTGAAACAGACATCAAAAGTCCAACCATCAAGATACTGGACATGATAGTTGAGCCGCCGTACGAGATAAACGGAAGAGGCTTACCAGAAAGAGGTAAAAGGCCCAAAACACCACCGATGTTAACAAAGGCCTGAATGATAAACATAGAGGTACAACCTGCGGCAATAAGCCTGCCGGTCAAATCTGGCGCATAGCGAGCAATCTTAAAGCCTGCCCATACCAGGGCGCCAAATACAGCCAAAAGACCCAAAACGCCAATAAAGCCCAGCTCTTCTCCAATAACTGCAAAAATAAAGTCATTGTGAGCCATAGGCAGATACGAATATTTCTGGCGAGAAAAACCAAAGCCAACACCAAAAATACCGCCAGAGCCAAAGGCATAAAAACCTTGGGCAAGCTGATAACCTGCACCGTAATAATCGGCCCAAGGGTTGAGCATGGTTACAACGCGGGCGCGAGAATAATCATCTTTCAAAGACAGGAACGCAAAGCCAACAAAGCCCACAACAGCAATAGTTGCCAAAACTCTTCGGTCAACATCAGCAAGGTAGCCAATAACCAAAAGAGTTCCCACAATAATCAGCGTAGAGCCCTTATCTGGCTGAGCCAAGATAAGCACCAGCGGCACAAGCGCAGCAATAGCAAACTTCTTAAAGAACTCCATCTGATCTATGGTCTGATCAATAAAGTACTGTTGAGCCAGGTACGAGACAGATATTAAGACGGTAATTTTTGCAAACTCAGACGGCTGGAAAGAAAATGGTCCAATAGAAATCCAACGAGTTGCACCATATGCGTCGGCACCAGCAATAGGAGTAAAAATAATTGCCAGCATTCCAATAGTCACAATCCAGATAGGTACCTGGAGGCTTCTTACTACCGCTCGGTAATCAATGCGAGAAACAAAAAACGCTAATGCAACTCCTGCCGCAGCAAAGCCAAGCTGACGTTGCACGTAGTAGAAGGGGTTGTAGCCCATATCCTCAGAAGTCATCGCAGAAATCGAGGATGCAGAGTAAATCATTACCAAGCCAAAGCACACAAGAATTGCCGTTGACACCAGAAGTACCAGTCGAGGCTGCATAAAACGCTCTGGAATAGCACCAAAGCGGCCTTTAGCCTGTGAGTGCTCAGAAGACCTCTGGCGAGAAGTGCGTGATTGCTGCGCGCGCTCCCCTGTTCTGTTTCTACTGGTAGCCATTATCGACCGCTCTCTTTTTGAGCAAGATCTGCCACCATCTGTTTAAAGACACGACCACGCTGAGCCATGCCCGTGAACTCATCAAATGATGAACATGCAGGTGAGAGAAGTACTACAGAACCTGGGCGAGCAAGCTCTACGGCACGGTCAAAAGCCTCACGCAGATGAGCCTCTTCTACCACTTCTGCACGTCCATCTGTAACATTGCGGAGTGCCTCTGCAAAGCGAGGACCTGCCTCTCCAAAGCAGATTGCATATGCGCAGGTTGCAGACACTTTCTGAGCAAACTCATCAAGCTCTGTGCCCTTATCGTGACCACCAAGAAGCAAAATAACGTCTTTACCTGGGAACGATGTCAGGGATTTCTCAACTGAATCGGTATTAGTTGCCTTGGAATCGTTGACGTACAACACGCCATTAACCGTATCAACAGGCTCAATCCTGTGCTCAAGTGGCATAAAGTCCAAAAGAGCATGCCTGATTGAAACAATATCAAGCCCCAGGAATAAGCCGCAGGCAGCTGCAGCAAGAGCGTTGAGTGCATTGTGCGCTCCCCTAATGTGGAGTGCATCAGCTGCCACAAGCTCCACCTCTTTACCAGACAGCCTTACTACCAGCGCGCCATTGCGTACAAAAGCAGCATTTTGCGTGCCAGGGTCTGTTGGAGCAAGATGACATACAGGAATGCCACGTGCCTCAAGGCGAGAAGACACGTCCTGGCAGAACTCGTCTAAATCAGAAACAATTGCCAGGTCGTTTGCATCAAGATTGGCAAAAATCTTCTCTTTTGCTGCAGCGTATGCCTCAAGCGAACCATGCCACTCAAGATGATCAGGCGTAATGTTTAACAGCATGGCAACATGAGGATGCAATTTTTGAGTAGTTGCAAGCTGGAAGCTTGAAAGCTCTGCTACAAACCAGCTCTCAGGTTTTCTCTCTGCAAGTTGATCAGTAATAGTAAATCCAATATTGCCAACAGCGCTTGCATCAAGGCCTGCATACTGCAGGATCGAAGTAGTCAAACTTGTGGTGGTAGTTTTACCGTTTGTGCCGGTAATGCCAATCCACTGTGAAGGACTCTCTTGATAGGCAAACTCTGGCTCGCCCATAATCT
>CAUPCM010000080.1:0-3124 GCA_963509815.1 uncultured Atopobium sp. | reverse complement strand
GATGCGAGGAAGAATGTGAGCGAAGTTGCAACAAAAATCATCACAATGTAGCTCAAAATCCTCTTTGTAACGTACCAAACAAACCGTGCCATTGACTCTCCTCACCGCCTTGCGCTTATCCACCTGATAAGCGAGGTTTTCTCGGTATGGCAACCTAGCATTCCTACAACAAACATGCCGTGAATACACAACAAAGTGTAATTTTACCATGGAATAGCAGCCCGACTGAACGAATCTCTAAGATAATCCCATCTTTGCATACCAATCCCAGTAAAACGTATCCACATATAATGACTGTTTAAACCCAGCGTGTAGGTCACAATCAAATTTGTTTACATATGAGAAACGTTATTGAAAATTCTGTTAAGAAGTAAAAGATAACCTCTATCTGTTGCGTCCGGCCTTTTTGCCGGCGTTTCCATCAGCAATTTTTCCCAGACTCCGCAGGTTACAAATAAAAAATGCCGAGAAACTCGGGTTTCTCGGCAGATAATTCAAAGGTAAAAAACTGTTTAGCCAATAGCGCCAACAGGGAATGTCAGAGCCATCACAATAGCGCAAACCAGGAAGATAGTTGTAGTGATGATGGTAAGGCGATCAAGGTTCTTCTCCATAATGCCTGAACCAGCGCTTGCGTTATACATAGAAGAAGCAATCATGTCAGAAACGCCAGTGCCCTTTCCGGAGTGTGCCAGAACAAGCAGCACCGTCAAAATGCCAGAAAGAACAAACAGCACCAAAAGAATTGTATTCAGAACGCCCACGAGGTTCCCCCTCTTGCTGGCGAGAAAATCCAGCCCTAGTTATTTTCACGTACAAGAAAAAAGAATAGCACACGCCACTCCCCTTTGGGAATGACGTGTGCCAAGTTGCAAAACAAACAAGAACTTAACAGATGAGCTAAGCGCCTCACCGATGGTAAGGAATTTTGCCACAATTTAGTTCATTGCGCTCTTTACCATTGCAACAAAGGAATCAGCCTTGAGAGATGCGCCACCAACAAGTGCGCCGTCAACGTCCTCTTTCTCGAGGAAGCCACCAACGTTCTCTGGCTTTGCAGAGCCACCGTAAAGAATACGGATGCCATCTGCAATTTCTGCGCCAAAGATCTCCACCAGGGTCTTGCGGATTGCGCCGCAGACTTCCTGTGCGTCATCAGCAGTTGCAGTCATGCCAGTACCGATTGCCCAGATTGGCTCGTAAGCAATAACGTACTTGGAAGGATCGGTGATCTCTAGACCCTTAGTGTCTGCCTTGATCTGGTCAACAACAAACTGAACGTGCGTACCAGCCTGGCGAACCTCAAGAGACTCGCCGCAGCAAGAAATAGGAACGATGTCATGAGCCATCAGTGCCTTTGCCTTGCGGTTAATGTCCTCGTCGGTCTCGCCAAAATAGCCACGACGCTCAGAGTGACCAATGATGCAGTACGTTGCACCAACAGAAGTCAGCATTGCTGGAGAGGTCTCACCAGTAAATGCGCCGGACTCCTCCCAGTACACATTCTGTGCAGAAAGAGCAACAGAAGAGTTGGCCTGGGCAAGAACCTCAGAGACACCCTTAAGGTCTACAAGAGGTGGAGCAATAACAACATCAACGTTTCCGGTACCAGAAGCAAGCTGATCAACAATTCCCTGAGCAAGCTCAACGCCCTCAGCGAAAGTCTCATTCATCTTCCAGTTACCTGCGATCATACGATTACGCATCGAGAAGCGCCTCCACTCCTGGAAGTGCCTTACCCTCAACGAGCTCCATGGAAGCGCCGCCGCCAGTGGAAATCCAGCTCATCTTGTCAGCAAGGTGGAACTTGTTAACTGCTGCAACGGAATCGCCGCCGCCGATAATGGAAGTGCAATCAGCATCTGCAACAGCACGAGCAACTGCCTCGGTGCCCTTTGCAAACTGATCAAACTCAAAGACGCCCATAGGACCATTCCAGAAGACGGTCTTTGCGCCCTTGATAGCCTCAGAGTAAAGCTCAACGGTCTTAGGACCAATGTCCATACCCATGCGATCTGCAGGAATCTGGTCAGAAGGAACTACCTCACCAACAGCGTCCTCACCAAAGTGATCGGTAACAACGTTGTCAACAGGAAGCAGAATCTTAACGCCCTTCTCTTCTGCCTTCTTGAGCATCTCACCTGCGCGCTCAATCCAGTCTGGCTCCTGAAGAGAAGTACCAACGGTATAACCCTTTGCCAGGAAGAAGGTGTAAGCCATACCGCCACCAATGATGAGGGTATCAGCGGAATCGATAAGGTGATCAAGAACACCAATCTTAGAAGAAACCTTGGAGCCACCAACGATAGCTACAAGTGGGCGCTCTGGGTTAGAGAAGATAGAGGTAAGAGTGTCAACCTCTTTCTCAAGCAGGAAGCCAGCATATGCAGGAAGGTAAGCTGCTGGTCCCACAACAGAGCCCTGTGCACGGTGAGCGGTACCAAAGGCATCTAGAACAAAGATGTCACCATAAGATGCAAGGGTCTTTGCAATCTCTGGATCGTTCTTCTTCTCACGCTTGTCAAAACGGACGTTCTCAAGAACAAGAACCTCGCCGTCCTTGAGTGCGTCTACAGCCTCACGGGCCTTCTCGCCATAGGTGTCCTCAACAAACTTAACCTCGCGACCAAGAAGCTCAGCAAGCTTCTCTGCAGCTGGACGCAGGGAAAGCTCTGGCTGGAAGCCGGTGCCATCTGGACGGCCAAGGTGGCTCATCAGGATGACCTTTGCGTTGTGGTCGAGAAGATACTGGATGGTTGGAAGTGCAGCACGAACGCGGGTGTCGTCAGTAACAACGCCGTCCTTCAGAGGCACGTTGAAGTCAACGCGCATAAGAACGCGCTTACCATCAACATCTGCATCGCGGACAGTCTTCTTTGTAAAAGCCATGTCACTCCTTTAAATACGTTTCCAACAAAAGAAGGCGCGATCGCGGCAGATGCTGCGACCGCGCCTAAGGCGTCTATGTAACTAGAACTTAAGCAACGAACTTCTCGAAGTACTTGATGGTGCGGACCATCTGAGAAGTGTAGGAGTTCTCGTTGTCGTACCAAGAGGTGACCTGAACAAGAGTGGTGCCATCGCCAAGGTCAGAGCACATGGTCTGAGTTGCGTCGAAGATGGA
>CAUPCM010000079.1:0-3279 GCA_963509815.1 uncultured Atopobium sp. | reverse complement strand
CGTCGTAGAGCCAGCTTGAGAGCGAACGCAGCGTGTACTCAATACCGTTTGAGTAGGGCTGGTCATTCTCGCGCAGGTTAAACTCTGCAAGCGCAATAGATGCGTTGAGCTTTTTTGGATCAATGCCCTCGGTAGCAATTTTCTGGCAGGTGGTCTCAACTAGTTCACGGAACTTCTGAGCTGCACCCTCTTTGAGTCCTTTGAGCTGCAAGAAGAGCATTGGCTGAGCAAGGTCATCGGAGAGGTAGTAGCTAAAGTCATCGCCCAGCTCTGAGTCAAGAATTGCACGCTTGAGCGGGGATTCATTGGAGCCCATGAGGGTGTCAAACAAGATATCTGCTGCCATCATCTTGTTGCGCTGGTCAGGAGTTCCAAGCACGTAACCCAGGCCAACGCTGGAGTTGTCGGCTGTGGTGTTCATGCGGACCTGGCAAGGCGCGGGCAACACGGGCGCCTGCAGGTTGAGCGGATTGGGGGCACCTGCATCGCGTTTCTCGGCAGCTGTAAACCTCTGGGCAATAAAGGAGAGCTCGCGCTCACAATCAAGGTCGCCGTAGAGGAAGGTGTAGCTGTTAGAGAGGTCGTAGTGGCGAGCGTGGGTGTCCAGGAAGTTCTCGTAGGTGAGCTCAGGGATTGCGCGAGGCTTGCCGCCAGACTCTTTGCCGTAGGCGGTATCAGGGAAGAGGGCCTCACTGACAGAATCGTAGAGCACGCGATCTGGGTCAGAGAGCGCGCCCTTCATCTCGTTGAAGACAACGCCGTTGTAGCTAAGATTGCCCTGCTCGTCCGCCTCTAAGTGCCAGCCTTCCTGCTCAAAGATGCGCTTGCGCTTATAGATTGCAGGATGCAAGACAGCGTCCAGGTACACGCTCATGAGGTTTTCCAAGTCGGCTACGTTAGTGCTTGCCACAGGGTAAACCGTCTTGTCAGGGTAAGTCATTGCGTTCAAGAACGTCTGCATAGAGGTCTTGAGCAGGTTAACAAACGGCTCCTTAACAGGATAGGCATCGGAGCCACAGAGAACTGAGTGCTCCAGGATGTGGAAGACGCCGGTGTGATCTACAGGAGGTGTCTTAAAAGCAATGGCAAACGAGCGGTTGTCATCGTCGCAGGCAAACCACATAAGGCGAGCACCTGTAGGAACATGCTTAAAGATGTAGGCGTAGCCAGAAATCTCGTTAACCCACTCAGCTGAGATTACCTCAAAGCTCTTGTCTTCTGCATGAAGCGTACCAACAGAAAACGCGCTGTCCATCTGCGAATACTTGGATGTCATAAGCTGCCAATCTATACAAAAACTTACGTGAGCATGAATGCCGTTTTTGGGACCATCTTGCCTTAACGGGACCGTTTAGAGACTTAAGGTTCTGCGCGGAGCAGGGTAAGGTGGATTTTTGTTATTGTGATACTACCGCGCCAGAGAAAAAGTGACACTTGTATCCGCATTTTGTAATGAAAGATTTATACCCAGATGAATGATTTCATTTCTAATGAGAGTAGTGTGGAGTCTTCTAAAGCCACAGATGTTGTGGAGATTTCTGCAGAAGAGGAAGCACTTGGTAGCGACGACGCAGAAATAACCCCTGATAATAAGAAGAAAATCTATCGAGGAATGTTGTTTGTCTTGATTGGCGGAGCTTCCTGGGGCGCATTTGGAACTGCCGCAAAATACCTGCTTAACGTGTATCACGTAGACCCCATGTGGCTGATTGATATTCGCGAGCTGTGTGCCTGCTGGTTATTCTTGGGAACTGCTTTTGCGTTTGATAGAAAAAATCTCACAACGGTTATCAGGAAGCCAAAAGAGCTGGCAAAGATATTTGTAGTCAGCTTGTTTGCCATTTTATTCTCGCAAGTTGCATATATTTACGCAGTTAATGCCACTAATTCTGGAACCGCAACCATCATGCAGTCGTTAGGCATGCTGGGCGTTTTGGCCTTTGTGTGCGTGGTTGGTAGGCGCTGGCCCCGCCGTCGCGAGATTCTTGGCATTGTTTTGGCGCTTATTGGCACGTATCTTTTGGTAACAGGAGGAAATCCTGGCACGCTTAATCTGCCAACATCAGGTATTTTCTGGGGCGTTATGTGTGCGTTTGCTCAGGCGGCCCTCTCCATTTTGCCCAAACCTTTGATGGAGAAGTGGGGAAGCTTTACCGTAAACGGCCTTGCGTTTTTGTTCTCTGGCATGCTCATTGCTGTGTTTTATCAGCCCTGGAACCACATGCCTCAGCTGGATGCCTTTGGTGTTTTGCTGGTAGCCATTGGTGTGTTGGTGGGAACGTTCTTGGCGTACGGTCTCTACCTGCAGGGCGTTAAGGACGCAGGCTCACTCAGGGCAGTTCTTCTGGGCACTATCGAGCCTGTTATGGCAACCATTACCACCGTACTGGTGCTAGGAATCACCTTTAGCGTTGCCGACCTCATCGGCTTTGCCCTCATCCTCGCCATGGTCGTGCTCACCGCGTAGCCGCACCTGCACGCTCGCGCCGCCCGCTCGCGCTGCCCGCCATCTGGCGAGAAACCCGTCCACTCCAAGCTTAACTCAACCTACAATCACCTCTGCACCCGACAACAAAACCCCGCAGGTAAACTGCGGGGTTTTAACGTTCTCTAAAGGTTATGTGACCAGAAGCTTAGATGAGTTCCATCTGCGTGAGAACTGCCGAGTACCAGCCGTTTGGATTTGCTGGGTTGTACTTTGCAGCTCCAGAAACAGAAAGCCTTCCGCCATAACCAGCAGCAAGACCGGCTGTGTGATCCCAGATAGCCTCTTCCCAGCTGCCCCAGCTTGAAGAACCCCAACCCCATGCGTTGTAGGGGAGGAAGTTATACCTACCCTTTGTACTCTCAACTGCAGAAATAGCAGGCGAGAGACGCGGATCAACGCCGTAGGCCCATGCAGCCTCGGCAAAGGTTGAGCCGTATCCTGCAAGAGGGGAGCCAGCAAGATACGCATCAATTCGAGCGCCCCAGCTGCTTACAAAGTTGGTCTTATCGCTTGACCAATCAACATTTTGAGCCGAAGGAGTTGATGGGGTGGTGACCTCAGTGGTATTACCAGAAGCGTTGGTAAAAGTAGTCTCAGTAGAAGCTTGTTTCAGCGCTTCTTCTGCAGCTGCTGCTTCTGCTGCTGCCTGCGCAGCTTGCTCTGCCTGCAATTGCTCTCTTGTTGCAATTGCTGCATTCATAGCATCCTCAGCAGCCTTTTTCTGCTCTTCTGCTTTTGCCATCTGTGCATTTAAAGATGACTGAGTCTCAGAAAGCTCTTTGCTAAGGTCA
>CAUPCM010000078.1:0-3436 GCA_963509815.1 uncultured Atopobium sp. | reverse complement strand
ACGGCGGCCAGTACAACGACTTTGGCGTTTCCTGCATGCTTAGCCTGGGCTATCGTGATATGGATCCTGTCCAGAAGCGTCGCCAGCCAGCCGAGGATGTTATCGTCAAGCTGTAAAGCGTTGTTACACTAACTTTTGAGCTGCCTCTTATTTCCCAACACCGGGGAAATAGGAGGCAGTTTGTTTAGCAGGCAATTCTTTACCGAACGGGAAAGTTTTTGCTGAACAGGAAACTTATTGCCCGCACAAAACTCGGTCACACATAGCTTGATCGCACACCATTTTGACGTCAACTGGTCTTTTGTGGCGCGAAGTGACTTATTCTGATCCAAAAATGGCCCATTTCAGTGCGAAGTGGTAAAAAATGCGTTTAGTTGGGGTATACAGGATTGGCTAACTTCTATGCAAGCGATTTACCAGCGCTTTTAATTGGACAAATTTTTTGTACACATTCACACTATTTTTGAACTGCTTAAACGTGAATGCCAAAATGACAAAACCAAAAAATTATCCCCAACTAAACGGGTTTTTTACCCAAAACAGCACCCTCTGAATGACATATCAATTTCTTGATTAGTTTTTGTGCATATTAGGCGGTCTTTATGCACACCAAAGTGTTTTCGAGCGCCTCGCGTGCCCAGTGCGCCTCGCGCGTTTTGGCGCACCAAACGCGTCGCGTAACTACGACGTATATGGTGCGCTCACGTAATCAGCTCAACCAGCAGAAAATCGCTGGTTACCTGCGGATAAACCTAAAGCCGCGACCGGAGTGGATGTACGGCAAGAAAGCTCGATCTTCTTCGCAGATACTTCCTGCAACGTTGTCGCGGGCATCAAGCTCCAAAAGACCGCGAGCAATCGAAAGCTCACCCGCATAACGGCCATATGCCTTACTGCTTACCAAGATAGCGCCAGTGGCAACAGTTTCCCAGGTAGAAGGCTTTGCGTCAGTTACGTCCCGAAAACTCTGCCTGTAAAGCGCAAAGAATCTGTGTTTGAGACACCGATTCTTTGACAAAATCAGGCAAATCCACAGATTCTTTGATGGTTTTAGGCAAAATCCACCGATTCTTTGCAGAAATCAGGCGCACAAGCAACCTTATGCAGGCGCACAAGCAACCTTATGCAGGCGCACAAGCAACCTTATGCAGCGCGCCTTACAGTGCGGCGAGAAAATCCTCTGCTTGCTGGGCGATTGCCTCATGAACCTCGGGCTCTGGCTCCCAGGTTCCCTCAGTCCAAGCGGTAACAGGAAGCGAGAAGCCATTGAACGGCTCAACCGGCTTGGTGCGCAGGGCCAGGAACTGCTGCTTTACCACGGCGAACGATCCTGCAACCTTGTTTCGGCCGCCAACGCCACTTGCGGTGACAACCTTGCCAGCGATAGCAGTCTCGGACTTCTTCTCGTAATCGGAAGTAAGCGGACGACTCAACCAATCCAGGATGTTCTTAACGGTACCGGGGATGCTGTAGTTGTACTCCGGGGTAAAGAGCCACACGCCATCGGCGGCCATGACGGCGTCTCTGACCTTCTGGACACCTTCAGGAGCTGGGAATTCTTCGTCCTGATTGAGCAGAGGGACGTCCAAAACGTCAACGACCTCAATCTCCGCCTTGCCCTCCAGCGCCTTTGCGGCAACCTGGCTCAGCGTTTTGTTGAACGAGTTCTTACGACCGGAACCGATGATAAATACAATTTTCTTCATGAGCAGACCTCTCCGTGAATGCTGCGTGGATAAAAAATCATGCACGAGCAAACTCGCCCGTACATGATTTGTGTACCCAAATGTTAGTTCTCTAGTCGTATTTAGCGGCGACCTGACGTATTCAACAGAATTCCAAGTTATACTTACCAACGGCCCAAGTCGCTCTTAGCAAAAGGCCGAGAAATTCGTGCAGCTCTCAAGCGCTTTTACCACTTGCTCAAGACCTGCAAGGTCTTCCTTGGTAAATCGTGCTACGCTCGGGCTATCAATATCCAGCACGCCAACTACCTGGTCATCCTTGAAGATAGGAATAACTACCTCGGAGTTGGATGCAGAGTCGCACGCGATGTGCCCAGGGAACTGGTGCACGTCCTCTACCAGCAGACTTGTCTTTGTTGCCGCAGCCGTACCACACACTCCCCGACCAAACAGAATGCGCACGCAGGCGACTTTTCCCTGGAACGGTCCCAGACGCAGCTCGGGAGTGCACGGCTCGTGAGCGCTTGGGGCCGCGTCCGGCTCCACGCCCGAACCCGCATCCGGCTCCAAGCTCGCGTCCGGCTCCACGCCCGAACCTGCGCCCAGCTCCGCTCCCGACACCGTGACAGGATCTACCAGGTAGAACCCCGCCCAGTTGATGTCGTCAAGCGCGTCCCACAGAAGAGCTGCGGCGTTGGACAACACCGGCAGCCAGTGGGCATCAATCTCGGCAAGCGAGACAATCTGTTTTGCGAGCAAACCGTAATCTGTCATGTTTACTTCTCTGGCAGGATCTCAATCCAACAGCCATCAGGGTCTGCGATAAAGTAGAGGCCCATCTTTGGGTTCTCTTTGACAATGCAGCCCATCTCCTCGTGAAGCGCGTGGAACGCATCAAAATCGTCAACGCGGAACGCAAGGTGAGTGTCTTTTCCGCCGTTGTCGTAAGGCTCTACCCAACCGCGGTTCCAGGTGAGTTCCAGCTCAAAAGGAGACCAGTCGTTTACCAAAAACGTGTTGGTCCAAGAGCCGTCCTCTGGTCCCTTAACGCGGTCAACACGGAATCCCAGAGCCTTCTTGTAGAACTCGATGGTTTTCTCGTTATCCAAAACGTGGGTGCAGCGGTGAACAAATCGTGCCTGCATAAATCCTCCTTTGATATCGAGAAACCCCGCTACTAGACGGGGTTTCTCGCCATATGAACTACGTGCTGGTAGATGGACTGCCAGCGGAAATCGCGCTCGGCTGCGCGGTCGTACCCGATCGTGCACGTAGCCGTCGCGCGCCTAGTTGAGCTCCTGCTCAAGCTGATCGACAAGCTCGCCAAAGTACTTGAGCGCAGCGTTAACGGGGTCTGGAGTGGCCATGTCAACGCCAGCGCCGCGGAGCAGCTCGATTGGAGTCTTGGAGCAACCGCCGGACAGGTAGCCAATGTAGTCCTTGACCGCAGGCTCGCCCTCAGAAAGGATGCGCTGGGACAGGGCAATAGCTGCCGAGAAACCAATGCAGTACTGGTAGACGTAGAAGTTGTAGTAGAAGTGAGGGATGCGCGACCACTCTAGCTTGATCTCTTCGTCCAGCTCAATGCCAGGTCCAAAGTACTCTGCGCAAAGCTTGCCGTAGCGCTCGGAGAGAACCTCGGCGTTCAGAGCCACGCCGTCAGCGTTCATCTGGCTGATGTCACGCTCAAACTCGGCAAACATGCACTGGCGATAGATGGTGCCACGGAAGCCCTCAAGGAAGTGGTTGAG
>CAUPCM010000077.1:0-3538 GCA_963509815.1 uncultured Atopobium sp. | reverse complement strand
TCGTCAATATACTTAGCAGCCAAGAACTTCTGAGAGGCTTTAACCAGGTCAGCGTCAAGTTCTGGAACAGCTTTGAGCAGAATCTCTGCTGCCTCGTCTGGGTTAGAAACGCAGAACTCGTAACCCTTTCTTGCGGCGCTCAAGAAGGCCTTAACAGCGTCTGGATTCTCTTTTGCAAAGCCATCGTTTACCGCAATAACTGGTGTGTAAAAGTCAAAGTTTTGATCAATAGCTGCAAAGGCAAAATAGTTGTACGCAAAGTTCTGAACACGAGCATTTTGAACAGCCCACTGCTCATACACCCAAACAGCATCAAACATCTTTGCTTTTAAGCCAGATACCTCATCATCTACCTCATAAGGTACCATTTTAAGCGTGGAAGGATCTCCTCCATCAGACTCCATAACAGACCTGATAGTAGCCTGTTCAACAGGGAGATTCCACGTAGCGTAAGTGCGGTCATTCAGGTCTCGCGGACGAACAATGTGATCCTCTTCACGGCTCATAATGCCCGAAAGATTGTGCTGAATGATAGCAGCCACCGCAGTATATGGCAGCGGATTAGAAGACGAGAGGCTGTTAGCAATATAGTCCTGGTAGGTAACGCCCATCTGAGCGCCACCCGCACCAATCAGCGCGTCGGCGCCATCGGCAGGTGGCTGCTGAATAGTTACCTTGAGACCAGCTTGGTCAAAGTAGCCTTTCTCCTGAGCCACATAAATGCCGGTGTGGTTGGTATTTGGGGTGTAGTCCAGGGCAAACGTAATCTCCGTGGTACCGCCGGAACTCTGCCCAGCACCCTTGTTACTGTTGGACGGAGCAGACGGTTGCTCAAGCGAGCAACCTGCGCAAAGTCCAGCTGTCGAGAAACCCATTGCAACTAGAAAGCCTTTTCTTGTCAAACCCTTGCAATCAGATACGTTCATGCGGTTAATCACTTCTTTCTTTGAACCAATTGAGATTAGTGCGTGGATTCTCCACTGTCTTGAGAGGTGTCCCAAGGAAGCGCACGCTTTTGGACAAGTTCTACGAGCTTCATCAACACCAGCGACAATGCAGAAACCACCACGATTGCTGCAAACATCCTGTCGTACGCAAATGCTTTTCTGACGCGCGTCATGTACACGCCAAGGCCAGCGTCACCACCCAGCCACTCTGCAATTACTGCGCCAATTACGGCGTAGGTCACGCTCATCTTGAGTCCCGAGAAAAACTGCGGCGCAGCAGCGGCCAATTTGACGTGCCAGAAAATCTGCACACGACTAGCTCCCATAGTGGTCATTAGATCAACCATGTCGGGGTCAATCGATTTAAATGCCGAGTTCAGCGCCACGGTAATAGGGAAAAACGTTGAAATAGCCACAAGAACAATCTTTGGCAAGAGGCCATACCCCAGCCAAAGCACCAAAAGCGGCGCGATGGTCACAATGGGAATGGTCTGCGAGATTGTTACAAGTGGAGAAAGTAGCTTGTCCAGCGTTTTGAAGAAGTCCATAAGAACCGCAAGCGCAAAGCCAATAAGAACTCCTATGGCCAGGCCAATAAGGGATTCTAACAGCGTAATCCCTGTGTGAGTCATAAGAAGCTGAAAGTCTTTAACTAGCGCAAATACAACCTGAACAGGAGTTGGAACAAGGTAATTTGGGATAATTCCTACAACAATAACAAGCTGCCAGAGTACAAGAAAAGAAGTAAGGGATATGGCTTGTAGCGCAAACTGAGAAAGCTTTTTCATATGCCCTCCTTCTTATAGTGCGTAAGGACGGCATTGGTTCCCTACGCTGGCATTACCCAGATCAGGTTTATGGGTCGCAGCATAAGGTGCTGCCTCTCAGCCGGGCCATTACCCAGCTCCCCTTTGTTGTCATTATAGCGCGGACAACTCAAACATCAAATAAATAGTTAAATAATCCCTTAAAAGGCAAGTTCTAACAGCTTGTTCTTAATTTGCATTCAAAACACGCTGCGACATGAGCAGGTATTCTCTTTCATCAAACAACAAGGCTTAACCCAAAAGCTCCTTAAGTCCCAGCTTATCTGCCTTGGTAATTTGACGTACGACTTTTGCTGGAGAACCAACCGCAAGAGAATTATCTGGGATATCTTTAGTGACCAGGCTGTTCGCGCCAATAACGCAGTTATTGCCAATAGTTACACCGGGAAGCACCGTTACATTTCCTCCAAACCAGCAGTTATCCCCTACCGTAATAGGTAAGGCTCGCTCATACCAAGCGTTTCTCTCCTCAGCGTCTAGAGGATGCTGAACGGTGTACGCCTTAAATTGGGGTCCTACAAAACTATGGGCACCAAAGGTAATAGGCGCACAATCCATCAGGTATGCACCGTGGTTGATAAAGCTGTGCGGGCCAATCTTGATGTTGAAGCCATAGTCAACATGAAAAGGAGAAACTGCTGCGCTTCCCTCTCCCAATTCGCCGAGAAGTTCGGTCAAAATCTGACGACACTTTTCTTTATCGCTTGGACGAGTCTGGTTGAACTCCCAGGCAAGATCCTTAGCACGCCAAAAAGCTGCGCTTTGTTCTGCATCAGCTTCACCACCGCACCATTCACCTGCACTCATACGCTCAAGCTTTGATTTCTTATTTTCTGACTTTGCGGTGGTCTGCTTTGGATCAATATCGTACATAGCTAACTCCTTGTGCTTCTTTATCTAACAGCAAGAAGTGTAATAAAAGAAGAGCCCCTGACGAGGCTCTTCTCAGCTAGTTTAAAGTTCTTGTAACCAACTACATTGCATCAAAAACATTTACCCACTTAAGCAGGAACTCTGTTTCTTTTACACGACCACGTGCAAGCTCTGCCGCAGCAATAATGCCAAGCCATTCGTTTACATACTGACGCGTGCAGCCCTGCTTGGAGCAATAAAGATTGATGTATTTCTCGGCAAGTTCCTCATCACCATGGAGAAGCAGGTGCAGATAAGTTGTAGCGCAGTCTGCAGCGCCGTTGCCCTGTGTTGCGTGGGCCCAGTCAAGAATTACTGGAGCGCCATCCTCGGCGAGAATAACGTTGGAAGGAACAAAGTCACCGTGGCAGACCTTAGTGTGAGGCTTCATGCCGTCAAGCTTAAGCAGAAGCTCATACCTTGTAGCCTCATCAAGAATGTCTGGAATGCTATTAATCATTCGGGTGAACTTGTCTTTTTGGCGAGTAAGAAGTGGTGCCTTATGAGCGTGAATGGCCAGCTCAATATCGACAAACTTATTAAGATACTCATCCTCTTTTTCTGGATGCTCTTCAATAAGCTGCCTTATTGTTTTACCTTCAACTTTTCTGGTTGAAATGGCCCAGCAATTACCAACCTTACTAATCTCTACAAGAGATGGAACGTTGATGCCGGCCTGCTCAGCACGAGTGAGGTTTAAAGCCTCATTCAAGATATCGGCAGAAGGTTTGCTGCCGCTGAACACTTTAACGACTGTGTCACCGTTATCGTACACAACCTTGTTATTACGCTCGACAATTACCTTTTTATCAGCTTTGAGCTCCATAACAACCTCCAATAAGGTACTCATGC
>CAUPCM010000076.1:0-3586 GCA_963509815.1 uncultured Atopobium sp. | reverse complement strand
ACCAGGACAACGCGGATAATCTCTGCAAAGCCCAAGGTAATGATGGCCAGGTAATCACCGCGAAGACGAAGTGCTGGAATACCAATAACCACACCCATCAGAGCAGCGCAAATGCCGCCAAACAAAAGACCCACAACAAAAAGAATAACTGCAGGTGTAGAGCCTGAGGCCATGGACTGAGCATCCAGACCAAAGAGTGGCATCATGCGAATGATAAAGATTGCGCAGGCATAACCACCAATGGACATAAAGCCAGCGTGGCCCAAAGGAAGCTGTCCCAGATAACCAGTAACAATGTTCAGAGAAACGGTCATCAGAACATACACGCCAATTTGCTCAAAAACAACGGTCTGATAGCGAGAAATAAGACCCTCTCCTACCAGGAAGTTTCCGCCAAAGACAAAGAGTGCAACAAGAATTGCATTGATGGCATAGCGAGCAGGCATAGTGAGCTCACGACGCTGACCATCTTTTCCACCAAAACCAGTGACAATTACGGGGTTGTGGTTATTATCGCGTGGATACATTTTAGTCATGTGAGCCTCCTTACACTTTCTCGGTAACTGGTCGGCCAAGTAGGCCAGTTGGTTTCACAACAAGAACAAGAATCAAGAGTAAGAAGACTACTGCATCCTGCCAGACAGACAGGCCAAAGGCAGCAACAAAGACCTCGGAGAAGCCAACAATAAGGCCGCCAATAACAGCGCCAGGAATGGAGCCAATGCCGCCAAGAACTGCTGCAACAAATGCCTTGGTGCCCAGCATGACGCCCATGGTAGGAGAAACCTGCTGGTATGCCATGGAATACAGAATAGCTGCAATGCCTGCCAGAGCGGAACCAACTGCAAAGGTAAAGCTAATAGTGCTATTGACGTTGACGCCCATCAGACGAGCAGCACCCATATCCTCAGAAACGGCACGCATTGCCTTACCAAGACGAGTCTTCTGAACCAAAAGAGTCAGAACAACGGTTGCCACAATAGTAACGGCAACAGTCAAAAGTGCAGTGCCGGAGAGCGTCGAACCAAATACCTGAACAGTTCCCAGGTCAATGATGCTTGGAACAACCTTTGCATCTGCGCCCAGGAGCAGCTGAACACCATTTTCAAGCAGGTAAGAAACACCAATTGCGGTAATCAGAATAGAAAGCCTTGGAGCTTCTCTGAGTGGTGCATAGGCAACCTTATCAATAAGAACGCCCAGCACAACACAACCAAAAATGGCGAGAAGAACGGCGATTGCAGGATTGAGTCCTAACTGAACAAGCGCAATCCAAGCAACGTAGGAGCCAAACATGATGATGTCACCATGTGCAAAGTTAAGAAGCAAGATGATGCCGTACACCATTGTGTAACCAAGCGCCACCAGTGCGTAAATACTGCCCAATTGAAGTCCATTGAGCACCTGAGTCAAAAACATCTGAGGTTCTCTTTTCTATGAAGGATTGATCGTGTCATAGATGGACTCTTTGCCATCTTTAAAGGTAATAATCAAGGTGGACTTCACGGGGTCACCTGTTCCCTGATATGAAAGGGTTCCAGTAACACCTTCGACCACACCAGATGCAATAGCGTCAATAATGGCTTGCCTATACTCATTAGAGTTGTAGGTATAACCGCGTTTCTCGACAGTCTTAAGAGCGGAGCAAAGAATCATTGCTGCGTCATAGCCCAAAGAACAGAAGTTAGTTGGAGCCTCACCGTATTCCTCGGTATAAGCCTTAACAAAATGCTGAACTTTTTCATCTGGATTTGAAGCAACAAAGGCAGAGCAATAGAAGCATCCTTCAAGGTCAGCCGCAGAAGCATAGTCCTGCTCGCCGCCAATGATGCCTGCCCAACCATCTGCGCCCATAAAAGGCTTTTTGCAGCCAAGCTGACGAGCCTGCGTCACAATCTTGCCGTTATCCTGGTAATAGTTTGGGGCCAAAATGGCATCAGGATCCAGTCCAATAATGCTGGTGAGCTGGGCGTTAAAGTCAACAGCTCCCGTTGGATAGCCCTGCTGGGATACAACCTCAATGCCCAACTCACGAGCCCTCTGGACAAATGCGTTGTTTACGCCAATCTCGTAATCGCCACCAGAGTTAAAGATGGTTCCTACACGCTGATAGCCTTGCTTTTTAGCAAACTCTGCAAGAACGACGCCCTGGAATGGGTCGGTGACGGTAGCGCGGAACATGTTATTGCCGTGAGCAACAACGTCTTCTGCTGTTGCAGATGCCGTTACGCAAGGAATGTTGTCCAGAACCGATTTCTGCGCCAGTGCAATGGTTGGCGTTGAGGTAACGTCACCCAGAATTGCGCAGACGTTCTCGTCAAGCAGCTTGTTATAAACAAGAATGGCCTCGGTTGAATCGCCCTTCTCGTCCTCAGCTATAGGAACAATCTGGCGACCACCAGCTCCACCGTTCTTGTTGAATTCCTTGAGGTACAGCAAAATGCCGCTACGCACCGCAAGGCCATACTGGGCAACGTCGCCGGTATACGGTCCCATCACGCCAACGTAAATGGAGTTAGGGTCTTGGTTCTTTGGCGAACAGCCTGCTAGAGCAAACGACCCCGCAATGGTCCCGGCCACCTCCAAAAAGCGTCGTCGCGTTAGCTTATGTGCCATATTCATCTCCTTTTCTCCATAGCGTTGAATATGTGACACAACACAATATGGCTGCAGCCCTTAAAAAAGAACCACAGCCAAAAAATGTTATCTAACTTGAAATAATTTTAGAGAAACCGGATGTTTCTACGAGCTCCAGCCTTTCGCAACGATTGCGTGGTTGTCTTCTGACTACCCGCAGCTGGCCTACGTGTGCTACTTACGCCTCACGTACCAGTGGAAGCTCACCAGCAAAGTGACGAGGCTTGTAAGAGGCCTTGTCTGCACTGGTCTTCTCACCAAGATCAAGCGAAGAAATCTTCTTCATCTTGCTGGTGCCGCCCTCAATGAGGCGAAGCAGCTCGCGCGTTGGTCTCTCGTCAGCCGCCTGAAGCTCAGCTGCCATCTCACGCTCAACCGCGTCAAAGATGTCCTGAACATGCGATGACGTATCGTTTGTAGCCTTGATCAGCGGCATTGCGGTTGATTGTGCAACCACACCAGCGTAGTTTGGCTCGCGAGAAGGACGCATCTGAGCTGCGGCAACCTTGTGAGACGCAGCGGGTTTTGCACCCGACAACTCCACTGGACTTGCAACTTCAGCCTCATCAGCAGCCTGACCAATAAGTGGCAACTGCACTGGATGGTACTTGCGCATCTGCTGCTGATCATGGCGAGCTAAATGCTCGTCCATTGCAGCCAGCGCAAGCGTCCAATCATCAGCATGCTCAAGCTCGTCAATCGTACGCTTCTCAGGGAAGACTCCCTGGTCAACGTAAGAGATACGGCTAGAAATATCAGCAGCATGGTTGGTAAAGTCTTCAGGAATAGCCTCGGCACCAATCTCAGCAATACCAAAATCGCGCGTAATGGACTCTTCGCCCACAGCCTTAGTCCACCAAGCGGTGCCAACGTCACCAACGGTTCCGTCAGCACGCTCGATAATGGGCAGACCGTCCATAGGATCTTGTCCTAAGCGCTCAAGAAGTAC
>CAUPCM010000075.1:0-3831 GCA_963509815.1 uncultured Atopobium sp. | reverse complement strand
AACTGGCTGCTTACGCCACGGCGAGCATCAGCATCAAGGCCGCCACCAGGGACAACCTCAAAAGATGAGCGAGTGCTCTGTTCAGGAGCGTACTCATGCTCAAACTGAGTTGTGCGTGCTACAGCCTCTGATCTGTAACGTGCCATCTGGATTCAATCCCTTCAAAAACTTCTTCACAACAAGCAACAAGTGCTATGGGGTACTTCATTTCTCTGGGTCGCGTTTAACCGCTACCCTCATCAGGGCACTTCTCGCCCTTGGGTTGCGCTCTATCTCTTCTGGGGTGGCCACAAGAGGTTTGCGCGTAATCACGTCAACTATCGGCACTTGACCACACATACAAACCGGAAGGTCTGGCGGGCAGATACAACCTTGACTGAGCTCAGAGAACACGTGCTTGACAATGCGATCTTCAAGCGAGTGGTACGAGATGACGCAAATCCTGCCTCCTGGATTAGCCCAGGCAATTGCAGAGCGTAGTCCGCGTTCCAAAACCTCAAGCTCGTGATTCACTTCAATACGAAGTGCCTGGAACGTCTTTCTGGCGGGATGTCCGCCGTGACGACGTGCTGCTGCGGGAATTGCCGCCTTGATCACCTCAACAAGTTCAAGCGTCGTTTGGATGGAACGCTTTTCTCGCGTTTGCACAATACGTCGTGCAATGCGGGAGGCAAATTTCTCGTCTCCGTAAATTCGAAGGATTCGGGCGAGGTCGGCTTCGTTATAGGTGTTGATGACCTCTTGTGCAGTTGGAGTTTGTTTGCCCGGGTCCATTCGCATATCCAACGGGGCATCTTCGTGGTACGAAAAGCCTCGCTCTGGGATATCAAGCTGAGGAGAAGAAACACCAATGTCAAAGAGGAAACAGTCAACTCCGGGGACTTCTGCAGAGACGAGAAGTTCATCGAGGTCGCCAAAGTTTCCCTTAAGCGGCAAAAACTCCGCGTTTGGTACTTCTTGCTTCAGGCGAGCAGCTGCTGCTTGATGAGCCATTGCGTCCTGGTCGATTCCAATGGAAAGACCATCTGGAGCAATCAGCTTTGCCATCTCTACGGTGTGACCCGCTCCTCCCAAGGTGCAGTCGCAAACAACTTCACCTGGCTTGGGGTCCAGCTCGCGCAGCACTTCTGCAAGCATTACTGGTTGGTGCCGATATTCGACTTTCAAGTTACCGTCTTCTACCTTCACGATCTTCTCGCCTCACTAGGCGCCAAAGATGAGGTCCTCGAGCGTTGCAACGCGGTCATCTGCCGAGAAGAGGCTGTTCCACTTGTTGGTGTTCCAAATCTCAAAGTGGTCGCCGTTACCGACAATAGTGACGTCGCGGTCAAGCTGGAGCTTCTCCCTAGCCTGTGGATCGGACTCGTCAATCTTTCCCAGAGCAACGCGGCCGGCCGAGTCAATATCGACGGTTGTTGCTGCTGCGTTCAGCATGCGAAGTGCTGTGACGTCATCGCGATTCCTTGGATTGAGGTTCAGACTTGCAATCCAAGCCTCATACGCCTCAGGTGAGTAGCCGTAAAGCGCGTCCTGTCGGCGGAGCAAGATGACAACATCGCCAAGCTGCTTGCGCTGAGGTGCAGGAAGAGTCACGCGAATCTTGGAGTCCAGCGAACGCTGATACTGGCCAGTAAGCATGTCTCCCCCCTTTCACATTGGCACCCCTTGCCGCGCGGGCTGTGTTTGTGTTGTGTGTGCGCGGCAACGCTTGGGCATAGTCCGTCGATTGAACGTGGAATAAATATAACTCATTCCGACACTTACACACACTAGAAAACACCTTCCAACACCAAGTATTTTTCTTATGGTCTAGCTGGGGTTTAACAAAGATGAGAATTGATAGAGCAAGACCACAATATGTAGTGTTTAAAAAAATCCGAACTACAAAAGAACGGATTTTCTTAGTCTTAGCTCGATTTATTAAATTTTTTATGAAGTGAAAATTTTTGAGGAAATTGTGGTGAACTCGTGGCGAAAATCACACGTTGCCCTGACAAAGTCATCGCCTGACTTTTACGCAGTCACCACTTTGCCCCACGCCTATCCCACAACCGCCCCCACGCTTGTCTCGCGGTTGCATCAAACGCAAGTCACGCTTGCATCAAGCGCGTTTATTTGTCCGCATGAACGTGAGCTCTTGGGTGAGCCTCAAGATATACATCTCTAATGTGAGACCTATCTACGTGCGTATAGAGCTGCGTAGTTGAAATATCAACGTGTCCCAAAAGCTCTTGCACCGAACGAAGATCAGCGCCGCCTTCTAGAAGATGTGTGGCAAAACTGTGGCGCAATGTGTGAGGGTGCAAGCCCTCAATCCCCACTACCCTGCCGTAATTTGCCACCAGCTTATGAACCGACTGGCGAGAAATGCGTCCACCCCGAGCGTTTACAAACACCTCAGATACCTGTCCGTGCTTAAGCAGAAGTGGACGAGCCTCATAAAGGTATGTTTTAAGCGCACGATGCGCAGAACCTAATACAGGAACTACACGCTCTTTGGAGCCCTTGCCAAAAACGCGTAAGAGCTCATCTTCTAGAAGAACGCCTCGCACCTCAAGATCACAGAGCTCAGATACACGAAGTCCGCAGCCATACAGCAACTCAAGTATTGCTCTATCACGAATACCTAAAGGTGAATTAGGAAACGGCTGATCAAGAAGTTCTTCTGCCTTCTCTTGAGAGATAACATCAGGAAGCCTTTGAATTCTTGCTGCAGTAGGTAAATCTTCAGCTGGCGATGACTCACAAATTTGCTCGACAGCCATAAACTTGTGGAAGTTTCTAATAGCTGCAGTATGGCGCTCAACTGAAGCTGGAGCCATACCTAAATTTCTCAGAGAGCCTATGTACTCTTCAGCATCAGAGCGAGTCACCTGGTTGGGCAAAGTAATCTTTTTGCCATTCAGCCAAAGCAAATAACCCTCTAAATCTCTGGTATAGGCATCAAGCGTATTTACAGAAAGACCCCGCTCAACAGCAACGTACGCTAAAAATTCTGTACGCGCCTGAGCGAGGTCCATAAGTAATCTTCCCTACTAAAAGCTCTAATTAGAGAGTCTGATTAACATCATGACGATCAACACCTTCATGATGGGCAATTGCTGCGCGTGCAAACTCACGGAACAAAGGTGCAGGATGAGTTGGACGGCTCTTAAACTCTGGGTGTGCTTGGCTAGCAACAAACCAAGGGTGAACAGACTCAGGAAGCTCAATCATCTCTACAAGGCGATCATCTGGAGAAACGCCAGAAACTACCAAACCGGCCTCAACAAGCTGATTACGGAATACGTTGCTTACCTCATAGCGGTGACGATGACGCTCGTAAACCAAGTTGTTGCCATATGCCTCATGGGCAAGAGTTCCCTCAACAACCTTACAAGGATACGAGCCAAGGCGCATGGTACCGCCCTTGTCAGTAATATCCTCCTGGTCAGGCATAAGATCAATGACAGGGTATGGAGTATCTGGGCCAAACTCTGCTGAATTTGCACCCTCCATGCCGCAGACGTCACGAGCAAACTCAGTAACAGCCATCTGCATACCAAGGCAGACACCAAGATAAGGAATCTTGAGTTCACGAGCACGGCGAATAGCAACCATCTTGCCCTCTACGCCGCGAAGACCAAAGCCACCAGGAACCAAAATGCCATCTGCACCAGCAAGCTCCTGCTCTACGTCTTCTTCTGTCAGCTCTTCACCATTTACCAGGCGGATATCAACGTGTCTGCCATAGAAAATACCAGAGTGGTGAAGTGCCTCAATAACAGAAAGGTAGGCATCAGGAAGCTGCGTATACTTGCCGACAACATAAATTCTTGTTGTGTCTTCAAG
>CAUPCM010000074.1:0-3961 GCA_963509815.1 uncultured Atopobium sp. | reverse complement strand
TGCTGATTACTCAGGGCGCAGGAGACGTCACTCAGATTGGTCCAATGTTTATCCGCGCACTCAAAGAGCGTCTTCAGAGCAACTAGGGCCTTTGCTGTGAGCTTGTTTAACGCCTATGTAAGCCTTTCTGGGGCTCTTGATGCAACAATTAAGCAAGATGAGCCGCTGAGCCACCATACCTCCTTCAGGATTGGCGGTAAGGCGTCGCTCTTTGCTGCTGTTCACAGCCACGTGGCACTGGTGCGTGTGCTTGAGGTACTTGCAGCTAATCGAGTTGATTGGGTGCTTCTGGGCAAGGGTTCAAACATCCTTGTCTCCGATGAAGGCTACAACGGTTGCGTTATTGTGCTTGACGATGAGCTCTCTACCATTTCAGTTGGCGAGAATAACCTCATTACTGCAGGTGCAGGTGCGCTTACGGCGCGAGTTTGCAATGAGGCCATGAAAGCGGGTCTTTCTGGCCTTGAGATGTGTGTTGGTATCCCTGGAACCATTGGTGGCGCTCTTTCAATGAATGCAGGTACCAGACATGATTGGATAGGCAAAGCTGTCCGTGATTGCGTGGTACTTAAGCCTGGCAAGGGTCTTGTACGCTACGACGCATCTGAGATTGAATGGGGCTATCGCTATACCACCTTTGCTCCAGACGAGATTATTCTTGAGGCAACGTTTGCGCTGACAGCATCTAATCGTCCTAAAGTTGCTCTTGGCATGGATACACTCTTACAGCGCAGAAGAAATACGCAACCAACAGGACAGTTGTGCTGCGGTTCTGTCTTTAAGAATCCAGGTAGCAGGTATGCCGGGGCACTTATTGAAGAGTGCGGTCTTAAGGGTGCCACAGAGGGCGGTGCACAGATTTCCGATATTCACGCAAACTTTATTGTGAATACCGGCAACGCTACCGCTTCAGATGTCATTGCGCTCATGCGCAGGGCACATGATGCGGTGCAAGAAAAGTTTGACATTGATCTTCAGCCAGAGGTTAAACTTCTGGGTTTTGGGGCATAGGGAAGATATGGCAGAAGATACTTCAAAGCAACCAACACGCCGCAAGGGCACAAAGAGGGAGCCTTTATCGTCTGGAACTACTCAGGCAACAGGGGCAACCAAGCCTTCTTTTATGAGCAAGGCTTTTAAGCCTAAGCCAAAGGTTGAGGCTGCAGGTTCTGATGCCAAGCCTTTTGCTAAAAAGATTTCTACTAAAAAGCCAAATAACGCTACAAAAACTGCAGCTCAGGCTCGTGCTGAGCGCATTAAACATAGCAGAAAAGTATCGTTTAAGGCAGTAAGAACGGCCTTTATTGTTTTGCTTAGCCTGGCCCTTCTTGCTGGCATCGCTTTTCTCGTCCTACGCTCTTCCTCGGTCTTTGCTATTACCAACATTCAAGTTGAGCCAACGGAGCACGTCACTAACGAGCAAATCCAAAAGCTCATTGCAGTAGAAGAGGGGACAACGCTGCTCAATATGGACGAGTCCCTTATCACTGAAGAACTCCAGAAAGATCCTTGGGTGGCGTCCGCAACATACGAGAGACAGTTCCCTAACACGCTGCGCATTACCATCACAGAGCGCAAGGTTACGGCCATAGTGGCGCTTTCTTCTGGTCCTGTTGCATGGTATTTGGGCGAGAATAACGTCTGGCTTGAGGCAGATCAGCTGAACGTGCCAGAAGGAAAAACTACCGCTACCGTTGCGCTTGAGAAGGCAACCTCAGAAGGCGAGCTGCTTATTACCGATGTTCCTGCGACGGTTTCTCCGGTAGCAGGTACCACGGCAACAGACGCAGAAATTCAAGCGGTTATGCAGTATCAGTCTACCTTCTCGTCAGAGCTTACCTCACAGATTGTGAGTTACTCGGCAAGTAGCGTTGATGCAATTTCTGTCACCCTCACCAATGGCGTGCAGGTTGCCCTTGGTTCTCCAACACAGATTGCAGACAAAGAAAAAGTGATCTTGGCAATGCTCAAGCAGTTCCCAGGAGAGCTTACCTACTTGAACGTAAGAACACCTGCAAGCCCAACGTATAGGCGCGTTTCTACCGGAAACGTTCAGTCTGGCTCTGGTGTTTCGTAGGGAAGCGCGGTACTACCACGCGCCGTTAGGCTATTTTTTCCTACCGTTTACCAGGTTTCTTCACAATTTCTACATATTATTTGACTTGCATGGGTGAGTTGTGCAAATATACCCCGCTTTGCATGAAGCGTAAGCCTTAACTTGAGGTTTAGGGTTTTATACAGCGGTTCTGCGAGCGCATAAACGTAGCCTAAGCGCAGTCGCGCTCCGGGACAAACGGGCACAAGCGTGCCTCAAGGAGGAAGACATGATTAAGGACACCGATACCCTTAACAACTATCTTGCTGTTATCAAGGTTGTTGGCGTTGGTGGCGGCGGAACTAACGCTGTCAACCGCATGATTGAAGAAGGCATCCGTGGCGTTGAGTTCGTTGCTGTAAACACCGATGCACAGGCACTTGCAATCTCCGATGCTGACATTAAGGTTCACATCGGTACTGACATCACCAAGGGCCTTGGCGCTGGCGCTAACCCTGAGGTTGGTAAAGAGGCAGCAGAGGATAGCCGCGATGAGATCAAGGCAGCACTTGCTGGCGCTGATATGGTCTTCATCACTGCTGGCGAGGGTGGCGGTACTGGTACCGGCGCTGCTCCAGTTGTTGCTGATATTGCAAAGAATGACGTTGGCGCACTGACCGTTGGCGTTGTTACCAAGCCATTCTCCTTCGAGGGTCGTCGTCGTTATGGTTCCGCAGCTGACGGTATCAAGACTCTTTCCGAGAACGTTGATACGCTCATCGTTATTCCAAACGATCGTCTGCTTGATCTTTCTGAGAAGAAGACCACCATGCTTGAGGCATTCCGCATGGCTGACGACGTTCTATGCCAGGGCACCCAGGGTATTACCGACCTCATCACTGTTCCTGGTCTGATCAACCTCGACTTTGCAGACGTCTGCACCATCATGAAGGGCGCAGGTAGCGCAATGATGGGCATTGGTATTGCTGCTGGTGATAACCGCGCTGCTGATGCTGCAACTGAGGCAATCTCTAGCCGCCTGCTTGAGAGCTCTATTGAGGGCGCAACTCGCGTTCTTCTCTCTATTGCTGGCAATAAAGATCTTGGTATTCAGGAGATTAACGAGGCAGCTGACCTGGTTGCTAAGAACGTTGACCCTGACGCTAACATCATCTTTGGTACTGTTGTTGATGAGTCCCTGGGCGATCAAGTTCGCGTAACCGTTATTGCAACTGGCTTCAATGACTCTAACGTTCAGCAGCAGCTTCCAACTCTGAACACTCAGAGCGTCAGCCGTCCAAGCCGTCCTGCTCAGCCACAGCCAACTCGTCCTGTGCCTGCTCAGCCACAGCCTGCTCGCACCAATAACTCTTCTAATGAGAAAGAGTTTGATATTCCAGACTTCCTTAAGCGTAGCCGCATCTAAATATGTGCGCGCTGAATAGACAGTGCTTACACGGCGTGACCCTGCTCATGGATCCAGAGGTTCCATGCGGGGTCACGCTCGCATTTACTGAGCGTACTGGCGGTTTTTCAGAAGGGGAGTTTGCATCCCTCAATCTGGGCAGTAGGTGTGGAGACAATCTGCAACAGGTGCAAAAGAACCGCCAGCTGGTCTTAGAGGTTCTTGGAGCTGGCGAGCTTTTCTCGCAGCTCCTTATTCCTCATCAGGTACATGGAAGCAAGGTAGTTTGCCTGACTTCCAATACATCAGAGGCTTTTGAACTGGCTCAAGCTGAGGCAGAAGCTGGTGCAGACGCCATAGTATGTACGGTTCAAAATACGCCTGTGATGTTGGCGTTTGCCGATTGCGTGCCGGTAATTCTTGTAGCTCCCGGCGGATTTGCGGTGGCGCATTCTGGCTGGAAAGGCACAATTGCCCGCATTTCTGCGCGCGCAACCGAGGCGCTTTGCCAGGCAACTGGC
>CAUPCM010000073.1:0-4101 GCA_963509815.1 uncultured Atopobium sp. | reverse complement strand
TATGGCGCTTAAGATTTCTGTCGGTCAGTACTACCACACAGATTCGCCCATCCACAGGCTTAATCCCAACGTTAAGTGTCTGGCGGCGCTTCTTTTGATGCTCACAACGTTTTTTATCCGCACGGCACCACAGCTTGCGCTGCTGGTAGTAGGTGCACTTTGCCTACTAGCTCTGGCAAAAATTCCCGTCAAACAAGTGCTTGTGTCAATCATCCCACTTGCCTGGCTGCTCATCTTCCTCTCGCTCTTCAACCTGTTGCTTACGCGAGAAGGAACTGTGCTTGTCTCCTGGTCAATCTTTACCATCACCGATGTGGGAGCATGGAGTGCTTTCCTCTACCCCGTACGCATTTTAGCTGCAATTTTAATGGGTGCGCTGCTCCTGCTTACTACAACTCAAACTGACCTGGGCAATGCCTTTGAAGCAGCATGCTCGCCACTTTCTAAGATTGGTCTTCCCGGCAAAGAAATTGCCATGATTTTCTCGCTTATGCTGCGCTTTATTCCAACGCTTGCAGGCGACGCTGTATCTATTTCAGAAGCTCAAACTGCTCGTGCAGGAGACGTTGCTTCAGGCTCGCTGCCCAAAAGACTCCGCGCCACCTTCTCCATTGTGGTAGCGCTTCTGGCCAGCTCGCTCAGGCATGCCAACAACCTTTCTAAGGCACTTGACGCTCGCCACTATGTAGCAGGGGCTTCTCGCACTCGTTGGCATCAGCCAACCTTTGGCGCTCGCGAGGCAATTGCCTTGGGAGTAACCGTTTGTTTTATCGCCCTTATTTTTGTGCTGGCGTAAAACTTGCTGGTGTAAAACTTGCTGGCGTAAAACGTCCCGACGTAAACTTGCCGGCGCAAATTATGCTGGCGTAAAAACTTTTAACTAAAAAATTTGTATTTTTAACGCTCTGTTACAACCCGTTTTTCTTTTCTCGACAAGCGCCAATTTGTCCACCTAAGTAACGTACAATAAAGCCAGTAAAAGCGTTCAAGGCTTGCATTGAAAGGTGGCCCCATGGTCCTGCGCGTCTACGTCCAAAGAAAATCTGGTTTCGAGGGCGAGGCAAAAGCCCTGCTCAAAGAAGTGAAAGACCTTCTTGGTATTACCGAATTACAACGCATTGACCTGCTCAACCGCTATGATGTTGAGGGAATTTCAGAGGAACTCTTTGAGTCCTGCATCCCCACCGTTTTCTCCGAGCCACAGTCCGATCTTGCCAGCCGTACCATGCCAGAGTTTTCTTCTGAAGGTGCGGCTGTTCATACGTTTGCTGTTGAGTTTTTGCCTGGCCAGTTTGACCAGCGCGCAGACTCCGCAGCTGAGTGTGTGCAGCTCATCAGCCAGGGAGAGCGTCCACTTGTGCGCTCTGCTCGCCTCTACGTGCTGACCGGAAACCTCACTGAGGCAGACGTTGCTGCCATCAAGAATTACCTGATCAACCCTGTTGAGGCTCGCGAGGCTTCCCTTGAGCTGCCCGAGACCCTCAAGATTTCCATTCCAGAGCCTGCTGACGTAGAGGTTCTTGAGGGCTTTAACGCCCTTGACCAGGACGGCCTCAAGGAGTTCATTGCTTCTCACGGCCTTGCTATGGACCTGGCTGACCTCACCTTCTGCCAGCAGTACTTCACCGATGAACAACGCGATCCAACCATCACCGAGATTCGCGTCATTGATACCTACTGGTCAGACCACTGCCGCCACACTACCTTTAACACAGGAATTACCGGCGTACAGATTGATGATGACCTGGTAAAGGCTGCGTTTGAGAAGTACCTCTCCATGCGTAAAGAGCTTGGGCGAGAAGATCGTGCCGTCTCTCTTTGGGACATGGCTACTATTGGTGCAAAGTACCTTCGCGAGAAGGGCATCCTCACCAATCTTGATGAGTCAGAAGAAATCAACGCCTGTACCGTAAAGGTCAAGGTAGACGTTGACGGCAAAGACGAAGACTGGCTCTTCCTCTTCAAGAATGAGACTCACAACCACCCAACCGAGATTGAGCCTTTTGGCGGCGCAGCCACCTGCATCGGTGGCGCTATCCGCGACCCTCTTTCTGGCCGCAGCTATGTCTACCAGGCAATGCGCGTCACGGGCGCTGCAGACCCAACCGTTCCTGTTTCCCAAACCCTTCCTGGAAAGCTTCCACAGCGCACCATCGTGCGCACGGCAGCTGCAGGTTATTCCAGCTACGGCAACCAAATTGGCCTGGCTACCGGTCAGGTTTCTGAGCTCTACCACCCAGGCTACGTAGCAAAACGCATGGAGATTGGTGCTGTTGTAGGCGCAACGCCTCAGAGCCACGTTCGCCGCGAGCGCCCAGAAGATGGTGACATCATCGTTCTTCTCGGCGGCCGCACTGGTCGCGATGGCATTGGCGGCGCAACCGGTTCTTCCAAGGCACACGATGCAGGTTCCATTGAGCGCGACGGCGCCGAGGTCCAGAAGGGTAACGCCCCTGTTGAGCGCAAGCTTCAGCGCCTCTTCCGCCGTGAAGACGCCTGCAAGCTCATCAAGCGCTGCAACGACTTTGGTGCAGGTGGCGTCTCTGTTGCTATTGGCGAGCTTGCCGACGGCCTTGACGTCAACCTGGATGCTGTTCCTAAGAAGTATGACGGCCTTGATGGCACTGAGCTGGCAATCTCCGAGTCTCAGGAGCGTATGGCCGTTGCGCTTGAGGCAAAAGACGTCGATCAGTTCTGCGCATACGCCCGCGAGGAAAACCTCGAGGCAACCATCGTGGCTACTGTCACCGAGGATCCTCGTCTGGTTATGCGCTGGCGCGGTCAGAAGATTGTAAACATCAGCCGTGCATTTCTCGCCTCAAACGGCGCACCTAAATCAATCACCGTGCGCCTGGCTAAGCCTCTTGCCTACCAGCGTACCTGGGCAGGCACAACTCTTGGCGAGAAACTCCACTCGCTGGTACGCGATCTAAACGTTGCATCCAACAAGGGTCTCTCCGAGCGCTTTGACTCTACCATTGGCGCGGGTACCGTTCTTATGCCATTCGGTGGCGCTCGCCAGCTGACCCCTGCCCTTTCTATGGTGGCTAAGCTTCCTGTTATGGGCCAGACCAATACGGTCTCGGGCATGGCTTGGGGCTTTAACCCCTACCTCATGGAAGCCGACCAGTTCCGCGGCGCCTACCTCTCTGTTGTTGAGTCCGTTTCCAAGCTGGTTGCTACCGGCTTTAAGTACCAGGACCTCTACCTCACCTTCCAGGAGTACTTCGAGAAGCTTGGTCAGAATCCAAACCGTTGGGGCAAGCCAGCCGCGGCCCTTCTTGGCGCACTGATGGCACAGGTCAACCTTGGTCTTGCAGCTGTCGGAGGCAAGGACTCCATGTCCGGTACCTTTGAGGACCTGGACGTTCCGCCAACGCTGGTTTCGTTTGCTACCGGCCTTACCAAGGTGGACAAGATTGTCTCCAACGAGTTCAAGGGTGCGGGTCACAGGCTTATCTCTATTGTCCCATCCTACGGCGAGTCCGGCCTTCTCCCCGATAATGAGTCCCTGCTCACCGCATACAAGCTGGTCAGCACCCTGGTCCAGTCCAAGAGTGCGCTTGCCATTACCACGCCAGGTTACGGCGGCGTGGCCGAAGCTCTCTTCAAGAGCTGCCTGGGCAACAAGCTGGGCGTTGAGCTGGTCCCAGAGATTTCTGCCGACGCGCTCTTCTCGCCAACCTACGGTGCCTTCATCGTTGAGCTGGCAGACGGTGTATCCGTTGACGACGTCGACGGCGTGTGCGTGGCTCCTCTGGGCGTCACCACGTCCGAGTACACCTTTAGCGCGTGTGGCGAGAAGATCGACCTCTCCGAGCTCCAGGAAGCATGGGAGCGCCCACTTGAGGAGGTCTTCCCCTATCGCGGAGGCTCTGACGAGGCTGTAGAGAAAATCAGCTTCGACGGTGCATCCACACGACACTCCTATGCTGGTCCAGCCCTTATCTCACCTGCTCGCCCACGCGTCATCATCCCCGTATTCCCAGGTAACAACTGCGAGTACGACGTTGCGCGTGCTTTTGAGCGTGCGGGCGCTGACCCAACCACGCTGGTCATTAACAACCTGACACCTCAGGACATTGTTGAGTCCGCAAATGC
>CAUPCM010000072.1:0-4346 GCA_963509815.1 uncultured Atopobium sp. | reverse complement strand
ACTGCCATCATGAACTCGTCCTCGTCGACAGCGTTCTCGCGGTCAGCAACCTTCTTCTCCTCGGAGACAATGACCTTGTCAACTGCAATGGAACCCTTGCGCTCAAACTGGAACGCAACGGAACCAGCGGTACCAAGGTTGCCGCCGGAGTGAGTAAATGCGGAACGAACATCTGCTGCGGTACGGTTCTTGTTGTCGGTCAGGCAGTCAACGTAAACTGCGACGCCTGCAGGACCGTATCCCTCATAAACGATCTCCTCGTAAACGGCAGCATCAGCGCCAGCGCCAAATGCCTTATCGATAGCGGCCTGAATCTTTGCGTTAGGCATGGAAACCATGCGTGCACGGGCAACAGCGGCAGACAAGCTAGCGTTGTTGTCCGGATTTGGGTCGCCACCCATCTTTGCTGCAACGGTAATGTTGCGGGAAAGCTTAGAGAACAGCGAGGAACGCTTAGCGTCGATAGCTGCTTTCTTGTGCTTGGTTGTGGCCCACTTAGAGTGTCCGGACATTGCACTCTCCTTCTTTAGAGGTTCGAAAACCTAATTATCACATTAGCCCTTATACGTTACACGAAATCAAGAAGCGAGAAAAGACTTATTTTGCAGATATAGAGACTTGTGCACGCCATACGCCGAGAAACCCGTCGGCTCGCCACTCCCGCGAGTCTCCATGCACGTCTGCGCACCACCGCTCACCCCGAGCACCTCCGCGCACCTCTGTGCGCCTCCGCGCGACGCTCCCGCTCCTACTCCACCAGCTCAACGTGGATGGACTCCGCGATCTTCTCGACCAGGGCAAAGTCGCCCAAACCAGCGCTCATCGCAACGTTTCCGCCGGTAGCCATCGCACGCGTCAGAGCCTTCTCGACAGCCGACGGGTCATCGAGCCAGATTGACATGAAACTTGCCAGCGTAGAATCGCCCGCGCATGCCGTCGAAAGCACCTCTACCTGCGCGGCATTTGCGTGCCAGACGTGCTCGCCGTTGAAGAAGTACGCGCCCTCGCCGCCCAGCGTGAGCAGGATGTTCTTTGCGCCGCGCTCGTGAATCTTGTGGAGAGCGAGAAGAACGTCGGCCTCATTATGGACGTCGACACCAAAAATCTCTGCCACTTCTTCGTCGTTTGGCTTAATGAGCAGTGGTTTTTTCTCGACAAGTTCTGCGAGGTGTTTATGAGAGATGTCCAGGACAAGTTCAGCGCCGCGCTCATGACAAAGGTCAAAGAGCTCGTCGTAGAAAGTTGGATCCATCTCAGGGGAAAGCGAACCAGAAACCACCAGCACGTCCAGGTCGGGAGCATTGCGCAGCAGCTCAAGCATCTCGTCTTGCTTGGAGCGAATAACGGAAGCGCCCGCATTAGGGAACTTGAGCTCGCCTTCTGGAGTAGTAACAAAGATGTTTACGCGGGTGATGCCATCAATCCACACGGGCTTGACCGGGCAAACCTTGGATGCCTCTTCAACAATGTAGTTGCCAGAGAAGCCACCAAAAAAGCCCAGGATAGTGGACTCAACGCCGTAGTGAGCAAGCGTGAACGAGACGTTAAGACCCTTGCCGTTTGGTGTGTAAACGGCGTCGGTTGTGCGGTTGACGTGCGTATATGAAGGAACTCCCGAGTTGACGTTCATGTCGATAGCGGGGTTAGTGGTAAGTGTGTAAATCATCAAAGCTCCCTCTGAAACAAATATGGACCCGACATAATCGCCGAGTCCATATTTTACTTCGATTGTCTAAGCATATACCTGGTCATGAGTCGAATTCTTGGCATTGCTTAGAGCGTGTTAAGCGTAAAGCTTAGTCCTCGACCAGCTTGTTGCCGTTCTTGCGGTACTCGTATGCCTTGAAAGCAACAAAGAGAATGCCGCCAACAACAGCGCCAATGAGAATGGCGAGAACCCACTTGAGGCCGCCATCAACAACTGGAAGAACCAGGAAGCCGCCGTGAGGAGCTGGATCGTGAACACCAAAGAGCAGGGTCAGGATGGAGCCGATGGAAGAACCGATCATCATGATAGGCATGACAGGCCAAATGTTCTTGGTCATGAATGGAATTGCGCCCTCGGTAATGTGGGTGCAGCCAAGAATGAAGTTGACCAGGCCAGCGTTGAAGTCGGACTTGGTGAAGTACTTCTTACCAACGACAACAGCAAAGGTGGTGATCAGTGGAGGAACAATACAAGCAGCAGAAACTGCAGCCATGAAGTTGGTACCAAACTCATAGGTTGGGGTACCAATGCCAGCATTGAGAGCCTCGGTCAGAAGTGCAGTACCGGTAACGTAAGCTGCCTTATTGACTGGGCCGCCCATGTCAAATGCGCACATGCAACCAATTGCAAGACCAAGAACAATTGGACCAGAAGCAGACAGGCCGCGCAGGAAGTTCATCATACCGGTGTTGATTGCTGCCATAGGACCAGAAATACCCAGCATAACCAGGCCAACAATGGTGGTGGAAAGCAGAGGATACAGGAAGATTGCCTTCAGGCCGTCAAGGTTCTTTGGAAGACCAGCAAGGAGCTTCTCAAGACCAACGATGACATAACCTGCAAGGAAACCACCGACAATGCCGCCCAGGAAGCCAAAGCCAACACCAGCGCCACCTGCATCAATCATGCCAGTGGTAGGGTTGATTGGAAGACCCTGGATAGCAATCATACCTGCAACAAAACCAGGAACCAGAGCAGGACGCTTGCCGATAGACTCTGCAATGTAAGCAGAAAGAACTGGGACCATGAGGCCCATTGCAATGCCGCCGATAATCTTGAGCATGGCAGCAAAGCTGTTGTAGTCAGGTGCGGTGGAGCTGAAGGAAGTGATGCCCCAGAGGAATGAAACTGCAGTTAGAACACCACCAGCAACAACAAAGACCAGCATGTGGCTAACGCCGTTCATGAGGTGCTTGTAGATAATGTGGCCTACAGATTCCTTCTCAATGGTGCTTGAGACTGGAGCGTCATCTGCCTCTGCAAGCTCGCCCTCAGGCTGAGCAACAAGAGCGCGGTCGATAAGACCCTCAGCGTCCTTAATAGCAGCAGTAACACCAACATTTACCATTGGTTTTCCGGCAAAACGCTCAGCCTGAACGTCCTTATCGGCAGCAACAACTACTGCCTTGGCGTTCCTAATCTCAGCTGCGGTGAGCTCATTCTCTACACCGACCTGGCCGTGCGTCTCAACCTTAATGGTAAGACCTTTAGCTGCGGCGGCCTTCTCCAGGGCCTCCTTAGCCATAAAGGTGTGCGCAATACCGGTTGGGCAACCAGTCGCAGCAACGATGTCATACTTTGACTCGTCAGCCACAGCACTCCCCTTTCATCCTAGTGCTCGGAATTGTTCCAAACACAACCAAAAAAGCTGCTCAATGTTAGCACTGAGCAGCTTCGATAACTACGTTTTTGCATAAATTATAACCAGAAAAATATGTTATTGAACGCACTTTCATTTAGCGCGGCGTATGTGTCGAAAATACTGATGTTTTTCTCGCCAGACACCCAAATGTAGGCACATTTTTTGTGGTGAGAAGAGCAATCGTTAGTAACCCATCTTCTACTCTGCATCCTCCTGGCCAAAGCGTTCTCTTCTCAGACGCAGCGCCTCATATGCGCAACCATACATTGCAGCCTGATTGCCCAAGCTAGCAGCCTCAATACGAGCACCCTTACTTACTGGCAGAGCGTACTGCTCAAAGCTCTCGCGAAGCTCAGTAGCAAATGTTGCAAACGAACCCGCAACGCCACCGCCAATCAAGAACATAGCAGGATCAACCACACACGAGACCTGCGCCATAGCAAGACCCAGGTAGTGGCACATCTTGTGGATAGCAAGAGTTGCACATTCATCGCCTTGAGCATGAGCCCTAAACACAGATACGGTATCGGTCTCGTGCTCAATGTTCACGGGAACAACGCCTCGAGCAACGCATTCCTCCAGGTACAGACGGACTACTCCCTTAGCAGAAGCATACTGCTCCAAGCAACCGTGACGACCGCAACCGCAGGTCAACGTCTCTTCTGGCTCAACAATAATGTGACCAATCTCGCCGCCAGCGCCAAAAGCACCTGCAGCAAGCTTGCCATCTACGACAACACCTGCGCCAACACCTGTTCCCAGCGCAATCAGTACAAACGAAGGCACGCCCACAGCAACGCCAGTCCAGGCCTCGCCCAAAGCTGCAGCGTTAGCGTCGTTGACAAACGCGATGGTTGCGTTTGGCAGACACATGTTAATTGCCTGCACCAATCCCTCGGGGTCAATGTCTACATTGGCGAGAAAACCAACGGTGCCGTCATCTGCAACAGGACCTGGAATATCCAAACCACACGCAATAACATCGTTGCGGCTTGC
>CAUPCM010000071.1:0-4632 GCA_963509815.1 uncultured Atopobium sp. | reverse complement strand
ATATACATAATTATGAATGAAGATATATCAAAGATTTAATTACCCTAAATTTCAGGGTTAAGCAAACACACCTAAGTCAGATAATCTGCAAAATCAAAGGTGAAAAACACATCTAATAAAGATATTCTGCACGAGATGAGCATATTAGGCGGAATGTATAGGCATTTTCAGCAGATTATCTGACATAGGTGTGTTCAGGCGTTTCAAACTAGGCGCGGATGCACTTACGGAACTCATGCACCCGCCAAGTCACCGCACGTGGCGAGAAACCCGCAGGTCTCGCAGCCGTTCCTTGTCCCATGCTGCACATGAACCCGACACCCGTCCACCGCCCGCCGCTCGCCGCACGCGCGCACAAAAAAGCCGCACCTCAAATGAGATGCGGCTTCGTAGCTTCTAGCAGCCTAAACGGCGCTGCAGCTCGGTTGGGCCGGCCACACACCGTCTAGCGCACAACCTGCGGGTTTAGCGAAGGTTGTAGAAAGCGTCCATGCCCAGGTACTCAGCACCGTCAGCGAGGTCATCCTCGATGCGGAGAAGCTGGTTGTACTTAGCAACACGCTCGGTACGAGCAGGTGCACCAGTCTTGATCTGACCAGCGTTGGTTGCAACAACAAGGTCAGCAATGGTGGTGTCCTCGGTCTCGCCGGAACGGTGGGAGACAACTGCGGTGTAACCTGCGCGCTTAGCCATCTCGATAGCCTCGAGGGACTCGGTCAGGGTACCAATCTGGTTGACCTTGATGAGGATGGAGTTACCAGCGTGAACCTCAATGCCCTTCTTCAGGCGCTGAGTGTTGGTAACAAAGAGGTCGTCGCCGACGAGCTGGATCTTCTTGCCCAGACGCTGGGTAAGGATCTTCCAACCGTCCCAGTCCTCCTCTGCAAGGCCGTCCTCGATGGAGACGATTGGGAACTTCTCAACCATTTCCTCGTAGTAAGCAACCATTTCCTCGGAGGTAAGGGAGCGACCCTCGCCCTTGAGGTCATACTTGCCGGTCTCCTTGTTATAGAACTCAGAAGAAGCTGGGTCCATAGCAAAGCGGAAGTCCTTGCCAAGCTCAAAGCCAGCAGCCGTAACAGCCTCGGAAAGAAGCTCAAGTGGCTCTTCGTTGGACTTAAGGTCTGGAGCAAAGCCACCCTCATCGCCAACACCAGTGTTGAGGCCCTGGGACTTCAGAGTGTCCTTGAGGGTGTGGTAGACCTGTGCGCACCAGCGAAGAGCGGTGGTGAAGTCAGGAGCACCAACAGGCATAATCATGAACTCCTGGAAGTCTACGTTGTTGTCAGCGTGGACGCCGCCGTTGAGGACGTTCATCATAGGAACAGGAAGAGTGTGAGCGTTTGCGCCACCGAGGTAAGCGTAAAGTGGAAGCTCAGCAGAAGCAGCTGCAGCATGAGCAACAGCAAGAGAAACGCCGAGAATAGCGTTTGCGCCGAGGCGACCCTTGTTTGGAGTGCCGTCAAGCTTGATCATAGCGAGGTCAAGGCCGCGCTGATCCTCTGCGTCCCAACCAATGACGAGGTCGCGGATCTCAGTGTTGACGTGCTCGACTGCCTTCAGAACGCCCTTGCCCAGGTAACGGCTCTTGTCGCCGTCGCGAAGCTCTACAGCCTCGAACTCACCAGTGGAAGCGCCGGAAGGAACGATTGCACGACCAAAGGAGCCGTCGTCAAGAACAACCTCAACCTCAACGGTTGGATTGCCACGGGAATCGAGGACCTCACGTGCGTGAACATCAAAAATCTGGCTCATAGCTCACCTTTCTTTAGGTTTAACATTTTGCTGATTGCACAGACATAACTATTATACCCATTCTGTTATGAGGTGTGTATTGTAATTACACATACTATTTGGCTGGGCAGAGTTACTATTTGACCAGGAAGAGATAGTATTTGACCAGGCAGACGCGTTGCCTACCTGGTCAAAAAAACTACCTGCAAAATTATCCAGAATTCTGCGAAATTATTAGGTAAATATATAAATTATTTCTGCGGATACACAACAACTAGCAGCATCTTGAACTCTTCTGGAGCCTGAAGTGCATGTGGATGGCCAAGTGGCATCACAATGGACTGGCCAGCTTCAAGGCTGTAGACGTCGTCATCGATGGTAATGCTTGCGCGACCCTCAAGAATGGTGACAAATGCGTCGCCACCTGCGCGATGGCTTGCAATCTCTTCGCCCGCGCCAAAACCAAAGAGGGTAACGCTGACGGCATCGTTTTGTGCAAGGGTCTTGCTGATGACCTGGCCAGGAAGGCATGCAACCTGGTCTTTAAGAGTGACTACAGTCTTTGCGTCGATGTTCTTCATGACACCAGGAATCAATTCTTCGGACATACTAACCTCCAACGGTAAATGTTATCGATGACTAGCATTTACCCGAACCAGCCAACTTCAATCACTGAATTTCAAAAAAATCGCAGGTAGAAATTGCTTTTTTTAAAGCAATTTGCTGAGCAGCGGAGTCATCTTTCCCTGAGAGACCACAATCACGTGATGCATCGCGCGCGACAGGGCAGTATAGAGCCTACGGCGAGAAATTCCGTCTGCTTTATACACTTCCTCTTGCGCATCAGCAACGATGACCTGATCAAACTCAAGGCCTTTTGCCAGTGCAAGGTCGAGAAGAACGACGCCCTTCGCGGGTAGAGAATCGTGACCGGTAAGCACCTTGACGCCCGCAGCGCCGTCAGCCGCAAAAAGCCCCTCCAGCTTTTTGGCCAGCCAGCGAACACGAGACTTCTCGGTGCACACAATGGCGGTAAGCCCGTCAAACTCGTGCGCCTGCTCAATAAGGGACTTCATCGTTTGCAGGTACTCGGCGCGCTCAGTATCTTTGTCTTCAGCGACCACCTCAAAGAACTCAGGCTTTTTACCGCCGCGCTGAACGGAGCTGGTCTGGCCACGTTCTTCTTCACTCAAAAGCGAGGTAAACAGTGCGGTAATCTCGGGGGAGGAGCGGTAGCTGGTCAAAAGCTTGCAGGTAGAAACGGCGCCCTCGCCGTGTGTTGCGGTAAAGATTTTCCCAATCTGCTCAAACGTTGCGGTGTCTTCCCAAATTGCCTGGTTGGAGTCACCTAAAAGCAGGAAGTGTGCACGCGAGAAATACTTTCCAAGCACCATAAGCTGCGTCTCGGTATAGTCCTGCACCTCGTCAATCATGACAAACTTGACGTTTTTCTCGCCAGCTCCTGTGATAAGAAGACGCAGGTAAACGCATTCGGCGCCGCTCAGTGCGGAGGTGTTGAGCATGCGCATGCCAATGCGATCGATGCGGAGCCAGGAAGCGGACTCGATGACCTCGTGCGCAGAGGCAAAGCGCCAGTTAAGGAACTCGCGGGTGCGCGCCAGAACTTCATCCTCGTCTGAAGGGCTGATGGTGCGTCCAAAGACCTCAAGCTGCTGCTCAACGTCAAGGGAGAGCATCTCTTCTTGGATTTCGTCGTTGTGAGCCATCTGGCCAAGCCTGCGCTCCAGGCGGGTGTGGAGCTCGTCTTTGGCAAGCGCAATGAGGCGCGGACCCACAGGAAATTGCGAGAACTTTGCCACAGAACTAGCCACCTGAGCTGGCTTGATAAGCGTGGTTCCCTCAACGGAAATGGCCTTGAAATCGTCTTCGTAAAGCTCGAGTGAAGCAAGTTGCTCCTCAAGCTTCTTCAGAGAATCGGGGTTGTTGTGAGCGCCCGATGCGTGGTCGGCCAGACCCAAAGCTTTGAGGAAAGAATCCCAGGTAAATACCTGCGGATTGTGCTCGCCCATGCTGGGCAAAACGGTATTAATGTAGCGAGAAAACATCTCATTAGGAGTAAACAGGTACACCTGGTCTGCGGTGAGCGTAGTGCGCTGCTGGTACAGAAGGTACGCGATGCGCTGCAGCAAAACGGACGTCTTACCCGAGCCCGCAATGCCGTTGACCAGCAGAACCGGCACGTCCTCGTGCCTAACCACAACGTTTTGTTCGCGCTGGATCGTTGCGGTGATGGCCTGCAGCTTCTCGGTGTGCTGACGCTTCAGGGCGGCAAGCAGCAGCGAGTCTTCGATGGCAACCGTTGTGTCAAAGTAGAGGTTTAGCTTGTCGCGCGTGATGTCAAACTGTCGGCGAAGCTCCAGCTCAACCGTTCTTTTCTTGCCGTCTACCTGGTACGACGTAGTACCCATCTCTTGGTTGTAATACGTCTCGGCAACAGGGCTGCGCCAGTCAACAATGAGCGGCGTACGGTCTTTGTCCGTAATGCCCGCCGCACCAATGTATACATCGCGAGAAGGACGCCCAGGTCGCATTTTGAGCGTGACCTTGGCAAAGTAAGGCTGCCTCAAGAGAATTTCGACGCGACCGAGTTTCTCGACAGTAAAATCGTGGTACTGGTTGTATGTATCAATAACGCTGTTGAGCGTCTCAATGGCCGCAAGGGTCTCGATGGTTTCGTCCGCTCCGCCAAAGTCCGGGCGGATTTCTTCACTCATCTGACGAAGGTCTCTAGCTGCATCTTTTTGCGTGGTGTTGAGCGTTGTGTCCAAATCCTCACGAATTTCAACAAGCTTTTGGTAAACGTGGGAGAGGTGCTCTTGCTCTTGCTGGTGGATTGGATCCATGATGCTCCTAGATGGTTGCGTCTTCGATGCGGCG
>CAUPCM010000070.1:0-4679 GCA_963509815.1 uncultured Atopobium sp. | reverse complement strand
TACTCAAACGGTATTGAGTACACGCTGCGTTCGCTCTCAAGCTGGCTCTACGACGACACTCGTCCTCTGGACTACATCCGCTACGAGGACGCCATTGCCTACGTCAAAGAACTTGCAGCTCAAAAAGGCTTTGAGAAGCTGCTTTTGGAGCTCATTTGTAACAGCAAACATGCAGCTCAAGTTGAGCTTGTCCCTACAGATGAGGGAGACGCTCAAGAAGAGGCTGCTGAGCTGGAGCAACTTTGCTCTACGCTCACCGATGAGGATGTCGAGAAGATCCGCGCAGAAGTTGAAGCACTCCGCTTGGAGCAAGAAACACCTGACGCTCCAGAAGACTTAGCCAAGCTGCCGTCCCTCTCGCTCAGTGATATCGGTGCAGGTAGAGAGCGTCCTGCTGGCTTTGAGGTTGAGGCTCCCCTGCCATGCATTGCGCATGAGCTGGACACTCACGGCATTGACTACGTCTACCATTACTTTGATCTGACTAGCGCGGTTACCTTTGAAGAGCTGCCACTTGTGGGCATTCTTGCTGAGGCTCTGGGCAAGCTTGATACAGCATCACATACTGCGTCTGAGCTGGACATCCTTATTGAGAGTAACCTTGGTCACCTCTCGTTCTTCACAGACATCTACGACCAAGACACGCTTGACCAGGCGCACCCTGCCTTCATTGTTGCTGCAAGTGCTCTTGCCGAGAAAACCCAGGGACTTGCAAGCATTCCTTCTGAGGTTTGGTCCAGCACGCGCTTTAACGATTTGAGCCGCTTAAAGAACATCTTGATTCAGCGTCGTATTGCACAGGAGCAGTACTTTGTTGGCGCTGGTCATACTGCAGCGCAGAATAAGGCTTTGACCGCCTACTCTGCAGCTAATCGCGTAAACGATGCTCTAGCAGGCGTTGGCTTCTATGAGTATCTGAAGAACCTGCTTGCCAACTGGGATGGACGCGCCCCTCAGCTTGCAAAAGACCTGGATGCGCTTACCCGTAAGATGTTCCGCGCAGACAACGTTACGGTCAGCTTTACGGGCTCCGCTCAGAGCCGCGAGGCATTCTGGCAAGCAGCGGGAGACCTTGGCCTTACTGATGGCAATAAATCGCAGGCAGGCGACGCTGCGCCAACCCTTGTTGTCCCTGAGGGTAAGCTGCAGCACGTGGCGTATATCATTCCATCAAACGTCTCCTACGTTGGTCTCTCCTATCCAAACGTTGCCCATGCAACCAATGAACAGCAGGGTAACTGGCTTATTGCCACCAGAGTCCTGGGTCTTGATTACCTGTGGAATGAGGTTCGCGTCAAGGGTGGTGCTTATGGTGTTATGTTCAGAAACTCCATCGCTGGCCTGCAGAGCTTTGTCTCCTACCGAGACCCCGCGCTTGATGCAACCCTCGACCGCTATGTTGGTGCAGGCAGTTGGCTTTCTAAATGGACTCCAGACGCTGACGAGTTTGAGGGTTACGTAGTTGCCTCTGTAGCAGGCGTTGACGCTCCTGTTCCTGCTCGTATGCTTGCTCGCAGGCAAGACATTGAGTACTTCAACCATCGTGATCCAGAGCGCCTTCTTAAGCTTCGCGAGAAGATCCTTCACGCCCAGGTTGAGGACATCAAAGAACTGGGAAGCACCATGCCTCAAAGCTACGACGACCTCTCGGTTGTTGTCTTTGGTGCCAAGGATGCGATTGAAGCCTCCAAGCTGGATCTTGAGGTTGTCGACCTCTTTGGCGGTCAGGAGAACTAGGCCTGGTAGCTGCAACAAAAACGCAAAAGCCCTGTCATGCGTGCGCATGACAGGGCTTTTCTTGTGAGGCAATGCACGAAGCTAGACGTTCTTCTCGCCAGACAGCGCGACCAGGCAGGCGCCTTACTCGCTCCTCAAAGCCTGAACTGGGTCGGACTTAGCCGCTCTACCTGCAGGGATAAGACCTGCAAGCAGCGTCAGAACAACGCTGATCAGAATCAAAATGAGTGCTCCGTTTATCGGCAAGATCACTAAATTGTCCACGTTAAACATGGCTTTGACCACAGCATTTGCGGGCAAAATAAGCAGCTGTGTAATGCCAATACCCATAACACCAGAGATAAGACCCTCGATGAACGTCTCCGCGTTGAACACGTTAGCAATATCTCGCCTGGAAGCACCAATGGAGTGCAGGATGCCAATCTCCTTTTTGCGCTCAAGTACCGAGATAAACGTAATGATGCCAATCATAATGCTGGAAACAACAAGTGAGATAGAAACAAACGCAATCAACATCGCCGAGATCATATCAACAATCAGCGTAACGGAGCTCATCAGCGCGCCAACAATGTCGGTATACGTAACTACCTTAGACTCTTCACCTGCAGCCTTTGCATCTGCGTTGTACGTATTAAGAATTTCAACAATCTTCTCTTTGCTTGCAAAATCTTTAGGATAAATATTGATTGACGTGGGCTTATTAAGGTCCGCATATCCCATCTTAGAAAGATTTGACTCATACGTTGCTGGTGTTGCTCTTAGCATTGACGCAGCAATAGCTGCGAGCTGCGATGGGTCAGCATTGAGCTTAAAGGCGCTTGCAAGCGTTGCTTGATCTATCTGCATAGCATTGGACATATTTGCCGCAACGCCCTGCATAGCTGTATTGAGAGCGCCTGCAATCTGATTTTGCATCCTGGAAGCAACCTGCGTCATCACGCTGGTTAGCGCAGACTGCACGTACGCACTCATAGCACGCGTAATAGCTGCAGAAAGCGCACTTGCAATCTGTGATTGATAAGCACTCATAAGCCTCTGAGAAACCTCAGCCTGAACGCTTGGAAGATCTGGATTGGTTCCCAGCTTATTTGCTAGGGCTGTGACCAGCTGTTGCTGCAAGTCATCGGTATCAACCGCAGAAGAAACCGTAGTCACAATCTGCGTGCGCACCTGATCTGTTGCTAGGTAGTCTGCCATGGTCTTACCGGGATTAGCAGCACTCCAAGAGTTCCATCCCAGAGCAATATTGCCCATGAGCGAAGAAATAGCAGCTTGTCCTCCTGGTTTGAAATTAACGGTAATGCCAGAAAGAATCTGCTGAATGTCTGCTGCAGAGAGCTCTGGGAAAGCCGCTGCCAGCGCAGCTGGATCAAGCGAAGACGTAACAGAAGACAGAACATCGCTATCAGACAAATTAAGCTGTGACGGATCAAAAGCAGGTAACTGCACGTCAGAAAGGTCAAGCGAGGACATATCCAGCCCAGACAAATTAATTGACGAGAAGTTCAGTGCCTGTGGATTAAAGTTAAATGCTGAGGACAGCACGTTAGGATCAACGGAAATGAGAGAACCGATAGAAAGTCCCTCAGAAGTTTGACCGTTCTTCTCGTCCTCAAAGGTTTTACCCGTGAAAACATCAACGTCCGGACGATTCATCTGATCCTGAACAATAGGAGATGCCTCTGCATCAGAAATCATCTTCTGAGTCAGTTGTGGCGTGTAGTAAATGCCCTCAGAAAGCGCTCCTGTGGTAGTTGGATCTTTTGCCTGAACAACACCAACAATATGCAGGTCGGGTGCGTTAGCAATGAGGTCATTCATGTATGACTGATCATCGGATTTGTCTGTCCAGACACCAAGATTTCCGTCCCACACATAGCGCTGATAAGGCATAACCAGCTTAAAGGTTGGAGACATCAGTTGGTCGTAGGTGTATGTATTATGAGACTCTTCGATAGTGCCAGATTCTCCACTTGCAATTTTATCAACGGTAGAGCGCAGGCCAGCATAATCACGCAGGCCAAGCGTGTACTCCAAAAAGTCATCCATGGTGCCGTTTGGACGCAGTACCAGAACAGCCTCATTCCAAGCAGTGGGCCATCTACCAGCACGAACCGTATAACGGTCCTCGTAAATGGAAGGATTTCCCGGAAGCTCACTAAACAGCGTGGTGCTTGCAAATGAGGCAAGTGGACTATATGACGGAATCTTAGGCGACACCTTAGAGAAGGTAACATCTGGCTGCACCTGAACAGGGTCAGAAGAGCCAGAGTCCGCGCCTGCTGGCAGGTAGATGAAGGGGCTTACGGAATAGCCATAGGTAATAGCACTAGCATACGTGTTAATGCCGCCTCCATTATTGTCGAGAAACGCCTTCAAGCTGGTCAGATCATTGGACCCGATACTTTCTGCCTGCATCCCTAACCTATTATTGGTAGGAATGGCACCTTCAGCGGGCTGATTTTCTAGCTTTGCAGCTTCTGCGTTTTTCTGATTCTGCGTCATCTCGCTTTGCGCATCTTGCGTTTGAGAATCAGCCGAGTCAGAACTGCTACCACTTCCAGAAATAAAAGAGGAAATATTAACGGACTGCTCAGAGATGGTGAGTGGATACATTGAAAGCGTATCCTCCTCAACCTTCTTGATGTACTCGTTTGCGCCATTTGCCAGCGCCAGAATTGCTGCAATACCAATAATGCCAATAGAGCCTGCAAACGCTGTCATAAGCGTGCGGCCCTTTTTGGTCATGAGGTTGTTAAACGAGAGACCCAGTGCGGTCAGAAGCGACATAGAGGTCTTGCGAGAAGGCTTAGCTTCTCGGCGAGCAACACTTGCAACGTCAAATGGATCTGAATCAGCAGTTACCTGACCATCTGCTAACTCAACAATACGCGTTGCATACTGGTGAGCAAGCTCTGGGTTATGCGTAACCATGATAACCA
>CAUPCM010000069.1:0-4692 GCA_963509815.1 uncultured Atopobium sp. | reverse complement strand
CCAATCCACTGTGAAGGACTCTCTTGATAGGCAAACTCTGGCTCGCCCATAATCTGCTGAGAGGCTGCTTTTGCACTGAGGAACAGCTCAGAGGTATCTGGAATACCAGGAGAGGCAATGGTGAGGTCAAAGGCACCCTCAACCTGATCAGAGCCACATTGTACCTGTACGCCTAAGCCTGCAAGCTCCTGGACCTTCTCGCCAACTGTAGCATCTGCGCCGCCCACAAGCGTTATGGAAGACACACGACCCTCTGGCTGCTGCAGCAAATACGTGCAGACAGAGACGCCGGTCTTACCAAAACCAAGAACACATACATTTCCAAGTGTTTTTAGAAGCGACACGCAAAGGGTCCTTTCTCAGAGCAATTTCTTTAGTGAAGCTGGAAGTACAGAGCAAAGCCCAGAGCGGCAAATGCGCCGGAAATAATCCAGAATCTAAAGACTACTTTTGTCTCGTTCCAGCCAAGTTTCTCAAAGTGATGATGCAGTGGAGCCATCAAGAATACGCGCTTTTTAGTTGCCTTGTAGCTGATAACCTGAATGATAACGGACAGTGCCTCGATGATAAAAAGACCGCCCATGACCAGGGAAATTACCTCTGTCTTGGTAAGGACAGCTAGAGCTGCAAAGGCAGCGCCCCAGGCAAGAGAGCCGGTGTCTCCCATAAAAATGCTTGCAGGATAGCTGTTAAACCACAAAAAACCAATACAAGCTCCTGCGATAGATGCGGCAAAAACAGCAAGGCTACTCTCGCCATAACGGAAAGCTACCGCAGCCATAAAAATCATGACAACCATAACGCAGCCACCAGCCAGGCCATCAAGACCGTCGGTCAGGTTAACAGCGTTGGAGAGGCCTGCCATGAGCAAAAAGACAAAGAAGAGATACAGCCAAGGGATAGAAATGATGTTTCCACCTAAATTGACGGTAGTAGTAAGGATACCCAAGTTGATATCAAGACCACCAGGGAACGCAATAATGGGCGTAATGCCCCAAATGTTAACTGCTGCCAGGCAAAATGCAACAGAAATGGTTATAAGTCCAGCCATCTTCTGAGATGCAGTAAGGCCAAGGCTTCTACCATGAGCAACGGACTCGATATCGTCCAGCAGACCAAGCGAGCCCGTGAGCAGCATAGCTGCCATAGCAAGAATGAGGTCGGTGTTCCACTGAGCAAGTGCAATACAGGTCAGCACAATGCTTACCAGCATAACAACGCCACCCATAGTAGGAGTACCCTGCTTGACCAGGTGTTGCTGAGGTCCGTCAGCACGAACCTGCTGGCCCACTCCCTCTTTCTTCATCAGTTTGATGAAGAGCGGCATTAAGACCAAAGTGATGATGCAGGAGACACCAAGCGCAACAAACACCTGGTATGTTGGGTAAATAGTCTGGTAAAACATTACTCAGTAACTCCTTTTACAAAAATATCAAGCTGGGCAGACCTCGATGCCTTGGCGAGAAGAACGTCTCCTTGCGCAAGTACTGGTCCGAGCACAGTAAGTGCTTCGTTGACATCACTGAACTGTTCAATTTTATCTTCCGAGAAACCCATAACGCGCGCAGCTTCAACCATTTCACGCGCTGCTCCCGTTCCTACAAAGGCAACAAGGTCTGGGTTCTTAGCAGCAATATAGGCACCCACATAACCGTGAAGACGCTTCTCCTCTGGTCCAAGCTCACCAATCTCTCCGATAAGAGCAATGCGGCGGCCTTCCGCTGGCATCTGCATCAACACGTCAAGGGCTGCAGCTGTTGAGTTAGGACTTGCGTTGTATGAGTCGTCAATAATCTTGGCACCGCAGGTTGCGTCAAGCACGGAAAGGCGCATACGAGTGGCAGGCATCTGCTCAATAGCCTCTGCAGCAGCGTCAAGATCAAGACCAAGCGTTTCAATAGCTTCAAGTGCCAAAAGAAGGTCGTCGACAACAACGCGTCCAGGTACCTCAAGGGTTACTGTACGTGACCAGCCGGATGCAGCAACAATGGTGGCAGTTGGAAGGCCCTCCTCGTCAAGCGTGACCTGCTGTGCGCTCATGACGTCAGTCTCTGTTGCGCCCACTGTCTTACAAACAACGTGAGCAGGGCGAGCAAACTCATCTGCAATGAACTTGGTGTAGTCCCCTGCCGAAGCCTGAATAAGCGTAGGCTCAATTAAGCCAAATGCTCGCATGCCAGATACAATCTCTGCTTTGGCGCGCGCAATGTTTTCTCTGCTGCCGAGAAGACCAATGTGACTGGTACCAACGTTGGTAATGACCGCCACAGTTGGACGAGCAACAGAGGTAAGCCTGGTAATCTCACCGGCATGATTCATGCCCAGCTCAAGCACAAGTACCTCGGTGTCTTCTGGAGTAGAAAGTACCGTGAGTGGCAGGCCAATAAGGTTGTTGTGGTTGCCGGCGGTAGCATGCACACGGCGGGTGGCTCCGATGCCGCGGCGAAGCATTTCTTTGGTGGTAGTCTTACCGACCGATCCGGTTACGCCCACAACCAGCCAGTTTGGATGGGCTTCTCGCCAGGCGGCGGCAAGGGCAAGCAGGAACGCCTCACAGTCATCGTCAGCGGCTTCAAGAACGCTAACTCCGGTGGCGGCCAGGTTGTCGAGCAGATTGTCTGCTACAGGCTCAGATGCCACTACAACAGCAGCGCCCGCCTGGGCAGCAGATAAAAGATACGAGTTTCCATTGACCTTCTCGCCAGCGAAGGCCACGAAGAGCGAACCTTCCTGGACCTCGCGGGAGTCGATGACGGCCGCGCCCGCAACCTCGCGGGTTCCGCGGTGGAGCAGTCGTGCATTTGTAGCTGCGACTATCTGTTCAACCGAAAGCTTAACCATGAGCTCTCCTAGTTATTGATTGGTTGAATATTAAGGCGTGTAGCTGCGTCTTTTGCAAATTGCGAGAAGACCACAGCGGCAGATTGCGATGCAAGCTGGTGGGTATCGTTAAGTCCAACGTAGACCATCAAATCAGATTTTGATGGATTCACGATACCGCAGAAGGAAGCAACAAAACCGGAATTCTCGCCGTACGAGCCGGTTTCTTCCACAACCTGCTGGCCCGTACCTGTTTTACCAGCAACGGTATAGCCATAGATACCTGCACGAACACCGGTACCCTCTTTGACAACGGTAGTCATCATGTCAAGCTCAGCTGAAGCTGTGGAAGCGGAAATAACGTCTTTAGTAGGCCAGGTAACCTCTTGACCACCCTTAGAAACCATAAAGTGTGGAGTCACCATAGTTCCCTTATTAGCAACAGCGGTATATGCACGAATAACCTGGATAAATGGAATTGCAAGACCCTGGCCAAACGCCATGTTTCCGCCAGTTGGACCTTCATATTCGTCCAGAGAGCGGACAATTCCTGTGGCCTCACCAGGGAAGTCAATGCCCGTGGTGTGGCCTATACCAAACTTATCAATTCCTGCTGCAAAGCGCTCATCACCTATGAGCTGCGTCTCGAGGAAGGCCATACCAACGTTGGAGGAACGTCTGAGCATCTCTCTTACGCTCATGTCCATGGCGCTGGTACGCCAGTCATCGTCGGTAACCTTGTTATCTCCAACCTTGAGCTCAGTTGGAATGTTGAAGGTTGAATTCGGACCAAAGAGGTTATTGTCTACACCAATTGAGGTGGTAATTACCTTAAATACCGAGCCAGGCTCATAGATACTTGAGACGAGCTTGAGGTTGAGGGATTCGTAGTCAACGCCGTTATCGCTCTTAAAATCTGGCAGAGGGTACGAAGCGGCAGCATAGATTTCTCCGGTACGAGGATTCATGGCCATGATTGAGCCACCCTGCTGGGCTTCAATGTCTTTGACTGCGGCAGTAAGCTGCTCTTCTGCCTTCTTCTGCAGCTCAATATCAATGGAAAGAACAATGTCCTGTCCATTTTGTGCCTCAGTGATGTTTGAGGTACCGCCAGCAATTGGCGTACCACCAGCGCCGGTCTCTACAATCATGTGACCGTTAGTACCTGCAAGAATGTCGTTGTAGTAATACTCTAGACCAGAAGCACCCTCATTATCAGCGTTTACAAAGCCAAGAATCTGAACGCCAACGTTGCCATAGGGATAAACACGCTTGGTGTTATTAACAAAATAGATGCCCTTGAGGTTTTTCTCGTCAAGTGCTTTTTCAATCTTAGCTGCAGTATCAGTATCAACACGACGACGCACGTAAACAAACGTGGTGTCCTGCTGCAGGTCACTCGTATAGTCAGAAGGACTTCCGCCTAAAAGTGAGGCAAAAACCTGAGCTACGGAGCTTGCATCTTTAATCTCTGAAGGATTGGCGTAGATATCTTTGCAGTCAACACTCATGGCTAAGACGTTACCGTTACGGTCGTAAATGGTGCCGCGGCGAGCGTGCAAGACAATGTCGTTGGTGCGGTTATTCTCGGCGCCCTTTGCAAGATCTGCTGCCGTAAAGATTTGCAGCCAAGCAAGCCTAAGAACAACAATTGCCACCATAATAGCCATAGCAACTGCTACGCGACGGAGTCTACCTTCTGGACCAACACCGTCCGAGCCACCGCTGCTGCCACGGTGACCACGAAAATGCACACGAGAGGCCTCGTCGTACGAGGCCTCAGGAGTTTTTCTGCGCGATGCGCGAGTATGTCGATTCTGCGTACTCACAACGTATATTTTACGCCTAAGCGTTGTCGCTTACATCTACAAC
>CAUPCM010000068.1:0-4718 GCA_963509815.1 uncultured Atopobium sp. | reverse complement strand
TCTTCAACAGCGTATCCTGCAGCCTCAATAGCCATTGGAACAAGGGAGGTCTCGGTAAGTCCTGGGAACGTCTTCAGACCCATGACCATTACGTGATGTCCATCCCAAATAAAGTCAATACGAGCAAGATCTCTGCAGCCGTAAGCCGTAAACACCTCAAGAGCTGCGCGCTCAAGCGCCTCACGAGCCTCAGCTGGATCTGCGCCAAGAGCGGCCAGCGACTCAGGGCGAACTGGGCAGAAGTGCTGAATACGCTCTGGATCAAGGCGAGCATCCGTGTCGTAGATACCCTCGGTCACCGAAATCTCAACTGGTGGCAGGGTTTTCTCGCCATCTGCGTCAGAGAGCACGGTAACGCTTACCTCAACGCCATCAACCCACTGCTGGATAATAACGGAGTCGTCAAAACCAAGTGCGCCGAGAAGAGCTGGTCCAAGCTGGTCAGCGCTATCAACCTTAGAAAGGCCCATAGCAGAGCCTCCATGAACAGGCTTAACCGCTAGAGGGAAGCCAACGCCACCGCCAAGGCGCTCGGGAACCAGGTCAAGAGCAGCTGCTGCGCCCAGGTCTTTAAATGCGCTGGCAGTCAACACAATCTGAGGAGGCCAGATGACCTCTGACTCCTCCTTTGACCAGGCCTGGCGCACAATAAACGGCATGTCAGCCTTGTTCCAGGCTGCCCTACAAGATGCAGGCCTTGAACCTACATACGGAATCTTGAGAAACTCCAAAAGTGCAGGTACTGCACCGTCTTCTCCACCCGCACCGTGAAGACACACAAACGCAACATCGGGTTTCTCGGCACGAAGGGTGTCTACCAGGTGGGCGTCAGCGTCAAGTGGCAAAACCTCATAGCCACGCTTCTCCAAAGCCTCAGAAACAAGAGCTCCACTTTTGAGCGAGAAGTTCCTCTCAAATGAGGCTCCACCCATAATGACAGCAACTTTTGTAGCCATACTTAACACTCCCTTGCAGAAGAATAAGATTCAGAATGAGAAGACTCAGGTAGAGCGCCCGCCTCCAGAAATGCGCGATACAGCGCCATGCGATTTTGGACGCACAAAGAAAGCCTGCGAATTGCCTCGTGGATGCGCTCTGGCGTCTCAAATGAGTAGCACAGACGCATACTTGAACTAATACGCTGGTCAGGATAGCAATAAACGCCTGGTACAAAGGCAACTCCCTCTTCAATTGCACGAGGAAGCAGCTGCTCAGTGTTGAGGTATGGCGGGAAAGTTACCCACAGGAACAAGCCACCCTCTGGCTTTGTCCAGGTAACATCTTTGGGGAAGAACTCTGCAAGCGCTGCCAGCATTGCGTCTTTTCTCTCTTTATAGCGAGACTTAGACACCTCAAGTGCCGCCTGCCAATCAACTTCATTGAAGTAATGCTCGGCAAGAATCATGTTAAAGGGGCTGGTACACAGGTCAGAACCAGACTTAGCAAGGTTGATGCGCTCAAGGAAGTGACGAGGTGCAACCATCCATGCAAGACGCAAACCAGGAGCAAAAATCTTTGACGTAGTTCCCAGATAAATGACGTTTGGATCAAGTGTCTTGAGGCGCGTCAGGTCTTCTCCCTCAAAGCGGATAAGACCATACGGATCATCCTCAACAACAGGAATGTTGTACTGGTGAGCCAACTCAAGAAGACGCAGGCGCCTTGGCATAGACATGGTAATGCCCGCAGGGTTGTTGAAGTTAGGAATAACGTAGATGAACTTGGGCTTTCTGTCTTGGCTAGCAAGCTCTTTAAGCTTTGCCTCAAGTAGATCTGTTCTGATGCCTTCTTCGTCCATATCAATGGTGTGAACAGTAGGCTCATACGCAGAAAAGGCCTGGAACGCACCAAGGTAACTTGGGCCCTCACAGATAATATCGTCTCCTGGGTTAAGGAAGACGCGACCCAAGAAATCAAGCGCCTGCTGAGAACCAGAAGTCAAAATCATCTCGTCGGGGTCAGCTTCAACTCCCTGAACAGCCAAGATCTTGCAGATAGTCCTTCTGCACTCAATACGACCATCAGAGTTGCCGTATTGAAGAGACCTGAGACCCTCAACAGCAACGCAGCGTCGAGCGCACTCTGCAACCTGATCAAGTGGCAGCGAAGAAATGTCTGGTAAGCCACCAGACAGCGCAATGACACCTGGACGAGACAGTGCCGCAAACAAATCTCGTACTTCGCTTTTTCGCATGGTTTGAACGCGATCTGCGTACAGATCACCCCACTGATCAAACGAGATTCTGCTGTCATCCATAGAACTCTTACTCCTTACAAGCCATCTTTGAGCAAAATTGTGCCGAAAAGATGTACTTATTGTTTTAGGACGTAGTCTTTTTAGTATCGCTCAAATATCAATAAATTACAGGGTAAAATATGGCGCATACGCTAAACGGTTTCTGTTGACCGGTAAAATAACTGGTCACCCCTATTTTTGTAGAGAGGATTTTTATGGACAGCGCACATAACACTGTTGAATTGAACGCAGCGCTTTCAAATCCCCGCGATGATATCGCTAAACTTGATGAGCTTGAGAAAAAACTCTTTGCTCTTAACTATGCAGCTAATGAAATTGGCTCTTTTGGCCCATGCATAGATCCAAAAAAGGCTGCTGAAGAGCGTGGAGAAGCCCTAGCGATCCTTGGCGAGCAGGTCCAGGAGACCCTCTGTGATCCTGCTGTTGGTGCACTGCTTGATAGACTTCACGAGAACCGCGCTCTGCTTGATGAGACTCATCGTGCGCAGGTTAAAATTCTGCGCCGTGATAGAAGCCAGCTGGTAGATGTCCCTGTTGAGCTGCAGAGTAACTTTGTCCGCCTCACCACAGAGGCTAACGAGGTCTGGGAGCAAGCAAAGAGCAGTGATGACTGGTCGCTCTTTGCACCAAAACTGGACGGCCTGATTGAGCTCCGCAAAGAGATGTGCCAGGCCCGAGACGCTTCCAAAGATCCCTATGACCTGTTGCTTAGTGATTTTGAACACGGTACCAACAGAGAGTTCTATAACACCTTCTTCAATAACGTTAAAGAAGTAATAGTTCCTCTGGTTGCCGATTGCATGGCTTCTAAGCGTCAGCCAAGCACCAAGCCTCTTGAGGGCAAGTTTGACGTCAATCGCCAGTGGGACCTTGCAAAAGACCTGGTAAAACTCCAGGGCCTTGACGAGGACGCTTACTGGCTTGGCAAAACTGAGCACCCTTACACTGGCGGCCCTGGTATTGGCTTTGTCATGGTTGCCAGCCACGCTTACGAGAATAACGTGCTCTCCAACGTCTATTCCATGCTGCATGAGAACGGCCACGCCCTCTACGAGCAGGGCATTAACTGGGAGTACCGTTTTACCTCTCTGAGCACCGGCACTTCTATGGGCATGCACGAGTCTCAGTCCAGATTCTTTGAGAACTACGTTGGCCTCTCTGAGGCATTTGCTGAGCCCTTGATTCAACTTATGCGCAAACACTTCCCTGGCCAGCTAAATCGCGTTACTGCCTTCCAGCTCTTCTCGGCAGCTAACAAGGTACAGCCAAGCCTCATCCGTACCGAGGCAGACGAGCTCACGTATCCGCTGCACATCCTCATCCGTTATGAGATGGAGCAGGCGCTCCTTTCTGGCGAGATTACCGCAAAGGACGTTCCAGCTCTTTGGGCCGAGAAGTACAAGCAGTACCTAGGCGTTACGGTTCCAAATAACACTGAGGGCGCTCTTCAGGATGTCCACTGGTCATGGGGTGAGTTTGGCTACTTCCCAACCTATGCACTTGGTAGCGCTTATGGCGCGCAGTACAAGCACGCCATGATTGCTGAGGGTATGGACTTTGATGCCGTCTGCGCATCTGGAGACCTTGCTCCTATTAGGGAGTGGCTGGGTAGCCGTATTTGGACCTGGGGTCGCGCAAAGGACTCCAAGGAACTCATCATGGGCGCATGCGGCGAGCCTTTTGACGTTCACTACTACACCAAGTATCTGACTGACAAATACTCTCGCATCTATGGTCTGACTAGTGCATAAGCGCACGCCGTAAGCGTGAGTGGAAATACCTGTCCTCTATTAACTACACGAAAGAGATGAAATGAAAAAGTTTTTTGAGGAGTTCAAAGAGTTTATCCAGCAGGGCAATGTTATGGACATGGCTATTGGTATCATCATTGGCGGCGCATTTACCGCTATTGTTACCTCCCTTGTCAATGACATCATCAACCCATTTATTAAGCTCGTCTCTGGTGGCGGCACCGAGGTTTCTGGACTTTCCATTCCAGTTCCTGGTACCCAGAATGGCATTGACTTTGGTGCATTTATCAGCGCAATCATCAACTTCCTGATCATTGCATTTATTGTCTTCTGCATGGTTAAGGCCCTCAACAAGTTCATGAAGGCTTCCAAGCTTAAGAAGGACGAAGAAGAGGCTGTTGAAGAGGTTGCAGCTCCACACTGCCCACACTGCCTTGAAGAGGTAAAGGAAGGCGCAACTCGCTGCCCACACTGCACTGGTGAGATTGAGGGCGGCGCACACGCTGCATAACATCAGCATTCTGCTGAAAAGCACGCTTTTTTACACGCGTAAAAGGTTAGCAAGAAAAAAAGCAGGCATATCATATGCCTGCTTTTTTGTTAGTAAAAGATGTTAGAAAAGGCTGTGGTTATTTCTTACCAGTACCACCCTTGCCGCCGCCACCATTTCCAGATGAGCTGCCGCCATTTCCTGAAGAGCTACCACCATT
>CAUPCM010000067.1:0-4745 GCA_963509815.1 uncultured Atopobium sp. | reverse complement strand
AGGCTCCAAATAATGAGCGCACAGGCAGAGACAAAGGAGCTGACACCTGCAATTCTTGAGTAAATGAGAGTGGAATCTTTTTTGCCAAAAACTGTGCGTACCAAAAGTGGTGAGCCGACCGTTGTAAGGGCGTAGGCAACTCCAAAAAGGAAGGTTCCTGCCAGCAAGAGCGGCAACACCGGAAGTTTAACTCCCAGCAAAAGTAAGCCAACAATGCCCGAGAAAATTCCTACAAAGCAGGCAAGTTTTACCGAAATATCGCTTAATGCGCCTAGAAGTACCTTTCCAATTGCTTGTCCAAGCATAGTTGCTCCAGCAAGAAGGCCCGTAGCCGCTGCAATTGCAGGAGCGGTTTCTGCAAACGTTGCGGCATAGCTAGGGAAGTACTGAGAGATTTGCTGGTTAAAGGTAATGAGCGCGTAAAACGCAGCGACCATATAAAACTCTGGATATTTCATTGCGTCATCAGCAGAGATGTCGGTTGAAGAAGCCTCTGCAACCTCAACGTTTTTCTCGTCAGTAGAGGAGAAGGTAAGAGGGGTAAGGCCAAGGTCTTGGGGTTTCTCGCGCACCACAAAAAGGGTGAAGGGGAGTGTTCCTACAAGCATAACCAGGGCAAAAATCAGATAGCAAGCGCGCCAACCTTCAGGGCCAGAGGAGATAATGGCAGATCCAATGGGGTTAAAGACAGTGCCACCAATGCCGGTGAATGCAAAGCAGAGGCCCATAAAAGTACCAACGCGCTGATCAAACCAATCGTTGATGAGGGCAGGGACGCACAAGAACATGAGCGCAGGTACGCCAATACCAAGTCCTACTGCGCAGAGATAAAAATGCCACATCTCTTGAGCTGCTGACATAGCTCCGTATGAAATTGCGCAAATGATAACGCTTGCAGAAAGAACTAGTCGAGTATCGTGCGTTTTATAGAACTTGCCTATGAATGGCAAAGCTACCGTCATGGCAATGCAGAGTACCGAGAAGACCGCAGAGAAGGCAACGCGGGGAACGCCAAAGTATTGTGAAACTGGTGTGATAAAGATGCCAAAGCACGTAAGGATAATGGCGCACGGCAAAAACATGATGACAATACAAGTTGCAACGATGGCATATGCATACTTAGTGCCTAGTAGACGTTGTAGCACTGAGGCTCCTCTCTTTTGGCCAGAAATAGTGTAGGCGATGTGCCGTAAAAAGGACACATCGCCTACCGAGTCATACAAAATTTTTAAGGAGTACTTAAGAGCTTTGCGTGCGTAAGATCTTAGTTGTCGGAGCCTCTGCGGTTCTCACCCTTAAGAGCGCGGATTGGGCCGATGTCCTGAGTAGTTTCAAGAGCACCCAGGTAGTTACCCTCTTCATCGCGAACAGCAAAGTAACGGACGTAGAGGAACTTATCTCTGACCTCAAACCAGAACTCGGAGGAGTCGCTGCGACCGCTCCTGAACTCGGTGAGGATGCGACGAACAGCTTCCTGGCTCTTTGGTGGATGGCAGTCATATACGTCGCGGCCAAGGCAGCTCTTAGGACGAGGGAAAGCACGGGTGTCGCCGTGGCTGAAGTAACGTGTCTTGTCATCTGCATCAACAAAGGTAATGTCAAGCGGAATGGTTGCAAAGACAGCCTCAAGCTGTGGAATGGTGAACTCACCGGTAGAGAGCTTGACCTTACCGTCAGCAGAAATTGCTTCCTCTTCTGCTTCAGCGTTATTCTCGTCTATAGCGGCTGCGGCTTCCATCTCTTTAAGCTTGTCGTTTGCAAGCTCAAGAGGATCTGCGTGCCATGAAGGAGGATTGACGCCAAATGCGTGACCAAACTCGTTCTCTTCAGCAGCAATCTGGGTCCACTGAGTAGCAGTTAGGTGCTCAAGGGAAAGTGGGATGAGGACGTTTTCTTCCTTGGATGCCATGGACTCAGCACCCTCAATAGCCTCATCCAGGTAGTCAGCAACGGCTGCCATAAGGCCTGCATCATACTGGCCGTATGCAGTCTCGAGCAGAGCCTCTGCACCGTTAACAGCGTTTCTTACCTCGTCGTCCTTACCCCACATAACCTTTGAAGGACCAGTGATATCGTGGCGCTCAAGATGAGGGAAGAGCAGTTCTTCCTTGCGCTTGTAGTGAACAAAGACCTCGTCAAAGGCGTCCATATCAGCCTTCAGAATTGCTGCGACGCCAGCGCACTCTTCGTTGCTGGAAGACTCGGTAAGCGTACGAGCACGCTTCACATCTGGAGCAACGCGGTCGTGGATAAAGGCAAGAATGCGGTCGTTCTCCTGGCGCATGGTCCAAACAGGGTGACCAGGAGTCTCTTCAACAGCACCTGTTGGTGCGCAGGAAACCTTGCCTTCAAAGAGGGCAGCATGAACGTCGCAGAGCTTCAGGACCTTCTCCATAGGAACGCCGCCAGCAATAAGCTCCTGTTCAGCGTTAGAGATCTCTGAGCCAGAGACGTCCTTGAAGTTACGGGTAAAGTCCTCGCGAACAGCCTCGATGTCCTCGCCGTCGTTGAGGCGCTCAAGGTACTGGGCGATAAGAGCTTTGCGCTCCTCAGGAGTCTGCGCGATAGGTGCGTTCTCTGCCTCTGCGGGTTTCTCGTCAGCTGGGGCTTCTGTTGCTACAGGCTCCTCATCACCAAGAATGGTAAAGCCGTGAGCGCGGAAGATTGCTTTGAGCTCCTCAAGGTCTACGCCTTTGTGGTCGCAACCTTTAGGGATGGTCATAAAACGACCCATGGTCTGCAGACGGCCTGGCTCGGTAATCTCGGCAAAGCCATTTTCTGCCATGAGGCCTTTAATAACGGGGTACTTAGTGCAAATCTCATAAACTGATTTGCTTAAATCAAGAACCTGTGCCATACGGGCTCCTCTCGGATGGGTTTAGAAAGTCTACTATGGCTTACTTTATACCCAAAGTGTGACAGGACTTCCATGTAGCTTTTGTTGTGGTTACAACAAAACAGAAATTATTCTTTAGTTTTAAAAGAGATCAGAATGAGAACCGGTTCTAAAAGATTTTAAGCATCTAGGACCTCCGACATTGCGTCGGAGAATGAGGCATAGTGCTTGTAATTTTCTGGATGCTCTTTCATGTTGGTGTATTCATTAAGAGCCTCTATAGTTTGAGCATTAGGAATTTCTCGTTTGATTTCAAAAGGGATTCCCTGCTCACGAACAGTCTGACGAAGAAAAATGGTAATAGCAGTAGTAAGATCCATGCCTAAATCTCTGAGAAGTTCCTGGGCATTCTTTTTAAGCGTTGGATCCAAATTTATATTTGTGCTTACTTTTGCCATAATGACCCGCCTTTCCTGTAATTTTGTTATACAAGATGAAGACGATAAAGTCAACAATTATGTGCGTATTATAGGTATAACACGCACATAATATGAATATATCGAAAGGCGGATAACCCTATTCTGCGCCCTTTAGGGTGAAAGACAACAGAACCGGGTTGTGGTCCGAGTAAGCAAATTGCGTGTCAATGTTTCTGGCGGTTGCAATAACATTATCTGAGACAATCCAGCCATCAACTGTGGTGGTGTACGTCTTGTCCTTCTCGTATGGGATATCATCTCCGCGGCAGGTAGGAACGTTGGTAAGGTTGTCTGGAGCTACAACGCTAAAGCCTTCTGGCAAATCAGAATCTTTGAGTTCTGCTACCCAATCTGGTATCTGCTGAACAGATGGATAGAGGGTGAGCGAGCCCAAAATGGCATGGTTCCAGTCGCCACCCGCAATAACGTAATTGCCCTTAGCGCGCTCCTCAGACATTATTTTGGTCAGAAGTGCAAGCTGTTGAGCGCGGCTGGTGCCGCCTTTGTCGTAGGCAGACATGTGGCTGTTAATAAGTACCAGCTCATGACCATCGCTGGTAGGGTAGCGTGTAATCATAAAGCAGCGGTCTAGGTCAAAAAACTTTGTGGGGAACGACTCGTCAATAGGGTAGGTTCGACGAGTTGCGCTTGAAGCAAGTACGTTTGAAAGCGTAAGAATTCCCGAGTTAGAAGTACCGTGAAATTCAGTGAGTGGATAGGCGAGAAATGCGGTGTGGAAGTTCTGAGCAAAATACGATGCATAGGATCCAAAGCGGCTCTCTGCTTCAGAAACTTGATTCACATGCCAACTTCTGTCAGATGAAGTATCAATCTCTTGGAAAAGAATAAAGTCAGGAGCTGTACCCCCATTCAGAGAAGAAACGGTGTTCAGGGCACCGTTTGTGGTGTAAAGCACGGAGTTTCTGCTGACAGCACGGCCGTGAGTTCCCACGGTGCGTGTGCCGTCTTGCATAATGCCTTCATCCATAAAGAAGGTGTAATCAGGGGTGTAAGCACCAAAGCCAATGTTGTAGGTCGAAGCCGTGTAGGTTTGGCCTACCTGTACAGTTGTAGCCTCAGGAGAAGCACCTTGATTGGATACGGGAGTATTGTCAGGAATGCGATAGTAATTAAGCTGCAGGTAGAGGGCATATCCACCAAGAACCAGTAAAGCTAGAACAAAAAGCCCGCCTATAAATTTGAAAAGTGGTGCAAGAACCCTTTTTAGAAGGCCAATAATAAACTTAAGGCCAAGAGACAAAACTCTTTTCATGCGAACCTCGTATCAATCAAGTGTCGTATGATTTAAATGATAACTATTATGGATTGAAATTACTTTGAGGAGTTTGTATGTCGCTATCAAGAAATACAACACTAGAGCTTTTCAAACCCTCTGGTATCAGGCGTTTCTCGGCACTTGCTGCTGCAAC
>CAUPCM010000066.1:0-4755 GCA_963509815.1 uncultured Atopobium sp. | reverse complement strand
ACCTTTACGCGAGGAGCACCGCACTCTGGACAGACGCCAGCCTCTCCCTCAAGCGGCTCTACGCGACCCTGAGGCAGCGGATAGGTAACATCGCAGTCTGGCCAACCCATGCAGCCAACAAAGCTTCCACGAGTCTTCAGAGAGCTCTTAGCAACCAAGTCTTTGCCGCACTTAGGGCAGGTTCCCACCTTTGCGTCAGCAGTAACTGCATCAGCAATGGCCTCAGACAGGTCTTCTTTGTGGTCAATGAGCGTATCAATCATGCCTGCAAGCAGGGCCCTTGAGTGCGTAACAACGCCATCACGTGTATCTTTGCCCTCAGCAACGCTTGTCATATCGGACTCAAGCTCAGCTGTCATATCAGGCGAGGTAATGTGTGGAGCAAACTGCGAGAGCGCATCAACAATTGCCATACCAAGCTGACTTGGCTCAACAGGATCATTCTTGAGATATTTACGCTGGTAGAGTGTATCAATAATAGAAGCACGCGTAGACTTTGTACCAAGGCCTCGCTTCTCCATCTCTTGAATAAGCTTGCCCTGGCTATAGCGAGCAGGTGGCTCTGTCTGCTTTGCATCAAGCGACAAAGACTGAATGGAGACAATCTCTCCCTCGCCGACATCAGGAATTTGATCGTCTTTCTTAAGGCCAAAAGGATAAATCTCTCTAAAGCCTGGCTCAGCCAGTACGGTTCCATTTGCAACAAAGGGCTGACCAGCAACATCAAGCGTAATCTTAGTGCCGCTCATAGTAGCTGGACCCATAAGGGTTGCAAGGAATCTACGAGCAATTAAGTTATAGAGCTTCCAGGCTGCAGGCTGCAAAGCATCTGGATTTGCAGCTGCTGTTGGATAAATTGGTGGGTGGTCAGTAGACTCCTGCTTGCCACGAGTAGCGTGAAGCTTTGGCTGACCCAAAAGCTTTTTGCAGGTAGGAGCATACTGAGGAAGTGCAGACAGCGTACGGACACAATCCTTCAAGTCAAGCGAACTTGGATAGACGGTGTTATCAACACGTGGGTATGAAATCAAGCCATCCATGTACAGAGACTCTGCCAAACGCATAGTTCTAGCTGGCGAGATACCCTCTGCAGCTGCAGCTGCCTGCAGTGATGTGGTGTTAAATGGAGCTGGTGGCTGCTGCTTTCTGCTACGGGACTCAATCTCGACAACCGTTGCCTGCGTCTGATCCTTAACAACTGCGTAAGCTGCATCTGCTTCCGCCTGATCCCAGAACCTTGCGGTCTGGTGAACCATCTTGAAAGTTGCTTCCGCATCATCTTCTGGAGCAGCAACACCAGAAATAACCCAATAATCTTCTGGCTTAAATGCCAGGCGCTCACGCTCACGCTCAACAACAAGTGCCAGCGTAGGAGTCTGAACACGACCAGCAGAACGCGTATTGCCCAGGCCGCCAAAGCGTGCGGTGGTCAGGTAACGGGTCAGTACCGCACCCCAAATGAGGTCGATATACTGCCTGGACTCACCTGCCGCAGCCAAGTTGTAATCAAGGTCCACCAGGTTATTGAAAGCGGTCTCAATCTCTGTCTTAGTAAAGGCAGAGTAGCGAGCACGAAATACTGCCAGATTAGGATTAACCGAGAGGACCTGTGCCAATGCATCAGAGCCAATAAGCTCTCCCTCGCGGTCAAAGTCCGTACCGATAATGACAGACTCTGCCTTCTTAGCAAGGTTCTTGAGGGCGCGAATAATCTCTTTTTCTGCAGGTTGTTTATCTACAGGAGCCCAAATCAAATAGGGCAAGCTGGGGATTTTCCAGCCCTTAAGATCAACGCCATCTGCCATAAAAGGCTTGCGCTTAACCTTATAAGGAGGACGCTCAAGACCATCTGGAACATCTGCAGGAAGATGCTCCCCTTCTGCAGTTTCTCCGTACCAGCCCTCTTCCTTGTCAAACTTGAGAGCCAAAGGAAAATCCGGCTGCAGAATATGACCGCGAAGACCAATAGCAACATGGTCTTCTCCGCCACGTCTAAAACGATAAACAGGAGTGTTGTATACCTTGTCTGCCTCAGGCTTACCCGATTCAGACAGAAGGCGAGCAATCTGCTGCGCTGCGTCGTTTTTCTCGGTAACAACTAGAATCAAAGAACAACACTCTCCAAAGTAAAAATGAAACTATTAGATTTTGTCCAGCTCGTGCTGCTCGTAGTCCTCGCGGCTCCACTTAAGAGCAGCCTTGCCATCACGAGCAATAATGACGTAACGAGCAACTGCCAGAGCAACTTCGTACAGCAGAATAAGAGCTGCAAACATCAAAATCATGGTGACAGGCGATGCGTCAGGAGTAACTACTGCAGAAAGAATCATCAGACCAACATAGACGTAGCGCCACTGCTCACGCATGTCCTTGTAAGGAACAAGGTGAAGAATAGCCAGGTAGAAAATAACTAGTGGAAGCTGGAACGCAACGCCAAAGCCAATCTCAAACATCATAATAATGTTGAGATAATCGCTTGCTTCGTTAATGGTTCCTGCAAACTCCTGCGACTGACCAATCATCCAACCAATTGCAGTGTTCAAAATGATGAAGTAGCAGAACAACATGCCTAAGAAGAAAAGGGTGATCATAGCGGCTACGGTAGGTACAACCCACTTGCGCTCTTTTGCGTTAAGCGCAGGCAAGAAGAAAGCCATAATCTCCCAGATGATAATAGGTGTGCAGATAATCACCGAGAAGAAGAAAGCCACCTTAAACCTGATACTAAAACCACCAAGAACGGAGATAACCGTAAGCTTACCGTCGGTTAAAAACTCCCTGATAGGGTCAATCAAGATCTCAATCAATGCAGGTGTTGCAAAATAAATAATGATTGCAGTAACAAAAAGCGAAACCACCACAATGGTCACGCGGCGACGGAGCTCTCCCAGGTGATCAAAAAGTGGCATACGAGCTGGAGTAATAGGCATTACACACGAAAGCTGGACTTATGCGTCCTGGCTTTCTCCCTCCTCTCCAGCAACTTCTTCTTTTTTGTCTTCTGCCATGGAGCGAGAAGAACGTGCAGATCCAAGGTTATAGAGGTCTTTTGCAGATGGAGCGGCAGCAGGAGTTTCTTCTGCGGCCTGAGGCGCCACGTGCTCAGTTACCTCTGTGGAATCATCGGAGAAAGCAACAGAAGAGGTAGTTTGTGGTGCAGATGCAGGAGCCTCGTCAGCAGAAGCGGCCTCTGCCTGCTCAGCCTGCTTGCCCTGTTCAGCTGCCTCAGCAGCGGCCTTCTCAGCTGCCTCACGCTCTTCCTTGAGACGAGCACGACGCTCAGCAAAGGTCTCCTGGTGATCTGTATCCTCGCGGTCAGCATCAGATGCAGCATTTTTGAGCTGCTCGGAGCGCTTGGGTTTCTCGTGAAGTGCATCCGCTGCAGGATCAAGTAAGTCTGCACGGACAACTTTATTAAAGCCTTCTTGAGCGTTCTGGAACTGTCTGAGAGCACGGCCAAGCGTGCGACCCATACCAGGTAATTTATCAGGACCAAATACTAAAAATGCAAAGAGCAGAATTAGTACGAGCTCTGTTTCTCCAATGCCAAACACAAGCAATACCTTTCTGGAACAAACATAAACAAGCTCTTTGAACCGTTTCTCAAAGAGCTTGCAAGTTACCAAACCTACTTGCGAACGTTAAGGTCTTTATCAACCCCAAGAAGCGTAAAGACACGCTCCACGTTTTTCTGAGGGTTTGCAACAACAAGCACAGAACCGCTCTCTTGTGCTCGATGTGCAGCGCCTACTAAAACGCCAATGCCCGTCGAATCAATATAAGCTACCTCAGCAAAATCAGCTTCAACTTCTTTTGCTCCATCGGCGAGCGCAGTATCCAAAGCATCACGAAGCTCAGAGGCGTTTGATACGTCTACCTCGCCCTCAATGCGAATAATGGCCTTTTCATCTGTAATTTCAGAGCTTATCTCTAGTGCCATAACTCCTCCTTACTTGGTGTTATTTGAAGAGGTAGAGGTGTTTCCGTTTAATGCATCAAAAACTTTCTGTGCATTATTCCTCACACCGGCGCTATTATCGGAATCCTTTTCAATTGCCTTCTGCAGTGCCTCTTTTGCAAGATCTACTTGATCAGTAACACGATACATCATTCCCAAATTAAGCCAACCGTTAGCATAGTCTGGAGAGCGATCCGTTACTGCCTTAAGTGCCTCAACAGCACCTGTTTGGTCTCCTGCGTAGAACTGTGCAATAGCCCTATCAACACGAACCTCATCAGAATCATTTGAAGCAAGATAGGTATCGTACTCAGCAATTGCTTTGTTGATCAGCTGTAAAGACTGCTTCTGAACAGAATCATCTTGAGAAGAACTCTTAAGCGCCATTCCCCAACCTAAATACGTCCGAGCCAAATCAAGATGTGCTGGCAGATTATCTGGGTTGGACTGAATGGCAGACTCTTTTTCTCCTGCCTGCTTCTGATAGACCTGGTTAATGGCCTCGGGAGAATTCTGCTGAGTCTGATGCTGCTTTTGCGAGTTAGAAAAAATGCTAGCAAGAGAAGGCAGCATCATAGAAATAGCAATAAAGAGCGAAAATACGCCAATAGCAATCTTCATGCCTGTAGAGGGACCTGGCTTTTTAGGAGCCTCATCGGGCTTGCGGTCCTTTGCCTTCTTTTTTGCTGTCTGGTTTGCCATGGCAACCAGCTCTTTTTCTGCCTTCTGTTCTGGTGTAAGTTCTGGCTTTGAAGTATTAGTTGGCATTCAACATCCAATCGCTTTTTCTAAACATA
>CAUPCM010000065.1:0-4784 GCA_963509815.1 uncultured Atopobium sp. | reverse complement strand
CGGAAACGATAAATTGACTGCTGTGCGTCACCAACTGTTGTGAGATATTGAGCATCTTTACCAGAAAGACTCTTAATCATCTGCACTTGCTGCTGGTCCGTATCTTGGAACTCATCAACCATTACAAGCTTGAATTTATCTGTGTAAACAGCTGCTATCTCCGGATGCTCTTCAAACACCTTTGCCGTTAGATGCAAAAGGTCATCGTTATCAAGGCCGCCAATAGCAAGTTTCTTCTGCTTAAAGAGCTTGTAGACCTGCCCTGTAACATCTTTTAGACACTGACCCTCAGACATATCCTGAATAAGTCCAAATAAAGAGCTACAAACTTTAAGCCGATACGCAGCTTCATCTTTCACAATTTTTATTTCTTTTGAGGAACGACCGATCTTGAGTGCTTTTTGCAACGTATCCCAAAACGCCTGGTCAAAATCAGTGAGCGAGAGAACCAAGTGTTGCTGCAATTTACTTGAAAGCTCAGATTGAACACTTTGTAGTTGCTCTGCTTCATCTGGTTTCTTTTCAGCAATTGCGGCCTTGAGCGCTTCAAGTACACCGCATAGACTCTCAAGCTCTGCTTTTAGAACTTCCAGGTCAGAACTGTCTCCTACAAACGAAATAGCATCTATTCCTAGAGGAGATGACTGAGTATACGAGATCAGCGTTACAATACGGGACATAAGCTCATCTCTTTTACCTGCGTAAGTAGAGAGGAATTCAGCATAGCTTTCATCTTGAGAAAGCTCCCTGAGTACTTCTTCAATAGATATGTTGATCAGCTGATTTCTGGTCATGTCGTCAATGATTTCAAACTTAGGATCAAGATTCAAATCAAGTGCATGAATCTTTAAGATTCTGCTACACATACCGTGGATAGTACTAATCCATGCATCATCAACCTGCAACGCAGCGCTATGAAGACCTTCTTTTTCTAAAGCTTCCCTAACGCGTTCCTTAATTTCTGTAGCCGCGGCATTGGTAAACGTAATAATCAATGCCTGGTCAAGACTACTCAGGTACGGCTTTCCGTCAGCTCCCGAGCCTTCTTTTAAAGCCCACACAATTCTCTGTGTAAGCGTAAAAGTTTTTCCTGAACCAGCACCTGCTGCAACAAAAAGAGGCTTATCAAGCGTCTTGATGGTCTTCTCTTGACCGGGCGTATAACGTGTGTCAGCCATAGTAATTTACCTCCTCTTATCGCACAGTTTTACTGGACAATACTTACATGCATCCTTATCGCAAGGATTGGCTCGAACATCTCCAGAAAGCATGGCTTGGACCTTCTGAGCAATTAAACTCTCCCAAGCGTCCAAGTAGTCTGCAAACTCTGCTGAGTTTTGAGACACAACCATAACCGCCTGGTCCCTGAGCTTTTTATCTTCCGGATGTATGTTCCAAATATGTTCTGTTGCCGCTTCTGTTGCCATGCCTGCAAGAGCAAATGAAGGCTTATCTTTTTGCTCTTTGGTGCCCAGATAAATTGCAGCAACTGGCTCAAGCTTATACTTGGTGAGCTGTTTTCTCATAATCTGAGCATATATTGCAGACTGTACATGCCTTGGCAGAATCTCTTTTGAAAGCTCACTATCCAGACTTAACTTTGCTGAATAAGCCTTTAAGTCATTTGTGCCCTTGTGCTTATAGTCAATAATAAGTGCCTGACCATGAGCGTTTACATCTACGCGGTCAATCGAGCCTGTGAATTGAGCTCCTGCATACTCAACAACGTTTTCTTCTCTACCAAAACGAAGTTCAAAGAATCTGGGTTGATAGCCAATAAAATGCGAAGCTTCAAACTCGAGAAGATCCTTGAGATCTTCTCGTATATTCTCAACCTGTTTTCTTTCTTGAATGCTATGCGGAATAAGCTCATTTGAAGATGCTCGGTTAATGTTGTTGAACTGCTCATCCCACACCTGAGCAAAACAGCTGTCTAACACCTGTTTTGCATGATCTAGGTTATCAGACGTAATCCTTGAGCCAGGAATATCTTGTAAAAGCGCAGATTCAACCACTGAATCAACTTCAGTCACATCACAACCAAGTGCTTCAGCTAAAAGTGTTGCGTGTGTTAGCTCCAAAACACGATGGATAAAGGTACCCATCTGCATTGGAGCAAACTCAGTGTCTACCTGAGAAATTTTGATGCGACGTTGCGTGAACCATTTGTAGGGACACTCAAGATACGTCTCAATCTGAGAAGCGGAAAGAAGTGGAAGCCCCTCTCGCGAGACCTCTATAAGACCCTGTAATTCCTGCTCAAGAGTCTCCCTAGTCAAATGACGTGGGAGTACCACGATATTTTTGAGTTTAGGGTCAATCTCACCAGACTCGATTGTTGGGAGTTCAGCAACACGTTCTAGGTCAGCAGCTTGAGGCAACAGGTTTACCAGCACCTCTTCTTCTCCGCGTGCAACCCCTGTCTTCTTTGCATAGTCTTTGGGATAGCATGCTTTAACCTCACTGAGAGCTACTGCGTTAAAGACGTCTTTTTGTTCAACCTTCTCAAATGAAACGCTGGTAGAAGCGGTTATAAGTGCCGTATAGAAATCTCTTTGATACCGTGCAAACTCTGACACCTTAGGCATTTTGCTAGCATGGCGAACAAACTCTTGAAGTGCACCGTCTGATGCTTTAACACCAAAATTCAACGTATCCATGCCCTGGAAAATGACGGCATCAAAAGAATGTGGCTCAAAAGAATGAGCTTGGCTCACAGGAGCTATCAGCACCTGAATATCAGACTGAATACCATTAGAAACAGGCATCATGACCGTCTGGTCTTTGCAAAGCTCAATAAAAGATTTGAGTGTCTGAGGAGTGAGCTTTAATCCTGCCTCATGGAGCTCCTGTGCAGAAGAAACAATCTTGCTCATTACCTTAAGCGACTCTTGGTTTTGAAGAAGCGCCTCCTCAGACTGAGCCGCCTCTGACTGCTCATCGGATGCTTCTGCAGAAAGGTATTCGATTATGCGCTGAGCTGCAGAACCAATTCTGCCCAGCTCAAGACTCTTAATGGTCTCTGCACACAGTCGTGAGCTCATAGCTGCCTTAGAAAGCGTCTCAAGCACTCTAGTGGCATACAGCGTTCTATTACCACGCCAACTCTTATCCAGCATCCAAGCGCGTTCAACACTTATGCCTGAAATAGGAGAAATCAAATAGTCCGTGAGTGTGCGCGGAGGCCACCACGACATATCACCCATCTGGTGCTCAGATGCCTGGTAATCAATGTTTTTCTCGAGCTCTGCACGTTCACTGAGCGTGACATACGCGTCAATCAAGCTGGCAAATGCACGTCCTGCAAGCGAGTCCTGAATGCGCACCGAACGCATATAGTGAGCAGCAATCCCTTTAGCCGCAAGCTTCTGCGAGAGTGCATCCCAAACCTTTTGCGGATTTGAGGTGTATACCACAAAGCTCTTGCTGCCAGACTCTACGCACTGAGAGATATACCTGCTAATAGACTCGGCCTCGGCAAGCTGACCCAGCGGCGACAAAAACGTTACCGCACCGCTTGGCGTAACCTCATTGCCCTCCGTGGCCCTAAACACCCTGGCGAGAAGATCGGTGAGCTCCTGACTTTTTGCGGCTGGCGCCGGCTCCACATCCACACGACAATTGCATCCCGAGCCGCCAACCAACTCCAGCTGCTGCTCTGCCGCGTAACCCGCAGGTCCTTCGGGCACGTAGAGAGAAAACGCCACATCCCGCTTCTGCGACAGCCTGCGCACAAACTTAAGACGCGCCTCCGAAAGATCTTCAACTCGCGAGAAAATCAGTGCAGGTCCTTGCGTTGGGATGGACTGCAGCAGGTAATCCAGACACTGACACATCTCAACGTAAGACTTTTCTTCAAGCAGCATCTTATAGCGCTCTAGCACCTTACAAGCACTCATTTGACCAGCAGAAAGTTGACCAGAGGCCATAATCTGATCAAGCTCTGTAAGATACTCTGGGGCAAGCTTGGAAAGAAGCTCCACGGTACCCTTACTAGCATTCAAAGTACCCAGTTCATCAACAGACATTCCATCCAAAATCTGCTGGAAAAATACCTTGCGAAGCGTAGCTGAAAGCAAACGATCTGAGTTTCCATACAACTTCCATTGATCGCGCATCCACTCATCAAAAGTTGAAACATTCACGCCAACAGAGAGCTCTTGGATGGCACCAAGCTGTCTCTTAACTAACAACACAGCATCGGAAGAAGGCACTATAAGCTGAGCAGACCCCCACCTCTCAAGTGAAGCCCCTAGCTGCTCTTGAATTGAGTTTGATAAGAAAGCACCTGTTTGTTGTTTGTACAGAAGCAAGCCCATACGTCACCTCTCCGATTTTTCTTACTTCTAAAGTTACCACGCACACCGGACATAAATTAGAATCAAACTAAACAACAACTAAAAATCCCGTATCAAAAGGATTTTCATGATTATTTTGCTTCCACCATCGTCAGGAAAAACCGCTCCCACCTCGGGACCTTCTCTTGATCTCTCATCGCTTTTGTTTGGCTCCGAGCTTACCAGCTGTCGAGAAGAGCTCATCAAAGAACTACAACAGGTATGTTCTCATGCAGACGCAGCTCAGGTGCTTAAAATTGGTCCGAACACCGTCGGAGACATAGCCGACAACCTGGACGTCTATGAAGCTCCAACCACAACTGCACTCAACCTCTATACTGGTGTGCTTTTCGAGGCTGCAAAATTCAACCAGACACTTGAAAACGCCACGTTAGAAAACACACAGAAAACAGTCACATTACCAGCAGATATCCTCAACTCAGAAAT
>CAUPCM010000064.1:0-4928 GCA_963509815.1 uncultured Atopobium sp. | reverse complement strand
CTACCGTTTGCCTTTAGAAATTACGGATATGTTGTGAAGATTAAACAAGAGTCAGCCCAAAATGAACTGACCCTTGCATTAGAACAGCAAAAACACACCAAGATTACTTAACTAAATCTACAACACGCTCAGGGTTCGCCATAAAGTCCAAGTGTTCTTCCCCTAATCGGAAGCTAATAATTTCCGATACGTGAACATCTTCTTTTATAACTTCGAAATCTCCGTCAGCTGGACTATAGCGCCCAAAATAACCATCTGATCGGTAGCTTGGAGGCCATCCATTTGTTCCTGCAACTGTCCAAACCAAGCACGGTAGCTTTTGCTTATGCATTTCTTGTAGCAGTTCAGCGTTACTTGTTTGAATCCACATTTTTGGAGTTCCAAAATAAGACCCAATGGCAAATAGTCCTAAATCTTGCTCAACTGTTCCAATAAGAACTCCATGGGAACTTATTGTCCAATAGAGCGTTATGTTCATTACTGCTGGACCAGCTTTGCTAACGCCCAAAAACGGACCAGAGATAGTAGCAGTCTCTAAGTCAATATTTTCTGCGGATCCAAAATCAGACTTAAGACCATTTCTCTTATTCTCATATTGTTGCACAACATACTGAGCTGCTTGCTTTTTTAATTCTGGTAGTCTCATAGTATTCAACTTAAAAAACCAGTTGTTAATCAGTAAGCCACAAACAACAAGAACTACCAATAATGACAGACCTTTTATAAACCTTTTTCTATGCTTCATCTGCTGTCACCTCATTAGAACTGCTTGTCGCAATTGACATAAGAGTAATGACTTGGTAACTCTAATGATATTCTGTTCGAGTATGCTTCAGCAGCTTATCTGTCGGCCAGTGGCTATATTTCAGCATTGAATGAAAAAAAAATAAGAATGGCATAACAACACTTCATAGCTGCCATTCTTATTACAAATAACTCTATTATTTGATTTGGTTTTAGAGATTGTGCTTCTTCATCCTTTGTTCAAAGAGCTCGTTGATAATCTTTGACATCTCTTCAACTTGTTGAGCACTAGGTTCATCCTCAAATGCAGCGTAAAGCTCTGGATACTCCCGAGCAATATACTCACAAGACTTACCTGTTGCGTGTCCACGAACAAAGAACGAAATACGCTTAATGTATTCTGGATTCACAAGTGCTAAGACCTTCTCGTCTGCTGTTTTACTCATGAGTTCCTCCCCTTGTATCTAACTTCTCATGTACAGTCATGGAAGATTCTTCCCAAGCTTTGAGTTCTTCATAAATAGTTTCTGCCAAGTTCACAGAAACACCTTTTACCTGAGAGATGTCCTCAACACTTGCAGCCTTTAAGCGCTTAAAAGAGCCAAAATGGCGCATAATATCTTTTTTGCGTTTAGGTCCTACACCAGGGATTTCGTCCAGAATAGAGACAGTCATTGCCTTATCTCTAAGCTCACGATGGAAGGTAATTGCAAAACGGTGAGACTCATCACGAACTTGCTTGATGAGATACAGAGAAGCTGACCCTGTTGGCAACACAATTGGCGTGTCGTCCCAAGGTACAAAGACTTCCTCATCAGACTTAGCAAGGCCGCAGACAGGAATATCCAGGCCCAGTTCATTAAGCTGATTGATTGCGGCAGTCAGCTGAGGCTTACCACCATCAACCACCAGCAAATCAGGCCGCGAGCCAAAACGTTCATCTGCCATACGCTCTGGACTGTACCTTCTGCCCAGGACTTCTGTCATTGAGACAAAGTCGTTTGCTTCATCAAGCTCAGCGCGAATCTTAAAGCGGCGATACTGGCTTTTATCAGCCTTTCCATTAGTAAAGACCACCATCGAGGCAACGGTAAAATTACCGTGAAGCGTAGAAATATCAAAGCACTCAATGCGCAGTGGCGGCGCATCAAGCGCAAGTGCACTTTCCAACTGAAGAAGTGCCTGGTTAGTGCGGTCGTCAGCATAACCCGTGCGAATCATATGGCGCATCAGCGCATGACGAGCGTTAGCGGAAGCCATCTGAAGAAGACGGAACTTCTCGCCACGTTGTGGGTGGTGAAGCACGCAGTTGTGGCCTCGTTTTTGTGTCAGCCACTCGGACAAAACCTCTGCGTCGAGAAGATCGATGGGCAGGTTAACCTCTGCGGGAATGTCAGCGGTTTCGTCGTAGTAGCGCTTTAGGAAGCCCGAAACCAGCTCTTCCTCGGAAACGTCCAAGCCTTTGTCCAGGATAAACTCAACTGAGCGGATGGTACGGCCTTCTCGCACCACAAAAACGCAGGCTGCGGAGATGGTTTCTTCTCGATAAATGCCAATGAGATCAATATTGACCGAGGTAGGAAATGTAACTTGCTGGCGGTCATCAAGATCAGAGAGTGAAGTCAGGCGGGACTTGAGCCTAGCCGCCTTCTCAAAATCCAGGTCAGCGGCAGCTTCTTGCATCTGGTCTTTGAGCTCAGAAACAATCTCGGAACGATTTCCGCGGAGAAAGTTTTCTACCTGCCTAACGTTCTTTGCATAGGAAACGGTGTCAATAGCGCCAACGCACACGCCAGGACCCTTGCCTACGTGGTAATCAAAGCAGGGACGTCCCTTCTTTGCCAGCAGAAGATTAGCAACAGCCGCGCCATCAGGGTCTTTTTCGAGCAGGCGCTTGGCGCGCTTCCACTCCACGCACGTAGCGGAACAGATAGGCACTACTTTTCTGAGCGTCTCGATAGTCTGGCGAGCAGCGTAAGAATCAGTGTAGGGACCAAAATAGCGCGTACCCTTCTTGTGTTTCTCGCGCGTGTATTTAATTGCTGGGAAGGTATCCGACTCGGTAATAGCGATGTAGGGATAGCTCTTATCGTCTTTAAAGTCCACGTTAAAGTACGGACGATACTGAGCGATAAGATTGCGCTCCAGTACCAGCGCCTCGTGCTCGTTTTCTACCACAATGTAGTCAAAACTGCGCACGACCTGCATCATCAGTGGAATCTTGGCTCGATCATCTTGAAGTGTGACGTACTGCCTCATACGAGCACGCAGGTTCTTGGCTTTTCCTACATAGATAACCTTGCCAGACCCATCTTTCCAGAGGTAGCAACCTGGATCAGTTGGTACCTGATCAACCTGCTCCCTAATAGATACCAGGTCATCTGAAGGCTCAGAAGAAAATGACGGCGCAAGTCCTGGCGCACCCGAAGGTACGTAGTTAGGGTCAAGGTTATTCTGAGAGCTATCTTTACCGCTTTTTGCGCCGCTACTGGCCATGCTATGACCTTACGCGAGAAACCAGTGAACGGAGCATTGCGGACTCTGGTGATTTAAAGAGAATTGCCAAGCCATAGGTAACCAAAACAGCTGGAATACCTGCAAAGATGCAATACAATACGCCATAAAGTGCTCGTCCATCTGGTACGCCAATAACAGCGCACAGACCCACCATAATAAGAAGCGCTGCCGCTGATCCTGCCAGGCCAAAAAGAATTGAGCGAACAAACGCAAACACCATGGACTTGAGTCCAATCTGACCAAGGTGCTTACGCAGGCTAATCAACATAATGGTGTCAATGACCACATAGAAGATGGCGGAGGTAGTTGCTACAAACATCATGCCGAAGTGAGAAGTACCCACCAGCAGCACCAAAACCTGTACGACAGAGCCAAGCGTTGCTGAAACAGCATAGAGTGTCATACGACGCATAGCAGAACAGACTTTTTGCAGGTACATGCCAATGCCATACAGAGGCAAAGCGAGCGACTGACCAATCAAGAATTGCTGAGTTAACAGCAGCTGGTCTTCAGTAAACTTGCTTGCTCCAATAATAGAAACAAGAGGCATCGAGAAGATCATCAGGTACATCATGAACGGCACGGTAAAGAAAAGAATCTGGTTAATACCGTGCTTGAAGTCCTTCTTGAACTGGTCCATATTCTCTTTTGCCCAGCTATCGGACAATTCGGTAAAGAGGGCTGTAGTAATAGGCACCGTCAAAATGGAATATGGCAGCGTGTACCAAAGGCGAGCATACGCTGCAATGGAAGCGCCCGATGCAGAAACGCTGAGCTGCGAGCTTGTCTGCACCGACATAGTTACAAACGTAGCAACCACAACAATCAGAGCAGGCGCGCCAATCTTGAGCGTCTCTTTAAGAGCAGGGTCTTTGAGGTTAATTCTCCACGAGAGCTTAATTCCCTTACGCTTAAGTGACGGTACCTGAATCAGAACCTGAATCAGAACGCCCAGAGGATTTCCCAGCGCAAGAATAAGAAGACCCAGCTCAGGGTTAGTATTAACCAAGAAAGCATACGCAAAGAACGATGCTGTAGTCACAAAGTTATTAAAAATAGGAGCCGCAGCTGGCCAGAGGTAGTCTCGCTCTGCATTCAAAACACCAGAGAAAATAGTGGAGAAGCAATACAGCATAACCTCTATGACAAAGAACCTAAAGAAGTACACTGCCAGCGTTGGATCAAAATCAGCTCCTGCCGAGAAGGACTGTGTATACACCACTTCTGCGGCAAAGAAGAAGCCGAGAACCGCAACAAGACCTGTTGCAACAACAACAATGGAAAGCAAGTTGGAGGTATAGGCATTTGCCTCATCCTGTCCAACCTTTTTCTTAATAGAGAGATATACCGGCAAGAAAGCTGTAGTAAGCATTCCCGCACCAACAAGCTCATAGAGCTGGTCAGGAAGGGTATTTGCAATGGAATAGCAGCTTGCAAGAACGGTTGCACCCATAGCAAATGCCTGAGCCCAAGTTCTTAAGAAGCCCGTGATACGACTAATCAGAACAAGCACGCTCATCATAGAAGTAGAACGGCTCAAGTCTTTCTGCTTAGAAGCATCCTCTTTATCACAGGACTCTGCTGAAAGTCGCATATGTTTGGGCTGATATGCCACTAGTGCACCTCGCGAACAATATCTGCAAACGTAGCCGATACAAATGAAGCTA
>CAUPCM010000063.1:0-5184 GCA_963509815.1 uncultured Atopobium sp. | reverse complement strand
GTGCCAAAGGTGCGCATACCAGCAAAGCGCATTGGCGTGGGCAGCTGCTCGGCCAGAAGCTCAGCAACTGCAGCTCCAAGGCCTGTTGCCACGTTGTGCTCCTCAACGGTTACTACATGACGGGTCTTCTCGGCAGATGCCAAAATGACTTCCTCGTCCAAAGGCTTGACGGAGAACACGTCAATAACCTCGGCAGAAATCTTCTCCTCTGCCAGCAAATCTGCGGCTGCGAGTGCCTGAGCAACCTCAACGCCGCAGGCAGCAATCGTAACGTCTGTGCCCTCACGCAGGACGTTTGCAAAAGGCAGGCCGCCTTTGAAGGACTCGTCGTAGATGTCGGCAACCTTGTGGCGACCCATGCGCACGTAGAAGGGGCCATCTGCCTCGGCAGCAAGTCTGAGAGCTGCCTTGGTAGCGTTGTAATCTGCAGGAACAAGCACGCGCATCTGAGGCAGGGCGCGCATCATACCAATGTCCTCGAGAGACTGGTGGGTGGCACCGTCCTCTCCTACCGTAATGCCTGCGTGCGTAGGGCAAATCTTCACGTTAAGGCCGGAGTCGCAGACAGTGTTTCTAATCTGATCGTAAGCGCGGCCGGTTGCAAACACAGCAAACGAGCCGGTAAACACGGTGCGTCCTGTAAGCGAAAGTCCTGATGCAACGCCTACCATGTTCTGCTCAGCAATTCCCACGTCTACCATACGCTGTGGGAAGGCCTTCTGGAGGTCGGCGAGCTTAGTGGAGCCCGCAAGGTCTGCGTCAACAGCAACGATGTCGTGACCCTCGTTTACCAGCTCAACAAGAGTCTGACCATATGCCTCACGAGTTGCTCTAGACATTGGCAACCTCCTTACCTTCACCCTGAAGATCAATCAAAAGAAGCTCTCTAGCTGCATCAAGTTCTTCTCGCGCAAGGTCAGCCTGCTCGGCCGAAGGAGCGTTTCCGTGCCAGGAAGCCTTGTCCTCCATAAACGAGACGCCCTTGCCCTTGACGGTCTGGCAAATGACCACGGTAGGTGCGGTGTTTCCTGCCTCGCGACCATCTCGTGCGGCGAGAAGGGCCTGGCGCACCTCGGTGACCTCGTGACCGTTAACGCGCAGTACGTTCCAGCCAAAAGAACGGAACTTCTCGTCAATATCGCCAAGAGAGCACACGTCGGTGACGTGGCCGTCAATCTGCAGGTTGTTGAGGTCCACAATGGCAATAAGGTTATCCAGCTTCTGGTGAGCAGCAAACATGCATGCCTCCCAGTTAGAGCCCTCCTGCAGCTCGCCGTCGCCCAGAAGGACAAACACCTTCTTGGCGCGCTCACCGCTTGCCAGAGCGTCCATAGAAAGGCCTAGAGCACATCCTGCAGCTACCGAGAGACCCTGGCCAAGAGAGCCGGAGCAAACTTCAATGCCAGGACATGCGTGGCAATCTGGGTGACCCTGCAGGCGGCTGCCAAGCTGACGGAGGGTAACCATATCCTCGTCGTGGAGCCAATCAAGCAGGTGGTACGCAGCATACAGCACAGGAGCCACGTGACCCTTGGACAGGAAAAACCTATCCTCGGTATGGTCCTCTGGGTTGTTGTGGTTGTACTTCATAACTCCCGAGAAGAACAGTGTGGCCACAATATCTGCCGCACTCAGTGAGCCACCGGGATGACCTGACTTGCTCTTCTCGAGCATGTCGATGACATCGCGCCTCAGCGTATTAGCTGCAAGCTTGAGCTCATCATCAGTGAGGTTGCGCTCGGGTAATGCAGTTGTTCCCATTCTCATCCTCTCAAAAATTGGTACCTAAACGGCGCTTAAACGGTGCCTAAACGGTGCCTAAACGGTGCCTAAACGATGCTTAAACGGCGCACAAACAGGCACGTAAAACAAGTACGCCCAACCTAGGCTGGGCGTACTTCATCACTATTATTGCTGAGCCTTAACCTTTTCCCAGTCTGCCTCAAAAGACTTGAGGCCAGCATCGGTCAGAGGGTGCTTAAGGCACTTCTTCAGAGCTCCAAATGGAACGGTTGCAATATCAGCACCAAGCAGAGCTGCCTGTGTTACATGGTTAGGCGTGCGGACAGAAGCCGTAATAATCTCTACGGTGTGATCAACGTTTTTATCCCATGCATAGTTCTCAATGCAAGAAACTACGGTCCCTAGCTGCTCAATGCCGTCCTCACCGATGTCATCAAAACGACCAACAAAAGGTGAAATGTAACGAGCGCCAGCGTTTGCTGCAAGAAGAGCCTGAGGTGCCGAGAAGATCAACGTCATGTTGACGCGGATTCCCTCAGAAGCAAGCTGATGAGTGGCAGCAAGGCTCTCTGCGCAGATAGGAAGCTTAACAACAATGTTTGGAGCAAGAGAAGCCAGGTGGCGGCCTTCCTCAATCATGCCCTCAGTTGTTGTTGCCGTTGACTCAGCAGAAACAGGAAGCCCCTCGCAAAGCTGAGCAATCTTGACCATATGAGACTCAAAGTCGGCTAGCTTGCCGCCAATCTTTGCATACAGTGATGGGTTGGTAGTAACACCTGCCAAGCAGCCCCAGCTAAGAGCCTCAGAAATCTCATCGATATCTGCCGTGTCAATAAAGAACTTCATGTGTAATCCTTTCCTGTACAAACCTAAACGAGTTTGGAAACGTACGTCGTACTAAGAAAGAGCTCATCCACATTGTACAGATTCTTATGTACCGTCTGTGGCGAGAAACCCAAAACAAGTGCAATAAGGCCGTTTACCCCTCAAACGCCTTATCAATTTTGCTGCGAACGTAGGTGGAAGCAAAGACAAGATCTTCCTTCCAGTTCTCGTTGCCGGTGTACCACATCTCTGCAACAAAGCGTCTAACACCCTGAGGAACAAGCTGCGACAGAGCGCCCTCGTAGTCAGTGGTGCCTGTAGAGAATGGAATCTCGCGATACGCACCAGCAACAGTCTCTTTAAGGTGAGCTGCAAAGATGTGACCTGCACCAAGAGCAACATCATCAGCAACGGTGTTGCCGTAAATAAACGATGCATTAGTAAGGTTACCAGCGTCGGGATACACACCAAGATATGGGCTGTTGATAAGGCTTACATAGTGCATGGCCTTCTCGACCGTATCCATAAAAGGAGTTTCCATGGTCTCAAAACCCATAACAATACCTGCCTTAGCAGCCATTTCTACAGCCTTTGCCAGGTTTTCCTCAAAGTACTTGCGGGTATCCTCTGCGCCGTCCTCGTAGTACACGTCATAGCCAGCAAGCTGAATGGTATGAAGTCCCAGGTCACCTGCAAGGTCAAGTGCCTTCTGCATAATCTCAAGGCTGCGCTCACGGGTTGCCTGATCGCGAGAACCAAAGGGATACTTACGGTGACCAGAAAGGCACAGAGAGCCCAGGCGAACGCCAGAGTTTACCATTGCCTGACGAACTGCTGCACGCTCCTCACCAGTCCACTCAAGGCGAGAAAGACGAGCGTCAGACTCATCAACGGAGATCTCAACATAGTCAAAGCCAGACTCTCCTGCTACGCTCAGACGCTCCTCCCAAGAAAGATCAGTTGGAGTGGCCTTCTCGTAAAGTCCTAGCTAATACTTGGACATATCTTCTCCTTTTAAAAACAGGCGGCCTTATACAAGACCGCCTGACTGAAACAGATTCTACTCACTGAACAGGCTTAGTGATTACCCTGTCCGTAGTAGGCATTTGGACCATGCTTGCGCAGGTAGTGCTTGTCCTGAAGGTACTGTGGTGCCTCCTGAACCTTAGGGTTATTGAGCTCGGTGAGTGTTGTCATCTTAGCAACCTCCTCGATGACTACAGCGTGATACACAGCAGCCATTGCGTCTTTACCCCAAGAGAAAGGACCGTGGTTGTGAAGGAGCGTTCCTGGAACCGCAATTGGGTCCAGATGAGCAAAACCCTCAACAATAACGTTTCCAGTCTCAAGCTCATAGGCGCTTTCTACCTCGTCCTTAGTAAAGCTGCGCACGCAAGGAATATCTCCGTAGAAATAGTCTGCGTGAGTGGTGCCATAGCAAGGAATAGAGCGTCCTGCCTGTGCCCAAGAAACAGCATGGGTTGAGTGAGTGTGAACAATTCCGCCGATTTTATCGCCCCATGCGCGATACAGGCATGCATGAGTTGGAGTATCGGAAGATGGGTTCAGCTCACCCTCAACAACGTTGCCGTCAAGGTTGCAGACAACCAAGTTATCTGGGCTCAGCTCCTCATAGGAAACGCCCGATGGCTTGATGACAAACAGACCACGCTCACGGTCAAGTCCAGAAGCATTACCCCAGGTAAAAACTACCAGGCCATGCTTTGGCAGATCCATGTTTGCTTCATACACTTCATCACGAAGCTCTTTAAGCATCATAGAGACTGCTCCTTAGAGAACGCTGCGGAATGGAACGTTTGGCTCGTGATCGAAGCAATCATGGAAGCCACGGTCGTGATGGTAAGCAAAGCGGTTCTTATCCTGTGGATAGGTGTAGTGGCCGCCAACCTCCCAGAAGAATGGGTGGAACTTGTAGTCAAGGCGGTCCTTACGCATGTCCCAAAGAACCTTGATCTCCTGGACGTCTGCCTGGAAGTTAGTCCAAACATCGTGGTGAATTGGGATAACAACCTTGGACTGAAAAACCTCAGCCATGCGGAGCATATCGGTTGCTTCCATCTTGTCCTGGATACCAATTGGGTTGCAGCCAAAAGCGCCAAAGCAGACGTCTACGCCGCCAAACTCCTTAGCGATGTCTTTACCGTGCTTAGCAAAGTAAATGGAGTAGTGAGAGTCGCCGGAGTGATAGATGTTTCCACCAGGGGTGACAAAGAGGTAGTTAACTGCCTTCTCGTCCATGTCCATTGGGCACTTACCCCAGAGGTCTGGGCGGTTTTCAGATGTGTCAGTAGTGGTAACGATGATGGTGCGGTCAAAGGAATCGTATGCAACGATCTCCATGTCCTTAACCTTGATACGATCGCCAGGCTTGACAACAATGCACTGCTCGCGTGGAACGCCCCAGCCAACCCAAATGTCAACGGCATCCTTAGGACCAATGAATGGAACTGGGATCTCTTTGCCATTCTCGTCAGTAGTAGTCATGTTGTTGTTAACAACGTGAGCTGCAAGCTCCTTGGACATGTGATCCTGGTGAATGTGAGTTACTACAACTGCGTCAAGGTTCTTGATAGCAAATGGATCAATAACAAAGGG
>CAUPCM010000062.1:0-5433 GCA_963509815.1 uncultured Atopobium sp. | reverse complement strand
GTGGAGACACCTCTGTTGAGTTTATGGCTCTGGCTGAGGCTGGCGAGGCAAGCCTGGTTTATTGCGATTGTGGCTATGCTGCAGATACTGAGGCAGCTGCTGCAAAAATCAACGTAGAAGAGCGTGAGTCTGGCAAGATGTGCGAGATTCATACTCCTGGTATTGGCTCCATCGATGATGTTGCTGAGTTCCTCCATGTTTCACCTGCAGCAACTCGCAAAGCTCTTGCGCTTGTTGACGGAAACGGCAAGCCTGTTGTGTGCTTCGTTCCAGGTACTCACGAGCTCAACGAGGTAAAAGCAGAGCATGCTTTTGGTGAGTACCACATGATGACTGATGAAGAGCTAGAAGAGTATGGCCTCATCAAGGGCTTCATTGGACCTGTTGGTCTACCTGAGGGTATCCGTGTTGTTGGAGACCTTTCCCTCGAGGATACTCAGTGGTGGCTCTGTGGCGCTAACAAGGCAGACTACCACCTTGATCATGTTGAGCTTGGTCGTGACTTTGAGATTAACGAGTGGAAAGATCTTGTTACTTCTCAGGAGGGCGATATTTGTCCTGAGTGCGGTCTTCCTCTTCATGCTGCTCGCGGTATTGAGGTTGGCCAGGTATTCCAGCTTGGCACCAAGTACTCTTCGGCACTTAACGCTACCTTCACCGATGAAAACGGCGAGGACAAGCCACTTGTTATGGGCTGCTATGGCATTGGTGTTTCCAGACTGCTTGCCGCTGTTGTTGAGCAATACAATGACGAGAAGGGCATCAAGTGGCCAGTCTCGGTTGCTCCTTATGAGGTTTCTGTTCTTTGCCTCTCTGACAAAGACCCAGAGATCTGGGATGCTGCAGGCGCTGTAGCTGACGCTTGCGTTGCTGCTGGACTTGAGACTGTTGTTGATGACCGTGCAGAGCGTCCTGGCGTTAAATTTGCTGATGCAGATCTTATCGGCTTCCCATGGCAGGTAATTGTGGGCAAGAAGGGCGTTGAAAACGGCATCGCAGAAGTCAAAGAGCGCGCTACCGGCGAGCGCTTTGAGGTTGCCCTTGATGAAGTTGGTTCTTGGTTGGCCGAGAAGATCCTTCCAGAGCGCGAGCTTTAAAAAAGAGCGCCTGGTTTTTAACCAAGCGCTACATCAAGCGTCATCATAACGGTAAATCCTAATGCGAAGGCAAGTACTCCAATATTTGAGTGCTTGCCTTCACTCATTTCTGGAATAAGTTCTTCTACAACAACATACATCATGGCACCTGCGGCAAAACTGAGCAGGTAGGGAAGAATGGGAATAGCAAGCTCTGCTGCAAGAATAGTCAGCACCGCTCCAATAGGTTCAACTATGCCCGATAAAATTCCCAAGATGAGCGACTTGCCTTTAGAAGTACCACCTGCATGAAGAGGCATAGAAATGATGGCACCTTCAGGAAAGTTCTGAATAGCAATGCCAAGCGCCAAAGCCATAGCACCTGCATAAGTAATAGTAGAATTCCCCGAGACCCAGCCAGCAAAAACAACACCTACGGCCATTCCCTCAGGAATGTTGTGGAGTGTTACTGCTAGTGCCATGAGTGTTGATTTCTGCCAGCTTGTTTTAATGCCCTCAGCCTCATCGTCTGTCTCGCCAAGGTGAAGGTGGGGGATTACATGGTCAAGCAGGAGCAAGAAAAGAGTACCTACCCAAAAACCAACTACTGCAGGAATAAAAGCAAACTGTCCCATTGCTTCAGAAGATTCAATGGCTGGAATCAATAAACTCCAGATAGATGCAGCAACCATAACGCCGGCAGCAAAGCCGGTAAGAGCGCGTTCAACCGTGCGATTCAAGGTTTTCTTCATAAACAGAACCATCGCCGCGCCTAACGAAGTTCCTGCAAAAGGAATCAAAATTCCCTGTACTAGTTCTATATTCATCTAAAACTCCCATAAGTTTCAATTAAGAGTAATCATTACTACTTGTGTACCCAGCATATTTTATGCAAATTCGTTTTATATACCATCAATTACAAAATTGTCGAGAAAAACAGAGCTTTAGTTTGTTATAGTATTTTCCGCACCACGTTCGGGGAATTAGCTCAGCTGGGAGAGCGCATGACTGGCAGTCATGAGGTCAGGGGTTCGATCCCCCTATTCTCCACCATGCATTCTGGCGGCGGCATCTGTCGCCGCTTTTTTCTTACGGGCTCATGGCGCAACGGTTAGCGCAGGGGACTCATAATCCCTGGGTTGGGGGTTCAAATCCCTCTGGGCCCACCAAATACTCTTGTGGCGAGAAACCCCTTGGTTTTCTCGCCATTTCTTTTACCGAAACTCTCTACCGTTCAATGATTCGATTACGTAATTTATATAAAAACGGGTAAAATATCCGTCAGTTATAACTTGTAGATAGGGGATACATGACTCCTGAGACTCGTAAGATGAAGATCTTTAGCCTGATGCTTTTAATTGGCGGACTTTTAGGCCTTGTTAACGTTGCGGTTCTTGTAATTGGTGCTGGTCCATCAATTGATTCCGCTCTACTTTTGCTTGCAAGCATGATTTCACTTCTAACTGGTGGTTATGCAGCTAGAGAGGCTAATGTACCAAATAGGGCTGCAGCTGCTTATCCCATGATTTTTGGATCGTGTGTGGTGCTAGCTGTTACTGTTGTGGGTCAGTTGATTTTGACTCCTTCTGTAACACTGCAGTTTATTGAGCTGTTTGCTCTATTGGCAATGGCAAGTGCTGTTGCTCGAGGATCTCATAAAGTCAAAAAATCTCTCGAAGCCAAGTAAGTTGTCTTTTCAGCCTGGCTTTTTATTGCTCTAGCTCCGCTTGTATACGTTTTTCCTTGTGAAATGACTTGTTGGGGGTTTGTATGGATCGTGGAACTAAGTTGATGATGGCGCTTTCCTCTATGCTTGGCGCGCTTGGCGTTGCCGGCATTGTTATCTTTGCCTTCTCAGTTGGCTATGGCCGTTTTTCTTCCAGCATGATCGTGCTTCTCCTGTGCAGCTTAATGTCGGTTTATTGCTGCTATATTCTGCAGAAATGCATCAGCCTGGCCAAAGATTTCGAGAAAACCCACGGTATTATCCGTCTTGTAGCCGGCGTTGTACTCATTCTCTTTACTATCGAGTGGGTTTTTGTTTCGCAGCTTGCTTCTCAACCTATGGTAATTGCACCACTGATTCTTCAGCTTATCTTCCTGGGAATTATTCTTGTTCAAATGAACAAGGCTGTGTCTACGTATTCACCGTCAAAAAAGTCAAAAGCTAGAAATTAGCTTCATTGTTTGTTATTATTGCAAGTCGTTCGGGCGATTGGCTCAGGGGTAGAGCACTTCCTTCACACGGAAGGGGTCGCTGGTTCAAATCCAGCATCGCCCACCATAAAACTTTCAAAGGCCTAGGTTGCTAGGCCTTTTTTGTTAGTAATTAGTTACGACAATGACCAATGTTTGTTGCCAAGCTCACATCTTAGAGTTTCCCTTATATACTTGAGTCCTAGGAAAGGGGAGCCATGACAGATTCAACTAACACTACCGGTGCCATTAATCCAGTTGAGCAGTTTGATATGTATGTTGCTCACGTTGGCATCAATGCAAGTAATGCGGACGAGGCAGAAAAGATTGCAAACCTGTTCACCGCTCTTATGGGACTTCCAACTATTGAGCAGCCACCTTCATTTTTTGCAGGTACTCTGGTAGAGGTTATGAAGCAAAATGGCCGAGGCACAAAGGGTCATATTGGCTTCCACGTCAACAATATTCCAGCTGCCGAGAAATACTTTGCGGGTCGCGGCTTTGAAATTGATGAGTCCTCTAGAAGGCTTAATCCGGATGGCAGCACGTTTTTGGTCTACTTCAAAGACGAGATTGCCGGCTTTGCTATTCATCTCACTATGGATAAATAGCCACAACTCCATCAAACTCAACTGACGATTTTTGGTGAGAAGGTCTTTCAAGTAGAAGGGCCTTCTCGCTTTTTGTGTGTGGATGGATAGTGAATAGTTATTTATAGGTGATTCTTATTGTTGATGATATGAAATTTTAATAAATTGCAATTTAGAATGTAGTTTATATTCATTTTAATGATATTTTCTTTTAGCATTTGAATTAGAAAATAGTAATCCTGAATGGATTTGGAAAGTTTGAAGTGAAAAAGTTCAAGTATGTAGCAGCGTCAATTTTAGTTGCATTATGCTGCGTAATTGTAATTGGAGTTCCATAAGTTGTTCTAGCAGCAGGGGACAATCAGCTTACGGTAAATGCTACTGATGACTATTATGGTAAACTTGTTGATGGTGTAACAATTACAGTCACAGATACAGCAACTGGCTCTGTTATTGCAGAGCAAGTTAAAGATTCAAACGGTAATGTCCAGGTAAATCTTCCTGACAGAACTTATAAGGTTCAGCAGACAAAGTTCAAAGCTGGATATGTCATTGATCATTCATCTAAAAATGTAACTTTCTTCGGTGTTGCTGGTGGTACTAGCGATTATCAGACCATCAACATTGAAGATGTTCATATTATGGGAAAGCTTTACGTTGGCGCTGAAAAAAGATCTCCACTAGTTATTGGAATCCAAACACTATTTCTGATATCCAATTTGACATTGAAGATGAATTTGGAAATAGAATTGCTTCAAATGTTTCAGGTGGACAAAGCGTTACTGTTCCGGTAACGGGAAGCTATACGCTTATTCCAAAAAATTTTCCACTCGTTATGCATATAACAACGACGCCGTAATGGTTGACTCTGTTTTTGCATGCTTTCCAACCAGCACTAACGGTATGGTTCCTCTGCATGCGGTAACCTTCCCTTATGATTCAGATACGCGCCTTTTTGAGGAAACAACTCGAGCAACAATTAAACTTCCAACTAGAATTGGCAATATTGTCGTAAGAGTTATTGATCAGTACGGAAATCCTATTGCTGGTGCAACTCTAAAGGCAACTGCTGCAAATATTGCAGGTCCTGCTGTTCCAACCCCTCCATTTACTCAGACCGGCATTCTCACCATGGAGGCTGACGGTAGCTACTCTCTTACAACTGGCGCAGATGGTACCGTCGTAATCCCTAACCTTATTGGCAACACTTCTACCACCATTACTCAGTTCACCACCATTGATGGCTATCAGATTGACACCACAATTCGCGTTGGTCAGATTACTGGTACAGAGACCACTGCAACAGTAACTTTTGTTGATCCTACAGTTCCAGCTACGGCTCCAGACCCAGATCCTACACCTGCACCAGAGCCAGAGCCTCAGCCAGAGGCCCCAAAGGCTAAGAAGGTTAAGAAGTCCGTACTGCCAAATACAGGTGATAACGCTCTTACGCTACCTCTAATCATTGGTGTTGCTGGCGTAACTGTTGTTGTTGCTGGTGCAGCTCTCTTCCTTTATAAGAAGCGTCAATAAATCTTCACAAGCCTAGCTTCATTTACATAATTCACCAC
>CAUPCM010000061.1:0-5475 GCA_963509815.1 uncultured Atopobium sp. | reverse complement strand
CATAGGTGTGTTCCTTAGAAGCGGAATTTACCCATAGTTAAATTCTTTATATTTCTCTATTCATTATTCAGCATATTACATGAAGTTTATGCATAGAAATGTATATCGATTAGTGAGACCGCTTAGCCGTCAGGCAAGATGCTCTAGTTTCCTGGTTATTTTGACTAAAAGCTATACGATTCCTCAGCAAGACCTGCCAAAACCGCACTATTTTGCGCCATTTTGCGCGCCAAGCCTAAAAGTCGTCGCTCAACACGCTGCAGAAACGCAAAAGAACCCTCGCATCTGGAAGATGCGAGGGTTCTTGCTTGTAACTCGTTATCTACCAGCGGGTTAGCGCTCGCCGGCGGCGCGACGCTCAGCGTACTCGGCAGCAAGACGAGCCTGAATGTCGTGCGGGACCTGCTCGTATCCTGCCAGCTCAACGGTATACTCGCCTGTTCCGCGCGAGAGGGACCTCAGCCTTGTAGCGTAATCGGTAACCTCAGCGTATGGAATCGTTGCCTTAATGGTAGTTTCACCAGCGGAAACACCGGTGCCGGAAGACATTCCCTCTACGCGACCGCGGGAAGCGGAGACGTCGCCCATGACGGAACCTGCGTAACTGTCTGGAACGGTGATCTCCAGGTGAGCCATAGGCTCCAAGAGAACGGGTTCTGCCTGATCAACAGCCTTCTGGAAACCAATGCGAGCGGCCGTCTTGAATGCCATCTCGTTGGAGTCAACTGGGTGGTAAGAGCCCTCGTAGACAACAACCTTAACGTCAATCATAGGATAACCAGCCAAAACGCCTTCGCGCATGGTCTCCTGGACGCCCTTATCAATAGCGGGGATGAAGCCGCGAGGAATGTGGCCGCCCACAATCTCATCGACGAACTCGTAGCCTGCGTCTGGGTTTGGCTCAATGCGCAGCCAGCAGTCGCCGTACTGACCGGAGCCGCCGGTCTGCTTCTTGTGCCTACCCTGAGCGCTTGCAACTCGACGGATCGTCTCGCGATATGGGATGCGAAGCGCAACTTTATGTGCGGAAACGCCGGCTCGCTGCTCAAGACGCTCGAGAAGAACGGCTACTTGTGCCTCGCCGATTGCAGAAACAATGGTCTGGCCGGTGTCCTCGTCACGCTCAACCTTAAGGGTTGGATCGGCGTCGGCGGCCTTCTCCAAGAACGCGAAGAGCTTGCCCTCGGTACCGCGCTCATCAGGCTCAATAGCCGTGCGATACAGGGAGTTAGGGAACCTAAATGCAGCGGCCTCAACCTTACCGGTAACGGAAAGCGTGTCGCCCGTCATGGCCTCGAGCTTTGGAACTACTACGATATCGCCGGCTGCGGCGGTGCTCACATCAGCTGTTTCTTTGCCGCACATACGATACAGGTGAGAAAGGCGCTCGGGCTTGCGTGTGCGAGCGTTGATAAGCTCAGAACCTGCAGAAACAGTACCTGCTAGCACCTTCACAAAGGTAAGCTTGCCGTTCTGTGGATCCTGCAGCGACTTGAAAGCAAACGCAACGGGGCGCTCGTCATCAGGTGAAATATCAAGCTGCTCGCCGTTGACCAGCGGAATGCGACCAAAGTCAGACATAGTTGGGAACCAGCCATCAACGGCGTCAAGCAGGGAGATAACGCCCTCTTCGCGGACGCAAGAACCGGAGAAGACAGGAACAAAAATGCGATTCATAAGAGCCTTGCCCAGCAGACTCTCGAGCTCTTCCTGCGTAATTTCTCCGCCCTCAAGGTAGCGCATCATCAGCTCATCGTCGGCCTCAACAACCAGCTCGGTCAGGGCAGCGCGAGCAGCCTCCGCCTCTGCCTGGAACTCGGCAGGAATATCGGTGACCTCAGGCTTGCCGTCTACCAGCTTGCGCGCCTTCTGATGGACAACGTCAATGATGCCGGAGAACGCCTCGCCAGAACCCATTGGAATGGTCACTGCGCCAAGCGAGGAGCCAAAACGGTCCTGGAGCATAGCCATTGCAGTCTCGTAGTCTGCATCAGGACGGTCCAGGCGGTTGATAAACAGTGCACGGCAGAGAGACAGATCCTCGGCTGCAAACCAAAGCCTGGTGGTGATAGTGCCAGGTCCACTAGCTGCATCAACAACAAACAGCGCAGTCTCAACAGCGCTCATTGCCGAATAGGCGTCGCCTACAAAGTCAGGATAGCACGGTGCGTCAAGCACGTTAATGCGTGTATTTTCCCAGGTAATTGGTGCGATAGTAGTAGAGATAGAGAATCCGCGCTCTGACTCTTGTGAATCGTAATCAAGCGTGGGCTTTGTGCCTGCGTGACCGCCTAAACGAGTGGTTGCACCCGTCAGATGCAGCATTGCCTCGGCAAGCATGGTTTTGCCCACGCCACCTTGGCCCACCAGGACCACATTCTTTACCTTAGAAACATTTTTTTCGGCCATGATGCCTCCTCTGACTGCGGCAAGCAGCCGAGAAGGTCAGCCGATAGTACGCGCCCGAGTCTAGCGCGATATGCTTCGGCCCTTCCTGCTACTTACCGAACAAGAAAACCTCTAGCCACTCTACCGTACCGCAAAGCACAAAAAGAGACACCCACCATTCGATAAACGACATGTGGTGGGTGTCTCAAAGTTTCTTCTCGACAGAAGAATTTGTGATATTGCCGCAGGTAGATGGTGCGAAATCGCAGAACGCCACCCGCGTGCATCACAATAGTTAGATTCTAACTCCTCGGTGAACGGTGTTGTTAAAGATCAGGTAGCCAACAATTGCGTTCACTAGTGACAGCGTGACAAAGATAATGTTTGGCAGCGTCTCGTTAATCATGCCTGTTGACGAGCTAAATGAATCGATAACCGGAACAATCATCATCATGAACGTACCGCCGATAACAAACATGGAGCTCAGCGTGCCCACAAGAGAAGATACGGTGACCGAAAGGCTTCTCTTGGTGATATCGATGACAGAAGTCCAGTCAAAGTTTGGTCGGCGGATATCAATGGCCAGGCCCACATTAGACACCAGGAACACAATGCAGAGCGGCAGAATGACGTTTCTCAGGGCTGTTTCAATGGTGATGTGACCAGGAATCAGGAAGAAAATCTGAGTCACAACACTAAAGATGAGCACGTAGATCATGTTCACGGCAATCTTTGCGCCGAAAATCTGCCTTGAAGATACGGGCATGGTTGCCATCAGCCAGTTTGAACGGCCTTCCAGCGAGTACGAAATGGCAGCAGAGCTGGCAGCGCAGAACATCGAGGTGCCAAACCAGGTGGTTACCATGCCAAAGATGGTTCTTGCCAAAGGGAGATAGCGCGGAACCTCGGACGCAGGAACAAAGTAGGCCACGATAGACGACGTGCTAAAGAACAGAGAAATAAAGGCGAGAATAACCATCAATAAGCAGCCAAAAAGCATGTTTATAAAGACTGCTGGATAACCCGTGATGGTCTGAATCTCTTTTCTAATCAGAGCAACAAAAGGCGTCGCGGACTTGGTGGAAATCTGTTTGGTGGTGAACTTCTTCTGGACCTTATCCTCGCTTACCAGCGCATTAATGCGGTCGTTGAAGCGAGAAATGATTGCCACAATTGCTGCAGGAGCACCAACAGAAACCAGAACAAACAGTAAGAAACTGATAAGGGAGCCGGAGTTAAAGAAATCCGCAATCCACAGCGATGGAAGATAAACTACGCCAACTGAACTTGCAACGCTAAAGACGGTGTCGCGGAAATTACCCACCACACCTGGGGCAAACTTGTCTGCATTGAAAGATACCGTAAAGATAAAGAACAGATAAGCGACCATAAAGAAAAGGCCAAAAACGCCACCGATGACCATTCCCAAGTTCTTAAAGTGCAGCTTTGCAGCAAGGGCTGCAACCGCAAAAGCCAAGAGAATAGCTACAGAAACCGCAAGGTTAGGCCCAAGAAGAAGCGCGAACAAAGCACCAATCAAGCGAGGGAGTGTGCCCGCTTCAAAGGTGAAATAGGCCAAAAAGACTGGCAGCATAATGACAATAGACCAGATACCCTCGGCAGCATACAGAGCTGCTACGCGAGAATAAATAATGGTGCTCTTTTTGATTGGAAGCGACATGATAAAGTCGTAATCCTTGTACGCAAAAAGCACGCCATTGGCCTTTACAAACGTCAAAATAACACCAGGTAGAGCGCCAACAAGAATTCCTGCCAGAGGAAGCAGCCTTGTGAAGCCGGCAATGGCTAGAGTTGTCGCAATGCCGTAAATGTAAACCATCATGAAGATCGCGCCGACAACTGCAAAAATGCCACCGACAATAGGCAGGGCATTTGCGCCAACCTTTTTCTCAAAATTCTTTCGAGCTCCCACAACCTGCGTAGTCCAAATCATGGTGATCTGAACCTTAAGCAGCATCCAGAACACTTTGAGGTCAGAAGGCAGTTTGAGCTCAGAGCGATCAAGAACAGGAACCTGACCAGCGCTTACTTGAGCTGGAATAAACACATCTCCTGAAAGTTGCAGGTTCTGCTCAGGCACATCGGGGCGCTGAGGAGCCTGTGGAACGTTGTTTGCCATGACTAGTTCTCCTTAGGGAAGGAGGGAGGAACTGGAGCGCCTGGAGGCACTGGTGCGCCGGGCACGGTTGGAGCTGCTGGTGCTGCTGGAGCCGCAGGTGCTGCAGGTGCCGCTGGTGCCGCAGGTGCGGCGGGCGCGACTGGTGCTGCAGGTGCGGCTGGCGCTGCTAGTGCGGCTGGCGCTGCTGGGGCTGCTGGTGCCGCGGGTGCTGCTGGTGCAGCAGCTACTGGTGCGCCAGGAATGACTGGCTGAACAGCGGCGCCGTCCTTTGTGGTGGCCATATCCTGAGCAATCTCGGCAGAAACGCCAGGCGCGCCAGCCTCAAGACCAAGGAAGACTTCCTCAAGAGAAGCATTGCCTCGAATCTCGTCCGTTTTACCTGCGGCAAGAAGCTTGCCCTGACGAATAATTGCAATTTTATTGCAGAGTTTCTCGACAACCTCAAGAACATGTGACGAGAAGAACACGGCAGATCCGCGGTCGGCAAGCTCGTGCAGCATCTTCTTCAGCTCGAAACTTGCTGCTGGATCCAGGCCAACAAATGGCTCGTCCAAAATGATGAGCTTTGGCTCGTGGAGCAGGGCGGAAATCAAAACCAGCTTCTGCTTCATACCGTGAGAGTAGCTGCCAATAGCATTTGCCAGGGAATCAGTGATGCCCAAGCGGTTGGCCAACGTAGTAATGCGCTCAACGCGGTTCTCCGCAGGAACGCCAAAGATGTCACTGACGTAATTGAGGTACTTAATGCCGCTCATGAACTCGTAAATGTCTGGGTTATCTGGGACGTAAGCGATGACCTGCTTTGAGCCAACAGGGTCAACCAGCACGTTCTTGGAGTCCACAAAAATGACGCCGCCCTCAAATGGCTGAGCACCAACGATGGACTTGATAAGCGTGGTCTTACCTGCGCCGTTGTGGCCGATAAAACCGTAGATGTCGCCAGGCAT
>CAUPCM010000060.1:0-5508 GCA_963509815.1 uncultured Atopobium sp. | reverse complement strand
ACCAGCGCCTGAGAAACAGCAGCTTTCTGCATCTTCATATACAACATCTCCTTGTAAATGTATCTCGCTCTACCCTATTGAGCTGGCGAGAAACCCGTTTTTTTGATTCTTAGTTATGAGCAATTCCGTAATGGTCAAGCATTGCATAGATCTTCTCGTCAACACCCTCTGCAACCTCAGTAACAGGGAAACGAGCAGGACCAACAGGGTATCCAGCAAGCTCAAGAGAACGCTTAAGCGTCTGAGGAGTGCTTCCAAGGTGCAGGATGTCGCGGATTGGCTCAATCTCTGCCTGTAGGCGAGCTGCCTCCTCTGCATTTCCTGCCTCAAGTGCCTTCCAAAGGTCAACAACAACCTTAGTGATAAGATTTGCAGTACCTGCAATAGCGCCCTGAGCTCCAAGGGTATAAGCCTCAGAAATCTTTCCGTCAGAGCCTACAAGCATGTCAACGTCGTGACCAGCTGCGGCATCCAGGTAATCTTTGAGGTTATCAATGTTGCCGGAGCTGTCCTTAATACCCTTGATATTCTCGATGGTTACCAGCTGCTCAACAGCCTCTTTAGAGATGTTTTTGCCGGTTCCCTTAGGAATGTTGTACAGAAGGACAGGAATCTTGACGCTTGCAGCAACCGTCTTGAAGTACTCAACCAGCTGCTGGTCAGAAATGCCCAGGAAGTAAGGGTTGATGACGGAAAGCGCATCGGCACCAATTGCCTCTGCTTCACGGCTCATGTAGAGAGCCTCTTTTGTTGAGCATGCGCCGGTTCCTACGTAAACAGGAAGACGACCTGCGGTTTTCTCGATAATAAACTTGGAGAACTTGATCTTCTCGTCAGGGTTACAAACATGGAACTCGCCGTTAGAGCCAAACGTAAAGATGCCGTCTGCGCCCTCGGAGATGAGCTTTTCCAGAAGCTGCTCAGCGGCTTCGTAATTGATAGACTGCTCTTCGTCGCGGTTAAACGGCGTGACCATAGGAACAATAACGCCCTTAAATGTTGACATTTAAACTCCTCTGTATGCTTTACAGTGTTTACCTGGGGTTATTTGCCTTCGCGAATAGATGCGCCAAGAGCTCCGCCTGGATGCCACTTAACGTACTGCTCTGGATTAAGGCCGTACTCGTTCTGAAGCAGGATGGAGAGGCACTGGAGCTCCATAATCTCAGCCAGGATAGAAGCGCGTGGAGGCTTGTTCATGGAATCGCCCTCCTGCTCAACACCTGCAATGAGAGCAACCTCTACCTCGTTTGCCAGCCAAGAGTTTGGATTGCCGGTCAGCGCAATAATGTGCACGCCAACATTTTTAAGGCAGGTTACCGTAGCCTTGAGCTCGCCTGTCTCGCCAGAGTTAGAAATAGCAATAACCACGTCGCCAGGACAAGTCTGACCAGCAGATCCGTGAACGCACTCGGTACCGTGAAGCTCATAAGTTGGAGTTCCGGTTGACGAGAAGAGCGATGCAGCATAACCGGAGACGTGACCTGGCTTACCAATATCGGTTACATGCAGACGGCCGCCCTTTGCCTCTGCGTCCAAAATAAGCTTTTAGCTGCGGAAAGCGCATCAAAATCAATGCTCTCTACATACTGCTGGAGCGACTTTCCCACAATGGAGAGAAACTCCTGAACCTGCTCTTTTTCAGTTGCCATAACAACTCCTTATCTGTCTGTGAGTCCAAGCTCAAAGACACTTACTACGCAATGAATTAACGTGTCTCTTTGACCTTGTGCTGAGCCATAAGCTGCTCAATCTGCTCTTGAATTTCATCAAGAGTGGAGGCCATAAAAGAACGGTTGATGTCTACAAATTCAAATCCTGAGGGATGACTTACCCAAGCGCCTTCAAGAAGCAGACGCAACGCCTTGCCCTGTCGGATGAGTTTGTAGCTTTTAATCTTGGTATAAGGAACGACAAGTGCTTTTCTCTTGTCGGATTTTGCAAAGATACATACGTGTTTCTGTCCAAAATCAATAACATGAATACCGCTGGCAAAACGACTAAAACGCTTTCCCATGGCACGTGACGCAAACCACGTAATGGTGAGTCCTGCAATAACGCCAACAAGACCCAAAATGTTGCCGCTTACATTGGCGTAAACCCAAAAGAAAAATGTCAGAGCGAGAGCAGCAAACGCCATGAGCAAGTACAGAATTCCCTGAACCATTAAACGAGTTCTGTCTTCAAGAACTTCTAGAACTAACTGATTTTCAGGAAGCTCTGGAGCAGGCTTTTTGTCAACGCTAAGGCCAAACATATCGCCAAGCACTGACTCAGTAACACTTTTGTTGTTCTTCTCGTCTGCCATGTTTTTCCTTGTTGTGAAGCTTTTAAAAAGGGCGCCCGCGGGCTTTCCACGAGCGCCCTAAGAAACCGTAGAGCTGAGTAGGTACTACAGAAATCTAGGCTTAGGCAAGACCAAAGAGTGAGCCAATGCCGTAGATGATAGAACCAACGATGTTGTAGTCAACGTTAGGGAAGGATGCCTCTGCAATTCCCAGCTGAGCAAATGCAGGATAGAGAATCAGAGGACCAGCGGTCAGGAAGATACCAACCAGGAAGGAGCCAAGAAGAGCGCCGCGCCATCCGCCGTAAGCGTAACCACAAACACCACAAGTACCACCAGAGAAGAAGCAGATGCCTGCTGCAGGAATCATGATGGTTGGGCTGTGGAATGCAACCATAAGTGCCATTGCTACAAGGCCACCAAGGAAGGAGCCAATGAAGCCGATAATGACGGCGTTTGGTGCAAATGGGAAGATTGCAGGGCAGTCGACTGCAGGACGTGCATCTGGAATGAGCTTCTCGGAGATGACGACAAATGCAGCGGTGATCTCAGCGATGAACTGACGGACGCCGTAAACAAGGACGGACATACCAGCAGCAAACTGAAGACCAGCAAGGAATGGCCAAATCCACCACATATCGTTACCAAAGTAGCTGGTGAATGGCTTGTTGTTTGCAAGGGTGTCGCCAAAGTGACCGGTGACAAGGCATGCAATAGTAACAATGTAGAACAGAACAATCATGAAGAGAGCAACGGAGAAGACAAAGTCCTTGAAGAGCTTGAAGAACTCTGGGAGCTCCTTAGCCTCTTTCTCGCCGTCCTCCTCGTTCTTCTTAGCAAAGAGCTTTCCAACGTAACCGGAGAATGCATAACCGATGCAGTTGAAGTGGCCGATTGCGATGGAGTCTCCACCAACAAGCTTGTTTACGAATGGCTGGCACAACGAAGGTAGCGCAGCACCGCAGAAGCCGAGGATGACGCCACCAAGAACAATGGTGACCCACATTGGGAGACCAAGAGCGATGAAGACCAGTGCAAGTACGCAGGAGAAGTACAGGAAGTGCTGACCAGTCAAGAAGACGGACTTGAATGGGGTAATCTTGGCAAACACAAGGTTCATGATAAAGCCAAGGACCATTACAAGAGCAACCTCGGTACCGTAGGTGTTCAGTGCAAGAGCAGTTGCGACCTCAACCTGGGTTACAACGCCCTTAACAGCGAATGCACGACTAAACATGTCGCTGAAGATGTTGACCTGAGCGGACATAGCGCTAGAGCCAATGTTGAAGATCATGAAGCCAATAATGGTCTTCACAGTTCCGGAGAAGACGTCCACAGCGGACTTCTTCTGCAGCAAGAGGCCGACAAGAGCAATAATGCCCATGATGACGGCTGTGTCTCTAAGCTGCATGAGAATTGTATTGAGTATGCGTAATCCCTTTCAGCAAATAAACCGATGAACCTACTCAGATAAGTTCTCTCAATCAAGTGACCAGTACCTCTTGTCAAAGGTTTGGCGAGAGTTTCTCGCCAAAGGCAAGGCGTTGCGTATGACGAGAAACTCCCGCCAAAAAGATACAAAGGGGAGCTTATGCGTTGTGCTCTGCGAGCCAAGCGGTGAGCTTTTCCTTCATCTCTGCCTTATCAACAATGTTGGTGATACCAACTGCAGAAGGAACGCGATCGTCAGCGTTGAGCTCATCGGTGAGGTCAGACATGGTGATGACAAGATCGCCATTGAAACCAATCAGGGAGTCCAAATTACCGTGCTCAGTCTCAATTGGAAGATCATTCTCTTTAATGACCTGGTCAATCTTGATCTTGAGCATCATGGAAGAGCCCATACCTGCACGGCAGCAAACCAGTGCGTGGAACTTCTTATCAGCCATTACAACCTGCCTTCCTTTGTGTGAACAAGGTTCACAACATCTTTTGGTGACTGAGCTTTTTCGAGCTGAGCAAAGAAATCAGGATCACTCAGCAATTCAACAAGAGACTGAAGGGCGCTAAGGTGGCCTTCACTATCTTTTGCTGCAAGTGGGAAAAGAAACTTAACTGGATTGTTGTCTTTGCTACCAAACTCAACGGAATCCTTAAGCACGGTAATGCCTACTGCAGGCTCAAGTGCGCCGGACTCAGGACGTGCGTGTGGAAGGGCAACATGCTCGGTAATAACAATATAAGGGCCAAGTTCGTTGACACCTTTAATGATGTCATCAACATAGCCCTCAGTTACTTTTTTGTTATCGACGAGTGGTTGCGCAGACTTTCTAATTGCATCTTCCCAGTTAGAAGCTACAACATCGAACTGTACCAGGTCTTCGGTAAGGAGATCACTTAACACAGCGCTACCTTGCCTTTCTTTTAATGAGACACATTGGCTCAAAGCCGTCTCATGACAAGTCTTTATAACTTGATAATATGCCACGAAACGTTCTTAACTTCAATCAATTTTACTAAAACTGTTATCAAAGTTGTTCGTATTTTCTCAAGGCATCTTTTGTCCATCTAACTATACAAATGTTCATGTTTTTATGAACGTAACTGAAGGTCCTTCTATTATCCCATGTAAAGTTTATATGTTAAATTTTTTATAATCTAAAACATTCATATATATTCATACTATTATTTTCCGAAATATCTTGATATCCTACTACTGATGTTCTATTTTATTGATGAATGAACATTCAAAGAAAAAATGTTGCTCATAAAGGGAGGGCATTTATGAAAAGGAGTAAGGCTTACGTAGATTCACGTCGCGAGGCAATTACTGAGCTGCTAGAAAAAGAGGGACAGGCAAGCGTTTTAGAGCTTGCTGATCACTTTGAGGTCTCTTCTTTGACTATCAGACGTGACCTGGACTTTCTTGAGAAGCGCGGTATCCTAACTCGCCAGTATGGCATTGCTACTCTGCTTAATCCTTATGGTCGTCCTTCTGGTTCAAGGCAGATTCGCTCTAACAAAGCAATTGCACGTGAGGCTGCTCGCTACGTTGAAGATGGCGATTGCATCTTTATCAACACCAGCTCCGTTGCTCTTGGCATGCTTGAGTGGATTGATGCTCACGACGTAACCGTTGTTACTAACAACGGCAAGGCACTGCTGCTTGAGGACATCCACGACCTTTCTATCATCCTTACTGGCGGTGACATCCGTCCTCCTCGCGCTTCCATGACTGGCGATACCGCTCTTGAGTGCATCCAGCACATTACTGCTGCTAA
>CAUPCM010000059.1:0-5562 GCA_963509815.1 uncultured Atopobium sp. | reverse complement strand
GTAGCTACCTGGATGTTATTGCGAGGAACGCGCCACGTCATACCGTAACTAACGCCGTCGCCAACAGCTGGATATATTACGCGCGTCACGCGACCGCGCACGCTCATAACGGGCTGCAGGTCAATGCGGGGAATGGTGAGCTTGCTTGGATGAAGTCCATACAGGCCAATGCCCACACGAACCATATCGAACTGAATGTCTTTGTGCAGAACCGTGCCAGGGGTGTTATCAGCGTGAACCAAGCCCAGCTCATAGCCCGCGTTTTTGAGTGCCGTAACGGCTTCAATAAAACGATTAACCTGCAGATCAAAGTCCCAGTTGTCGAGCACGTCGGCCGTAGCAAAATGCGTAAACGTACCAGCGCATTCAAGACCCCTGTGGAAATCGATAGAACCGCGCACCTCAAGAAGATCTTCTCGCCTGACGCCAATACGAGTCATTCCAGTGTCGATGGCCAGGTGATAGCGGCCAACCTTGTTAGCTGCAGCAGAAGCCTCGCCGTAGGCGAGCGCGAAGTCCACCGTGTAGACGGAAGGCATGATATCAAAGCGGACGAGGTCTGGAATGGAAGTGACCGGCGGCTCAGAAAGCACCAGAATGGGGTTATCAATACCGGAACAGCGCAGCTCAACGCCCTCATCGACCGTTGCAACGGCAAACTGATCGGCACCCACGGACTGCATGGCTTTAGCGCACTGAGCAGCACCGTGACCGTATGCGTCAGCCTTAACCACACACATCATTTTGACACCGCGGTTAAGCTGGGCCTTAAATGCCTTTACATTGTGGCGGACGGCAGAAAGATCAATCTCTATCCAAGCCCATCTATCCTGGGGATATGCCGACATCAGGCTCACCTACTCCGCAGCTTCTTCAAAGTCTGCCATAGGGAATGCAATCTGCTCTTCAAGTGCGTCGGAAGCAAGGCCAATAACGTCGCAGATGTCACCGGCCATAGCTCCGCGTACACCGAACTTCTCGGCAGCCAGCTGACCTGCGTATGCGTGAACCTCACAGGCAAGTGAGCAGAAGGTTGGCAGATCATCAACTTGACCAGCAACCTGAGCCAAGCGGCCAGCAATAGTACCAGCAAGAACGTCGCCAGAGCCAGCAGTTGCCAGCGTAACGGGACCAGGCTTTGGCAGCACGGCTTTCTGGACACCCACGCAGCCAGTTGCGGTGCCCTTAGCAACAATGACCAGCTCAGAGCCACCGTCTGCCCAGACAATCTTGCGCGCAGCCTCAAGCTGAGCCACCAGGCTTGCAGGAGGATTGTCTACCTGGTTGACCAGGCGACCTAGCTCGCGACGATGCGGCGTCATGATGAGCGGAGCGGTACGACGCGTGAGCTCGGGGAAATCTGGGAGGTTGTTATTAGTGAGGCGAGCAATGCAGTTGAGCGCGTCGGCGTCAACAATAACGGGCAGCTCAGAGTCAAGCAACGCGGAGGTAACCTTGACGGTTCCGCCAGAGACGCGCATGCCAGGGCCAACCAGCGTAACGGTGCGCATGGCGGCAAGCTGCAGCACCAGTGGAGCTGCTTCCTCGGTAAACACGCCCTCAGCGTCGCACGGGAGGCCAATAACGGGAACCTCTGGCAACATCATCTGAACGCAGCTGACAATGGCCTCAGGAACTGCCAGCGTAACGTAGCCAGCACCCGCACGAGCAGCCGCCTTAGCAGCAAAAACAGCAGCTCCGGGGAAGCGGCTAGAGCCACCAACCACCAGAACGGAGCCACGAGAGTATTTATCGCAGTCGTTGAGCTGGGCAGGAACAGAAGCAAGATAATCTTCCAGGTCAACGCGCCAGGCAACAGGATCAGCCTCAACAACCAAGCGCTCAGTCTGCTCGGCCAGAGGAGCCACAACAATGGAGCCGCAAACGTCGCGGCCTGCGTCTGCAATAAGGCCGGGCTTGAGCGCAATCATGGTAACCGTAACGTCAGCGACAACACACGCGCTTTCTACCTGGCCCTTCTGCGCAGAAAGGCCACTGGGAACGTCAACGGAAAGTACGCGAGCACCAGACTGATTCAGGCACTCAATCCAAATATCAAACGGAGCACGAACCTTGCCGTGGAAGCCGGTGCCCAGCATGCAATCAAGCACCACGTCAGCCGTTGCCAGCAGGTCAATCAGCTCCTGGCGAGAAGGGCCAACAAGCACGGAAACTCCCGCGCGAACGGCGCGCTGCGCCATCTGACGTGCAAGATCGCCGGAAATCTGATCAGGCTCAAGCGGGGTGACTACCTTAACGTTGCAGTTTCTAGAGCGCAGCGCTTCTGCTGCCACCCAGCCATCTCCACCGTTATTGCCAAGACCTACGAGGATGACAACATTAGAGATGTCTCCGCCCATACCAAGAGCCTCTTGAGCAGCAGCGTAACCTGCACGGTGCATGAGCTCGGAAACGCTCACGCCCACGCGTGTCAGCGCAATCTCTACACGCTTGATGTCCTCAACATTTAGTACCGGCTGCATAACTTACTCCTCGGATTTAACAACATCATCAAAGGTTGTCTCAATTATAAGTTCTTGCACGCGCTCAAGCTCATCCAACACAGAACGAGCTTCTTTGAACGAACGTGCCAGCTCTTGGGCAGCATCTTCCTTTTGATCTACCTTGGGTTTTACGGCGTTGGTTACCGCAACCGCATTGGCTACCGCCACGTCTCTGGTATACGAGATAGAAAGCGCAATCTCCTGCACGCCCTGCTCAGCCGCAATCTGTGCAGCCTTGCCCGCTAGACGAGCCTGTGGCCTGCCCAGCTGATCTCTCTCAACAGAGACATCCTGAAAACCAATACCAGACGAGAAACCCGTTCCTAAGGCTTTAAGCACGGCTTCTCTTGCTGCAAAGCGGGCAGCATAGTGCTCCGCAGGGCGAGCAGTGCGCTCACAATATGCACGCTCGGCATCGGTGAACATACGGCGGATAAAGTGAGGGCGTCTCTCAATTGCCTGCTGCATGCGGGCAATCTCAAGCATATCTACACCTATTCCTGCCAGTGCCATCGTATCCCCTTGATCTATCTGCGCTTAAGCGCTAAGCCTATACTCCTCAAGTGCATCGAGCACAATCTGATTTGCCTGCTGGCAGAGCTCATCGGTTGGAGCTTCTGCAAGAACGCGCACCAGAGGCTCTGTTCCGGAAGCGCGGACCAACACGCGACCATTACCCTCAAGGAACTTCTCGGCAGCTGCAACTGCGTCGTTGACCTTAGGAGACTGCATAGCAGCCTCTTTGTCGGTGACGCGAACGTTAACCAACTGCTGTGGATATAGTGTAACGGGACGAGTCAGCTCAGAGAGTTTCTCGCGCTCTGCTCGTAAGACCTCCATAATACGGAGGCTGGTCAAGATGCCGTCACCAGTCTTTGCCAGGTCACCAAAGATGATGTGACCACTCTGCTCGCCGCCCAGGCTGTACTCATTCTCGTTCATGCAAGCGTAGACGTACTTATCGCCCACGTTGGTCTTCTCGTAAGAGAGGCCAGCGTCGTCAAATGCTTTGAACAGGCCAAAGTTGCTCATGACGGTAGTGACCACGGTCTGCTTAGCCAGGCGACCATACTTGTTGAGGTAGGTGCCGCAGACGTAGAGAATCAGGTCTCCATCAACCACGTGACCGCGCTCGTCAACTGCCAGGCAGCGGTCAGCGTCACCATCGTAGGCAAAGCCCACGTCAAGGCCGTTCTGGACTACAAAACGCTGCAGCTGGTCAATGTGGGTGGAGCCGCAATCAACGTTGATGTTGAGGCCGTTTGGAGCGTTGTTGATAACGTGGGTCTCCGCGCCCAGGGCGTCAAAGACAGGGCGAGCAACACTAGAAGCTGCGCCGTTAGCGCAATCCAGGCCAATCTTCAGGCCCTGAAGGCTAAAACCGCAGCTTGCAATAAGGCTGGAGATGTAGCGGTTGCGACCCTGCATGTAATCAACCGTGCGACCAATGCTGTCACCGGTTGCCAGAGGAACGTCAAACTCGCCGTCAATATAGGACTCTACCTGCTCAAGAACGTCCTCGTCCATCTTGTAGCCGTCTTTGTTGACCAGCTTGATGCCGTTATCGGTGAATGGGTTGTGAGAAGCAGTAATCATGACGCCGCAGTCAAAGGCACCGTCTACTACCTCGTAGCTAACACCAGGCGTAGGAATGACGTGCAGCATGTACGCGTCAGCGCCAGAAGCAACCAGGCCCGAGACAAGCGCGGACTCAAACATATAGCTTGACCTGCGGGTATCCTTACCAATGATGATACGAGCCTTGCGAGCCTGCTTAGCTCCGTAATACCAGCCAATGAAGCGGCCAATTTTATACGCGTGATCGACGTTCAGACCCTCGTTTGCGCGGCCTCTAAAGCCGTCGGTTCCAAAGTACTTCATAAGCGTCTCCTAGCTGCGAATGTAATGTTGTCGGGTGGAGAGCAACGTGTGCGCGAAGCGCCAGCGAACTACTCGACAGGTGGAGCTTCTCGCCAGATGGCGAGAAGAACGTGCGGACTAAAGCGGTTGCGCAAATATGCAAAATGCAACCATTTAAAAGTATACAAAAAAGAGACCTGCCGATATACAACAGGTCTCTTTGTGAGGACTTTTTGGGTCCAGCGGCCTTAGCGCTTGGAGAACTGAGGACGCTTACGAGCCTTCTTCAGACCGTACTTCTTACGCTCGACCGCACGAGAATCGCGGGTGAGGTAGCCGGCCTTCTTAAGGTCATCACGATACTCGCCAGCCTCAAGAAGAGCGCGAGCGATGCCCAGGCGAAGAGCGCCGGACTGGCCGTTGATGCCGCCGCCATCGCAGTTTGCGAGGACGTCGAAACGACCAAGAGTATCAGTAATGCGGAGAGGTGCGGTTGCGTTGTCTACGAGCTGCTGGCGACCAAAATACTGGACTGCCTCGCGGCCGTTAACGGTAACCTTACCAGTTCCAGGAACAAGACGAACACGAGCGACGGCCTCTTTACGACGGCCGGTGCCGGTGTAAACAGCGGTGTTATCTGCCATCGTTTAGCCCTCCAGCTCAATCTTGACGGGATTCTGTGCAGCATGTGGGTGCTCAGCGCCGGCGTAAACCTTAAGCTTCATACCCTGCTTGCGACCAAGAGTGGTCTTAGGAAGCATGCCCTTGACTGCGTGCTCAACAACACGCTCTGGGTGCTTCTCCATCTCTTCCTTGAAGGAAGTGATTTTCAAGCCACCAAGGTAGCCGGAGTGACGCCAATACTCCTTGTAGTCAGCCTTAACACCAGTAAGGACAACCTTGTCTGCATTGATGATGACAACAAAGTCACCAGTATCAGCGTTTGGGGTGTACTGTGGCTTGTTCTTGCCACGAAGAATCATGGCAGCCTTTGTAGCCAGACGACCGAGCGTTGCGCCCTCAGCGTCGATGAGCACCCACTTGCGCTCGACTTCGCCAGACTTGGCGAACTGAGTCGACTTCTTCACTTGACTCCTCCTACGAATTACGAGTTGATAACCCCTGGACGGGTCATCGATGCTTTTTCTTGTCAGAGATTACGGGGCTCTGTGGAAAAGCCTTAAAAGTATACTCCACT
>CAUPCM010000058.1:0-5567 GCA_963509815.1 uncultured Atopobium sp. | reverse complement strand
ACTTTGACTTAGATGGCAGTTCTCAATTGTTTTGGTAAGAATTTAGATTCTGCAAATAATTTATGATTCAGCGTATGTAAGCATGCAATGAGGGTATAGTATGCCATGGTTAACAAATTGAGGAGTATCTGTATGAGTCCTATTGATATTTTGGTTGTCCTTATCGTCATTGCTCTTGTTGCTCTTTGTGTCCGCTCTCAACTTAAGGGCGCAAAAGAGGGTTCTTGTTCTGGATGCTCTTCATCCAGCAGCTGTGGTACTCATCACGGTGGAGACGGTCACTGTGGTGTTGCTCAGAAAATGATTTCTGACGTCGATAAGGCTTTTGACGCTCAATAGGTCAATTGTCACAATTTCATTAACAATTTTTGCCATTCACCCGGTTTCAGGGAAGTGGAAACATAGCCGTAACAAGAATGTGTCATGGTAGTTACGATTCCAGTTTTCTGACCCGGGAGGGCCACATGAGTACAGATAAGAAAATTGATTACATTCTTCGCACGGTAGAGGAGCGAGACGTCCGCTACCTGCGCCTTTGTTTTACCGATGTACTCGGCGGATTAAAGGCTCTTTCTATTTCTCCTGAGGAGCTAGAAGAGGCTTTTGTTGAGGGCATTGGTTTTGATGGCTCTAACGTTGATGGCTTTGCCTCTCAGGAACAGTCAGATCTTCTCGCGTTCCCCGATGCAGACACGTTCCAGATTCTTCCCTGGAAGACAGATGACGGTGTAGTTGCTAACGTATTCTGCGACATTCAGACTCCTCGACGTGAGGCTTTTACAGGCGATCCACGTCTTGTACTGAGAAATGCTTTTATCAAGGCAGAAGACCTTGGCTACGTTGCAAATGTTGGTCCTAAGCTTGAGTATTTTTATTTTGTGAGTGGCTCTGAGCCAAAGCCTATTGACCAGGCGGGATATCTTGATTTGAATTCTGCCGATCTGAGTCATAGTCTTCGTTACTCCACGTCTCGTGCGCTTGAGAATCTTTCTATTCCTGTACAGTATTCTTTCCATGCAGCTGGCCCTGCACAAAATGGCGTTGAGCTTCGTTATGCAGAGGCGCTAACCTGCGCAGATAATATTGTTACTGCTCGTCTGGTTATCAGACATATTGCAACGCTTCATGGTGTGTTTGCTTCGTTTATGCCAAAGCCTCTTCAGGGCGTTCCTGGCTCAGCCATGCTTTTGAATCAGTCGCTTCTTGACCATGATGGCGAGTCTTTATTCTGGGCTCCAAAGACTGAGTCCGAGGCTCACCTTTCTGAGCTTGCTCAACAGTACATTGCAGGTCTTATTAAGTACGCTCCAGAATACATGCTTATTACTAACCCAACGGTTAATTCCTATAAGCGTTTTGACCGTGATGCTATTCCTGCCTATGCAACCTGGGGCCGCAAAAACCGTTCCGCTATGGTCCGCATTCCTACGCACAAGCCAGGCAAGCACGTTGCCACCCGTGCTGAGTTGCGTATCCCTGATCCAACTGCAAATCCTTATTTGGCCAACGCCGTTACGCTTATGGCCGGTCTCAAGGGTATTGAAGAAGGTCTCTCGCTTCCTGAAGAGTTTGTGGGTGGAAATCCTGCCGATTATGGCGAGAAGCTCCCAACTAATCTTGGAGAGGCACTTGAGCGCTTCAAGCAGTCAGAGCTGCTTAAAGATGCTCTTGGCGAGCACATCTTCTCGTATCTGTGCGAGCGCAAGGCAGAGGAGTGGCGTGAGTATTGCCTGGCAGTTACTGACTGGGATACCCAGAAATACTACGCAGGTTGCTAAGCAACTATTCCGGTTGCAGTTATATGTTTCTTTGAACCCTGTTCTGATTTCTTCAGAGCAGGGTTTTTTGACGAGAAACCCTTCTAAAGCGCGAAGATTACTGCTTTCTTTTTTAAATTGTTACCGTTTTATGAACTGAAAAAATTACTTTTACCTGGTCTTTATTGGATAGAATGACTAAATAATAGTCATTTATACAAAGAAGTTGTACTTCTCGCCATTTTTATGCAATAAAAACGAGAATAGTAGATAAAATTATAAGTAGATTTTTCATATTTGCTTCCTATAATTCATTCCAATGAATTTCAGCTCAGATTTATTCAGGAAGAGGCAGATATGAAATCTTCATTTGTAACTTCAGCTAAGAAGGCTGCCCTTAAGGGCGTCGCGGTTGTTTCTATAGCATGTATACTTATGGGCCTTATGGCTTGTTCGCCTTCTAAGCAAGAAAATGCTCAGTCAAACACCACATCACAGTCAGAGTCTGGCTATACGCTGGTAACTAAGGGTCACCTGACTGTTGTTGCAGAGCTTGGTTTCCAACCGTTTGAGTACTTCGAGGGCAACTCAACCACTCCTGTTGGTTTTGACGTTGATCTTATTACCGAGATTGCAAAGAGACTCAATCTTGAGGTTACATACCTGCCAAACCAGAAGTTTGACACTCTTATTCCAACTATTAAGCAGGGTGGCAAAGCAGACGTTGCTATCGCAGGTATTACTATCACTGACGAGCGCTCTCAGGAGGTAGACTTCACTACTTCTTACCTCGACTCCAATCAGTCCCTGGTTGTTAAGTCTGGCAGCACCGAGACCGAGCAGACGCTCAACGACGCTTCTAAGAAGGTTGTTGTTCAGACAGGTACTTCCGGCGAGGATTGGGCCAAAGAGAACCTTCCAAAGGCAACTATTATTTCTGTAGACGACGTTGCTGCAGCAATGGCAGGAGTTCAGACTGGTTTGTACGATGCTATGGTCATTGACTTGCCTGTTGCTTCCAATCTGATTAGCACTTCATATTCTGATCTGACTATTGCAAAAGAGATTCCAACAGGTGAGCAGTACGGCATTGTAGTTTCCAAGGACAATCCTGCGCTGACCGAGGCAATCAACAAGGTTCTTGCAGACATGGAGAAGGACGGAACCATGACTTCTCTCAAAACCAAATGGTTTGGCTCTAACATCTAGTTTTACCAGCTCAGCAAAAGTGCTTGAAGTCAGATTTGGCTTCAAGCACTCACTGTTTTCATCAGGATTTATCGCAACTAAGCTCTAAAGGAGTATCACGTGATTGCACTTTTGCACAAAACTATGTCAGGACAGCAACTGTCCTTGTGCATGTCATCTGTAAGTTTCGACGACAAACCTACGACCCAGGATACGGCTGAGTCAAAGGGTTTGCATACACGTGCGTACTCCTCGCTGCTTGTAGTTTTTCTCGCCACGCTTCTTTTGAGTGGGCTGTTCTTTATGTCTCTGAGCGTGTTTTCTGTTCAGAGTGCGTTTGCTCTCACCACAAATAAGGCAACAGCTAAGTCAAATCAGACAGAAGGCAATGGCGTTATCGGTGGCAAAGAGACTCGTTTAACCTGGGAGGGAACAGTTGAGGACGAGCAGGTATCCCAGCTGACCTTACAGCTTCCTGGGGGCTCTGATTTGCAGAGCGCAACGACTAAGGTGACCGTTCTTTCAGGTCTTACGCGCGAGAAGATCGAGGCAACTGCAAGCGTCCAGGGAACGCAGGTTGTTATCTCTTTTGCAACACCAGTGGATGCTCAGAAGCTTATTCGTGTAGAGATTTCCGGCATGAAGTTTCCTGCTGACGGCGGTTCGTACACTATTGAGGGAACATATACCACTGAGCAAGGGACTCAAAAGCTTGCCTCTTCTCCTGAAATCACCATTATTTCTAACACTCCTGTTCAGGCTCTAGTGAATTGGCTTGATGCTCAGCCTTGGGTTGAAGCGTGGAATTCCAACCACTTTTTGGGCATGTTCTTAAAGCCTCAACTGATTGTCTCTTCAGTGGTAATGCTCTTTCCTGGATGGCTCGTTTGTCTTGCAATTGTAATTTGCGCTTATCCTGTAGCTATTGTGCTGGGAATGGGCTTTGCGCTGCTGAAGATTTCTAAGAATCCGCTCCTGCGTGCATTTGCGGTGGTATATATCAATTTGTTGCGTGGAACCCCATTCTTCCTGCAGATTTATATTCTGTTCTTTGGTCTTCCTATGTTAAATATCAATCTGGACACCAATTTGCTTGGCTTTATTGTGGTTGCTATTAACTCTTCTGCGTATCTTTCAGAGATTTTCCGCGCGGGCATTCAATCAATTCCGCAGGGTCAGTATGAGGCAGCAAGCTCTCTTGGTATGAATCGTTTCCAGACCATGACGTTTATTATCATTCCTCAAACTATCCGCCGGGTTATTCCGCCTCTTACCAGCGACTTTATTACTTCCTACAAAGATACCTCGTTGCTTTCTTCTGTAGGTGTTATGGAGCTGATGATGTTTGCTAAAAACCTCACCACCTCAACGGGAAACATGACGCCATATATGACGGCCGCTCTGTTCTATTTGGCAATTACCTTGCCACTCATTAAGGTAGTTGGCACTATCGAGAAACGCATGGAGCAGTCAGAAACAGGTAAAACAGCAAGCGCCGCAGCTAGTAAGACTCAAGCTCTTTCCAAGGAGGAAAACTAATGTCTTTCTTTTCTTTCAAAAAGAAGTCGAACACAGAACAACCTGCCTTGGATGCTGAAGTTGCTGCACAAGAGGCATTTGAGCGTGATAAGCCCCTAACTAACCATGCTTTTGAGGCAGGTGAGCATCCTATTGTTCGTATTGAGCACCTCAATAAGTCGTTTGGAACAACGCACGTCTTAGATGATGTTAATCTGACTGTTTGGCCAGGTGAAGTTGTGGTTGTGCTTGGTCCTTCGGGCTCCGGTAAATCCACTATGCTCCGTTGCATCAATCTACTGGAGACTCCTTCTGCAGGCCATATTCTTATTGAAGATCAAGAGATTACGGGCACAAATGAAGTAGAGGTCAACGCCCTTCGCAGAGATGTGGGAATGGTCTTTCAGCAGTTCAATCTGTTTGGTCATTTAACGGTCAAAGAGAACGTAATGATTGGTCAGATTAAGGTTCTAGGAAAGTCAAAAGAGGAGGCAGAGGCAGAGGCGCTAAAGCAGCTGGAGGCTGTTGGACTTGCCGATAGAGCAGACTTCAAGCCTGGTGCGCTTTCCGGTGGTCAGCAGCAGCGTGTAGCAATTGCTCGTGCTGTGGCAATGCACCCAAACGTTCTTCTTTTTGACGAGCCTACATCCGCACTTGACCCCGAGCTTGTTCGTGGTGTTTTGGATGTTATGCGTGATCTGGCAAAGAACTCTGGCATGACCATGATTGTGGTAACTCACGAGATGGGATTTGCAAAAGACGTGGCAGATCGTGTGGTCTTTATGGAAGGGGGAGTGGTAGTTGAGCAAGGAACTCCTGATGTCATCTTCAACAATCCACAGAACCCTCGAACAGCTGAGTTCATTGGCGCTATTGCGTAAAACCCATACTTTTTATAGTTAATTCGTATATAAAAATAAATTAGGGCGGGAAAATCTTCTCGCCCTAATTGCAGATAATGAGGTATATCTGCTCTTTATTCGCAGCTTGTGGTATGCTTGATAAAATTAAGCTTATTCAAGGGGGAATCGATGCATCACAAGAGTATTCTTCTTGTATCTGCAACGACACGCTTACATGAACGTATGCGTGAACTTTCGCATG
>CAUPCM010000057.1:0-5649 GCA_963509815.1 uncultured Atopobium sp. | reverse complement strand
CTGAAATTTAGGGTAATTAAATCTTTGATATATCTTCATTCATAATTATGTATATAAGACAGCACTTATGCATAAATATGAATTGAGCAAACTCAGATGAGTTCAAATCACATTGCCTAAGCCATTTCACGATGCCTCCGAGCCAGCAAGCTTCACTTTATCTGCAGATTCTTGCCAATCTCCCGTCAGCCGATATGACAGCACCGCAGCTCTTGCGTTTTATTGAGGAAAATCGCTTTATTCTTAAGGCATCTCACTAACACCGTAGCCTCCTGCCGCGGGTATACTGGATACGTCAACTCTCGAGAATCCGAGGCACCCATGAACACCACATCAGAGCACGCAATTCGCACAATCCTGGTCGGGCAATCAGGTGGACCAACTGCCGCGATCAATGCATCGCTCGCGGGTGTTGTTCGCGCAGCTCACGCCCAGGGTCTCCGAGTGCTCGGAATGCGCAACGGAATCCAGGGATTTCTTGAGTGCAAGGTTGTTGACCTGACGGAAGCGCTTGAGCTCACCGCATCTGAACCAGAAGCGCTCGATCAAGCTGCCACAAATCCTGGCGAGAAGAACCTTCAGCTCCTAAGAAAAACGCCTTCGAGCTGGTTGGGTAGCTGCCGCTTTAAACTGCCTGATCTTAGGACGGAACTTGCTACCAGCTTAGAACCCGCACCAATCTCCCCTATTTACCAGCAGATTGATGCGCAGCTCAAGAAATACCAGGTGGACGCTGTACTTTACATCGGCGGCAACGATTCCATGGACACCACGGACAAGCTGTCTCGATACTTTGACCAGGTAAAAAGCCCTGTTCGTGTTGTTGGTGTGCCAAAAACCATCGACAATGATCTCGAAGGAACTGATCACACCCCCGGTTTTGGTAGCGCGGCGCGATTCGTCGCATCCGTAACCGCCGAGCTCACCCGCGACGGTGGCGTCTACAACAGCAAAAATGTAACGTTCATCGAGGCAATGGGCCGCGATGCCGGCTGGCTCACGGCCGCTGGCGCGATGGCGCAAGATATTTGCGGAACTGCTCCGGATTTTGTGCTCCTGCCAGAGATTCCTCTTGATGAGCAGGCGCTACTTTCCGCCATTGAGCAGCGACTTCGCGAGAAAAACAACGTGATTGTAGTTGTCAGCGAAGGCGTCCATCACGCGGATGGTAGTTTCCTTTTTGATGCAAAGTCCGTCTCAATTGACACGTTTGGCCACCTCGCAGCACAGTCCGGGACAGCACAATACTTGTCGCAGCTGGCCAAAGAGCAGCTGGGCGTAAAGTCTCGCGGTGTTGAGCTCAATACGCTGCAGCGCTGTGCTTCGCACGCCGCTAGCAAGGTTGACTTGGACGAGGCGGAAGCGCTCGGTGCCGCAGGAGTTGAAGCTGTTCTCCAAGGTAAAACGGGTGTTATGGTTGGTATTCACCGAACTTCTGATGCCCCATACACCACGGAGATTCGCACTACCCCTGTCGCCGACGTTGCTAACAAGGTAAAGCTTGTACCTCGAGAAATGATTTCCGAGGACGGCTTCAACGTTACCGACTCCGCCCTGACCTACCTGCGTCCTCTTGTCGCGGGCATGGAGGAGCCGGTTTCCACCGACGGACTTCCCCGTTTTCTTGCGGAGTTATCGTAGCGATTCGTTGCGGACGCGGCAGTGCCGTGCGGACGCGTGCAATCCGTGCGGACGCGACAGTGCCGTGTGGACGCGTGCAATCCGTTGCGGACGCGTACGGTCCGTGGCGGACGCGACCACGCCGTGTGGACGCGTGCGATCCGTGGCTCGTGGTGCTACTCTCCGAGGAACCTTACCTCGGGGTGGAGCTCGACATCAAACTGGCGCTTGACCTCTGCCTGAACATGCTTGATAACGGCATGAACCTCAGCAGCAGTAGCGTTGTCGTAGTTGACCACAAAGCCAGCATGCTTATCGGAAACACCGGCACCGCCAAAGCGATAGCCCTTAAGACCAGCGTCGGTGACAAGCTTGCCTACAAAGTGACCCTCAGGACGCTTGAAAGTTGAACCAGCGGAAGGCAGCTCAAGAGGCTGCTTTTCCTCGCGAGCGCGCGTAAATTCTTCCATCTTTTCACGGATTTTCTCGCCATCCGCACGATGAAGATTGAACGTGGCAGAAAGCACAATCATGCCCTCATCGGCGATTCTGCTGTGACGATAACCCAGGTCAAGCTCGGAAGCGTCCAGCGTAGCAAAGGTGCCATCGGCGAGAAGGACGCGGACGGATTTGAGCACGTCAGCGATGCAGCCGTCGTAAGCGCCTGCGTTCATGAAGCATGCGCCGCCTACAGAACCTGGGATGCCACAGGCAAACTCGAGTCCAGAAAGGTCCAGTTCACAGGCCATTTCGGAAGCTTCTTTAAGGCCAACGCCGGCCTGGCAAGTCATCTCGGTGTCGTCAATGCTTACGCCGGTCAGTCCGTCGGCAACGGCAACGATCACGCCGCGATATCCCGCGTCAGAAACAAGCAGGTCAGAGCCGTAGCCAAGAATAAAATAAGGAGCTTCTGCGTCTTTAACCGCAAGGAGAATCTCTTTGACCTCATCGGGGTCATCAGGGATGACATAGAGATCCGCAGGTCCACCCACTTTAAAGGTGGTGTGCTCGCTCATTGGCTCGTCTACCAGGACGTTCTCTTCTCCAACAATCGAGCAAAGCTTTCCGGCCAGGCTTTGTAAGTCATAGCCACTTTCAGACATGTAACACGCTCCTTAGTAAGTTACTTTTTATAGTTTATCGCAAGCGAGAAAAACGTGGCGTTGGGGCGAGAAAATCACGGCGTTGGGCCGAGAAAATCATGATTCTGGAACGATAAAACAATTTCTTTTGCAATTCTGTCAAAAAAATGTCCATCCCATTTTACGTGTTATCAGCTGTTAACTCTGCTATAGTACGTATCGATATGTTTCAGAAATGGTTGCAATTACCTACTGGTGGTAAGGTGGCCGAGCTTTAGGGTTTGTAACAACCCAGCTCAATAAGCCATCAAGTCCGCGACCCGCAAAAAAGGCGGTTAACCTGGTTAAAGTCCAGGACCAACGGTACAGTCCGGATGTCAGAAACGGAGACTTTTATGGCTTCATCCCACTCAACCCACGCAACAACCGCATCTTCTAACGGCTGGTCTACCAAGAGAATCGCTATTCTCGCCATGCTTTGTGCAGCTGCTGCAATCAGCACCATGGTGCTTCAATTCCCTCTGATCCCAGGCGTGACGTTTTTGAAGTACGATCCATCGGGCGTCTTTGCCCTGCTTGCAGGCGTAGCTTTTGGCCCTGCTGCAGGCGCGATTGTCTCGGTGCTTCCTTACCTGCTGCACCTCACTACAGAGTCCGGAATTTACGGCACCATCATGGCAATTCTGGCAACGCTTACCTACGTTTTGCCGGTTTCGCTGATTGTGTATAACCGTTCCGAGAAGATCAAGCAGCTGGTGCTTGCCCTGATAGTAGGCAGCGTTGTCAGTGTTGTTGCATGCATTCTGGGCAACCTTGTAGTTACCCCAATCTACACCGGCATGAGCGTAGAGGCAGTAAGCGGACTGATTGTCCCCGCCCTTCTCCCCTTCAACGTGGTAAAAGTTGCTATCAACAGCATTATCTTTGTTGTGATTATGCGCTCGGCTACTTCACTTTTTGAGAGCATCAAAAACGGTGAGTAACCTGCTCGACAACTCCCCAGATACACACACGTCTGAAAGCGCTGCACAAACTCAGGACATCCCTGTAGCTGCAACGCTTTCGGACGTGACTTTTGTGCACGCAAAAGGCGTGGTTGCCCTCGACCACGTCTCGTTCTCTATTCCTGCAGGTAAACGTACCTGTATTGTTGGCGCAAACGGTTCAGGTAAGTCCACGGTAGCCTCGATTCTCTCTGGCCTTACCGCTCCTGACGAGGGAACCGTTACCTTCTTGGGAACCACTGTTGTCAACGACGGCCAAGTTGATTTTGAGGCGTACAAGACTGTCCGTCCGCAGCTTGGTTTGGTCTTCCAAAATCCTGAGGATCAGATTATTTGCAGCGTGGTCGCAGACGATATTGCCTTTGGTCTGGAGAACCTTCAGGTGCCCAGCGATCGCATAACTCCGCTGGTAGAACAGCAGATTGAACTTGGAACTCTCACCGAGTTTGCGTCAGAAAATCCGCAGATGCTTTCGGGCGGCCAACAGCAGCGCGTGGCAATCTCGGGCGCGCTGGTCATGAAGCCGCAAATCCTCATTCTTGATGAACCTTCCGCAGCTCTTGACGTTGTGCATAGAAATAACGTCATGGGCCTTGTCGAGAAACTCCGTGCAGCTGGAAAGACTATTGTTCATGTAACGCATTTCATGGACGAAGTGGTTTCCGCTGATCACGTGATTGCCTTGGACGACGGCCGTGTTGCGTTTGAAGGAACGCCTGAAGCGCTCTTTGAGCAGCACGAACTGGTTGAATGCCTGCATCTTGAGGAGCCGTTTGCCTATCAGGTGGCCCACGCGCTCAACAACCGCGGAGTTGTCGTGCGCAAATCACCTTCGGCTGAGCGCGTGATCGACGAGTTGACGGGGCTTCTCGCCACAGCGGTGCAGGGCGCGAGAAGTGCGGATGCGGCTGGGAGCTGCGACGACGTGTCGGTCGCAGGTCGTGACGCAACGACTGCGGGTTGCGACGACGCGGCGACTGCGGCGGGTTGCGGCGACGCGACCGGAAGCATGTCCAGCTCAGCAGTGGTTTCCGTGCGCGACGTGACGTTTTCGTACCAGAAGCCTGTGCTCAAAAACATCTCGGTTGACGTGCAAAAAGGCTCGCATGTTGCCGTTATTGGCTCCACTGGTTCTGGCAAGTCTACCCTGGCGCGCTTGATTTGCGCACTTGATACGCCTGACACCGGCAGCCTCTTTGTAACTGGTTTGGATACTCGACAGAAGCAAAATCGCAGAAAACTGCACGGCATTGTTGGCTACGTCATGCAGCGACCGGAGCGCCAACTTTTTGCACAAACGGTTGCAGAAGACGTGGCATTTGGCCCAACTAACCTGGGCCTTTCTGCCTGCGACGTCATAAGCGCTGTGAATGCTGCTCTGGAACTTGTGGGCCTTTCTCACAAGGCAGATGCTTCCCCTTTTGAGCTTTCTGGTGGTCAGCAGAGACTGTGCGCACTTGCAGGCGTTATTGCTATGCATCCAAAGGTGCTTGTACTCGATGAGCCTACCAGCGGACTTGATCCCTACTATTGTTCTGAACTTAGAAAAATTATCAACTCCGTTCTTGAGGATGGCTGCACCGTCATTGAGCTCACACACTCGATGGAGGATGCGGCAGAAACTGACCAGATTGTCGTGCTCCATGAGGGTTACCTGGTATTCTCTGGCACGCCTTATCAGACATTTACTCATTTCTCAGGGGCAGAATTCCAGGACCTTGGACTGGGTATTCCTCATGCACTTGCATGGGCACAACATCTGTCTCGCACCACGGGAATCAACCTGGGAGAACCTTTGACCCTATCTGACCTGGTAGACGCACTGGTAGATGCGGTGACGACCACCCCTAGCGCCGCACAGCCCAACGACCTCACACAAGGAGGCCGCTATGGCGCTTAAGATTTCTGTCGGTCAGTACTACCACACAGATTCGCCCATCCAC
>CAUPCM010000056.1:0-5832 GCA_963509815.1 uncultured Atopobium sp. | reverse complement strand
AGTCCGTCGATGTTTTGCGTCACCACCGCGCGCAACTTTCCCGCAGCTTCCAAGTCTGCCAGCCACTTGTGAGCAATGTTTGGCTGAGCCTCCCCCAAATGATGAGAGTTTCTAAAATACGTGTAATACGCTGCGGGGTAATCTAAAAACACATCAAGCGAGAAGATCTCTTCAAGCGTAAAGTCTGGCGCCTTACTGTAGGCAAAAGACTCCTCGTTGTCGGGGTCAACCGTTACACCATTTCCCAAGTCGTAGGCTTCTTTTCCCATGTCATAGCCGTCTTGGTCCAGGCCAATGGTCATGTTTTCTACCTTGATGCCGCCCTGGCGATACAGACCGTTAGTACCCCTAAAATCTGGAATACCGCTTTCCGTTGACACGCCTGCGCCACCAAAGAAAACAATGTTATCTGACGACTGAATCCAGTCTTTAAGCTGCTCAATCTTGGTCATTAGGCACCTCTAACCTAAAAAAGGGACCCGGATAAACTGGGTCCCTCGTCTCAAGCGCCGGAGCTCTTGGCGCTGAAAACGCTAGTAGTCAAACTCGTCAGGAACATACTCGGTAAGGCATGCATCCAGACCGGCTTCAATTTCTTCATGGTTCATATGACGGCCAATGAAGCACAGCTTTGTTTGACGATCGCCCAGTTCATCATCCCATTCTGCGCGTAGCTCGGGTTTCTCGTCAAGAAGGGTTTCTCGCTCATCCTCTGGCAGCGATGCGTAGAACATGCCATTCTCGTAGAACTGGACCTGCTTGCCGGCCTGCTCAAATACGTAGCTCATCTCGGGGTCTTGTGAAATCCAGATGCTACCCTTGACGCGAATGATATTCTTTGGCCAGCTAGCCACAAACTGGTTAAGTTTGTCCAGGTCAAATGGCTGACGGCGGCGATACACAAAGGTGGTAATCTCGTACTCCAAAACCTCTGGGTCTTCGTGCTCCTCAGGGTGTTCCATTGCATCCATCCATGCAGCGGAGGCGTAGGCTTTGTCAAAGTCAAAACGGCCCGTATTGATAAGCTCGCTCATTGGAATGTCGCCGTTGACCGCCTCAACAATAACGGCGTCCTTCTGAAGTCCGCGCACAAGCGCCTTGAGCTCGTGGAGCTGTTCAGGGGTTACCAGATCGGTCTTGTTGAGCACCAGCGTAGAGCAGAACTCAATCTGCTGAATAAGCAGGTTCTCGATGTCGTCCTCTTCAATGTCTGGGTCGAGAAGATCGGCGCCGTTGTGGAACTCCTCAAACATGCGAGCGCAGTCAACAACTGCGACGATGTTATCAAGGTTGAGGTGAGAGTGATTAGTTGCATGCTGGCTCTGATTGCAGAATGCAGAAATGTTATAGGTAATGGGAATTGGCTCGCAGATGCCTGAAGCCTCAATAATGATGTAGTCGAACTCCTCGGTATCGGCCAAATCACCCAACTGAAGTGCCAAGTCATTAGAAAGGGTGCAGCAGAGGCAACCGTTGGTCAGAGGAATAACGTCGCCTTCTTTAGCATAGCCGCCGTTTTTAATAAGACCAGCATCAACGTTAATCTCGCCAATATCATTGACGATAACTGCTGCGTGAATACCTTCAGTGTTAGAGAGAATGTGGTTCAAAATAGTGGTCTTACCTGCGCCTAAATAGCCGGTAAGCAGCACAATTTTCACCTGCTTTGGTTCAGACATAGTGAGCTCCTATCAAATGTCAAACTTTTATATCAAAGAATAAACTTCTTGTTTGTAAAAGTGGGCCCTGACGCTTAAGTGAGTCAGGGCCCAACCTTCGCGTTACAAATTATCGAGCTGGAAGCTTAGAAGCTACCGCGATCAATAATCTTGCCTTCCTTCATGATGACATCCATGTTCTCAGGCGTGAGGTCGCGGATGTTGTTAGCAACGTCGCCCTTGACTACGAGGATATCAGCAGAGAGGCCTTCCTTGACAGCACCAAACTCGTTCTCCTTGCCAAGCATCTTTGCGCCGTTGTAAGTAGCAGCTGCAACAGTATCAAGGATGGAGATGCCAACCTTCTCGACAAAGTCATACATCTCATCGATGGTGACGTAACCGTAAGGAGTGACAAAGCTGAAGGAGTCTGAGCCGATGGTAATGGTGATACCCATATCATAAGCCTTACGCAGGTTAGCGTAAGTGCGTGCAAGGCCCTTCTCGACAACAGTCTCGCCTGGGAATGCGTCAAGCGCTGGAGTCCAGTCTGGTGGATAAGTTCCGTACCAAGTTGGCAGGAAGCCGATGGTTGGGGTGAAGTATGTTCCCTGCTCAGCCATAAGCTTCATGGTGCGCTCGTCAAGCTCAAAGCCGTGAATGAGCTGCTTGCAACCAAAGCGGACGCAGTCATATGCAGCGTCAAAGTTGTTGTAGGAGTGAGCATACAGAGGGATGCCTACCAGTGCGCACTCGTCAGCAATTGCCTTGATCTCCTCGGTGCAGAAGAGCTGCAAACGATCGGAGTCCCAGCGCCAAATGCCGCCACCGGTTGCCCAGATCTTGATGCCGTCAGGCTCTTCACGAAGACGACGGCGGATTGCCTTACGAAGCTCCCATGGACCGTCTACCTGGTCGCCCCAAGGGTGTCCGTCCTTGGAAATCTGCAGTGGCAGGTGGTGAGAATCACCGTGACCAGCAACGCGGCAAAGGCCAAGGCCGGTAGCAAAGATACGAGGACCCTGCATAATGCCCATATTAACGAGGTCGCGGATAGCAATACCGTTACGGCCGATCTCAACAACGGTTGTGAGGCCGTGGGTAAGTGCATCATAAGCCTGCTTGACTGCGCATGCCTGCTTCTGAGCAACGGACTCGATAACCCAGTCGTTATCGTTGTCGGTCAGGTTGCCGGAGAAGTGCAGGTGTGTATCAACAAGACCAGGCATTACGGTATGGCCAGATGCGTCACGTACCTCATATCCCTCTGGGACCTCTTTGCGAGGACCAGCATAGGTAATCTTGTCGTCATCGATAAGGACAAGGGAGTCCTCAACTGGTGCTGCGCCAGTACCGTCAACGAGCTTGCCGCCTACAAAAGCATACTTACTCATGTTTCCCATCCTTCCTTCGTTGTCCGCTCACTTTTTTTAAACGGACGAGGTTTACTTGCATAGTAAGCCCGGGTTAACTCCTTTGGAATAAGTTAGCCATGGTTGCCGGTAAGCGGAGCAAAAATACCCATGAACGGATGTTCAGATATCAATAATTTCATATAAACATCTAAAGTATTTGATTACTTCATATTTGCTATGACTACATTGCATAGTTGTGTCAAAACAGTTTTTGTCCGGTATCCGTGGTAAGGTTGAGAAAACAAATTAAGGAGGGGCAATGTCTCAGAATTCTTCGTCGCAATCCAGCTTTTTTGCACTTATTTCTCGCATGCGCTACATTGAGCGCTGGTCGCTTATGCGCAATTCTCGCTCAGAAAGCCTTGCTGAACATGCCCTTGACGTGGCCGTTATTTCTCACTGCCTAGCAACTATTGCAAATGTGCGCTATCACAGAAATCTTGATGCAGATCGCGCGGCCCTTATTGGTATGTATCACGATGCATCAGAGATTATCACCGGAGACATGCCCACGCCGGTAAAGTATGCTAATTCAGAGATTAGAGATGCCTATCATCAGGTAGAGGCACGTGCCGAGAAAACCATTCTCTCCACACTGCCAGAAGACCTGCAAGATGCCTATGCTCAGGTGCTCACTCACAGCACTGAGGCTTCGGAGAGTGAAGTTTATCTTAGAAAGCTTATTAAAGCTGCAGATAAGATTGCAGCACTTATTAAGTGTATTGAGGAGGCTCAGTCTGGAAACTCAGAATTTATTACCGCTGAAGCCTCAACTCGTGGAGTTGTTGAAGATTTAGCAGATTCTCTTCCAGAAGTGCGCGATTTTATGACAGAATTCCTACCTTCGTACGGAGAAACGCTTGATCAGCTTCTGTAAAGAATCGCTGATTACGTCTGCTAGCTGAGGAGTTACTTTGCGCGCACTACATGCACGTTTGCCTAAAAACTTTGTTCTGGAAGAGCGCTTAGAGGCTTATTCCAGTGTCATTGAGCCTCATCCAGAGGCTTTAAAGGGTACGTGGGCTTCTGCGTGTGCGCCAATTACTGCTGAGGGACATATCCCCTTTTCTGAGGTCCGTGTAGACCTTGGCTGTGGCAAGGGATCTTTTACTGCCGCTCAAGCTAAGGCAAATCCTAACGTGCTTTTTGTAGCCATTGATACAGAGCCTATCTGCATTTCATACGCTGCAAAAACAATCTACGAGGCAGGAATACCTAATGCCATCGTAGTTCCTGGTACTGGTATGAAGATTGATGAGTACTTCTCGCCAGAAGAGGTCTCTGTTATTTACCTCAACTTTCCTGCTCCATTTCCTCGAATCAGACAGGCAAAGCTGCGCCTCACCGATGCTGAGCGTCTTATGCAGTATAGAAATGTTTTGGCTAAAGAGGGTGTTGTTCGTCTTAAAACGGACAGTCAGCCACTTTTTGATTTTTCTCTTGAGCAAGTTGGAGTTGCTGGTTACAACTTTATTTGGCAAACGCGAGATGCTCAAGCCGATTTTCCTCACGATGTTCCCAGTGAGTACGAACAAAAACTTGGCGCCCAGGGCGCTAAGGTTCATGCCTACCTAATTGCTCCGGGTCCTGTACCAGCAGATTTCACACCCACAGAGCCTGTCAGTCTTGTTGACTACCTTCCAGAAGATTTAGAATCGCTAACCTACGTTCCTCATGGAATGGAAAGCACGGTCCGCAATCTTGCAAACCGTGCTCGCAGGCTTCGTAAAAAGTCTCAGTAATCTGTAGTCTCAGTAATCTGTACTAAGCCCTTTGTAGAAGCGCTCTATACGAGCGCTTCTTTTGCATTGATGAGAAGCTAGTCTCTCTTACTTGATTGACTTGATATTGAGAGCTCTAGTGGAATTAAGAACTGCAAGTACCATAACGCCTGTGTCTCCAAAAACAGCCAGCCACATAGGCGCCAGACCAAAGGCTGCAAGAATCAAAATAGCAACCTTAACACCAATGGCAAACACAATGTTCTGCTTTGCAATACCCAAGGTGTGACGAGCAATCTTTACGGCCTTTGAGAGCTTAGAAAGCTTGTCGTCCATAAGAACTACGTCGGCGGCCTCAATAGCAGCATCAGACCCCAAAACGCCCATAGCAACGCCTACATCAGCGCGTGCAAGAACGGGTGCATCATTGATGCCGTCACCGACAAAAGCAAGGGACTTACCAGCTGTCTTTTGGGCGAGAAGGCCTTCAACGGCAGAAACCTTATCCTGTGGAAGCAGCTCAGAGCGAACCTCGGTGATACCCATCTTAGCTGCAATCTCTTCTGCAACGTCGCGTTTATCGCCCGTGAGCATAACAACCTTAGAAACGCCAACGTTTTTGAGGGAAGCGATTGCTGCTGGAGCATCAGCTCGTTCGCGGTCAGAAATAACAATGTGGCCCATGTAGGTCCCATCAACAGCCACGTGAATGATGGTTCCGTAGTTCTCGCACGCTTTCCAAGAAGCTCCTACGCTCTCCATAAGTGCGCTGTTGCCAACAGCAACGCTCTTACCATTCACGTTAGCGCAAATGCCCTGACCAGCAATTTCTTTGATGTCCGTGATAACACAGTCATCGTCCTCGCTTGGATAAGCAGCACGAAGAGCTGCAGCAATGGGATGCGTGGAGTGCATCTCAACGTGAGAAGCTAGGTGCAGAAGGTCCTTCTCGCCAATGATTTGAGGGTGAACGGCTAGGACCTCAAAAACACCCTCAGTCAGCGTACCGGTCTTGTCAAAGGCAACGGTATCAAGGGT
>CAUPCM010000055.1:0-5917 GCA_963509815.1 uncultured Atopobium sp. | reverse complement strand
CAAAAACACCCTCAGTCAGCGTACCGGTCTTGTCAAAGGCAACGGTATCAAGGGTGGAAAGCGTATCAATATAGGCAGAGCCCTTGATCAGGATGCCTTCCTTTGAAGCTGCGCCAATGCCGCCGAAGAAGGCTAGCGGAACAGAAACTACCAGCGCGCAGGGACAAGATGCAATAAGGAAGGTCAGCGCCCTTACAACCCAGGTAGAAGCGTTGCCAACAAAGTCTCCCGAGAGCAGTGGTGGCAAAAATGCCAGCGCAATAGCACTGTAAACAACAGCTGGAGTATACACGCGAGAAAAACGACGAATAAAGCTCTCGCTCTTGGACTTGTTCTGATTTGAGCTCTCTACCAGCTTAATAATGCGGGTAGCGGTGGAGTCTTCAAAGAGGTGGGTAACGCGAGCGCGCACCACGCCAGAAAGGTTTACGCAGCCCGAAATAATGTTGTCCCCCACCGCAGCGTCACGAGGAACGCTCTCACCAGTAAGAGCAACGGTATCAAGACTGGTAGAACCCTCAACAATCTCTGCGTCAACAGGAACGCGATCGCCAGGCTTTACCACGATGATCTCTCCCAGCTCAACTTCTTCTGGAGCAATGGTAAGCAGCTGCCCGTTGCGCTCAACCGTTGCGCTATCAGGACGGATATCCATGAGCTTGGCAATAGACTTCTTGCTGTTATCGGAAGCGAGGTGCTCAAACACCTCTCCTACCTGGAAGAACAGCATGACAAAGACAGCTTCATCGAACATAGGAGAGCCGTTAGGCACAAAGCCAATGAGCAAAGCACCAACGGTGGCAATGGTCATGAGCAGGTCTTCGTTGAAACACTCGCCCTCGGTGATGCTCTCCCATGCCTCTAGAACAACATCGTATCCAGCAACGGTATAAGGCAACAGATACAGCAAGAGTGCCTGCCAAAGCTGCAGGTCAAATGCGTGCTCAACCGCATAAGCAATACCTAGCAAAACAGCAGAACAGACAATGCGAGCAATCTTCACCTTTGTCTTTGAGCCCATAGCTCCTCCTTGGGTTGTTGTTACGCCTAGTCTACTCCTTAAATTGATATATGTACATATATTCATACTATAATATTGAAGAAATTTCTTACGAAAATAACTCCACGGGCGAGAAACCCGTGGAGTTCCAGGTAAACAGAGAGTTTTGGACGTACTTCTAACCGTCGGCTTGCCCAAAGTCCTAGTCAGACGGTCTTCTCGCCACTCGAGAAAGCTAGTTGATCAGCGACGCAGGGGTTGGAATAAAGCCTTCAAAGATGACAGGAGCGCCCTCAAGCTCGGAGGCAATCATGTCCTCCTCGTTCCTAACGGTCCACGTAATGAGGTGCGCGCCCATGGTATTGCAAGCCAGCTTAACAAAGGGGTTCTTGCGGTCCTCAAACTTGTAAGAAATGAAGTCTGGACGACCAACGGAATTGCCAAAGAGAGCTGTAGCACCAGCACGCGTAGCAATGTTCATGTGCTTGGTCTTGCGGTCTACCAAGAAGTTCTCTGAGAGCTGACCACGGAGCATCTCTGGGCGGTTCTGACGTAGCCACTGCAAAACGCGAGGGTCAAAGCTCTCGATGCATGCACGAACAGGACGAAGATCAAGCGCCTGCATAATCTTTTCTGTAAGCTGCTCAGCGTTATTGTTGCGCGTCTTAGCCTCAATGATCAAAGGTGCAGGCAGCTCACCGGAGCCACTCCATGCATAAACCTCAAGGACTTCCTCAAATGTTGGAATCTGCTCGTCAGTGGCAAGCAGCCTAAGACCACGGAGCTCTTCCAGCGTGGACTCCTCAACAATCTTCTGTACGCCGCAGAGACGATCAAGTGCAGAATCGTGAACAACAACCAGCTTATGATCTGCGGTCAGGTGAACATCAACCTCGGAGCCAAAGCCCTTCTCGACAGCTGCACGGAAAGCAAGCAGAGAGTTCTCTGGAATGCCAGACTCGTTGTTGTAAAGGCCACGATGAGCATAGCGATGACGAGCAATCTCGTGCCAACGCTCCAGAAGCAGGCGATCATTTTGCTTGCGAGGAGCAATGGAATAGGCGCCGTATGCTGCTAGACCAAGGGCAGCGCCAGCCACAACGCCACCGGCAATTGCAACGTTTCTGAGCGTCTTGCTCTTCTTGGCAGGAACAAACAGGGCGTCTGTATCCTGTCCATTTTGAGCAGTAATTCCCTCAACAGCATCTGCAACTGCAATGTCTGTAGCAGCATCCTGGTGCTCGGCCAGGGTCTCCCCCATCTCTTCAAGCGACTCAGCAGTACTTGCAAGCTGCTTTGAAAGCTTGTTCTTTGGGCGAGAAAAACGGTTCTCTAGATTAGACTGAAGCTGAGCCTGAGCAGCCAAAACAGAAGTCTGAGCTGAACGAAGCGCAGACTGAGCACGAGCTACTGACGATTGGATAGTATCGGCGCTTGGAAGTGCTGGTCTTACATGAGCATTGAAGCCAGCGGTAATCTGCTCTTTAGCGATATTGCCAGCCAAGTTGGCAGCCTTAGAAGCCGTTGTGGCAAGCAACTTTCTTCCAGCCTCGGATTGAAGTGCTGCCTTTGCGGCATACTGAGTAATTGCTAAACCTGCAGCTCTAACTGCAGCTCTCTTAATAAAACGACCAATCATGTGGGCTCCCTTCAATCTAGCTTTATTCTATCAGTCCAGCTCTTGCTTTTTGCTACGTATTGCGACTTTCTATGCACAATCAGTATCTTAGTCTGTTCAAAATCGAGTAGTATGTAGTCCATTAACTACTACCTCAGGAGCATCATGGCTGTTATAAAACAAGAACACGCTCTTTACCTGTATAAACTACTAAAAGCTACCATTGGCATCTCCAAGCAAACTCCCCTATCCAGCGTTGAGGGCGTCTTGATTGAAGATGAACTTGCGCCGCAGGATTTTGGCTTTGACGACATCCGCGCGCTTATGGAGGCATGCCCCGACTTCATCAAAATCACGGCGTTCAAAAAGGGTTACGTCTACGCAACGCTTTTGACTTTTGAAACCTTTGAAGTTGCCCTTGCTGCTGGCGAGAAAAACGTCGAGCCCCAAAGCAACGGTAAACCATGGAAGCGTCGTCGTGGGGCAAAGTCCATTCGTGCCCTGAAGCCAAAACACCTGGTAGTTGAGGCAGAGCCTGAAGTTGAGGAACCAGAAGAGCTGTCTGTCGCGGAGGGCTCGGAGGAGCTGTCCGTTGCGGAGACATCTGCCGAAGACGTGCCAGCTGCAGAGCTGACTACTGAGGCACCAGCTGCAGAAACAGCTACGGAAGAACCCAAGCAAGAGACTGCCAATGAGGCAGTCTCAAAACCTGCTGAAGCCGAAACGCCAGCTCCAGAGGCTACCGAAACCGAAGCTCCAGCTCCAGAGCAAGAGATGCCTGAGCCTGAAGCTTCCGAGCCTGTAGCTTCTGAGCCTATAGCTTCCGATCCTGAAGCCTTCGAGCCTATGGTCCCCGAGCCTACTATCTCGCTTACCGTCACCTACAACCCCTATGACGGCTCCGACGAAGAGAAAACGCTTGAAGCAGCTCCTTCTGTGTTGCAGCAAGCGCTGAACACAACAGGTTCAACCGCTGCTGCAGCCACTTCTACGCCCCAGAATTCTGCGCAGTCAACCGGTCAGGAAGAGACTCCTACTCCTACCCCAACATATCCCGCCGATTTTGAGGAAGACATCCACGTCAACAATGAGCTTCTCGGCATTTTGTATCAGATGGCTCCCGTTGACGCCAACGTCCTCAAGCAGCTGGAGGAAGACTTCAAACTTGCAGTGTCTTCTCGCGCGCTCATTTCCAAGGGCGGCACGTTTACGTTTAACACGCGTTACAAGAAACCGCAGACAGACGAGGTAATTACCGCTACTATCCGCAAGTCAAAACGCGGAGCTCTGCGTCCTTGGACGCTCTTGGAGCTTAGCGTTTCTGCAAGTGAGCTGCAGGATCAGGCAGTTGACGTGCTTCGCGGTCTGCCTAAGTCTGGTATCGCTTCATGGGAGAAACTGCCCGCCGCAGAAAAGCAGCTGCCCATAAACCCTGTTGACGTGGTCATGAACGAGGCTCCTGTCTCCGATTGGAATGCGCTTAGCACCACCTATCTGAGCGACGCGCCCTCGTTGCAGGCAGCGCAAGCTTGCCTTTCCGCAGCGTATGTCTACAGAAAGAACGAGCAGCAGCTTATGCATACTGACGCCGACTTCTCGCTTCCCGTTCTAGGTGTCGCGCCCCTGCTCTTTGATCCCGAGCGCGGATTTGATGACGACTCGCCACTCATACAGAATGCCCTACGAGCTGCTAAGCACGGATGGCGCATGGCCGTTGAGCTCTACAATCCATCCAAGCACTGCATCTACCTTGCACTTCCCACCTCTGATGGCGAGAAACCCCTTGCGCTGGTATTTGATGCATCAGCAGAGGGCCCTTATCACGTTGTTGCAGCGCTAACCATTGAAGAAGCGTATCCACTTGCACGTATCTTCTCTGAAGGCCTTCCTAGCTGGATTTTGCCACAGTAATCCCAGGTCGCAGGCAAGCTCTCTTCACAGAGCCGCTCCTATAACTAGTCACCAAAAAAGCCGCGTCATGAAGACGCGGCTTTTCTAGTAGATGGGTTTCTCACACGCTGGGTTTCTCGGCAGCGGGCTGTTATCAGGACATCTAGCTTAGTCGTGCCATGGTTCAACAGGCCATTCGTTGCCCGTGAGACTCCAGTTCTTCATGTCGTTGGCGTCGCCATTAATGACAAACTCCCTGACAAAGATGTCGCGCTTACCGTTTGAAATGGTCTCGATGTAGTAGCGAGGACGATTCTCTCCCTCGTAGGACTCGTCAAGCGGTGTGGTGTAATTGGAAAGCGTCTGCTGGTCAACGCCCATATCCTTGAGCGTCTGGGCCAAAATGTCGTAGTGCCAGACAGGTGCATCAGAAATCTGCATAGGCTGAGCTGCCTCCTCGGCAGTCTGACCAGCAGGTTTGTACATGATGACCGGTGCAGATGACTGCTGAATGTCGGTATTAGTTAAATACCAGTCACCGTGATCTGCGGTAATGATGAAAGACGTGTTCTCATACACACCAAGACGCTTAAGCTCGGCAATGTACTGTGCAACAATCCTATATGCGCCCATAGTCTGCTCTTCAACGTTTTGCTTGCTTGAATCGCTGGTAGGCTCAACATTGCGATCAAGAATGTAAGGTGGATGAGAACCAAGCAGGTGAATGAAACGGAATGAGCCATTTTGACCAGCACTGTCATCAATTGAGAGACCATAGTGCTGAAGCTCCTGGTAATACTTGAGGTCATCTTCGGTGTAAGGCTGAGAAGAAAGGTCAACCTCATCCATATTGACTGGTTTGCGCATGCGCATATTGAGGTCCTCGGTGTAATACCAGAATTGAGGCTTAATCACCCAAGGCATATCTCTACAGAACGCCGTTTTATAGAGAATGCTCAATGCACCTAACTCGTCAAGTTGGTTATCTACGCCACGACCACGAGGCTCATGATAGTTAATGGAATACTTCTGCGCAGTGTCCCTGTAGTGAGAATAGTTCAACTGATCTGTATACAAACCTGCTTGATATCCAGCATTCTGAATATCCTTGAGATATTGATCACTTTGCGCCCAGTTGTAGACAAAATCGTTGAAATTCTCGCCAGGCTGAGGACGAGAACCAAAGACCAGCGATGGAATGCCGTAGCGCGTTGGAATCATCGAGCCAACAGAATTTCTGTACCAGGTAAAGCCGGTAAGAGGCGCAAATGTCTCTGGATACTCATCGTAAAGCTTCTGGACAAAAGCGGTATCGGTGGTGTCCAGGACAAACACCACAACGTTCTTCTTGGAGGAAACGTTGTAGAGGCCCTCGCGCGTTGCAATAACCTGCTGATGCTCGGCGTGGG
>CAUPCM010000054.1:0-5989 GCA_963509815.1 uncultured Atopobium sp. | reverse complement strand
GTGCACAAATCTGTCTGAGTGAAGCTTTATCGTATCCCTGTAAAGCAAACTCTTGCTCTGCGGATTTAAGAAGTCTGTGACGTGTGTCACAACTTTCTGTTTGTGGTCGCCTCGACATTGCTGTCGCTCCTTTATAAATGTTTTAAATCCCCATGTAACAAGGAGATTCCCCCAAAATCAATACTACCTTGTTTTGGGGGAACATATAACAGAAAGTTAACTAATTATGCAGAAATCTATAAGCGTTACATAACAACTTTTGTGATATTTACTTAATTCTTTGATATAGAAAGACGAGAAACACGTCAGAGGCATAATAAAACCCTGCTATGTTACATAACAGGGTTTTTAAGACATACCGTTAACCCAAATTGTCCTTGCGCTTAATAAACTCTCCGCAGATATATGACTTCCTCAGATACTCGCGATTAAACGGATCTTTGACTGGAACAAAATCCTCTGGAGACTTAGCAAAGTGCATGGCAAAAAATTCATGGATATGTGGATCAGCCAGCAAATAGCCGCGCGAGCAGTACGCCTGATACAACTGGGCGTCCTCGTTAAATTTGAACGAGCTAAAAGCGCAGTCTGAACAGTGTAGTCCAGCCATCTTGCACATCTCCTACTCTTCAGATAGCCCCATGCAATCTGAACAACGCTGAATCATACGCGTATACAGCAAGTATGGCATTGTAAACAACAAAAATAGTCAAAAATACTTATTCGACGCCAAGAATTTCCGGGAGCGTGTAATCTGAGCCGTTCCCCGAGGAAGCAACAGATTGGAGGTATTCTCTATTGTCATTTCCGTCATGCATAACAGTAGGATTTGGAAGATTGACACCCTCAGCTAAATTCTTCTTTTGCGTCTCTGTAAGCTCTACGCCAGCATCAACAAGATCCTTAAGGTGCTCAACCCAAAGCTGATCAAGACTTAAGGAGAAGAAGTCAGCGATAACCTTTGCTTTATCAAATGAAGGCCACTTACGGCGCTCGGTGCAAATATAAGAGACATACGCACGTGACCAATGTGAGAATTCGCACAGGTCTACCTGGCGCTTGCCACTTTCTTGTAACAACCTTGCTACTGTCCTACCCAAACCTGGGTCGGTCTTTTTGGTAACACCTGCCTTAGCCATCTCACAGCCCCATCTGCTCAAACGATGTCTGAAAAACACGCGTATGTTGTATGCATAGTCCCGTGTTGTTACCGTATGATACTACACTAAAATATCTTTAGATACAATTTGTTATGTTGTTTTACAAGCACAAATTCGAAGAAAATTGCATACCTGTTACGTAAATAAATCATAAGCGACACTGTCGTCTGAGGCTGCAGGCTATACGAAGAATATGCAAAAACCTATTACTCTATGCAAATTAATGTATCAGCTCACTTCCACGCTAGCAAAGAACCTACAAATCATCTTGCTTTAGCTTGTAGCTGATTTGTATAGACTGATTTCTGATATTTATAAAACCGCAGGAAAATAGCATGAAAATAGGAATCTTACTTTTAAAAAATTAAAATAATGGGTATATCAATGACAGAGCAAACAGCTCTAAAGAGATTGCCATGAGGCAGGGCGACATGTGTGCGACCACGTAAAAAGTCGTCCTGCCTCCATGGCATACGTTGCCTCGCATAACGAGAAATCTAGATGGTCGGGGCCACCTAGTAATGAAATTGAGTGTTGGGGGAACTCAATCTCTCAACGCAACGTGTAAACTATTGATAGCAGAAAAAACTTTTTATATATTCGGGAATTGGAAGAATTTTTAAATTCATATAACACCTCACGATTTTAGCGTAAAAATAACGCAAGTGCTACACCAAATCCAAGAAATGGTGCAAAGGGGAATGTATACATAAATACATTATTTGAACAGGTAATTTCTTCTTTATTTCTATCTTCTCTTTTTAAAAATTTACGCCAAATAAAGAACAGCAGAGAAAACATAACACCTAAAAAATTTGCTGAAAATAAAAAGACAAATGTCTCTTTTATTTCAAGATAAAGGCATGTTGAGAGGATAAGTTTAATATCTCCCCCTCCTAGAGAAGACATATGACCTATAAATTTTGTAACTATACTCATTGTAATCAGCACACTAATAACAAAGATTTCGCTCCAAAGACCACGTATGAGCAACCCGATTTGATCCTTATTTGTTATGAGCCAAATAGGCCATAAAACAGTAAGCAGGAGAGGGATTCTATTCGGAATAGTGCGATTTCGCATATCCGATATTGAAGCACAAATATACATAACAAGAATAACCAACTCTTTCATAAACACCTCCTCAGTCAACCTTAGCAACATGAACAAGAATTAACATCCCATGTGGTCGGCGTTATTTAACTTATTGATGTAACAAGTTAAGTATTCAAAGTTCTTCTCGCTGCTCTTGGTTTTAGAGGGTCTTTTTGAATCCTCGGGATTTTCTTGCGACAAAAATCGGAAAGCCGTGAATGGTACACTTAGCATTCAGTTTCTAGAAAGGTATCTCATGCCGAGCTCTTCATATAAATCAAAGCAAATGATTGTTATTCGTCGCGATCTTAAGATGCGCAAAGGAAAAATTGCTGCTCAGGCAAGCCATGCGTGTGTTGAAGCTACGCTCATGGCGCTTGCAAAAGAGCATCGACTTGATCAGGTTCGTATCACCGACGATCAAAATTGGGTCTATTTGGACCATGCCGATGAAGATACCTCCGCAATCACCAACTGGTTTGATGCCGGTGTTGCAAAGGTATGTGTCTACGTTGATTCTGAAGAGGCGCTGCTTGAGCTTACCGCTGAAGGAAAGGCTCGCGGCTTTGTTGTAGCCCTTATTAGAGACGCAGGCTTTACCGAGTTCCATGGAGAACCCACGTTTACCTGCCTGGCTTTTGAGCCGCTTGCTGCAGAAGATATTGATCCATTGACGGGCGAGCTGCCACTGTACTAGCGAGTTACCTCTGTACTAGCGAGCTGCCTCTGTACTAGCGAGCTGCCTCTGTACGAGCGAGTTGCTCTGTACTAGCGAACTACCTCTGTACGAGCACAATACCTACATCAAGAAGGTGTGACTCATAACCTCGTCAAAGATAGTGGTAACTACAAACATACCAATTGAGGCATAGAGGATTGCAGCCTGCCAAGACAGATGATTGGTCTCGATGTTTGAAATTCTAGGATCAAGCTTTCCGTCTTTGAGGCTAACAGGATCATCAATATCGCGGGTAAAGCCCATCTGACGGTCCTCATACTCTTTTCCGCTAAAGAGCAGGCCAACACCACAGGCAATAATTCCCAGCGAAGAAATAACGTACATGACACGGCGTACCCAGTCGATACCGGTAAACATATCCATACCGCTGGTGAAGTACGCAAATGCAAAGATAATCGCACTCATTCCAGCTGCAGTAAGACAACCATAACCAAATGCACGTAAAGCGCTCAGTGCCAGCTCTTTGAACTTCTCGCCACGAGAAGGCGTTTGTGAAAACTTGCTATCCATACACAACTCCTTGGTTGTTTATTTGTTTTCTGTATAGCTTATAGCGTATAGGAAGTCTTTGCTTGATGATACAATTTCTACAGCAAATCTTGGCAGGAGGACGCATGCGTATCGGCTTTGATAACGAGAAGTACATCACTATGCAGGCGGATCGAATCCACCAGCGTATCAGTGAGTTTGGCGGCAAGCTCTACCTGGAGTTTGGCGGTAAACTGCTCGACGACAACCATGCCTCTCGCATCCTCCCTGGGTTTGCTCCAGACGCAAAAGCCCAGATGCTCCAGCAACTTGCTCACGAGGCAGAAGTGGTCTTTGCCATCAATGCAAACGATATTGAAAACGGCAAGCGCAGAAGCGATATTGGCGTTACCTATGCCGATGACGTTCTAAGGCTTATGGACATCTTCCGCGCTCGCGGGCTTGCTATTGGCGGCGTCGTCATTACGCAGTACTCCGGCCAGCCCAAGGCAAAGGCGTATCGTGCACGCCTGGAGAACATGGGCATTGCCGTGTACCGCCACTACCCCATTGAGGGCTACCCCTCCAATATTGACCTTATCGTCTCGGCGGAGGGCTACGGTAAAAACGAGTACGTAAAGACTACGCATCCTCTGGTTGTTGTGACAGCACCTGGTCCTGGCTCAGGCAAGCTTGCTGTCTGCCTCTCGCAGCTCTACAACGAGAACGCGCGTGGAGTCCGCGCAGGTTATGCAAAATTTGAGACATTCCCTGTTTGGAACCTTCCGCTCAAGCATCCCGTAAACGTTGCCTATGAGGCAGCCACGGCAGATTTGGGCGACAACAACATCATCGATCCATATCACCTTGAGGCTCACGGCAAAGTTACCGTTAACTACAACCGCGACGTTGAGGCTTTTCCTGTGCTTAAAGCCATGATGGAGAAAATCGCAGGTACCAGCCCGTATCAGTCTCCAACCGATATGGGTGTCAATATGGTTGGCAACTGCATTATTGATGATGAGGTTTGCCAAGAAGCTTCAAAGGCAGAGATTGTACGCAGGTGGTTTAGGGCTGCCGAGAAACTCGAGCGTACGGGCATGGGTGAGCGTGAACTCACAAAGATTAATCTCTTGATGAAAGACGTTAACGTTGACCAGAACTTCTCGCCAGCTCATGCAGCTTGTTTGCATAAAGCAGAAGAGACAGGAAAGCTTGCGGGCGCTATGGTTATGCCTGACGGCACCATTATTACCGGCAAAACTTCGGAGCTGTTAGGTGCGCCAGCGTCGCTTTTGCTCAACGCACTCAAATACGTAGTTGGCATTGAGAAGAAGACGTTTATTGTCTCAGATGAGGTCCTAAGGCCTATTTGCGCACTAAAAGAGAACAACTTTAAGCTGGCTCGCACCAGCCTCTGCGCCGACGAGATGCTCATTGCACTCTCTATCAGCTCAATTACCAACCCATTGGCCGGAAAAGCCGTTGATGCCACGCAACTACTCCGTGGATGCGACGCGTATTTCTCGTCAATTATTCCAAGCGATGACGAGTCCATCTATCACAAGCTGGGCATTAACGTGTGTTGCGAGCCAATTTTTGAACAAGGACATTTCTTTCACCAGTGATTTTTAAGAGCTCACATAAAAGCAAGAAAACGAGAAACTCTACGACTCGTTCTAAAACTAAACATACACCTGCTTCTGCAAACGCTTCAAAACGTAAGCAGCGGGCGATGCATACACTTGAGCAAAATTCCCAGAACAATCCTGTTGTTACATGGGGGCTCATTACGCTGGCCATTGTGTTTCTGCTGGCATTGTTGCAATCGTGCCAGGGACTTTTCTCCCTCTCTTTTGACAACAACCTGATCATCAAAAACGAAGTTCCCTACGAGTGGGAAAACCTCACCTATGATGCAACGGGACGTGCGCATTATGTGGTGGATGGAGAAGAGCTCACGCGCACGGGCGTTGATGTCTCTTCTCACCAGGGGTTTATTGACTGGGAGGCCGTTGCCGCCGATGACATTCAGTTTGCTATGCTTCGCATTGGCTACCGCGGCTCCACCGAGGGTGGTATTCGCGCGGATGAGCTGTTTGAGACCAACCTAAAGGGTGCGCAAAGCGCTGGTCTTGATGTAGGTGTGTACTTCTTCTCACAGGCTATTAACGTGGAAGAAGCTCGCGAGGAGGCCGCTTTTGTTCTGCAACAGTTACGGGAAGCAGGAGTTACAAAGCTTGCTCTCCCTGTTGCGTTTGATCTGGAGCCTTCTCCCGATTACAGCGGCCGCGCCGACAACCTTTCCCCCGCAGAAACTAACGCAATTGCGCGCGCGTTTTGCACCACCATTCAAGAAGCAGGATACCGCGTTATTGTGTATGGCAACAAAGTTGATCTAAATCGCTTTGACCTGGTCTCGCTTGACGAGCCTATTTGGCTGGCACAATACGTTGATCAGCCAGACGTAAACTTTAACTTTTTGATATGGCAATACACCTCAACAGGACAAGTTGACGGTATTACC
>CAUPCM010000053.1:0-6062 GCA_963509815.1 uncultured Atopobium sp. | reverse complement strand
AATTTTAACCTAAAACTCAACTACCTGCTGATACGTTGGAATTGATTGCTGAGCGCCAACTTTAGTAGTGGCAAGTGCCGCGGCCTTCGCGGCTACGTCGAGCGCCTGCTTGATGTCGTGACCCTCCAGCTGCCCCGATGCCTGGAAGGCAGCGAGTGTGCCCATGAACGTGTCTCCCGCGCAGGTAGTGTCCACGGTGTCCACGCGATAGCATTCCTGCTGGTAAACGCCGTGTGCGTCGGCAGCAATCGAGCCCTTGGACCCCAGCGTCAACACCGCAGTTGCCACGCCGCTTTCAAGCACCTTCTGCACCGCAGCCTCGGGCTCTGCCAGCGGGCTAATCTTGCCCTCGCCAAACAGGTCCGCAAACTCAATCTCGTTCAGACAGAGTACGTCCACGCTGGCGAGAAGACCGGTGGTCATGGTAGCTGATGGCGATGGGTTCACCATCGTATAGAGCCCCAGCTCATGCGCGTACCTGATAAGCTCAAACGTAGTCGACAACTCGCACTCAAACTGCGTCAAGAACACGTCACCTGGCTCCGCAATGCGATCGAGCACCGCTTTTACGTCATCGGTTGTGCGAACGTAATTAGCGCCATGGTCCAGGATGATGCGATTATCGCCGCCTACGCGCACAATCACAGCAACACCAGTGGAGACTCCAGACAGCTCATCTACCTGCTCCGAATTGACGCCGTAGCCAATAAGCGACTGCTTGAGGTCCTGTCCAAACGAGTCAGCGCCAACAGCACCAATCATGTGGACATCTGCACCCATTCGAGCTGCAGCAACAGCCTGATTAGCGCCTTTTCCACCTGGGCTGGTGACAAGATTTTTGCCGCCAATAGTCTCGCCCTGCTGAGGCATCTTGTCTGCCTCGATGGAGACGTCCATGTTCAGGCTTCCAAATACAATCACTTTGCCCATGAGATGCTCCTTCTTTGCAAGAGTGCAGCAGTTTGGCGTTTTGTCGTTCTGCTTGTCGTTTCTTCTCTGCGTTACTGCTCGACAGGGTTTCTCGCCATATCGCGGCAAATAAATACGCAGATTAAACACGTTATTTATAAGATATATAGTAATAGGTTGACCAAAGTCGTCAACCCAACTACTCTTAGAGATGTCTGAATAGACGTGACGTCCGTCCATCGCATGATGCCCCGCTTTACTGGACGTCCCTTGCAGAACTCCAATATAAGGAGGTGCTTTATATGCCTAGTCGAAGTAGCAGCTTACGTCTGACAGCAGATGCTGACCCTGTTCATTTATGTGTGACGGATATAAAGAAACCTCTTATTCAAAAGTTTTAATTTTTACTGCACCGCAAGCCTATAGGGATATAAATTTGCAGGTTTATAGAGCAATCCTGTAGATATATGAATCTATGTGGCAGGTTTCAAGATTATCCAGCCTGGATCGACTGGCTCGGATCGTCCGGTTTCAAGTCCCACACATAACAGAACGCTTTCAGTTTGCGTCATACACCAACCAGTTAGTCATTCGTTTCCACTAATCATCGGAGGTGCACATGGCAATCATGAAGCGCACAACCCAAACAAAGGCAGCCCAAACAAAGACAGCCCAAACCACTTCGGGAGAGCTTGGACAGTCATTGACCTTTGCCGCAACTCATTCGGTAAAGAGCGTCTGTAGAAAGTTTCATACCACCCCAGACGGACTTGCTATTGACATTGCGCAGGCAAAATACGACCTCGACGGCCCAAACGTTATCACCAGCGCCGCTGAGGAGCCCTTTATCATTCGCCTGCTCAAAAGCTTTGCAAGCCCCTTTACCTTCATTTTGATTGCCCTCGCAGGCATTTCTTACGTCACTAACGTGGCCCTTGCCGCAGATGGCGAGAAGGACCCGTCAACCGTCGTCATCATCACCGCAATGGTACTTATCTCCGGCATTATCGACTTTGTCCAGAGCTCTAAGGGAGCCTCGGCGGCGGCCGCGCTCTCCAAGATGGTGACCTCAACCACAAGAGTCATCCGTCGTCCCATCGACTTTGATGACACGGGTGCTGACCAGGCCGTCGACCAGGACTTCGACCAGAACTTCGACCAGAACTTGGATGCCGCCGCAAATGTCGCCATGGACTTCGGGGATGAATACGCTGCAGATGACACCGCCGACGATGCCGAAGACGCCGCCGACGAAGCCGAAACCCCTGAAGAGCCCAAGCTTGCTTCAGCGCTGGGAGAAGAAATCCCCTTTGAACAGGTAGTTATTGGCGACATCATCCGCCTTGCCTCGGGCGATATGATCCCCGCGGACTGCCGCGTTCTGGACGCCAAGGACCTCTTTGTCAACGAAACCGCACTCACCGGAGAATCAGAGCCTGTCGAGAAAACCGCTGGTGTAGTACACGCTCGCCGTCGCGCAGATGGAACCCGCTATCCCCTCTCGCTCTCTGAGTGCACAAATCTGCTGTTCGCGGGCACTACGGTTCAGTCAGGAAGTGCAACGGTAGTGGTAGTTGCAACCGGCAACAAATCCTACGTGGGCACCATGTCCGAGCTGCTCCAGCAGCCTTCTGGCGAGACCAGCTTTGACGAGGGACTCAAGTCCGTCTCTAAAGTGCTTGTCTCGTTCATGCTGATCATGTGCCCTATCGTGTTCTTTGCAAACGGATTCCTCAAGGGTGACTGGTTTGACGCGCTGCTCTTCAGCGTCTCTGTTGCCGTTGGCATTACCCCTCAGATGCTGCCTGTTATTGTGACCACTTGCCTTTCTCGCGGTGGAACGCAAATGGCCAAGCAGGACGTTATTGTTAAGAATCCGGCCGCAATCCAAAACCTGGGTGCCATGGACATCCTGTGCACCGACAAGACCGGTACCATCACCGCAGACGAGGTTGTGCTTGAGCGTCACCTCAACATTCTGGGTGAAGAGGATCCTCGCGTGCTCCGTCACGCGTATCTGAACAGTTACTTCCAGACCGGCCTTCGCAACCTCATTGACAACGCAATTATCAAGACTTCAAACGATGAGCTGCCCACTAACCTGCTGAGCATTGAGTACGAGAAAATCGACGAGGTCCCGTTTGACTTTGAGCGTCGCCGCATGAGCGTTGTGGTGCGAAACACTAAAACTGACAAGACGCAGATGATCACTAAGGGCGCTGTCGAGGAAGTCCTCAACGCGTGCTCCTTTGTTGACCTGGACTCCGAGATTAAGCCGCTGACTCCCGCCCAGCGCAAGAACGTTATGGACCGCGTCTACCAGCTCAATCAGGAGGGCATGCGCGTGGTTGGCGTTGCTCAGAAGAGCGACCCTCGTGGCGTCGGCGAGTTTGGCGTAGACGATGAGCGCGACATGGTGCTTATTGGCTACCTGGCCTTCTTGGATCCACCAAAAGAGAGCGCTCGCGAGGCAATTGCCAAGCTCAATCAGAGAGGCGTGCAGGTCAAGGTACTCACCGGTGACAACGAGGGCGTCGCTGCTGCCGTCTGCAAGAAGGTTGGCATCCACGTTGACGAGCTCTTACTTGGAAGCGACGTAGAGAATCTCAACGACGAGCAGCTCAAAGAGCGTGTCGAGAAGACCCAGCTCTTTGCAAAGCTTTCCCCTATGCAAAAGGCTCGTGTTGTCTCTGCACTCAGGTCCAACAACCACGTGGTCGGCTTCATGGGCGACGGCATCAACGACGCTGCTGCAATGCGCTCTTCCGATGTAGGGATCTCCGTTGACACCGCTGTTGACGTGGCAAAAGAGTCCGCTGACATCATCTTGCTGCAGAAGGATCTGCTGGTACTTGAGCACGGTGTTGAAGAGGGTCGCACAACCTACGGCAACACCATCAAGTACATCAAGGCAACCGCAAGCTCCAATTTTGGTAACGTGCTATCCGTTTTGGTGGCCAGCTTCTTCCTACCGTTCTTGCCAATGAGCGCGCTTCAGCTGCTCCTCTTGGGTCTTGCATATACCGTTACCTGCATTGCGATTCCTTGGGACAACGTTGACGATTCGTTCCTCTCAAGCCCTCGCTCTTGGGATGCTCATTCAATTACAAACTTTATGCTTTGGATTGGACCTATCAGTTCTATCTTTGATGTGCTGACCTTTGCCCTCATGTTCTTTATAGTCTCTCCCGCGATTGCCGGAGGAACCTGGGCAGAACTTGCTGCAGCTGGAAATACCGCTGCTCAAGCACTCTTTATTCTGTCTTTCCAAACAGGTTGGTTCATCGAATCCATGTGGACCCAGACCTTTGTTCTTCACGCGCTCAGAACCAATAAGATTCCGTTTATTCAGAGCATGCCATCGGCATCGCTGCTTGCTCTAACCACCGCGGGAATCATTGTGGTCAGTGCTCTTCCGTATCTGTCAGTGTTCGCCCAGCCCTTGAGCCTTGTTGCGCTGCCTTTGTCATTCTTTGGGTGGTTAGTGGCACTCATGAGCGGGTATATGGTTCTTATCACCATAATCAAGAGCCTCTACGTTAAGCGATTTGGCTCTCTGCTCTAACCTTGCTCCAGGAAGGACCACGATGGACGTAAAAGAAGCCATGGACCAGCGCATTTCCTTGCGCGCCTACGACCAAAAGCCTATTGAGCAAGAGAAACTCTCTCAGCTTCAGGAAGCTATTGACGTCACAAATGCCCAGATGGCAGAGGTTGCACCCGATCACCCCGCAATCCTTACCATCGAAGGTCCTCACCTCGAGGATGGCACCTCCGTCCACATGAAGAACAGGTCTATTGTCGGCCCCATTTACCACTACGTAGCAGGTTATTGTGAAGACGCAATTGCCCGTGAGCTCATCGGTTACTATGGCGAGAAGATCGTTCTTCTCGCCACACAGCTGGGCATTGGCTCATGCTGGATTGCCGAGACCATGGACTGGAAGACCCTGGCTCGCGACGAGTATAACGGCCTCAAGCTGGGCATTATTATCTCCATCGGATACGCTCCGGAGAAGATTCGCTCAAGCAGGAGGGCATTCGTACCGCAATTCGCCTTCGTACCAAGAAGCCTGCGCAGATTATGACTGCAAACGGCCAGCCAACTGAGCCAGAGCAGATGCCCGAGTGGTTTAACCGCGGCATCAATGCGGTTTTGGCATGTCCGACCGCCATCAACAAGCTTCCCGTTGTATTTGACCTGACAGATGGCGTGGTAAGCGCATCTATGCCTAACCAGCGCCACCTTGTCCAAGACTACGACCTGGGTATTTCCAAGCTGCACTTTGAGCTTGCCGCCGACCTTAAGGGAACGTGGGAGCTTGGACAACCCGGTCGCTTTATCGTTTCTGAGTAACGCGCCGTCCAAGCAGCACGCTCTCCGTGTAGCGCGTTCTCCCAGCAGCGCTGCTTTGCAGCTTCGCAGCTCAACACCGTCCAGCAGCGCACCTCCAACTCACCGTACCTTCAGTTCGCCACCGCACCACCAACAAGAAAGGACCACGTATGGCCTGTTCCGCACAACACGTTGCAAACAAAGTTCTCTCGTCCTACCAGTGGAGACTTGCAACCAAAAAGTACGACCCTACCAAAAACGTCTCTGACGAGGACCTTGACGCAATTCTTGAGGCTGGTCGTCTGGCACCAAGCTCCTACGGCCTGGAACCTTGGCGCTTCCTAGTTGTTAATCTGCGAGATGATCAGGCCTCTGAACAGTCACTTCGCCTTAAAGAGAAACTTTACGAGCCATGCTATGGTGCTCGCGCATCCCTTAATGGCGCTCACTACCTGGTTATTCTTCTCGCTCGCAAGAACGTCAACGCAGAGTCTGCTTACGTCAAACACATGATGCACGACATCAAGCAGCTTCCTGCAGACTTTGAACCAACTTATGCAGCTGCTTTCAAGAACTTCCAGGAGAACATGTTTGACCTGGCAGGCAACGAGCGCGCGACCTTTGACTGGGCTTGTAAGCAGACCTACATTGCGCTTTCAAACATGCTTACCATGGCCGCTATGATTGGTGTCGATAGCTGCCCAATCGAGGGCTTTAACCGCGAGGCTGTCGATAAGATTTTGGAAGAAGAAGGTCTCCTCGACGGCGGCCAGTACAACGACTTTGGCGTTTCCTGCATGCTTAGCCTGGGCTATCG
>CAUPCM010000052.1:0-6477 GCA_963509815.1 uncultured Atopobium sp. | reverse complement strand
CAGCGTGCCGCACGCAAGGCAGCTCAGCAGGAAGCCGAGCAGATTCGTCGCATTCAGGAGCAGCGCGCCAAGGGTCGCGCCCTTATGGAGCCCGATGAGGACGACGAAGACATTAGAATGCCTCTGGGGCAAAAAATTGTTATTGGAACTGTGGTAATTCTCGCAGTTATCTTTGTTGTAAGCCAATTTATTTTGTAAGACTGCTACTCTAGATATATCGTTTCACCGTCAGTTTTTGACCAATCGAAAAGAGCAACTATGTCACTCACTGATCGTACCAAACCCTCAGACGTAAGCCTTAATACAGATTTGTATGAGCTCACAATGGCTCAGGGTTATTGGGAAGCTGGTCTTGTTGATGCGGAGGCGTGCTTTACTGCATTTTTCCGCGAGAACCCCTTTAATGGCGGCTTTGCCATTTCTTGTGGTACTGGTCAAATTGCTGAATTAGTGGAGAATTTTATCTTTGAAGATGACGACATCGACTACCTAGCAAGCATTAACTCTCCTGGTGGCGGCCGTCTCTTTAAGCCAGCGTTTCTCGAGTTTTTGCGCAACCACAAGCTCAATGTAACCATTGACGCAATTCCAGAGGGAGAGCTTGTTTTCCCACGTGAGCCTATGGTTCGCGTTGAGGGTTCCATTGTTGATTGTCAGCTCATCGAGACCGCTTTGCTTAACCTGGTAAACTTCCAGACTTTGGCAGCAACTAAGTGTGCGCGTGTTATCAAGGCAGCTCAGGGCAATCCCGTTTCTGACTTTGGCCTGCGCCGTGCTCAGGGCCCAGACGGCGGTCTGGCAGTTGCTCGCGCCTCTTATATTGCTGGTGCTTCCAGCACTTCAAATGTCCTTGCTGGCAAAATTTACGGCATTCCTGTTTTTGGTACCCACGCACACTCTTGGGTAATGTCGTTTGATACCGAGCTTGATGCCTTTAGGGCGTTTGCAAAGTCTAGTCCTACCAACTGCGCACTACTGCTTGATACCTATGACGTTCACGAGGGCATTAAGAACGCCATCATCGTGGCAAAAGAGATGGAGGAGCGCGGTGAGCGCCTGGGCGCTGTCCGTATTGACTCCGGAGACCTCGCGCGTCTTTCCAAGGAAGCTCGCAAGGCGTTTGATGAGGCCGGTCTTCCGTACATTAAGATTTCCGTTTCAAACGATCTTGACGAGTACACCATCCAGTCGCTCTTTGCTCAGGGCGCACCTATTGATGCCTTTGGTGTTGGCACTAAGCTTGCAACCTGCGACCCTCAGCCTTCGCTTGGCGGCGTCTATAAGCTAACCGCACGTCGTCAGTCTGCCGCTGAGCCTTGGACTCCTGTTATCAAGCTGTCCGAGATGGCCTACAAGCGCACTGTTCCTGGCATTCAGCATATCCGCCGCTTCTACGATGCAAATGGCTGCCCTGCAGGAGATATGATTTTTGACCCAGATTACCTGGTCACTAAGGATCCAGAGTCTAAGGCAACCGTGGTGGATATCATTGATCCATACTCAACTCACAATCTTGAAGGCACTTCTCGCGAGCTGATGGTAAGGCTGGTAGAAGGTGGCAAGCGCGTAGGGGAGAGCGAATCCATTGAGGTTGCTCGCGACCGCTGCCATGCTGCGCTTATGCGCCTGGATGCGGCATACACGCGCTTCCTGAATCCTCAGATTTATCCTGTGGGTCTTGAGCGCGGTCTGGCCAATTTGCGCCACGAGCTTGCCGCTCAACATCAGGTAAAATCTTCCGAGGAAACCGAGTAGTCCTCTAGAAGCTACGCAACCAACTACACAACCAACTACACAACCAATCACGTAATTACGCCGCACACGTGCACTGAATTTAAAGGAGAACCATGCGCGAGAAGATCGAGGAACTTGTACGTCAAGCCTTGGCAGATGCCCAGGCTGCGGGTGAGTTGCCTGAATTCCAGATTGATGACGTGGGACTTGAGCGCCCACAGGACTCATCAAATGGTGACTGGTCTTCTACGGTTGCAATGCGTTCTGCAAAGCTGGCACATAAGGCTCCTCGCGATATTGCTGCAGCTCTTGTGGCTCATATTGTCGCAGACCCTCAGATTGAGCGTGTCGAAGTTGCAGGTCCTGGCTTTGTAAACTTCTACCTGTCTACCGCTGCGGGCAATGAGATTTTTAACACCGTTCGCGAGCAGGGCGCTGACTTTGGTCGTTCTACCTTTGGTGCTGGCCAGAAGGTCCAGGTGGAGTACGTTTCTGCAAACCCTGTTGGCCCACTGCATATTGGTCACGGTCGCTGGGCAGCACTGGGAGACTCCCTGAGCCGCATTCTTGCATTCGCGGGCTATGAGGTTGAGCGTGAGTACTACGTCAACGATCATGGCTCTCAGATGGATGTCTTTGGTCACTCCATCTCTAAGCGCTACCTGCAGCTTATTGACATCATGCAGAAGCGCGACATTGACGCTGATGCAGCCGCTCAGGTGCTCGCAGAAGATCGCAACGCTTACGTTGCAGATGAAGAGGATGCACATCCCGAGGAGCATCCGTTTACTGACGAGTTTATCAACTCTCTTGGCGGCAATGCATACGCTGGAGATTACATTGTTGACCTGGGACTTTTCTTCCTCAAAAATGATGGAGAAGTCTGGGCAGACAAGTCTGAAGATGAGCGCATGGCAGAGTTCCTCGAGCGCGGCTACAAGATGATGCTTGAGTCCATCAAGAATACCTGTCATACCGCCCGTTCTGACTTTGACGTTTGGTTCTCTGAGCGCTCTCTCTACGTTAAGGATGACCAGGGTAAAGACGCCGTTGATCGTGCGCTCGATGCTCTGGATAAGCTTGGCTACCTGTACCGTTCTGATGAGGGCGCACTGTTCTTCCGTTCCACTGATTTTGGTGACGATAAAGACCGTGTACTTATCAAAACAAACGGCGAGTATACCTATTTTGCTTCCGACGTTGCGTACCACTGGAACAAGTTCCAGCGTGTTGACCACGTTATTGATATTTGGGGAGCGGATCACCACGGCTATATTCAGCGTGTTCGCTCTGCTGCAACGGCTCTTGGTTACCCAACTCAGTTTGAGGTTTTGCTTGGACAGCTTGTTAACCTGCTCAGAAACGGCGTTGCCGTCAGAATGTCTAAGCGCAAAGGAACTGGTATCCACTTTGACGAGCTTCTCGCCGAGGTTGGTGTTGATGCAACGCGCTACACCCTTGTTTCAAAGTCTTCCAACCAGATGATTGACTTTGACATTGAGCAGGTAAAGCGTCAGGACAGTTCTAACCCTGTGTATTACGTTCAGTATGCTCATGCGCGTATTTGCTCTATTTTGCGCCGCGCTGCTGGCGTTGACCTTGATGAGGCAAAGGCTCTTGGTATGGACGCTGTTGCAGATAAGGCTATTGGCTCTGAGGTTGATCTTGGGCTGCTCTCTGATGCCGCCGAGCAGGCTCTTGCTCGTAAACTCTTTGAGTTCCCAGGTCTTGTTGAGGGTTGTGCTCGCGATAGGGCGCCATTCCGCATTACGCACTATATTGAAGAGCTTGCTGGTCAGTTCCACGCATTCTATACCGTTTGCCAGGTACTTCCTTCTGAAGGACGTCCACTTGACGCGGAGCTTTCTAAGGCTCGTCTTGCAGCTTGTGATGCAACCCGTCGCGTGCTTGCAATCGCCCTTAACTTGATTGGCGTTTCTGCTCCTGAGGCAATGTAAACGAAAGCTAGCTATGTTGTTTTGTCATGATACCGTGCGAGTATTGAATACTTGTACGGTATCTTTTGTGAATTCCTCCAGATAATTTACACATTTCTGCGTTATGTAAAAACTTTTTTAATGTATAAAAGAGATAATAAAATTAATTTTTATTATCTCTTCTCTATATAACAGCATATAAAATGCTATTTTTATGTCATATACACACAATTTTCTAACATGTTTGCAACTAACTATTGTTTTGTTCCCATGTTAATGCGTGTTTTTTAGGGGTATACTCATTATGCGAGCAAATAGTAAATGGTTCGGGCATAAGAGTGGAGGTCTCTATGGAACTTCGCGAGTACATGTCCATTCGCAGGTCTTACAACTTAGTTAGAAGAGTGGTACCTGCTAACAGACGACTCACGTTTGAAGAGTTTGCTATTTTGTGTCGCCTCAATGTGAAGGGCGCCCCTGTTAAGACTTCAGAAATTGCCGAGTATCAGAGTGCTCTTCGTCCTACGATTACTCATCGTACCTCGCACCTGGCAAGGCTTGGTTTCATCAAAAGAGATGAAGGCGCCATTGATCGACGCAACGTAGTGTGTATCATCACAGAAAAGGGTGTAGAAGCAGTTGAGGAGCTGTCTAAGCTCACCTGTGCTCGTATTGCACCCGGCCAGGCGCTTTCACGTACTTCGTTTGAGCGCATAGTCATGTATGTTGACGCTATGGGAGCTCTGTATTGCAGGGCTGCAGACATGGTGCTTCTTGCAATTCTCGATTCTCCTAAAGACGCTCTTTCAATTACAGAGATTGTTGATGCACTTGGTCTTTTGCAACCAACGGTTTCTATGTCTCTTACTGCTTTGGCAGAAAGTGGCTTGGTACAGCGCAAACATGATGATGCTCTTTCTAGAAGAGTAACCATGGTTGAGCTCACGGCTCAAGGCAAGACCTATATCAAAGAAATCGTTCAGCAAATTGAAGACATTATTGTTAAAAGAAAGAGCCGTACAGCTGTTTAAATGATTAATGCAGATTAAAGAAATCTAGAAGATGGGTTTCTCGAGGTTTAAGGGTTAGTGGTTATAAATCCCCATTTGCCCGTTTTATGGTGAATTTTATTATTTTTCATCATAAGGCGGGCATTTTCGTGGTATATTCCTTTTGAATTTGCACCTATTTGATTTTGTTTATTATCCCTTCATCATATTTCTCACGTATTTATACAGATTATTTTGATGAGCAAACAGAGAGGTTTGTACATGTCGGACGAAACATCTTCGGTCCAAAATGATTCTTTAAATGATGTAGAAAATACTCCAGCACCACGTAGACGTGGTAGACCTCGCAAGAGTGAAAATACTACTTCTGAAAATACCAATTCTGAGACAACTGAAGCAAAGGCCTCTAATTCAGCTGCCGCAAAGCGTCGTCGCGGTCGTCCAACTAAAAAAGAGACCGAGGCTCGTCGTGCAGTAGAGGCGGTCATGGCTGAGGCTTTAAATGCAGCTGGCATTGCAGAGCCTCCTAAACGTCGTCGTGGCCGTCCAAGCAAAGAAGAGATGGAGGAGCGTGCTTTACAGGAGCAGACTCTTGAGGCTCTTCAGGCAGAGGTTCTGGCTCAGGTCCAGGCAGGCGGCAAGGTGTCTTCTGACGTTGTAGACACTGATCGCCTTACCAAGATTGTTCAGGATGCAACTCAGCCTTCTGCAGAGGTAACTCCTGCTCCAGCGTTCACCAAAGCTGAGGCAGAAGGTGCAGACAGCCAGAATGACAATGCAGCTCAGAAGAACTTTGCTGAGCAGCAGGGCTCCGCTGAGCAGCAGGATGGCGCAACTCAAGAGCAGGCTTCTGGCGCAGAAGCAAATGCCGAGGCAGCTCCAGTAGAGCGTCCAGGGCGTTCTCGTACGGGTGCAGCACGTCGTCGACATCGTAATGCTGAGCCAAAAGAAGCGGCTCAGGAGGGCGAGAAGACACAGGAAAACGCACACGTCAACAACCAGGAGCGTCCTTCTCGCGATCGTAGACAGAACAACCAGCGCAACAAGAATCGTAAGCAGGGCCAGGCAAGCGAGCCATCGCTTTCCAAAGAGGTACTGCAAGAGATGAAGCTTTCTGAGCTTCGTGCTAAAGCAACTGAGCTGGGCATTGAGTACGCAGGCGTTCATAAGTCTGATTTGATTGAGCTTGTATACGCCGCATCTGCAGCTGCTGAGGGCTTTAAGACTGTTGAGGGTATTCTTCAGATAAGCAACGAAGGCTACGGCTGGATTCGTACGGGCAATTACATGGAAGGCGATGACGACGCCTTTGTTCACCAGCAGATTATTAGAAATCTTGGCCTGCGTCCGGGTGATAGCGTCTTGGGCATGGTTGGACCTGCTCGCGTAAATAGCAAGTATCCGCCACTTCTTAAGGTTACCCAGGTTAACGGTGGGGAAGTTGAGGGCCTTAAGGACCGTCCTCGCTTCAAAGATCTGACTCCTATTTTCCCAGACCAGCCTCTTACGATGGAACACGGTAAAGACTCTATTACTGGCCGTGCAATTGATTTGGTGGCTCCTATTGGTAAGGGTCAGCGTGGTTTGATTGTCTCGCCTCCAAAGGCAGGTAAGACCACCATTCTGAAGCGCATTTGCCAGTCTATTACTACTAACAATCCTGAGGTTCACCTCTTCTGCCTCTTGGTAGACGAGCGTCCTGAGGAAGTTACGGACATGGAGCGCTCCATCAAGGGCACCGTTGTTGCTTCAACTTTTGATATGCCAGCAGAGAATCACACCGTTGTCTCGGAGCT
>CAUPCM010000051.1:0-6483 GCA_963509815.1 uncultured Atopobium sp. | reverse complement strand
CACTTTGGAAGAACTCAAGCCACATCCTGATCCAATCAAGGTGTTAGTAAAAATTCTTATACTTCTTGGTCACACGACTGGGCGTGACAGTTATTTCAAACAGACTGGTTTATTTTACGATAGAAGCAAAAGTGGTGTTGAGATAAACAAAAAGGACTTCCGAAGAAGTCCTTGAACATTTGGTAGCCCGTACCAGATTCGAACTGGTGATCTCCGCCTTGAGAGGGCGGCGTCCTGAACCGCTAGACGAACGGGCCATGTATGACTGGGAGGACATGGCTGGGATAGAGAGAGTCGAACTCCCGTTGACGGAACCAGAATCCGCTGTCCTACCACTAGACGATATCCCAAGATGTCATCCGTGCGCATCAGCGCGAGAAATAACTATAAAGGAGACTCGTCAGAGATGCAAGTAATAATTTCAAGAAATTCTGTTTGCAGCAAAAAATATTATACAAAACGCATCTCTAAGCGCAAGGAACGTCTCTAGTATTTGAGCTGAGCATGCGTTCTGCATCAATAAGCGCCTGGTCAAGAGGGGCACAGCCGGTGCAACTTGCACATGCAGTAGGAGCGCTTGGAGTGGCAGCAAGACCGCCTTTAGCTGTTTCTCTGAGAGAAACGGGGAGTGCAGCGCCTACTTCTGCCATGGCGTGAGCAACCTCATCAAACGGAATTGGGTTGCCAACACCGGCAAGAGCAAGCTGAGAAGAGCTTACGGCAGCAGCTACGCCAATAGCGTTTCTGTCCTGGCAAGGATACTCAACCAGTCCTCTGACAGGGTCACAGACCAGTCCCAGAAGGTTAGAGATAGCAATAGAGGCTGCGTCCAAGCACTGCTGAGGAGTGCCATCCAAGAGCTCAGTCAATGCAGATGCGCTCATGGCAGCAGCGGAACCAACCTCTGCCTGACAGCCGCCCTCAGCGCCAGAAACACTAGCGTTGGTGGTTAGGATGGCTCCAATAGCACTTGCATTCCAAAGCGCAGAAATAACTTGCTCGTCGGTGGCACCAATCTCTTCTGCTACCGAGATAAGCGATCCTGGTACAACGCCAGAAGCTCCTGCAGTAGGAGCGGCAACAATAACGCCCATGGTAGCTGAGCGCTCAAGAACGGCCATAGCGTAGGCAACGGCTCGTGTCTGTGTGGTGCCCATAAGTGCGCTGGAGATAGCAGCTGGGGTGTTTGCTACGGTCCTGGCCTGGCCATTGAGCAGGCCACCAATAGACTGACGAGGCGTCTTGATAGTGTCGTGAACCTCGTCGCGCATAATCTCAAGAACGTGAGCCATCTCTGCGTCTACGTCGGCATCTGGTCGCAAGTCCTTCTCGCGCTGGCGCATAATCTGGCCAATAGAGGCTCCCGTTTTAGAGCATCTGGCGAGAAGATCTGCGCCGTTGTCAAACGCCCCGGAAAGCACGTCATTTGTGACCTGAGGAGCGGCTCCTGGAATGGAAACCTGGGCGGCATATGAAACGTGAGGTGCCAGCTGGAAGAGATTCAGGACTTTCTGCTCAATGGGCTCGTCAATCTCAAAGACGGTGTGTGCAAAGCCGCCGCGCTCCGAGCGGAAGGTGCGCATAGTTGCAACATTGATGTTCTGCGTAGCCAAAATAGTGGTGAGAGCTGCAAGAACACCGGGTTTATCGCGATGTGAAACAAAGATAGTGGGCATATCGCCAGACATGCGAATGCGTACGCCGTTAACGCCAGAAATGCGAATGCGGCCGCCGCCAACGGACTCGCCCATAACGGAAACGTGGACGTTATCTGCGCCGTAGAGATGAATTTCTACGGTGTTTGGGTGCAGAGTCTCGTCGTCGCCCTTTTCAATAACGCTGTAGTTGAGGTGCGCTTTTTCTGCCAAGGTGAGCGCTTCACGGACGCGCGTGTCGTCTGGAGCAAGGCCCAAGATGCCTGCAATCAGAGCGTAATCAGTGCCGTGACCAAGGTGGGTATGTGAGAAGGAGTTGTAGAGCCAAAACTCAACGCGCTCCAGCTGCTTTGGTGCAAGTGAGCGTGCAACCAGGGCAATGCGCAGGGCTCCTGCTGTGTGCGAGGAAGAAGGACCCACCATAATGGGGCCTAGGACCTCAAACGCAGACATAGAAATCATAGCTACTCCAAAACTAAACAAACGGTAACGATAAAAGAGCTGCAAAACCATCTGTTTTACAGCTCTTGTGTGGTTTTACTTTTGATACCCACTTACGCTTGGAAGAATACGCGGCAGGCACGCATTCACGCGTTATTTGCAAAGCTCCAGAGCGCGGTCAAGGCGAGCAAGGCAAACCTCACGACCAAGAAGCTCCATAGACTCTCCAAGAGGAGGGGAGACCATGTTGCCGCACTCAGCAACACGAATTGACTGGAAGACAACGCGCTTCTTAAGGTCAAGCTGCTCTGGAAGTACCTCAAGGGCAGCGTCAATTGCTGCAGCCTTCCACTCGTCCTCAGAAACACCTTCAAGAGCGGTCTTTGCAGCAGCAAGAACAGTTGCACTCTGAGCAGTGTCTTTGGTAAGACCCTTCTCAACACTCTTCTGATCAAAGGTGACGTTTGCACCCTCATACAGGAAGCGGGACTTCTCAATGACGTCTGGGCTTACGGTGGTACGAGGACGAAGAATCTCGGAGAGCAGGTCATACCAGCCAGGACGAGTTGCGTAAATCTCTTCTGCGTCAGTTGCACTGCCCTGAACAGGCTCAAGACCAGCGCTCACAAGCTCTGGAATTAGAACCGTCTTTGCAAAGGTCTGGTTGTCCATGTTGGCAAGATAGGTTGCATTAATCCAGTTCAGACGCTCTGGATCGGACTTAGCAGGGTTCTTGGAAACGTGATCCAAAGAGAACTGAGATGCCAAAACGTCGCGAGGAACAATGGTTGTCTCGCCATCAAGCGACCAGCCGAGAAGGGCCAGGTAGTTGACAAAGGCATCTGCAAGATAGCCCTGGTCACGATACTCCTCAACAGAGGTTGCGCCATGGCGCTTAGAGAGCTTCTTGCCGTCAGGACCCAAAATCATGGAGATGTGTGCGAAGGTTGGAACAGGTGCGCCCAGAGCCTCGTAAACCATAATCTGGCGAGGGGTGTTGGACAGGTGGTCATCGCCACGAATAATGTGGGTGATGCCCATGCCAGCGTCATCAACAACGGTGGCAAAGTTGTAGGTTGGGGTGCCGTCGGAGCGGAAGATGATAAAGTCATCAAGCTCGCGAGCGTTAAAGGTTACGTCACCGTGAACAGCGTCGTGGACAATAACGTCACCGCGGTCCAGCGGAACCTTGATGCGGATGGTATAAGGTTCACCAGCATCAATGCGGCGCTGTGCCTCTGCTGGGTCAATGTTTCTGCAGGTACGCTGATAGCCCTGGAAGGGGTCGTGACGCTCCTCAGCGGCCTTCTTGTCTTCAGCAAGCTTTTCTGGCGTGCAGAAGCAAGGGTAAGCCTTACCCTCTGCCAGCAGTTTATTTGCTGCCTCACGATACAGGTCAAGGCGTTCGGTCTGGCTGTAAGGACCACAATCGCCGCCCTTATCGGGACCCTCGTCCCAATCAAGGCCAAGCCACTTCATAGCGCGCAGAATAATCTGAGTATTCTCTTCAGTTGAGCGCGTAGGATCTGTGTCATCAATACGAAGAATAAACTTGCCACCATTTGCACGAGCAAAAGCCCAGTTATAGATAGCAGTACGCGCACCTCCGATATGCAGCTTGCCTGTTGGGGATGGCGCAAAACGTACTCTTACCTGCTTCTCTGACAAAACTCCTCCTTGGCAGTTATTTTCTAGCGAGAAAATCTAGTTTATGCATTCTTTAGTATAACGCTTGAATACAGGTGACCGACAACGTTGCCTAGTCTTCAAACATATTGTGGTCTGCAAACTCTGCTTGAACGGTGCGAATCATAAGGTCTACATCTTCAAGTCCCAGGTGACGTTCCTTCTCGTCTGCTGCAAGGGTATGCCTACGACGTGCCCAGTTCTCAAGTGCGGCAGGGGAAGACTCACGGGGAAGAGACCTAATTTCTGGGTCCAGGCGACGGCAGATGTCGCGGGAATCAATGACAATAATCTTGCCCGCTTTTCTGGCTTCTGCGTAACCATCAATGTTGAACATGAACCAAGAATCCTCAAAGGCAGCGTTATGAGCCATAAAAGGAATCTTCTTCATAGTTGCCAGCAGAGCTTCTTGGGCTTTTTTATCGTCTCTAAATGTTTTCTTACCCTCAACATCTTTCCAGGTAATCTGGTGAATATCGGAGAGAGGGACACCTTTTTCTTTGTACATCTCTGGAATGCCAAAGTAAGCGGTGTGAGGCTCTACGGCAACGGTATTACGACCAAGATTCCAGAACTCAAAGCCCACGTTAACAATGTAGCCCAGCTCAGGGAAGCGCGAGGTAGTCTCAATATCAATACCCAGCACCGTGCCAGAAACGCTCTTCTCGACATACGCAATTTGCAAGTCGTTAAGAAGGGGACCTGCGGTTTTATAGACAGCCTTAGGGCGACGACGCTGCATCTTTGCAACGGCTGCCGCAAGATCATCGTTAGAAAGACCGCGAGAAAGACCAACGCCTCGATGATTTCTGAGCCTCTCCACGCCGTAGGTATCGCACAGCGAGCGCGTTCTATCAGCAAGCTGCTGAATGACAGAAAACTCTACAGGCTCTTGGCCTAGAGGAGCTTCCTTCCAGGCATCAAGCAGCGTTTTAATAGCGTCACAGTTTTTGTTGACCTCGCCGATGATGGACTGATCATCAACAAGAAGTCCAGGTATGACAAACGCATTTGCGTGCTCAATAGCTTGATTGATATCCATACACTCTCGCTTTGGTGGGTGAGAATTAGTTCAACATATAAGTATCTACCCTGAAGCGCGTATTCTTTGCGTCATTTTCTAGAAAGTGCGCGCCTCACTAAAAATGCGTGCTAGGCTGTTGAGTGCAACACAGTTCTATGAAAGGTTTTACGCATGTCTGATTTGAATGAGTCACTTGCTCTTTCTGAAGAGCTCCTTGCTTTTATTACGCAGAGCCCTTCTATGTTTCATACCACACAAACCATCAAAGAGTACCTGTTAGAGAATGGTTTTACCTATCTCTCCGAAGGTTCTTCTTGGGATGTTCAGCCAGGCGGCACTTACTTTACCACGCGCAATAATTCTTCAATTGTTGCCTGGAAAGTTGGCGAGAAGTACCGTGAGCCCCAAACCTCAAGAGCTGATGCTCCTTATCACTTCCAGCTTGCTGTTGCCCATGGCGATTCTCCAACCTACAAGGTAAAAGCTCAGCCAGAGCTTACCGGTGACGGCAACTCGCTTCGCCTGAACACCGAGGCATACGGCGGCATGCTTGACTACACGTGGTTTGACCGTCCTTTGGGTATTGCCGGTCGTGTGCTGGTCAAGGTAGGAAACAAGGTAGAGTCCAGGCTGGTCAACATCGAAGACGATGTTGTCATGATTCCAAGCTTGGCTATTCATCTTGAGCACAAAAATGGTCTCTCGCCAGAGTTCAACCGCGCTAAAGATCTGATGCCACTCTTCAGCGCTGGAGAGCTTAATCCTGGCGCCTTTAACGCTCTGGTAGCTGACGCAGCAGGCGTGTCTCAAGAGGACATTCTTTCTCGCGATTTGTTCTTAGTTGATCACACGGGCGGCCGCATTTGGGGTGCTAAGAAGGAGTTTGTTTCCGCTGGTCACTTGGATGACCTTCAGTGCGCCTTTGTAGCGCTTAAGGCCTTCCTTGCTTCCTCAAATGAGCAGGACATCTCTGCGTACATCTGCTTTGATAACGAGGAAGTTGGTTCAAATACCAAGCAGGGCGCTCAGTCCACATTTCTTAAAGACACCTTGCAACGCGTAAATGCCACGCTTGGCTTTACACAGGAAGATTACTATCGAGCGCTCTCGGCATCTTTGCTGGTAAGCTGTGACAATGCTCATGCGGTGCACCCCAATTATCCCGAGAAGCACGATGCGGTCAACAGGCCGTATCTCAATGGCGGCATGGTTATCAAGGAAGCAGCACGTCAGTCGTACTGCACTGATGCGTTTAGCCGCGCCATTGTCGAGGCAATTTGGAAGCAGCAAAACGTTCCTTACCAGGTCTTTGCTAACAGAAGCGACATGCCGGGCGGATCAACGTTGGGCAACCTCTCCAACATTCAGGCCAGCATGCATGCCGTTGACGTGGGTCTTCCACAGCTTGCTATGCACTCCGTCTACGAGACCGCTGGTACCAAAGACACGCTTTTGGGGTACCAGGCTCTCAAGGCGTTCTATGACACCTGCGTCTGCATCACCGATGCCGATTCGTTTGAGTTGAGGTAGTACCTGGCGAGAAACCCCGCGTACTAGCTATACTTAGACATACCGCATACAACACATTACTTGAAGGAGCTCCATGTCAGAAAAACAGCTTACTGCTCATGATATGGAGCTCCTAACTTGTGCAGGTATTTACGTTGAACCTCAGGC
>CAUPCM010000050.1:0-6522 GCA_963509815.1 uncultured Atopobium sp. | reverse complement strand
CCACGTACAAGCGCGCGTTCATCAACTTTGATACCAGCGTTCATAGCAAAGGCAAGACTGCTATAAGCAACCGCAATAACGTGGTCGAGTGTGCTGGTAGTTCCATGTTGTGTAAAAGTTGCAAGCTGATAGAGTCTTCCAGACTTCAAAATAGGAGTTGAAAGCTCATCGAACCTCTCGCGAATTTTAGAAACGTCAACCAAAAAATATCCCATCAACTGCGTGTACGCTACAGAAGTCTCTGCGCTTACCCTAGTAATGTATCTATAAAAGATTAGTTAATCTGAGGGTTACGCGCAATCTTTTTGGCTGAATGTTACGAAAACGAAAGAATAGAAAACGCAAGCTTTGGCGGTACCTAATGTAACGTTTACCTGCGCTTACGCTTTCTTGCTGTAAGGGCTCATGTGGTCCACCACTACGTTTACCGCACCTGGAAGGCAGCGAGCGGAGTAAGCGTAAATGTCGTGGCAGGTGACTTCGCCATTTACTTCCAGTGGCATAGGCGATGTTGATTCAACGGTAATTTCTCTGCCGCTAAAGCTATTGAGGTAAGGCCTACCAAGTGAGTCTCCCGTGCGATCAAAGAAGCCGGAGAGCAGCGGGCGTACCAGTTTTGCAGTCATGTGAGTCTCAATGACAATAACCTCAAGCAGACCGTCATTCATGCGATTACCAGGGGCTAGTTCAATTCCTGCTTGCATCATGGAGCTGTTTGCAATAAGGCAGCCAATGCCCTGAAGCTCATGTACTTTGCCGTCAACGGTAATTTTGAAGTCGTGAACTGGCGGCATAAGGTTGGCTAGGGCTGCAGTAAAGTATGCGGCTTCTCCAAAGGTTTGTTTGTGGGGGATAGCTGAACGCATAATCTCTGCATCAAGGCCTGTGCCAGCCATTAAAGGAACTCCAGCTACATGGGTTTCTCCCGATACCGTGGTCCAGGTAATCTCACCCAGATCAAGTTGAGCGGTCTGAAGGTTTCTGCAGGCCAGTGCCAGTGCGTTGGGCTCAGGAGCGTTTCCAATACTTGCTGCCAGAAGATTAGCGGTTCCGGAAGGGAAGACCAAAATAGGTGTCGGGAATCCTCTAAGGCCGTAGAGCAGGCTAGATACGGTGCCATCTCCGCCCGAGAGCACCACTACGTCAAAATCTTCAGGCTGAACAGAACTCAAAACCTCATCTGTGTGCCAATGGCTTTCAACTAGCTTTACCAGGCATTCGTCGCCGCTTTTCAGAAGAGCGCGCTCAAATTCAAAGATTGCGTCAGAGCTAAAACCCGAGCAAGGATTGTGAATGATGAGGGTTCTCATATATCCTCCGAAGATTTGCGACAAGCTGGTATATCATTTTGATACGTATGAGTGTATCGCTTTACGTTAGGTACTTAATCGGCAATTGGATGGACGCATTGTATATAGCAACCTCAGAAGAACTTTCCGCATTTTGTGAGCGAGCAAAGACCTCGCATATCCTTGCAGTTGATACGGAGTTTCTTCGCGAGAAAACCTACTTTCCCAAGCTTTGCCTGGTGCAGGTTTCTACAGGTTCCGAGATTGTCGCAATTGATCCGCTGCTTATTGATGACCTTACTCCTCTTAAAGAGCTCCTGGAAAACCCGCAGATTGTCAAGATTTTCCATGCATGCTCACAGGACCTTGAGGTCTTGCTAGAAAAAATGGACTGTGCATGCGCGCCTGTTTTTGATACGCAGGTAGCAGCCGCATTTTTGGGTATGCGCCAGCAGGTAAGCTACGCCGGGTTGGTAGAAAATTTTGCTAACGTTAAGCTTGCTAAGGCTGAGTCTTTAACAGACTGGTCAAAGCGACCGCTTGATAAAGAGCAGCTGGTATATGCCGAGGATGACGTGAGATATCTTCCCGCAATCTACAATCAAATGGTCGAGAAGCTCATCAAGCTTGATCGTTTGAGCTGGGTAAAGCCAGAGATGGACCAGCACACCAATATTGAACAGTATCGTCGAGACCCTTATCAGGCATATCTTCGTTTGAAGCGCTCTGGTTCACTTACGCGCAGACAGCTTGCCATTGCTCGAGAGGTGTGTGCCTGGCGAGAAGAAACTGCGGCTAAAAGAGATGTTCCACGTAAATGGGTGCTTTCTGACGAACTCATTATTGAGATTTGTCGTCGTGTCCCTACAACGCCTGATAGACTACGCAAAATTCGTGGTACCGAGCAGATTTCTCAAGGTGGGGTAGTACATCTTTTGGATGCAATCAAACGTGGTCAAAAGACCCCTGCTGATCAGTGTCCAAAAATTGAGCATCATGCTCATCCTTCTGCCGGTTCTGAAGGCGTTGTTGAGCTTATGTATGCTCTTATCAGGATTGTTTCAGAAAAAGAAGGAATTGCATCTCCTTTGATTGCCAATAAAGATGATCTTACTGATCTGCTTTTGGACAAGGTTGATGCAAGACTTAAAACTGGATGGCGCTATCAATTAGTAGGTAAGCAGCTTGTTGGACTACTTAATGGCGAGGTAGGACTTACCGTTAAAAACGGTCGAGTAGAGCTACTGTAAAAGCAGCGTTTTACCTAGCGTCAAGCATGATTACTCTTACAAACCTGACTTTTTGTCCGGTGAGTTGGGTATACTCATCTTTATACATAGATAGGAGAAAAACATGTATTACTCAGGTGCGTTTATCCCATACGTTGTTCTAGTAGTTGCCTCGTTGGTGCTCGGATTGGGTACTCAGTGGTACATCAAACATGAATTTAAAAAGTATTCTCTAGTTCCTTCAGGGTTTAATGCTACCGGCGCTTCTGTTGCTCGTACCATGATGGACACTAACGGAGCGGCCAATGTTGGCATTAAGAGAATTTCTGGTGAGCTCACCGATAACTTTGATCCACGTGACAATTGCCTGCACCTCTCTGATGCAAACTTCTCTGAGGGTAGCGTAGCTTCAGTTGCTGTTTCTTGTCATGAAGCAGGTCATGCTGTTCAGACCGCTAAGATGTACATGCCATCTCGCGTTCGTTCCGCTCTTGTTCCTGTTGTTAATTTAGCATCCGCAGCATGGATCTATGTCTTTATTGCTGGTGTCTTGCTAAATGTTTCAGGCATGACCGTGCTAGCAATTTGGCTGTATGCATTCACCTTCTTGTTCCATATAGTTACGCTTCCTGTAGAGATTGATGCTTCAAGGCGTGGATTGGCCTTTTTGAAGGCAAACGCTCCTGCGGGCTTTGACTACAATGGCGCTAAAAAGGTATTGATTGCCGCTGCTCTTACTTACGTAGCCGCTGCAATGGTTTCTGCACTCCAGCTTTTATATCTGCTTGGTTCTTCCAGAAGCAGGAACTAGTAATGGATCAGATTCAAGAGAAAGAAGATTCTGTTCTTTCAGTATCTGATGCGGTGCTCTTTGCAAAAAATGAAGTTGCCTCAATGCCATCTATGACGGTGGTTGGAGAGGTCTCTGGATTTAGGGGTCCAAACTACAAGTCTGGGCATTGTTACTTTGACGTAAAAGACCCTGTTAGTTCTATGGCAGTTATTGTCTGGTCAAAGATTTATGCTGCTAGTGGCATTACGTTGCAAGATGGCATGAAAATCCAGATGACAGGAAAGTTTGATATTTACGCTTCAAGCGGCAAGCTTTCTTTTCATGCGCGTACTATTCAGATTGCTGGAGAAGGAGACCTTCGCCAAAAGGTGGCTCAGCTTGCTAAAAAGCTAGAAAAAGAAGGTCTTACAGACATTTCCAGAAAGCGCTACATTCCAGAGTTTTGTACACGCATTGGTGTAGTTACTTCGCTTTCCGGCAGCGTCATTGATGATGTTAAGCGTACGCTTGCGCGCAGAAACCCTCTTGTAGAGCTTGAGGTTTCTGGCTGTGCTGTTCAAGGTACTCATGCACCTGCAACTATTATGAGAGCTCTCCAGGTTGCTGCAACTACACGTCCAGATGCAATCTTGCTGGTACGTGGCGGTGGCTCATTCGAAGACCTCATGTGTTTCAATGATGAGGGAGTGGCTCGCGCTATTGCGGCGTGTCCAGTTCCTGTTATCACGGGCATTGGTCATGAGCCCGATACCACCATTGCAGATATGGTTTCTGATAGAAGAACCTCAACGCCAACTGCTGCTGCAGAGTCTGTGGCTCCCGCTATTAGTGAGTTACAAACTACGTTTAACAATAGAATTTCTCGTCTTGGAAATGCTACAAGAAAGATTTTGCAGTTCTATAAAACGGGACTTACAACTGTTGAGCAACGCTCTAACTTGGCAATGAAAAATGCTCTAGCAAGTAAGCAGTACCAGCTAGAGAAGCTATCAGATCGTCCTTGTTTGAAAGACCCTGCTTATATTATTTCAACAAGAACTGAAGACCTTAATCAGACTGAGCAAAGGCTTATGGACGCTCTGCCAGCGCTTCTTTCAAGAAAGAAAGAGACACTTTCTGTTGAGTCGCAAAGGCTTACCAGAGCTAGTGCTGCCATGCTCCATCCACATGAGGCTTTGCTATCTTCGCTTGCAGGAAAATTAGACGCTCTTTCTCCTCTAAAGGTTCTTACAAGGGGATATGCGTATGTCCAAGATGAAAAGGGGTCTGTCATTAAAACTGTCAAAGATGCCTCGGTTGGAGATTCATTGCTGGTCAAAATGACGGATGGAACAATTAAGGCAACTGTTTCTGATATTGAGCTTTCATAGATAAGGGGAACAACATGGATACTAAGAAGACTGAAGAGCTTACTTTTAAAGATGCTTCTATTGAGCTTGAGCAGATTGTTCGTAAGCTTGAGGGCACAGATTTGGAGCTCGAGGAGTCTTTGGCTCTGTATGCTCGTGGCGTTGAGCTGGTAAAGGATCTTCGTGGAAGGCTTGATACTGCAGAGCAGAAGGTTAAGGTTCTGCTTGATGAGTCTCAGGCAGGAGCTGCAATTACTGATACAACCGCAGCACCTTCTACTGCATATTTAGACGAGTAAAGGAGAGGCTATGTCTGATTGCATTTTTTGTAAGCTTGCTAACAAAGAAATCCCTACAGAGTTTCTCTATGAGGATGAAAACGTTGTAGCTTTTAATGACCTAAATCCCATTACGCCTGTGCACGTTCTTGTTGTACCTAAGAACCACTACGACAACATCATTGATGGCATTCCTGCTGCAACCCTTGAGAGTGTTACTAAGGCTATTGCTGCAGTAACAGAAAAGACAGGAATTAAGGAGACGGGATTCCGTGTTGTTATCAACACTGGAAAGCATGGTGGTCAGACAGTCAATCATGTTCACTTTCACATTTTAGGTGGCAAGCAGATGAATGACTCTATGGGTGGAAAATAAAAATATTCAAGTTTTTTGCTCGTCTATTTAACTCCGGGGTATCTTGGGGTTTATGATGTCAAGCGGTTATGTTTATTTGAAGTAGGAGAGGAAGACTTAGTAGTCTTTTCTGCTTCACGGAAAGAGGAGTCACATGAACGTACTGGTTATCAACGCAGGTAGCTCATCTCTTAAGTATCAGCTTCTTGACGTTGACACCCGCGAGGTTTACGCAAAAGGAAACTGCGAGCGTATCGGTATCGAAGGTTCTTTTGTTGGTCATGAGGAGCTTGGTGGAGAGAAGCAGAAGCTTGAGGTTGCTCTTCCTGATCATAAGACTGCAATTAAGCATGTCTTTGACATCCTTAAGACTCTTGATAAGCCAATCGACGGCATTGGTCACCGCGTTGTTCAGGGCGGTTGGTACTTCCCAGAGTCTGCAGTTGTAGACGATAAGGTTCTGGCTCAGGTTCGTGAGGTTGCTCCACTTGCTCCTCTTCACAACTATGCTGAGGCTGACGTTATTGAGATTTGCCGTGAGCTCTTCCCAGAGGTTGGCAATGTAATCGTCTGTGATACTTCTTTCCACTTCAACATGCCAGAGAAGGCACATCGCTATGCTCTTCCTCGCGATGTTGTTGATAAGTACCACGTCCGCAAGTACGGTGCTCACGGTACTTCTCACCGCTACATTTGGCGTGCAACCAATGAGTTCACCAATGGTCAGACTCACAAGCTGGTAAGCTGCCACCTTGGTTCTGGCGCTTCTCTTTCCGCTATTGAGGATGGTCGCGATTTAGAGACCACCATGGGTCTTACTCCACTCGATGGCCTTATCATGGGCACCCGTTGCGGCACAATTGACCCAGCTACTGTCTTCTATCTCTCTCGCGTTGGTGGCTATTCCATCGATGAGATTGACACAATGATGAACAAGCAGTCTGGTCTTCTTGCTCTGTCTGGACACTCCGATTCTCGTGATATTGAGGACGGCGCTCATGCTGGCGATAAGGACTGCCAGCTTGCACTTGAGATGTTCTACTATCGTACCTCCCAGCTCATCATGGAGATGGCTCAGGCTATGCACGGCTTTGATACCATGGCATTCTCCGCTGGTATTGGTGAGAACTCCGATGAGATGCGTCTTGGCGTTGTCAAAGAGCTTGAGTGGATGGGTGTCAAGATTGATGAGGAGAAGAACAAGGTTCGCTCCGGTGAAATCCGTGACA
>CAUPCM010000049.1:0-7764 GCA_963509815.1 uncultured Atopobium sp. | reverse complement strand
AAGAAAAAGCGCTCCGAACAAATATGTTCGGAGCGTGTAACAATTTTTTAAGAAAATAGCATTTTGTAAAGCTTAACGAGCCACTCTTGCCAAAGTTTCTGCCGGCCTTCTTTGAGTTCCAGCTTAACCATGCTAGAGTCCCTACCGCCTGCACACCAACTACTGAGCCTTTGGCTGAGCCTCAGTCTTTGGAACACAAATGAGCATGGTCCTTCCGTACTGGTCGGTGTAATTGCAGGTAAAAAGCGTAAGAACATGATCTGCGCGAGAAATAACATCTGCCGCATCGGAACGAGAACTTACTGCCCTAGAAAGTCTATCCTTCAAGTAAGACCTGAACTCATCAACAGAATTGAAGTTAAACTGCCTGACTTCCTCGTCGTCTTCGTCGGTGTGATAGGTAAACACTGGCTCAAGCTCGTACGTCTGAGTAGGCGTGACGTACCAGATCGTCTCGACCTTATCAAAGGTAGACTGGTCATTCATTGCTCCGATGTACTGGAACATTGAGCCGTTTCTCATATGGTGACCATAGAGAATAGTCTGCTGGTCAGTGAGACCATTTGGATTGTTCTGGTAATCCATGAAAATCTGACCGCCGATTGACCACTCGCCTTTTGCGTTTGTGTGCAGGTAGTGGTCGTTATCTGTGGTTTGATACACAGGGTAGTTGACCTGTGTGTCTGGAATCTGAATCCAGCCGACTACCTGGTTATTTACTGCCTGAAGACCAGCCCAATCAATAACTGGAGCCTCATCTTTTTTCTCGGAAACCGTTGCGTATGTTGCAAGCTCTTCGTTGATGACATCTTGCTCGTGATACTCAAGCTGCGTCTTGCCAAACATAACGCCAGCAACAACCAAGAGGCCAATGCCAACTACCAGCAAGATTGTGGAAAGAATGTAGGCAAAACCCTTCTTCTTAGCGGGTTTCTCGCCAGACTTTTTAGGAGAGGTTTTCTTGTTGCTATCTTTTTTTGAAGAAGCAGCGCTTTTCATAGAAGCCATCCTAACGGAGGTTTTTGAGGTGTGAGTATTTCCAGCCAGCTGATCAGCAGCGGCGAATGAAGCAAAATGCTTGCCGTTTTTTGATTCCATGCACTTCCCTTCTGAAGGTACTCGTTTGTCATACCTTTGTCATGCTCTTGTGATACCCCTTAAAAGTTTAGCTATGCACGAAACAAAAATCTCTGTGCATCTTATGAAGTCATCGCATAATCACATTTTGCAGGTACACAAAATACGCAAAGCCCGCGCCTTAGGTTTTCTAAAACGCGGGTTTTGTGCGTGATTGCATGCGGTTGCGGGTACGAACTCGGGTACGCGCGGGTACGAGTGCGGTTCTATTCGCGGTCGTGTGTCAGCTTATGCGTCAGCCATTTCAGCTTTGAGCTGGACGATCTTCTCGCGATACTCTGGAAGGGATGCGCCAAGAATCTGAGTAGCGTAGATAGCTGCGTTTTTAGCGCCGTTGATGGCAACGCAGGCAACTGGCACGCCGGATGGCATCTGAACCATGGAGAGCAGGGAGTCCATGCCGCCGAGGTCAGAGGTCTTCATTGGAACGCCAACGACAGGCAGTGGAGTAAATGCAGCAACAACTCCGCCCAGGTGAGCGGCCTTTCCTGCAGCTGCAATGATTACCTTGAGGCCACGGTCAGCGGCGGTCTCAGCCCACTGGTGAACCTTGTCTGGAGTGCGATGTGCAGATGCAATGACCAGCTCGTATGGAACGCCAAGGCGCTCGAGCTCAGCGGTGCATCCCTCCATAGTTGCAAGGTCGCTCTTAGATCCCATGATGATACCAACAACAGGCTGATCTGCCATCTCTGCTCCTTTGTTACGTCTCTTTAAATAGGCGGATACGTCAAGTATCCACCTCACAGTATAGAGTATGATTTTCTTGAACGTTGGTCCATCAGTCCACGTGAAAGGAAACTGTAATGAATGAAACCAACTCTGTTCTGTACCAGCGAGAAGGCTCGTACATCCCTCGCATCGCCGCAGTGCACGACCTCTGCGGATACGGAAAATGCTCGCTGGGCGTAGCTATTCCGGTGCTTTCTGCAGCAGGATGTGACGTTTGCCCCGTTCCTACGTCGCTTTTCTCGGCACACACCAAGTTCCCTACGTTCTACATGCACGATACCACCAATATGCTCGAGGACTACCTTGATGCATGGCAGGAAGAGGGCATTGACCTGGATGCCATTTATTCTGGCTTTCTTGGCGCTGCTGAGCAGGTTGCGAGCATTCAGCGTTTGTACCAGGAGCATCCAAAGGCGCTTCGTGTTGTCGATCCAGTTATGGGTGACGGCGGCAAGATGTATCCAACCTATACGCAAGAGCTTTGCGATGCAATGAAATCCCTGGTAAATGGTGCAGATATTCTGACGCCAAACCTTACTGAAGCTTCGATTCTGACTGGTATTCCTTATGCTGGCCAGGATTTAACAGATGAGCAGGTAGATGAGCTACTTGATGCCCTTCTTGCAATGGGTGCAAAGTGTGTCGTTCTTAAGGGTATCGTTCGTGGCGACGGCCTCATCCGCAACTTTGTTGCTACCGAATCCGAACGAGGCGAGATTGTTTCCGAGCTTCTGCCATACATGCTGCACGGAACTGGCGACCTGTTTGCATCTGCACTTCTAGCTGCAGTTATGTGTGGTCAGGAAATCGCTGACGCCGTTGAATTTGCTGGTGAGTTTGTTTGCGAGTCCATGGAAATTACTCGTGAGCAGCCAAACTTTGAGCTTCGTGGCGTTTCGTTTGAGACAAAGCTAGGCCTGATTGCGCAGCTTCTGCAGGAGTAAACGCTCGCTCAAGTTACGCTGCTAGTGTAGAACTTTAAGCTTCAGCGAAATCAAACATGATTCTTTGCCATAGATGCCCACTCACATAGAGCGGGCATCTATTTTTGTGCCAGCGGCTATGCAAATAGTTGTCGCTATGCATGAAAATGTATTTTACAGGCACTTTATTCATTTCATTTTTTATCAAACAAACATTGAGCTCCAAAATAGGGCGAAAAAGGTAAAAAAGCCGTTTAGTTGGGGATCGAGGGAATTGATTAAAGATTTGATATTACTAAAAGGCCAGTTGGCGCTAATCGAACAACACATTGCTGGCTTTAAATGGCTCAAAATCGTCATGCATAAAGGCTAAAACCCCCAACTAAACGGCTTTTTTACCTTTTTGGGACCAAAATCGTCTTGAAAACACCAATCCGCTGACTTTTTGCCAAATTAACGTGCAAAGTCATTCGCCGTGCCACCATTTTGAGACACTTCGACTTTCCGATGAATCACTTCAAGCTGCGCAAGCAAAAGAGCCGCTGGCATCAGCGGCTCTTTTGCACTTTTTGCTTTGTTGTTCGAGGGCGCGTAGGTTACTTGGTGCTTGAAGAACTGTCGGATGTACCTGTGGTGTTAGTGGTACCTGTGATGTTAGTGGTACCTGTGGTACCAGTGGTTCCTGTTGTTCCAGTTGTGGTGTTCTTCTTTGTTGAGGGGTCTCCGCCAACAATACCGCCAAGCACGCGAACTGGCGTAAATGACGTGGCAATCTGGTCTCGTAGTTCTTTTTGAATGGTGTCGTTTGCACCAGTAATGACCATGGTGATATTTACGCCATCAGAAGACTGCGTCTTTGAGAACGTAAAGGTAAAGATAGGTGTTGCATCTCCACCAGGTTTAAGAAATCCGAAGAGCTGAGATTTCTGAAGCTCGCCCTGATCATTCCTGTGAACACTGACGTGATAGACAACGGTATTAATTCGTGGGTTGAGCAGTGCGTTAATAGCAAACGCCTGAGCCTGGACACTGGATCCCGAATAGCATTCAAGCACGTCTTTTGAGGTTGTATCGGTAACCGTTACCTCAACGCGACCAGTGTTCTCGTCAGCTTCCTGAACCGAGAAATCCTCGGGGAACTGCGTAAATCCATTACCCCATTCAACACCGCCGCGTAATGCAGATGCAACAGATCGCACCGTAACTGATTCAGTTAAATTTGCTGTGTTAGCTCGACGAATAACACCACAAGAGACCTGCATCAGAACTACGATTATCAAAAAAATCAGGACAAAAAGGACCGCCGTCTTTGTAATGACCTTCTCGATATTTGAGCCCGAAGGATCAGATCCTGAGAGGGGATCAACGTCCACTGCCGCAGCTCCGCCCTGCTTGCGAGCGCGCTCTAGAGCTGCGCGTTCCTCGTTAGGATGACCCGTCTCGTCTACCTTGGTAAACAACTCTTCAGCTGCGTCAGCATCAAGCGCGCCCTTCTGGCGGCGCGCGAAGCGTGAACGTTCTGCATCATCTTTAGCCATGTAGCTCTCTCATTCAACCTGCATAAACACACTTTAAAGCGTGCGATGCGTTGACTTTTGCTCTTTAGTTCCACCCGTAGGTTTACAAGCTGCAAGTTGCAGACCGCAAGTTGCAAACCGCAAACCTGCGGTTAAGCGCATCGCGAGAAGAACGATTGCTGTCGCAAACTGCGTTTCGCAAAGCACCTAATGCTCTATTTTACCGCCTTGCGAGATTTGGCGCACCACCAAACTGCATTTGATAGTAATGTGCGTAGATTCCACCCTTTTCTAGCAGCTCATCGTGGGTTCCGCGCTCAACTGCACGACCGTGGTCGATGGTAATAATCTCATCAGCGCCCATAATTGTCGAAAGTCGGTGGGCAATGACCAGTGTAGTTCTATTCTTTGCCAGCTCAGAAAGGGATTCTTGAACGGCACGCTCGGACTCGTTATCCAAGGCAGAAGTAGCCTCGTCCAGGATGAGCAGCGGCGGGTTCTTCAGGAATACACGCGCAATAGAAATGCGCTGCTTCTGTCCACCAGAAAGTCTGGTTCCACGCTGTCCTACCTGCGTGTCATATCCATCTGGCAGCGATTCAATGAACTCGGCGATGTTCGCACGCTTTGCTGCAAGCGCGATATCTTCCAAGGAGGCCTCTGGACAGCCGTATGCGATGTTCTCCGCAATGGTGCCGTCAAAGAGGTACACGTCCTGTTGGACCATACCAATTGCCGAGCGCAAACTGTGCTGCGTAACGGAGCGAATGTCCTGCCCGTCAATGGTGATGCTTCCGCTTGTAACATCGTAGAAGCGTGGCAATAAAGCGCAGGTAGTTGACTTGCCTCCACCTGAAGGTCCAACCAGCGCAACGGTTTTTCCGCTCTCAATATGAAGGTTCAAGCCGTTGATAACGTCTTCGGCATCGTTGTAAGAAAAATGAACGTCCTGGTAGATGATATCGCCAGCGGTAATCTGAATGTCGTGAGCGCCAGGTGCATCTTGAATGTCTGGCTGAGTTTCAAGAATTTCCGAGAAACGCTTAAAGCCCGCAAGGCCCTTCTGGAACGTCTCGGTAAAGTTCAAAATGTTCATGATTGGTGTAGTGAACAGCGAGATGTAAAGCGCATACGTAGCCAGGTCAATAGCTTGCATCTGACCCTGAGCAATCATCCAACCGCCCAAAACCAATACGACAGTGTTCAAAACGCCCATCATGCCAGAAATAGCAGCCTGATACCTACCCATAGCCTGGTACATGTTAGCTTTGGAGTCTAGGTATGCGGAGTTGCTTGCCCTGAATTTCTTGCGCTCGTGATCTTCTGCCGCAAAACCCTTAACCACGCGAATACCAGACAGCGAGTCTTCTAGCTGGGTATTCACGTCGGAAATGCGCATGCGATTCTCTTTAAAAATACCGCGCATGTGCATGTTGGCAAAGAAATTGAACACCACTAACGCAGCAGCGATTCCAGCAAGTACCAGCGTAAGTGGCACGTTAATAAAAGCCAGAATGACAAAAGAGCCAGCAATCTCAAGCAAGCCAATAATCAGATACTCAGGGCCGTGGTGTGCCGTCTCGGAAATGTCAAACAAGTCAGATACCAGGCGACTCATCAGGTCACCCGTCTTGTGGCGATCATAATACGAGAAACTCATGCGCTCGTACGCGTCAAACAGGTCTTCTCGCATCTTGCTTTCCATGCGGGCACCCATGATGTGTCCCCAGCTAATAACAAAGTAGCGGCACAGAAAGTGGACAAAATACATCACGACAAGACCAACAGCAATAAATACCAAGCTGCCAAGAATGGCATCTTTACCCTGCGTAAACAGTCCCTTTGTGAGCGCTCGCAAAATTTGAGGGAACGCCAGCTCGATACAAGCCAAAATGATGGCGCAGATAGTGTCCAGAATGAACAGGTGCTTTTGCGGCGCGTAATAAGAAAGAAAACTGGCAAACAGCGATTTGCGGTGTTTGCCAGGGACGTTGTTACCAGGTACAAAGCGAGAAGAACGATCAAGCATGTGTAATTACTCCATAGGCAATCGATGTGAAATTGAATCGCAGATAAGAGCTCCAATAATGGTCTTTGCATCCTCGATTTTGCCGTCGAGAACAGCATCTACCAGCTCAGATAGAGGGACAAGATCAACGTTAATGAATTCGTCGGCATCTGGGTCTGACTCCTCAAAGGTCAGCTCAGTTGCCATGTAAAGGTGAATAAGTTCATCGGTAAAGCCATCGGAAGTAGCAGTGGTGGTGAGAAAGGCCATCTTTCCCGCCTTCATTCCTGTCTCTTCCAGCAGCTCACGATGAGCGCAATCCAGAGGGTCCTCACCTGGGTCAAGCTTTCCTGCAGGTAGCTCAACTGTTACACGACCAAGCGCGGTTCGATACTGACGTACCAGGCAAATTCTTCCCTCATCGGTCAACGCAACAATAGCCACAGCTCCTGGATGGCGTACAACATCGCGAAGAGCAGTGCGTCCATCAGGGAGAGAAACGCGCAGACGATTCACGTCAAAAATGCGACCAACCCAAACGGTATCTTCGGAGAGAGGCTTTTCTTCCAGAGAAGCGTCGCGCGCGTCTTCTGTACCTGCAACAAAGCTGCGCTTTTGTGGCTCACCTGAATGATGATAGGCAGCATCACCTACAGCAACACGCTCGCCGTCGTAGGTAAGCGAATTAACCGCTGAGTGCAAATCATTGCGAGCAGAGTCAAATACCTCTGGAGTTACCTGCATATCAGCATCAAGAATCTCTGGCTCAGCAGACTGCATATCATCAAACACATCGTTAAACTGAGAGCCACCTTGATTGCTGGTCCAAGCACCATCCTGTACGTTGGTTTTCTCGTCATTTTGATTTGCCATAAGCGCTAACCTAACTATTTTTCTGGACGACCTTGAAGAGCCTTAAGTCCAATATCATGCCTGAGCTGCTTGCCTTCAAAGTTGATAAGGTCGCAAGCCTCATATGCACGAGCGCGAGCTTCCTCAAAGGTTGGTGCAAGCGCAGTGACGTTGAGTACACGGCCGCCTGCTGTGACAATCTTTCCGTCCTCGGTCTGAGCAGTTCCTGCGTGATACACAGAAACGCCCTCAAGCTGCTGAGCAGCCTCAATACCGGTAATCTCCTTGCCCTTCTCGTAAGAACCAGGATATCCGGCACTTGCCAGAACAACAGAAACAGCCACTGTATCAGACCAGGAAACCTGCTGATGACGGAGGGTACCGTTATCGCAAGCAATCAAAATTGAAACCAAATCGCCCTGGAGGCGAGGCAGTACAACCTGAGTTTCTGGATCGCCAAAGCGAGCGTTAAATTCAAGAACCTTAGGGCCATCTTTGGTCAGCATAAATCCGCCGTAAAGGCAGCCAGAATAGTTGATACCCTCTTTTTTGAGCTGGTCAACAACGCGCTGCTCAATGGCAATCATCTGAGAAA
>CAUPCM010000048.1:0-7800 GCA_963509815.1 uncultured Atopobium sp. | reverse complement strand
GCGAGAAACTCTGGAAGCTGCTAGGCAAATAGGTGACCAGGTCAGCGTCTCACGCGCCTTACGCGCTAATACGCCCGATGCGCCAATTTGACTGACGTGCCAATGCACTCGACGCACCTAGGCGCAATCAGCGCGCCTGATTTCTGCAAAGAATCTGTAAATTCTGCCTGAAAACATCAAAGAATCTGTGGATTTGCCTGATTTTGTTAAAGAATCGGTGACTCAAATACAGATTCTTTGCATTTTTCAGGCGGACTTTGAAGCGCGCGCGAGATTGCCCCTCCATGGAACCTGATTTCCTCGCCAAGTCTGAGCTATTTGCCGGTTTTTCTCGCCAAGTCTGAGCTGTTTTACTCAGACATGATATACTTTTCAGGCTGACCAGACTTGATGGGCAGCGTATTTGCACCAAGCTAGCTCCTACAAAAGGGAAGTGCTCCTACATGCTGCATCGACCAGTTTGTGGAGAAAAATTTCTCGAAAATTGAGACTAGACCAAAGCCAGAAAAGTCTATAGAATATCCTCTGCACTTGATGCCGCTATAGCTCAGCTGGTAGAGCAACTGACTTGTAATCAGTAGGTCCCGGGTTCGAAGCCTGGTGGCGGCACCACTTGAATTTTCAGCCAGGCATTGCCTGGCTTTTTTCGTGCGAATTTTAGGGCATTCGCGACGTATCGCGTATGGCTTTTACAGACAACCGCAAAAGCCCGTATGCGTCTGGCAAGAAACCCGCTTGGAGTTGTGGCCAGAAACCTGCTTGGAGTTGGCGAGAAAACCGCTTGTAATTGTGGAAAAAATTTGATAAGATACGCCCGGTTGGGTGGATTACGTTGACAAGATTTTTATTCAATCGTAATATTTTCCCGCTTGAGAGGTAATTGGAAGATCAACTAGACTTCCTGCGTACGTTAAACCGCAAGGTAAACAGCGTACACAATTGCTTCTAGAGTGCTTGAAAACGGCATTCGGGGATATGGCACAGCGGCAACTGCGGCGGACTGTAAATCCGCTCCCTCTGGGTTCCTTGGTTCGAGTCCAAGTATCCCCACCACGCCCGTGTAGCTCAGTAGGTAGAGCACTTCGTTGGTAACGAAGAGGTCACCGGTTCAAATCCGGTCGCGGGCTCCATTTTTCAAGCGGCATTTATGCCGGCGTAGCTCAGCTGGTTAGAGCACACGGCTCATACCCGTGACGTCACTGGTTCGAATCCAGTCGCCGGTACCAGACTCTTTACGGCGTACATGTCCTAGACATTTGCGCCGTTGAGTATAAACAGACGTTTTTTCACCACGGTCTAGCCCGAGGGTTAGTTCCAGAAGGAGGATTGGCAATGGCCAAGGAAAAGTTTGACCGCACAAAGCCACACGTAAACATTGGTACCATTGGTCACGTCGACCACGGTAAGACTACCCTTACCGCAGCAATCACCAAGGTTCTCTCTGAGACCGAGGGCTGCAAGGCAGACTATACCGCCTTCGAGAACATCGATAAGGCTCCAGAGGAGCGTCAGCGTGGTATTACCATTTCCGTTGCTCACGTTGAGTACGAGACTTGGGAGCGCCATTACGCTCACGTCGACTGCCCTGGCCACGCAGACTACATCAAGAACATGATTTCTGGTGCAGCTCAGATGGACGGCGCAATCCTCGTTATTGCTGCAACCGACGGTCCTATGGCTCAGACTCGTGAGCACATCCTTCTCGCGCGTCAGGTCGGCGTTCCTTACATCGTCGTCTTCCTGAACAAGTGCGACATGGTTGACGATGACGAGCTCATCGACCTCGTCGAGATGGAGACCCGTGACCTTCTCTCCGAGTACGACTTCCCAGGCGATGACCTTCCAATCATCCGTGGTTCCGCTCTCGGCGCTCTTAACGGCGAGGAGAAGTGGGTTGAGTCCATCCGTGAGCTCATGCACACCGTTGACTCCTACATTCCAACACCAGCTCGTGACAACGAGAAGCCATTCCTGATGGCAATCGAGGACGTCATGACCATTTCTGGTCGTGGTACCGTTGCTACCGGCCGTGTTGAGCGTGGTGAGCTCAAGCTCAACAATCCAGTCGAGATCGTTGGTATTAAGCCAACTCAGAGCTCTGTTGCTACCGGCATTGAGATGTTCCGTAAGACTATGGACTTCTGCGAGGCTGGCGACAACGTTGGTATTCTTCTTCGTGGTGTTAAGCGCGAGGACATCGAGCGCGGTCAGGTTCTCTGCAAGCCTGGTTCAGTTACTCCACACAAGAAGTTCACCGGTGAGGTTTACGTTCTTACTAAGGAAGAGGGCGGCCGTCACACCCCATTCTTCTCTGGTTACCGTCCACAGTTCTACTTCCGTACAACTGACGTAACCGGCGACATCTACGAGCTCACCGATGCAAACGGTGGCAAGGTAGAGATGGCTATGCCTGGTGACCACATCACCGTTGGCTGCGAGCTCATTCACCCAATCGCTCTTGAGCAGGGTCTGAAGTTCGCTATCCGCGAGGGTGGCCACACCGTCGGCGATGGCCGTGTTTCCACCGTCATCGAGTAACTTCTTTAAAAGTTGCTAACTTGCCCGGCGTGCTCTTTTGCGCGCCGGGTTTTTTGTCGAGAAAAAATATGTGAACGCCTAGAGTAATTAGAGAAAAGTATTGACATCTCTGGGTAGTGGGTGCTAACCTAAGCAACCGCGTCACATTTCGAGAATACATCTCGTGACCGTGTTCAGGAGGATCAATGCGTACACTCGTTACTCTCGCCTGCACTGAGTGCAAGCGTCGTAATTACACTACGGACAAGAACAAGTCCAACAACCCAGATCGTATGGAGTTGAAGAAGTACTGCCCATGGTGCCACAAGCACACGGTACATCGCGAGACCCGCTAGGCTAGGTGGGTTCGTTCTAGGCCAGTAGCTCCAATGGTAGAGCGGCGGTCTCCAAAACCGTTTGTTGAGGGTTCGAGTCCTTCCTGGCCTGCCAGATAACTTCACCGGCCTTCCCATAAGGGTTGGCCGGTTTGTATGTAGGTATAACATCCAAGGGAGCGTAGGATGGCAAATAAGGAGCGCAATAAGAGGAGCGCACGTAAGGCTCGCGCAGAAGAGCGCGCCCAGCGTGAGGCCCTTCAGGCTGAAGCTACTCCTGAAGCTTCTGCTAAGGCTACTAAGGCCGAGGCAAAGAAGCAGGAGAAGTCCATTCAGCGTAACGCTAACCCTGGCTTCTTTGGCCGCCTGGGTGCTTATTTTGCAGGCGTTCGTACAGAAATGCACCGCGTTGTGTGGCCTTCAAGCTCTGAGCTTGCTGGTTTCTCTGTAGCCGTAATTGCAACAATCATTTTCTTTGGCTTGGTAACTTGGCTGGTTGATACTGGCATTGTTGCTGGTCTCGTCGCCTTTACTGGACTGAGGGGATAATCAATGGCTAAGCGCTGGTATGTAGTTCACACCTATTCAGGTTATGAGAACAAGGTAAAGACTGACCTTGAGCACCGTATTGAGACCTATGGCCTTGAGCGTGCTGTTGTTGATATTCAGATTCCTACCGAGGAAGTCACTGAGGTCAAGGACGGCGGAAAGCGTGAGACCAAAGAGTCTAAGGTTTTCCCAGGTTATGTTCTTGTTCGCATGGAGCTTGATGACAATACCTGGGCTGTTGTTCGTAACACCCCAGGCGTAACTGGTTTTGTTGGCATTGACGGCAAGCCAGTTCCTCTGCGTCGCGATGAGTTCGATAAGATTATGCGTCGTGGCGGCATGAAGACGGGTAGCCCTGTACCTAAGCGTACAGCAACCAATATTGAGGTCGGTCAGGCAATTCACGTTCTTTCTGGTCCTCTCGCTGACTTTGACGGTACTGTCTCTGAGGTCAACGCAGAGTCCGGCAAGATTAAGGTAATGCTCACCATCTTTGGTCGCGAGACTCCGGTTGAGCTCACCATGGATCAGATTTCCCTGATAGACTAGTAACTAACGGCTTATCCCGCACTTCTCGTCCCTTGTGGATTGCTTCTCGGGAGTGCGCGAGAATAGACTCACAAGATTTCAAACAGGAGGCTTAACATGCCCGCAAAGAAGGTTGTTAACTTTATTAAGCTGCAGATTCCTGCAGGCCAGGCAAACCCAGCTCCTCCAGTAGGACCAGCTCTGGGTGCTGCACAGGTCAACATTATGCAGTTCTGCCAGGCATTCAACGCTGCAACTCAGGACAAGGCTGGCGACATCATCCCAGTCGAGATTTCTGTTTACGAGGATCGCTCCTTTGACTTCGTAACCAAGACTCCTCCAGCAGCTCAGCTCATCAAGAAGGAGCTTCACCTCAAGGGTGGTTCCGGTGTTCCTCAGCGCGATAAGGTTGGCCAGCTCTCCCAGGAGCAGCTCACCAAGATCGCTGAGATCAAGATGCCTGACCTCAACGCAAACGACATTGAGGCTGCAAAGAAGATCGTCGCTGGTACCGCTCGTTCCATGGGTGTAACCATCGCCGAGTAGTGTTTACTCCCGTCAGCCATGTGTGTGGCTGACGGTTGTTTTTGTCAGAGCATCCGACGTTAGTGCACGTAGTTGGGTTTCTCGCCAAGAGGGCGTAACTACGGACGGAAGATGCAGGAGTGGGAGGGCAGACGCCCGCTAACCACAGGAGGTACATAATGCCTAAGCACGGAAAGAACTACAAGAATGCAGTTGCCAAGGTAGACGGTGCAAACCTCTACAGCCCAAAAGAGGCAGTAACCCTTTCTAAGGAGCTTGCAACTGCTAAGTTTGACGAGACCATTGAGGTAGCAATTCGCCTTGGTGTCGACACTCGTAAGGCTGACCAGAACGTTCGCGGTTCCATCTCTCTGCCTCACGGCACGGGTAAGTCCGTTCGCGTTGCAGTCTTCGCAGAGGGCGAGAAGGCCCGCGAGGCTGAGGCAGCTGGCGCTGACATCGTCGGTGGCGACGAGCTCATCGCAGAGGTCGAGAAGGGCATGCTTGACTTTGACGCAGCAATCGCAACCCCTCAGATGATGGGTAAGGTTGGTCGTCTTGGTCGCGTTCTTGGTCCTCGTGGCCTTATGCCTAACCCTAAGCTCGGCACCGTTACCATGGATGTCGCAAAGATGGTTAACGAGCTCAAGGCTGGTCGTGTTGAGTATCGTGCAGACCGTTTTGGTATCTGCCACGTTGCAATCGGCAAGGCTTCTTTTGAGGTCCAGCAGCTTGTTGAGAACTATGGCGCACTGATCTCTGAGATCATCCGCGTCAAGCCATCCAGCGCTAAGGGTAAGTACGTCAAGACCGTTGCTATTTCCTCTACTATGGGCCCTGGCATCAAGGTTGATCCAACCAAGGTTCGTAACCTCATGGAGGACTAAGCTAAACGCTTAGAAGTACCTAGCACGTTTAATCCGGTATCTGCTTGCAGGTACCGGATTTTTCTTGCAGTGTGCATGCGGTGTAGGCGTGGACTCGGCTCGCAGGGCGCGTGCGGCTGATGTGTGTGGCTGAGTTGTGCGTAGCAGCTTGACCGCCCTTCTCGTCAAATTTTTGTGAAGAGAAAGAAATTGTGCGCTCAACCTTGACTCGCGTTGATTTTTGCTGCACAATATCCAACGCAAGACAGACGTCTTGTAGTTGCACGTTCGCTGCCAAAGACAGCCGGCGCCTTGAATCCAAGGCTTAATGGGAGTTCCCGCCTGCCGAGGTGGTCTTGAGATTAGTACATCCAGACCCCGCTTTGGTTGCCAAAGTGGGGTCTTTTCATGTGAGGGCCGCACCTGTTGGCGCTCGTGCCTGAGACATGATAAAGGAGGTGTACTACATGCCAGCTCAGTCTAAACTTGATTTGCTCGAGAAGGTTTCCGCTTCTCTCGACAACTCCAAGGGCCTGTTTGTTATCGACTATCGTGGTCTCTCCGTAAAGGAGACTCAGGAGCTTCGCCGCGCACTTACCGCAGCAGGCGCTCACATGAAGGTCTATAAGAACAACATCGTCAAGATTGCTCTTAAGAACGCTGGTATGCCAGAGATTGACGAGATGCTCGCCGGTACCTGCGCATACGTTTTCTATGAGAACGATCCTGTCGAGGCCGCTAAGGTCATCAAGGATCAGGCCAAGAAGCTCAAGAAACTTGAGTTCATTGGTGGTATCGCTGATGGTCAGGCACTTACCGCTGACGAGGCAAAGGCTTACGCAGATCTTCCTTCTCGCGAGGAGCTCATTGCAAAGCTTGTCTTCGTTGTTGCAAGCCCACTTACCGGTATTGCACAGGTTTGCGCTGGTCCAGCTCGTGGACTCGCAACCGCTCTTTCTGCAGTCGCAGATCAGAAGAACGCTGCATAAGCAACGTTTTGTTGTACCCGCGCATTGGCGCAAACCGCGTGAGAGTGTAAACGCACTCAAACGTACATATACAAGCCGGGCTTTTGCCCAGATGCAGTACAAAGGCTGCATCGTTTAAAAAGGAGAATTGACATGGCTGTCACTAAAGATGAGATCATTGAGGCCCTTAAAGAGATGCCAGCACTCGAGCTTTCTGAGCTCGTTCACGAGCTTGAGGACGTCTTCGGCGTTTCCGCTGCTGCTCCTGTAGCTGTCGCTGCTGCTCCTGCAGCTGGTGGCGCTGCTGAGGAGGCAGAGGAGAAGACCAACTTTGACGTTGTCCTCGAGGGCTTCGGCGACAACAAGATCGGCGTCATCAAGGTTGTCCGTGCTCTTACCAACCTTGGCCTCAAGGAGGCAAAGGAGGTCGTCGAGGGTGCTCCTAAGGCTGTCCTCGAGGGCGCTAAGAAGGAGGACGCTGAGGCTGCTAAGGCTCAGCTCGAGGAGGCTGGCGCTACCGTCACCCTTAAGTAAGTCCATCCTACATTGCTTACTGGAGAGGTCAGACTTTGGTCTGGCCTCTTTTTTTGGCGAGAAACCCGGCGTGCCTTTTCTACAGCCTGAATAGAGTGACAAGTGAGGCGCTTATGCTGCTGCCTGAAAAGTGCATCAAGTCTGAGTGATTTGCCGTGTTTCCTCGCGCCTGATTTCTGCAAAGAATCAGTGGATTTTGCCTAAAACCATCAAAGAATCTGTGGATTTGCCTGATTTTGTCAAAGAATCGGTGGGTCAAAGACAGATTCTTTGCACTTTTCAGGCAGAATACGAGGCCTCTCAAAATCAATCCAAACCTGACGTAATTATGTGTGAGAAGAATGTGCGTGGTTTACGCTGTAAATTTTTCCGTGTCGATTGATCCAAAACCTAGGTAATTATGTGTCCAGTCAATCCAAAAGCAAGGTAATTATGTGCTGAAAGGCACATAATTGAATGGGTTTTGGATCAAAATCGGGTTTCTCGACACATAATTAGTAGACTTTTGGATTAATCGAGGTCCAAAAATCTACAAAAGCCAGCCCTAGGCACATAATTGCGTCGGTTTTGGATCAGATGGGTGTCCATAGCTAGCTATCTGTGCAGAGACTTTCATCGTGCCGTACGCAAAAAACCACTGATACACCATGTACCAGCGGTTTTGTTTATAGCGCGCCTGGCGAGAAGCCCGTGCGCTCGCACTCACATCTGGCGAGAAACCCGTGCGCTCTCAGCCACGCACGTAGCCGCGCTCGCAAGTGCACCTAGCGAGAAACCCGTGCGCTCGGAGCACGCCCGGTGCATTCGGAGCACCGTACGAAGTAACCCAGCGGCGGGGGAGTGCCGCTCACCGAAAGTGATTTCTGTCTCCGTGGACATTCTCCACAAAATCTTCACAACTAGAAAAGACGAGTTAGTCAAGGATTTACCTGCAACATAACGTTTGTGCAGTTGAAAAACATAAACGCGATAATATAG
>CAUPCM010000047.1:0-8038 GCA_963509815.1 uncultured Atopobium sp. | reverse complement strand
ATTTACCTGCAACATAACGTTTGTGCAGTTGAAAAACATAAACGCGATAATATAGTCAAAACGTCTTAAAAAATCAAGTGTTTTTCTGTTGACGCGCATTAAAATCTTGACTAAATTACTAGGTTGCGACAATTGCCACCTTCCACCCTTTTGAAGGAGGACAACCTGGTGTCTACCGCTAAAAAGACTTCCCTCACCACGCCTCAGGCGCATACTGGACGCAGGACGTTCAGTAAGATTCCCGCAGCTATGGAGCTGCCAAATCTGATTTCTGTACAGAAGGAATCATTTGAGCGCTTTATGGGAGAGGGCCTTGCAGAGTCCTTCGCTGAGTTCTCGCCAATTGAGAACAGCGCTGGAACCATGCAGGTCACCTTTGGTGACCATCAGTTCGGCGACCCTGCCAATTCAATGGCTGAGTGTCGTGCAAAAGACATTTCATATCAAGCACCTCTTTTTGTTGACGTCCGTTTTGTCAACAAAGAGACTGGTGAGATGAAGGAGCAGCTTGTCTTCATGGGTGATTTCCCACTGATGACTGAGCGTGGTACCTTCATCATCAACGGTTCTGAGCGCGTTGTGGTTTCACAGCTCGTTCGTTCACCTGGCGTGTATTTCTCGTCAGAGATGGACAACGGTGTATTGGTCCACAAGTCTCAGTTCATTCCTGCACGTGGTGCATGGCTTGAGTTTGAGGTTGATAAGCGCGGCCACCTGGTCGTCTCCATTGACCGCAAGCGTCGCCAGAGCGCTACCGTCTTCCTCCGTGCACTTGGCATCGCTGTTACCGATGACGAGATTCTCTCGCTCCTTGGTGATTCCGATGTTGTTCGCAACACACTTGAGCGTGACGTTGCAACCACACGTGAGGATGCTCTTATCGAGATTTATCGTCGTCAGCGTCCAGGCGAGCCACCAACTGTTGACTCTGCCCGTTCTCTGCTTGACGGCCTCTTCTTCAACGAGCAGCGCTATGACCTTGCTCGCGTTGGTCGTTACAAGATCAACAAGAAGCTTGAGGAAGAGATTCCTGCAGACGTTCGTGTCCTTACCAAAGAGGACATTGTCGCAGCTCTTCAGTACCTTCTTGCAGTGCATGCAGGTGATGAGTCTAAGCACCTTGATGACATTGACCACTTTGGCAACCGCCGCGTCCGTACCGTTGGCGAGCTGGTCCAGAACCAGTTCCGCATTGGTATGAGCCGCATGGAGCGCGTTGTTCGTGAGCGTATGGCATCTCAGGACGCAGACGACATCACTCCACAGTCTTTGATCAACATCCGTCCAATTGTTGCTGCAATCAAGGAGTTCTTCGGTTCTTCTCAGCTTTCGCAGTTCATGGACCAGGCAAACCCACTTGCTGGTTTGACTCACAAGCGTCGTCTTTCTGCTCTGGGACCTGGCGGTCTTGCAGGACACAAGTCCGGCTCCAGCCGTCGTACCAACGTTCCTACCGCAGTCCGCGACGTTCATAACTCGCACTACTCCCGTATGTGCCCAATCGAGACTCCTGAGGGACCAAACATTGGTCTTATCGGCTCCTTGGCACTGTACGCTCACGTAAATGAGTACGGCTTTATCGAGGCTCCTTATCGTAAGGTCACAGGCGGTGTTGTCTCTGACGACATTGTCTGGATGACTGCAGACGAGGAGGAGAATCATATTATTGCTCCTGCTAACACCCCAATTGACCCTAAGTCTAAGAAGTTTGTTGAGGTTGACGCAGACGGCAAGATTGTTGATGCAGACCGCGTTATTGCACGTACCCGCGACTTCGACGGTTCCTTCGGTGCACCTGCACAGGTTCCTGTTGAGGACGTTGACTACATGGACGTTTCTCCACGTCAGCTTCTCTCCGTCGCAGCTAACCTCATTCCATTCCTTGAGCACGACGACGCAAAGCGTACCCTCATGGGTGCAAACATGCAGCGTCAGGCAGTGCCTCTGATTCAGTCCCACGCTCCATTTGTTGGAACTGGCATGGAGGGCCGCGCAGCTCAGGACTCTGGTGAGCTTATTTGCGCAGAGTTTGCCGGCGAGGTCACCGAGGTTGATGCAGCTCACGTTGTCATCTACTCCGATGAGCACGGTTCTCAGCGCTACGATCTTCCTAAGTACGAGCGCTCCAACCAGTCCACTTGCATCAACCACCGTCCAATCGTCACTGTTGGACAGCAGGTTGAGAAAGGCCAGCCAATCGCAGACGGTCCATCTGTTGACCACTCTGAGCTGGCACTTGGCGCAAACCTTACCGTTGCTTACATGCCATGGGAAGGCTACAACTACGAGGACGGTATTATCGTCTCCGAGCGCGTTGTTCAGGAAGACCTTCTGACTTCCGTTAACATTTCCCGCCACGAGATTGATGCCCGTGACACCAAGCTTGGTGCTGAGGAGATTACCCGCGAGATTCCAAACCTTGGTGAGGACATGCTCGCAAACCTCGACGATGACGGTATCATCCGCATCGGCGCTGAGGTTGGACCTGGCGATATTCTGGTTGGTAAGGTTACTCCTAAGGGTGAGACTGCTCTGACCGCAGAAGAGCGCCTGCTTCGCGCAATCTTCGGTGCTAAGGCACACGATGTTCGTAATACTTCCCTTAAGATGCCACACGGCTCCTATGGCCGCGTTGTTGACGTTGTCCGCTTCAGCCGTGAGGCTGGAGACGACCTGCCTCCAGGAGTAAATGACCTGGTCCGCGTCTTTGTTGCTCAGCGCAGAAAGATCCAGCAGGGCGATAAGATCGCTGGTCGTCACGGTAATAAGGGTGTTATTTGTAAGGTTCTCCCTGTTGAGGACATGCCTTACATGGCAGACGGTACCCCAGTAGACGTTATTCTCGACCCACTGGGCGTTCCTTCCCGTATGAACGTTGGCCAGCTGCTTGAGTGCCACCTTGGCTGGGGCGCTGCACACGGTTGGGATGACGATGACGCAGATTCTAAGCGTTACGTTGAGGGCCCAATTCCTGTTGCAACACCACTCTTTGACGGTGCTACTGATGAGTCCGTTGCAGAGATTGTTCGCCGCACCAACATCAACATGATCAACAAGGCGCTCAAGGAGTACGGTGAGGACATGCGTGAGGAGTTTGTTCCACAGCTCAACGAGCGTGGTAAGACTACCCTCTACGATGGTCGTACCGGCGAGGCATTCAAGAGCCCAATTACCGTTGGTGTTTCTTACATCCTGAAGCTCGGCCACATGGTTGACGATAAGATCCACGCACGTTCAACTGGTCCTTACTCTCTTGTTACCCAGCAGCCTCTGGGTGGTAAGGCACAGTTCGGCGGTCAGCGCTTTGGTGAGATGGAGGTTTGGGCACTGTATGCATACGGTGCTGCTAACGTCCTCCAGGAGATCCTCACCGTTAAGTCTGACGATACCAACGGCCGTGTTAAGACCTACGAGTCCATTGTTAAGGGCGAGAACATTCCTACTGCAGGAATTCCTGAGTCCTTCAAGGTTCTGGTCAAAGAGATTCGCTCCCTGGCACTTGACATTGAGCCAATCTCCTATCGTAAGCGTGCAAATACCGCAAAGGTCACAGATCCTGAGGAGAAGAACGCTGTTGAGATCCTCAACGACCTTGGCTTCACTGAGGTAACCGCTTCCGACCTGTCCCAAGACGCTGAGGGTGCATCCGCACTTGTAGGCGACGCGACCACCGATAAGGAGTAGCGACTGTGGCAGATTTTGATTCCACTGAATTTGACGCTATTAAAATTTCTCTAGCGTCTGCTGATGATATCCGCGGTTGGTCCTATGGCGAGGTAAAGAAGCCTGAGACCATCAACTACCGTACCCTTAAGCCAGAAAAGGACGGCCTTTTCTGCGAGAAGATCTTTGGACCTGTAAGGGACTGGGAGTGCGCCTGCGGTAAGTACAAAGGCATTCGCTTCAAGGGCATTACCTGCGAGCGCTGCGGTGTTGAAGTAACCACCGCAAAGGTTCGTCGTGACCGTATGGGCCACATCGAGCTTGCTGCTCCTGTAAGCCACATCTGGTACTTCAAGAGCCCAACCAGCTTCCCCCTGGCACGTCTTCTTGACATCAAGAGCAAGGACCTCGAGAAAGTCCTCTACTTTGCATCTTACGTAATCACCAGTGTTGACACTGAGGCACGTGAGGCTGACGTAGACGATCTTCGTGAGGAGCTTGCAGCAGACCTCGAAGAGCTTGACGCAGAGCGTGACGATCAGATTGCACGTCTTCGCGAGCAGGGCCAGCCACAGGATGACGAGTTTGGCGATTTTGAGCCTCTTTCTGAGGACGAGATTCGTGCAGGCGTCGCTGATCTTGAGGAAGAGTACGAGGAAGAGAAGACGCTTCGTCGTGAGGCTTTCGAGAAGTTCATGCAGCTTGAGACTAGAGAGCTCATCTCCGATGAGGGTCTGTTCTCCGAGCTTAAGCGCTACTACGGCATCTACTTCAAGGGTGGCATGGGCGCAGAGGCAGTCCGTGACCTTCTCTCCAACATTGACCTTGAGAAAGAGGCCAAGGAGCTCCGCGCTATTATCGCCAATGAGGATGCTCAGAAGCAGAAGCGCGAGAAGGCCATTAAGCGCCTTGAGATTGTTGATGCTTTCCTCAAGGGTGGCAACGATCCAGCCAATATGATCCTTGACGTTGTACCAGTTATTCCACCTGATCTTCGTCCTATGGTTCAGCTTGATGGTGGCCGTTTTGCAGCTTCCGACTTAAACGATTTGTATCGTCGTGTTATTAACCGTAACAATCGTCTTAAGCGCCTGCTTGACCTTGAGGCACCTTCTATCATTGTTAACAACGAGAAGCGCATGCTTCAGGAGTCCGTTGACGCTCTGTTTGACAACGGTCGCCGTGGTCGTCCCGTCACTGGTCGTGGTGGACGTCCTCTGAAGTCTCTTGCTGAGGCCCTTAAGGGTAAGCAGGGTCGCTTCCGTCAGAACCTTCTGGGTAAGCGTGTTGACTACTCTGGCCGTTCCGTCATTGTTGTTGACCCACACCTGAAGCTGCACCAGTGCGGCCTTCCATCTGCTATGGCACTCGAGCTCTTCAAGCCATTTGTCATGCGTCGTTTGGTTGAGCTCCGCAAGGTTGAAAACATTAAGGGCGCAAAGCGCGCTATTGACCGTGGTACCCCAGTTGTTTGGGACGTTCTGGATGAGGTCATTCAGGACCGCCTCGTTCTTCTCAACCGCGCACCTACCCTTCACCGTCTGTCTATCCAGGCATTTGAGCCAGTCCTTATCGAGGGTAAGGCAATCCACCTGCACCCTCTGGTCTGCGCACCATTCAACGCAGACTTCGACGGCGACCAGATGTCTGTCCACGTGCCACTTTCTACTCAGGCACAGACAGAGGCTCGCATTCTGATGCTCTCCAGCAACAACCTCAGAAGCCCTGCTTCTGGTAAGGTTCTGACCGTTCCTTCTCAGGATATGGTTTTTGGTGTCTACTACCTCACTTCCGAGAAGACCGGTGAAGACGCTAAGACTCTTACCTTTGCAAGCTTTGAGGATGCTCTTCTGGCTATTGAGGCCAACCGTGACCTTGATCTTCAGGCAAAGGTTGTTGTCCGCGTAAGTTCCAAGGATGCAAACGTTGCTGATAGCGACCGTGCTATCTTCCGCGTTATGACTGGCCGCGGTCAGTATGAGGATCTGGACGTTACTGAGGGCACCAAGCGTTTTGAGACCACTGTTGGTCGCATTATCTTCAACCGTCAGTGCCTGCCAGAGGATTACCCATACATCAACTACAAGATGGTCAAGTCTGACATTGGCATTCTGGTCAACGATTGCTGCGACCGTTACCCAATGGCTGATGTTGAGCCAATTCTGGACAACATCAAGAAGACTGGTTTCCACTACGCAACTCTTGCTGGTCTGACCGTTTCTGTTTGGGACGCTGTCATTCCTCCACACAAGCCACAGCTGCTTCAGGAGGCACAGGACCGCGTTGACCAGATCAACGAGTACTACGAGGATGGCTTCCTTTCCGAGCGAGAGCGTCACGTTGAGGTTGTTAACGCATGGACCGAGTGCACCGATCTTCTCGGCTCTGAGATGCTTACAGGCTTTGCAGAGAACAACCCAATTTACATGATGGCTGACTCTGGAGCTCGTGGTTCTAAGACACAGCTTCGCCAGCTTGCTGGTATGCGAGGCCTGATGGCGGATATGTCCGGTGAAACCATCGACCTTCCAATTAAGGCAAACTTCCGCGAGGGTCTTGAGCCTCTTGAGTACTTCATTTCTACCTATGGCGCTCGTAAGGGTCTGGTAGATACCGCATCCCACACCTCCGACTCTGGTTACCTGACTCGTCGACTCGTCGACGTTGCACAGGACGTTATTGTTCGCGAGGAGGACTGCGGCACTGATGAGGCAGTTACCTATCCTCTGATTAAGCCTGGTCAGACTTCTGTTGATACTGACCTGATTGGCCGCTGCACCCTTGAGGATGTCTGCGATCCAAACACTGGCGAGGTTCTTATCCCTGCTGGTGGCTATGTTGAGTCCAAGCAGGATCTTGAGCGTCTTGTTGAGCACGGCCTTGCTAAGGTTCAGCTCCGCGCGCTTCTGACCTGTAAGTCAAAGTACGGCGTCTGCCAGAAGTGCTACGGCTGGGATCTTTCCACCCGTCGTCCTGTCAACATTGGTACTGCAGTTGGTATTATCGCAGCTCAGTCCATTGGTGAGCCTGGTACTCAGTTGACCATGCGTACCATTCACTCCGGTGGTGTTGCAGGCGCAGACGATATTACGCAGGGTCTTCCTACCGTTGCTCGTATGTTCGACGTCGTCGGTAACGTCAACGAGAAGATTCTTGGTCGCGAGGCTGACCTGGCTCCTGTTTCTGGTGTTCTTCACATTACCCCAGAGACCACCGAGTACCTGCTGCGTATTGTTGATGCAGACGATGCTACCCGTGTCATCGAGGAGTGGCGTGTACCTGCATCTGTCCGCTTCATGCCTGGTATTGAGGATGGCGTTGTTGTCCGTGCTGGTGACCAGATTACCCGCGGCTTCGTCAACTTCCGTATGCTCCGTCGACTCACTGACATTGAGTCCACCATGCACACCTTCGTTGAGTCCGTTAAGGACGTCTATACCTCCCAGGGTGTAGAACTCAACGATAAGCACATCGAGGTTATCGCACGTCAGATGCTTCGCCGTGTTCAGGTTACCAACCCAGGTGACTCTTCATACCTGCTTGGTCAGTATGTGGACCGCTATGTCTTTGCAGAGACTGTCCAGAACATTGCCCTTGCTGGTGGTACTCCACCAGAGGCAGAGCCAGCAATCCTTGGTACTCTGAAGGTTGCAAGCTCTATCGATTCTTGGCTCTCCAGTGCATCGTTCATCCGTACTGCAGGCGTTCTTACCTCTGCAGCTATCGAGGGCGACGTTGACCACCTGCTTGACCTTAAGTCCAACGTTATTGTTGGTAAGCAGATTCCTGCAGGTACTGGTCTCTCCGCATACAACGATGTTGAGCTTACCTACCACGGCACCAAGATTGATGGCCCAACTTCTTCTCTTGCTAAGTCTCTTCCAGACTGGGCACCAGCAGAGCTTAAGGACATCGAGGAGCAGCTTCCTAAGCAGCTTGACTGGGTCAACGAGGATTACAACGGTGGTGTTTACTCTAAGAATGGCCGCACGCTTTCAAGCGAGGACGCAAAGCTGTACCTCTTCGACGATCTTGGCGTGTCACAGCGTTGGACCAACAAGTTCAGCGAGGTTGGCATTGAGACCGTAGGCGATCTTATCGGTAAGACCGAGGAAGACCTGCTTCGCATCGACGGTATTGGTGCAAAGGCAATCGAGGAGCTCCGCGATGGCCTTGAGGCTCGTAACCTCCTCTACATCCTTGAGCCAGAAGAGGATGAGGCAGATTCTGAGGATCTTTCTCAGCTGCTCAACATGGTCTTCTCGCCAGAAGGCGATGGCGGCTTGATGCTGGGCTCTGCAGCTCCATCCACGCACTCTGATTACACCGAGACACTCATCGGTTCTTCTTCCGACGAGGTTAGCCCTGATGTAAT
>CAUPCM010000046.1:0-8212 GCA_963509815.1 uncultured Atopobium sp. | reverse complement strand
CCCTCTTTTTTGAGCTGGTCAACAACGCGCTGCTCAATGGCAATCATCTGAGAAAGCTCTTCGTCGGTCACAAAAGGAACAGGAGAATAAACGCCCATGCCACCAGTGTTGGGACCCTTATCGTCGTCGTATGCGCGCTTGTGATCCTGTGCTGTTGCCAGCGGAACAACGTACGTTCCATCAGTCAACGCAAGCAGCGAGCACTCTGGTCCCTCAAGAAACTCCTCGACAACAACGGTTGTTCCCGCATCGCCAAAATGACCCGAGAAACACTCGCGAACGCCCTCAAGAGCCTGCTCAAGCTCAGTCGCAACAATAACACCCTTACCTGCGGCAAGACCGTCTGCTTTAACAACTACAGGAGCGCCAATCTGGTTAACATACGCCTCGCAAGACGCTTGATCGGTGAAAGACTTCCATGCAGCAGTTGGAACGTTTGCTCGCTCCATAACGCCCTTGGCAAACGCCTTTGAGCCCTCCATCTGGGCTGCGTTCTGGTTAGGACCAAAGCATGCAATACCAGCCTGACGAACAGCGTCTGCAACGCCCACAACAAGAGGTGCCTCAGGGCCAATAACTACCAGTCCAATGCCTTTTGCTTTGGCAAACGCGACAACCTCATCAGGATTGTTTTGATCAATGGGAGCAACCTCTGCCTGAGCAGCCATGCCACCATTACCTGGAGCAACGTAAATTTTCCCAGCACGCGGAGATTCCTGCAGCTTTGTCAGGAGCGCATGCTCGCGACCGCCCGCACCAAGCAACAAAATATCAACGGTGTCATTCATAAGTACTCCAGCCTTCTGATACAACGCCTTTGGGATACAAGCAACGCCAACAGAGTCTTCTCCCAGGCTCTTTTTAAACTCGGGAGAAGCAAGTCTTTCTGCAATACATTCTGCATCATATTCATTTGTTTTAAGTGGCTTTTTGAGATGCTTTTGTATGCGTTTCTCGCCACTTGAAATTACTACATATTTGAGCTCGCCGCGCTTTACAAAACACGCGCTCATAAGGCGAGAAATTCTTGCTGCTAGATCGGTAAAATCTGATGAGCGAGCCACTTCTGTACATTTTCCACCAACCAAACGATACAAATACATGTCGTTTGAAATGCGCCTATGCAAACGCTCAAGTCGAAGTCGCAACGAAAGCCTGGGGCGTTTGTCCTTGCTTTTATGAAGGGCAACCTTGTTCATTGCGATGTACATTGTGGCAACTACCTCGGCAAGTTCTTGCGCATACGCGCAGACAGCTTCAAATGAAGCTCCAGACCTTCTTGCCACACTTAAGCGCTCAAGCATGATTCCCATAGCAGTGGGCATATTTCCGCTATCTACCAGGCAAATTGAGCTTGAAATATCAGGATTGTTCTGACAAGCCTTTTTTGCCGTAAGAAACGAGTCAGAAAAATCTGAATACACATGGAGCGAGAGGATCTTTTGAGCTCCTGACTCAATAATGCCTCGGTAAAACTCGCCTACCTGATCAGCATCTGAACTCAGAGCTCCAGGTATTACAGAAACCCCCAGGGCTTCAAGCTGGGAAGCTTCAAGCCCACAGGGGTTATCGCAAACTATTGCAAAAGTTGAGCAGTCCGAAGACGCCACGGGTTACCTCCAGTAGCGGTCGATTGTCTGCTCGCGATCTGGACCAACGGTGATGATAGAAACGCGTACACCAGCAAGTTGCTCCAGGAAGTCAATGTAGTCCTTAGCCTCACGAGGCAGCTGGTAGAAGTTACGAACGTTAGAAATGTCGCACTTCCAACCAGGAAGAGTCTCATACACAGGCTTTGCGTGATAGAAAACGCTCTGGTGCTCTGGAACGGTCTTGTAAATCTTGCCGTCGCACTCATAAGCAACGCATACCTTAATCTCGTCCAGGCAGCCAAGAACGTCAAGCTTAGTGATTGCAAGGTCAGTGAGGCCATTGATACGAGCTGCATAGTTAACAACTACGGCGTCATACCAACCGCAGCGGCGCTTACGACCAGTGGTTACACCATACTCATGTCCAACTTCGCCGAGAAGATCGCCTGTCTCGTCAAAGAGCTCTGTTGGGAATGGACCAGAGCCAACGCGCGTGAGGTATGCCTTTGCAATGCCCAGGACACGGTCAATGTTGGTTGGACCAACGCCAGAACCAGTAACCGCGCCACCAGCGGTGCAGTTAGAAGAGGTGACAAATGGGTAGGTGCCGTGGTCAATATCAAGCATAGTTGCCTGAGCGCCCTCAAAGAGAATGTTCTTGCCAGCCTCAAGCTCTTCATTAAGGAAGAGAGAAGACTCAACAATGTAAGGACGAATGCGATCTGCATAAGGCAGGTAGGTCTCACAAATCTGATCAACAGTGTAGGTTGGAAGACCGTATACAAGGCTCAAGATTGGATTGGTGTACTCAAGTGCAGCCTCAAGCTTCTTGCGGAAGATCTTCTCGTCAAGCATGTCCTGAATACGAAGACCAGTGCGGTTCATCTTGTCCATATAAGTTGGGCCGACACCGCGCTTGGTGGTACCAATAAGGTTTTTGCCCAGCTTTTTCTCGTGAACGCCATCAAGATCTTTGTGATAAGGCATAACAATGTGAGCGTTGCCGGAAATCTTAAGAAGATCGCAGGAAATACCCTTGCTCTCCAGCATGTCAATCTCGCCGAGAAGAACCTCTGGATCAACAATGCAACCATTGCCAATAACTGGATAGGTATTCTCATACATAACGCCAGATGGAACCTGGTGAAGTGCAAGCTTTGTGTCTCCAGCAATTACCGTGTGGCCTGCATTTGCACCACCTGCGTAACGGCAAACAACGTCAAAATCTCCGGAAATGAGGTCGGTAACTTTACCCTTACCCTCGTCTCCCCACTGAGCACCAACAAGTACGGAAGCTGGCATAAGTTCTCCCCTATCGCAGCTATCTACAAACACGACCATTACATGACGGTTGCAACCTCTTTAGGGGTTGCTTCATAAGTATATCTAATACCGCTGGCAAAAGCACAGAAGCGCGAGGGTTTTGTCACACATAAGAAACGATTAGTGTGCAGGGTTTGCCATTGCGGCGTACTGAGCGGCTTCACTTTCTGAGTAATTATTTCCCTGGTAGATCTCAACAAACTTGGTAGACGTTGACATAAACATGACAGGAACATCCCTCAGAGCACCTGCACGGTTCTTTGCAACAATGATGTTGGTAACGTCTTTATCAGGACGGTCATCGCGTGCGGCTTCTTCATCGCTCAGCGAGCGGTCAAGAAGCAAAACAATGTCTGCATCCTGCTCGATAGCGCCGGACTCACGCAGGTCAGAAAGCTGTGGACGCTTGCCGTTTCTGTTCTCAAGCGTACGGTTGAGCTGAGAAAGTGCAATAACAGGTGCCTTAAGGTCTTTAGCCATAATCTTAATGCCACGAGACATCTCCGAAACCTCAGTTGCACGACTATCTGCACGACCCTTCTCGGCTGGTGGAGAAAGCAGCTGAAGGTAGTCGATGATAATGACGCCTTTCTCGGCTTTATTAAGCATTCTGCGGGCTTTTGCGCGGATTTCTGTGACTGTTGTGCCTGGAGTATCGTCAACGATGATTTTAAGGCGAGAAATGCGCTCTGCTGCCTCCAGAAGGGTAGGCCACTGCTCATTTCTGATGTTGGAAGAACGGATGGTCTGCAAATCAACCTTTGATTCAGAAGCCAACAGCCTCTGCGCAATCTCAATCTTGCTCATCTCAAGCGAGAAGAGCGCAACAGTTGCTCCGGAAACCGCAGCGTTATAGGCCATGCTGAGAGCAAAGGAAGTCTTACCAACACCAGGACGAGCGCCGATAACAACCATCTGACCAGGACGAAGACCTTGGAAGAGGTTATCTAGGGTTGCAAATCCAGTTTGGACACCCAACTCTGAAGCATCTTTACCAGCATTTTGCTGAAGCTCTTCAAAGAGGTCAGTCATGATGTCTTCAATGCCCTGCTCGGACTGCTGAACATCTCTGTTGGTTACATCAAAAATGAGCTTCTCTGCCTGGTCAACTACTTCTTTTGTATCTTCTGGAGCGTTGTAGGCAAGCGCAGAAATCTTTGCAGAAGCACTAATCATCTTTCTGAGCGTAGTATCACGATGCAGCATAACTGCGTGGTTTTCCCAACCAACCATAGCAAGTGGGTTGTTTCCAAGCTCCGCTAAACGGACAGCTCCTCCAGCGCGCTCAAACTTGCCATTACTCTTAAGGTGATCTGCAAGCGAAATGACGTCTACTGGCTTGTTATTGTCAAACAGCGACTTAATTGCCTCAAAAATAATTTGATTGGATGGAATATAGAAATCCTCGGAAGAAAGCCTAATGAGGCACTCTCCTCTGATTTCTTCCGAAAGAATCATTGCAGAAAGAATGGAAAACTCGGCATCAGAATCTTGTGGCATAGAGGCGTTCTCTAGGGCTGTCAATTGCGTAGGATTCATCTCAAACGAGTCTTGTGCCATCGTCTTTTCCAATCATGTTTTTTGGGAATGAATCTGAATAGTAGTGTACTTTTCAAAAAAATAAAGAGTCATTTTGGCTTGCAAAATTCGAAAAGTTAAGTCTTCAACACGATTTTCCAAAACTCGCATACCCTGAGCGGGATTTCCTTGAGTTTTCAACGTTTTCAACATTTTTTGGACTTTTTTCGACACGTGGTATTTTCTACACAATTGCTTATCTGCGGTTATACAAATCAAATTACAATTCCGCAGGTTAAGTGAATATGTTTTACATAACATTTTGAATAACCGCAGGTAGAGCATAAGAAAATATACCGTTCCGTCTACACATAAAAAGACCACCCCTTTGTTATGTTTCACAAAGGGGTGGTTCGAACAAACATTCCATTCTTTTCAGATGGCCTTGCTTTTTATAAAAGCTTACAAATCTGTAGAAAACTGCAGAAATTGTATAAACCACCAAAAAATGCAGGAGAACAGTGTTTTATGCATGCATAAAACTACTCTGCGGACTCAACCTCAACCTCGACGGTTGCCTCTGCAACAACCTCCTCGGCCTCCTCCTCTGCAGGAGCAGCATCGTCCTCGCCAACAAGAACAACGACGGTAGCGGTAATGTCACGGTAAAGCTCAATGGTGACATTGTGGCGACCAGCGGTCTTGATAGCAGCGCTACGAGCAATGCGCTTACGATCAACGGTGACGTTGAGCTGTGCCTCGATTGCGTCAGCAATCTGAGCGGTGGTGACGGAGCCAAAGAGCTGGCCCTCCTCGCCGATGCGAGCGTCAACAGTTACGAGCTTGCCATCAAGAGCTGCCTTGGTAGCATTTGCGTCAGCAATACGCTGCTCTTCGCGCTTAGCGATATTGTGACGACGCTCCTCAAGCTGCTTGATGTTACCCGGTGTAGCAGGCTGGGCAATCTTGTTGGGGAACAGGAAGTTCTCCGCATAACCCTGTGCGACCTCTACGATGTCGCCTTCGCCGCCCTTACCGCGAAGCTCGCCCAAGAGAATAACTTTCATGGGAAACTCCTTTGATGAGTCGATGGTATCGACTAGTTGTTGTTTATCGTGGACTCTGAATCCTGGCTTCCTGAGCGATTAAGCTTTCGGAAGTTTGCCCAGGCATCAATAAGTCCTACGAGAGCCATAACGCCTAACTGAACTTCTAGCATGCCTGCCAATACAAACAGTGACAGAGAAAGTGCTGGCGAGAAGTGCTTCTCGCGCACAAACCATGTGAGCACCGCAAGGCCCTGAAGAGCAAACACAACCCTAAGAGCCATAAACACATTCAACGTAATAAGCTGAAGTATGTCTTGTGCAGGCAAAATGGTGCTTGAGAGTGCATATACAAACAAGTTGGCCACGGTAAGAACACACATCCAAAATGGAACGTCCATCAGTTGGAACTGTGGTAATTTCTGTGGGTCTCTTGTCAGTGCTTTATACACTGTTCGAGCTCCAAAGCGCGCAATTACAAAATATAAAAGCGCCATGCCGGTATAGCTGGTTGGCCAAAAGAGCATAAAGAGTGCCTTTGCCGTTGAAAGACCTTCTTGAATCTCTGGAGAAGCACCTGAGACCTGCGAAGCGTATTGATTAAACACACTCTGAGCAAGCTCGGGAAGACTTGTTCCTGCCATTGCGGCAAAGAACGCATCGTATCCCAGAAGTGCTAAAGCCGTTGCTCCCACAAGAAGAGACCCAACACCAACGGTGAGTTTCTCTGTTGCAAAAGCGTAGCCAACTCCAAGAGCAAGTGCACAAGCGGTAACTGAAGTAGCCGCCTCCGTTGGTCCCGAGAGCAAATAAGCTGCTACACCCGTAACAAGTACTGAAGTAATAGCAGGACCAAACCATCCGTGCCCTTTTTTGCAATAGACAGCAATTACCATGCCATACGCAACCAAAGCTGCTCCAATAAAAGAAAGGAGCCCAGTAATTACTCCGCCAACAACGCAAAGAACAAATCCTTGCTTGTATGTTGGAGCCTCAAACGGACGCGGTTTGCCTCCGTTTTGGTTGCTTGGACCGGCAACATTCTGCGAGCTACTCTCTGGGCGAGAATACCCTTCAGGTGCCTGAGGAATATTTGAATCCGGTCTATCCATTGCTAACCAACTCTACCTAAAGAACAGATAGGTTATCCGCGACTACGGCCACCGCGGCTGGAAACCACAGGGACAGTGTAGGGCAGAAGTGCCATCTCGCGTGCGCGCTTGATAGCAAGTGCAATGTCGTGCTGGTGCTGCGTGCAGGTGCCAGTGACGCGACGAGGCTTAATCTTGCCACGGTCGGTCATGTACTTACGAAGAAGCTGAGTGTCTTTGTAATCGATGAACTCAGTCTCCTCCTTGCAGAACTGGCAATACTTGCGACGCGGCTGGCGCTGGAAATCTTGTTTCTGCTGAGCCATGTCTTTTACCTTTCAGATGACAGTAACGTCTGTGTTGCTGTCTGACGTTTAAAACGGAATATCAGCATCGTAGAACTCCTCGTCTGGCGGAGCCGGAACGGGAGCGGGTGCCTGTGGAGTTGGAGCTGCATAAGATGGTGCGCCCTGTGACATAGGGGCTCCACCCTGCTGATTCCTAGAAAGGAACTCGACCTCATCAACAACAACCTCAAGCTTGCTGCGACGCTGTCCTTCCTTCGTCTCCCAGGAGCTGAAACGAAGCTTGCCCTCAATAGCAACCTTCGAACCCTTGGAGAGGAAGCGGGAAAGTGCTTCAGCACGCTGACCAAATACTACGCAGTCTACGAAGTTAGGAACATCTTCCCACTCACCAGTCTGCTGGTTCCTGCGACGATCGTTAACCGCAACGCCGAAGGATAGAATCTGGGTACCGCCTGCTGTGGAGCGAAGCTCCGGGTCACGGGTCAGGTTGCCCGAAATGTTAACCCTGTTAATACTCATAAATCTCACTACCTCTCATCGTGGAATAATTCCACTTTTCCATTACAAGGACTTAGTCCTTATCGACTCGACGCACGATCATGTGACGCTTAACAGCATCATTGATTCGCAGGACTCGATCGAGCTCTGCAATCTGCGTTGGATCTGCATGGAAATTGATGAGGGTGTAGTCACCCTCGGTAAGATCGTCGATCTCAAAAGCAAGCTTACGCTTACCCCAATCCTCGACGCTGTCGACTACTCCACCGTCAGTGGTGATAACAACGTCAATACGCTTCATTACACCAGCACGGACTTCCTCGGTGGAAGCTGGGTCAACAAAAAACAGCAGTTCATAGGCCTTCATATTGTCACCTCCTCTGGGCTAATGGCTTCGGGAAGTGAAGGTGCACCCGAAGCAGGAAAGTTCGACCAAGCATCATACCACATAAATACTTAAATACGAAACTGGCCTACAAACTTTCTCACATGCAGTCCACATATATAGCTTAAATTGGCAATTTGTTGCTTATTTGCCTCTAGTCTTGCAAATGTCTGACACGAATCTTTCTAGCGCACGGTCGTACGCGCAATTTAAAAAATGCAGGATTGAAAAAGAAAAACGGCCATCACACAATCTGCATAATGGCCGTTTCGTTTATATGTGCTCTACATTACTGAGCTGCAGGTCCCTCAGGATTCTGAACTGGCGCATCTGCTGGAGCAGCTGGTGCCTCAGGAGCCTCTGGAGTTGTTGGGATAATTGGCTCAACAACAATAGTTGAAGCTGGTGCAGGCTCTGGAGCTGCAGGAGCAACAGGTGCCTCAGGAGCTAC
>CAUPCM010000045.1:0-8744 GCA_963509815.1 uncultured Atopobium sp. | reverse complement strand
AACAAGGGGCATTTTTATGTGGAGAGGATCTCATCTTTGTGGGGTCCTCTTTTTTTGGTGGCAAATTATTCGAAAATAGCATAAAAATATTTACTAAAAGCACATATTAATTACGTATTATGTTTTAATTATGTGCCACAATATTTACATAATTATCTTAATTAAATACCGTTCACGGAAGATAATTTTTACTATTTGATGTTATCTAATTTCAACATTTGTGCATTTCTGCATATGTTTTGTCACTAATCTTTCCTGAATCTGACCATATTTCACCTACCGTTCACCTAAACCTTCTCACTTTCTGACAAATTTAGCTTGATTATTTATCGCACACCAAAATTTGAAATGAGAAATGTTAGAGCGCTTGTAGCGCTTGAGTATTTGAATAGTAAGGAGAGCTTCATGGAGTCGGAAAACAGAGATGAAGTTGGAACAGAGCCGCTGCTTGGTGGGTCTTCTCGCCATGTGATGGGAGACTATAGCAGGATTGTTCCGCCTCAACACTTCTTTAGAACAATGGAAAAGACAAAAAGGTCACTTGCGCTTTGTGCAGAACCCTGCATGGGCAAGACTATGTTTCTGAGAGAGCTGGCAGACTATGCACAGTCGAACGGGTGGAATGTGTATGAGATTTCTCTTTCCAGCCTTTCGGCTCAAGAGGCGACTCAGATCCTTACAAAGAAAAGTACTTCTATCTGCAACGCCAAGAAATCAAAGGCATGTAAAAGGCTCGTTCTGATTGACGATTTTCCTCCGTCTGACGAGTATTTTGTTGCTCGTCAGGTCAAATCTATCGCAAGACTTCGTATGGCTGGCTGTCTTGTTGCGTTTTCTTTATCTCCTGAAGCGCGCCAGTTAATTGATGAAGTTCCGAGCGTATATGTTCTGGGCAAGAATGAGCTACTTACCTTTATACCTGGCATTGATAATTCAGAACAGTTCGTTCTGAATAGTATGAGATTGACTCGTGGTATTCCAACACTTGTGTATTCTTTGCCGGTCACGTTCTGCGAGTGTGGAGATGCCGAAGTACCTATTACATATCTGACTAGCCTTGCTTGCGTGGCATCGTATATGCTCAGGAGCACTCTTGGCATTGAGGAACTGAGACTTAGATTAGGCATGATGTTGCTTGGCGTTGGTTCGTTTGATGACTTGAGTCGTATATGCGGACAAGCCGATCTTGAGTATCTGGCCAAGATAGAACAAGATGCGCCTTTCTTTGGTGTGCATGTAGAAACGAGGCGTTTCTCGTGCCTTCATACTACAAGGTTTGATGTGTTGAACTTTAATAAACAGGAGCTTGTCGCTCTAGCAGGCAAACATGAAAAACTCGCTTTGAAAGCCATAGCGCTGCTCATTGATAGGGAGGATTTCTCTAAGGCTGCATTTGTGAGCTCGTTGATCAGAGAAGAGATTACCTGGGAAATTGTGCTTTCTCACGCAACGGAGTTTGTTGATGCTGGATATATTGAGCTGGTAGATAATGCGCTTACTGCCACGCATTCTGACTGCACGCTAGCAAACTCAAGTAAAAAAGCTGCGAAAAGAATGGTGGATGCTCTGTCTAATACCAAAGGTCCAATGAACAGTAAGGATGCTGGTAAAACACTTGAGAACCTTACATCATTTAATGGTTTTCTCAAGCAGACAGCTTACATAACACTGCTAAAGCTGCTTTTGCAAAAACCGCTGCCTGCCTTGAAAGAGGATCTTGAGCTAAGCCCGCTAGAAAAGAAGATTGCACTCCATAAACGTGCGATTGATTTGGCTATCCAGGGGAATTTTAAATATGCCCTTCAACTGCTGCTTCTTGAGCAACAGTATGAAAAAGCTGCCTCAATAACCTCGTCAATTCAAACTGTTGATGTTGAATTGCTTTACGCATTGCTGGGTGTATATCAAAAGGACTTTGATATACGTAGCTCAAAAGCGCTCTCCTTTTTACATGAGGGTGAGGCCGGAGGCTTAAAGGGGTCTGTAGGACTACTTAAATGTGTTCGCTACCTTTTTGAAAAGAGCTTTTCTGTTGGCAACTTATACGACACTGAGCAGCTCATCAGTCAAGCAGAACAGCAGGGTAATCGCATGATTCAAGTACCTGCGCTTCTTATTGGAGCACTTCTCAGTCTCAGAAGCAGAGCATATCCTAAAGCTCAGCTTCAGGCGAGAAGAGCGGTGCTGCTGAGCAGGGAATGGGACTCACTATATGTGACGCAGGTTGGAAAGATCATTGAAGATATTGCAGGGTTTTTCTTGGGCGTTAAACCTACGGAGAAGAGCCTTGAGGCAATTACCCATCCATCGCTAAAAGCAGCATGTAGAACAATATACAAAGCTCTCTTTAAGAGCGTAAACGGGCATGTTCCCGTCTGGCTTGATACTGTTGAGTATGGAGTACCTGAAAATGCCATGTGGCTCATGAGAGCACTTCTGTCTGATGAGTCTGAATTTCAGCAGTGCCTTGAACAAGAAATGCCAGAAGAATGGCTGCATTACTTGCGTTCAAATGAAGGCAAGCGAGACGTAACAAAATGGAGAGCATTTAAACAAGGAGCAGAGGATTCTCGGACCAAAAACTCTGTGGTTAAGAGCTCAAACGTAGATAAGAAACGGAATGCTCATCCTGGGGTGTACATCGCCCTTCTCGGTAGATTCAGTTTGTCGGTTCAAGGGGAGGAGATTGCTGGCAGGAAAATTGCCTATCGCTCGGCAAAGGCGCTGCTTGTGTATTTGGCGCTGGCTCACAATCATATGAGCTTTAGGTCGCAGATTGCTCAGCAGATTTGGCCTGAAGCTGATCAGGCACATTGGCAAGAGCGTCTGTATCAAGCGACTCGGGTTATTCGCAAAGAGGTACAGGAGATTAAGAAAGGCTGTGAGCCTTTGGAAGCGTCTCGGATTGAAAGAACACTTGGTTTTAATCCCCAGCAGGTAACCGTAGACATTGATATTTTTACGCGATTAGCAAAGAGCGTTGCATCATCAAACAACGATGAAGACATAGTACACCTGGCTAAGCAGGTAGAAGAGCTTTATCAAGGTGATTTGTATCTTCCCGAGGATGAGTGCTTTAGGTTTGCAGATCCCATCCGTACTGCCTTGAGAGATCAATACATAGAAACCATGGTGACAGCTTCAGCAGCCGCTTTGAGAATTACTCACTATACGCTCGCAGTGCACTTTGCAGAGCTTGCCTACCTTGTTGATGATATGCGAGAAGACACGCTTATGGCACTTATCCAAGCGCTCAGAAAGTGCGGTCGAGCACAGGATGCACAACAGTACTATGACCTGTACGTGCAGAAATACGTTACGAAGCGTAGAAAAATGCCTTCCAAACAGCTTAGGATGATTGCAGGCGCAGAAAAGGGAAAAGAATCAATAGAAACCAGTGGTGGAGAAATAACGAAATTGGGATTTTACGACGCCATGTAGTGTGATTCAAGCAGTTAGACAGGGTATGATATATAAGTTGAATACTGTGTCTATCAACCGAAGATAGATGCCCGACGTCAAGGAAAAAGCTATGCCTAATTTCCTCTCTAAGATTCTGTCCTTTGGTGCTGATAAGGACCTCAAAGCATATAGGCGTATTGTCGAGAAGATCAATGCGCTTGAACCAACAATGCAGGCAATGAGTGATGAAGAGCTTCAGGCCCAGACCGAGAAGTTCAAGGCTCGCTATGCCGAGGGAGAAAGCCTAGATGATCTTCTCCCAGAGGCTTTTGCAACGGTGCGTGAGGCTTCGGTAAGAACTATTGGTCAGCGTCATTTTGACGTTCAGCTTATTGGCGGTATTGCGCTCCACAAGGGCACTATTGCAGAGATGAAGACCGGTGAAGGTAAGACGCTTGTCTCCACCCTTGCTGGTTACCTTAACGCGCTGAGCGGTGAAGGCGTTCACATTGTTACCGTCAACGATTACCTAGCCAAACGAGACAGTGAGTGGATGGGCACCATCTACAAGTTCTTGGGTATTAGCGTTGGTCTTCTGCAGAACGGCATGCGCTTGAGCCTTAAAAAGCCTGCATATGAGGCAGATATTACCTACGGTACAAACTCAGAGTTTGGCTTTGACTACCTGCGCGACAACATGGTTACCCGTCCTGAGATGCGCGTGCAGCGTGGACATCATTATGCCATCGTCGACGAGGTTGACTCCATCCTTATCGATGAGGCTCGTACTCCTCTGATTATTTCTGGTGCTGGCACTAAATCTGCTGGTACCTACAAGGATTTTGCTAAGGCAGTTCGTGGCTTAACTCCAGATGTTGACTTTGAGATGGACGAGGCAAAGCACACCATCGCAACAACAGAGATTGGTCTCGAGAAGGTCGAGCGCGCTCTTAACATTGACGACATCTACAACGATGAGTCCGGTCAGCTGGTAAATCACCTGCAGCAGGCACTGAAGGCTGAGTACATGTTCCATCGTGACCAGCAGTATGTTGTCATTGACGGTGAAGTAAAGATTGTTGACGAGTTTACTGGTCGTATTATGGAAGGCCGCCGTTATTCTGAGGGTCTTCATCAGGCAATCGAGGCAAAAGAGAACGTTCAGGTACGTGAAGAGAATCAGACTCTGGCAACTATTACGCTCCAGAATTACTTCCTCATGTACGACAAGCTCTCTGGTATGACCGGTACTGCAATGACCGAGGACGCAGAGTTCCGTGAGGTTTACCACGTTCCTGTTCAGGTTATTCCGCCTAATCGTCCCGTTAAGCGTGAGGACCTTGATGACCTGGTCTATCGCACTATTGACGCTAAGTTTGAGGCTGTTGTAAGAGACGTCGAAGAGCGCCATCAGAATGGTCAGCCAGTACTGGTTGGTACCGTTTCTATTGACAACTCCGAGCGTATTTCTCGCATTCTGTCTAAACGCGGCATTAAGCACAACGTTCTGAACGCTAAGTTCCATGAGCGTGAGGCACAGATTATTGCTCAGGCTGGTCGTATGGGTGCGGTTACTATCGCAACCAACATGGCAGGTCGTGGTACTGATATTCTTCTGGGAGGTAACCCAGACGTTATGGCTGAAGATATCCTTCGCAACCAGGGAATTGAGCCAGCCGAGGCTACTCAGGAGCAAAAAGAATCCGCTCGCAAAGAGGCCAAAGAGATTTGCGCTACTGAGCGTGAGGCCGTAACCGTTGCAGGTGGTTTGTGCGTTATTGGTACCGAGCGTCATGAGAGCCGTCGTATTGACAACCAGCTCCGTGGTCGTTCTGGTCGTCAGGGAGACCCTGGTCAGACCCAGTTCTATCTCTCTCTTGAAGACGATCTGATGCGCCGCTTTGGCGGAGACCGTATGGATGGCGTTGCGGCAATGATGCAGCGCTATGAGCTTCCTGATGATATGCCAATTAAGGCAAAGATTGTCACCAAGCTTGTTGAGGGCGCCCAGCACAAGGTTGAGGAAGTCAACTTTGCAATGCGTAAGAACGTCCTTGATTACGACGATGTTATGAACAAGCAGCGCCAGGTCATTTACGCAGAGAGAAATAAGATCCTTGACGGCAAGGATCTTATGGAGCTTATCGAGACGGTCACTGCTTCTACTACTCAGCGCGTTTGCGAGGAGTTCTGCTACGGAGACGCTGACGAGTGGGATCTTGAGGGTCTTGAGAAGTGGCTCACCGAGCTTACTGGTAAGACTGATCTTCCAGAGTTTACCGAGGACACTAAGTTTGAGCAGCTTGAAGAGGACGTTACCGCTTTTGTTCAGAAAACCTTTGACGAGAAGACCCAGAAGCTCGGAGAAGAAGTCATGCGTGAGCTTGCCGCTCAGGTAATGCTTCGCGTTATCGACACTCGCTGGATGGCATACCTCCAGGAAATGGATTACCTAAAGACTGGTATTGGTCTTCGTGGTTTTGGTCAGCGCGATCCTCTGGTTGAGTATAAGACTGAGGCATATGAGGCATTTACGCTGCTGGTAAACACCATGTACGAGGACTTCCTTCGTACTATTCTTCGCCTTGAGCTGGTTAACCGCCCACGTCAGAATACTGAGGCAGAGGCGTTCCAGAATGCTCACTATTCTGGTGGAGAAGAGACTGACGGCGATCAAAAGTCACTTAAGCAGGGCAAGAGCATGCTTAAGAATGCCGCAGCTATTGGCAAGAGCCCACAGGGAACCGGCGCTAGCCAGTCTTCTGTGTCTACCTATCGTAAGTCTGACGATCCAAATCCTTACGTCAATGTTGGCCGCAACGATCCTTGCCCATGTGGAAGTGGTAAAAAGTTTAAGAACTGCCACGGCCGAAACAGGTAAGAATGGCCGATACAGAGGTTGTTTCGCTCCAAGCGTTAGCGGAGCGTCTCTCAGAGGTAGAAGGATATCTTCACCTCGCCGAGAAGCGTCAGCAAATTTCAAAACTTGAAGCAGAAAGTGCTCGTCCCAATTTTTGGGACGACGCTGAAGCTGCGCAAAAGGTAATGACCCAACTAGCATCGCTTCGCGACGACGTTGCTGGCATTGATAGGGCTAAAGAGAAACTCGGTGATGCCGAGGCTGCCTTTGAGCTTGGAACAGAACTTGAAGACCAAGCGTCACTTGATGAATCTCAAGCGCTGGCGGTATCCCTTGAAAAAGATTTATCTGAGCTTGAGCTTTCAAGTTGGTTTACTGATGAGCTTGATCATGGCGCTGCAATTGTTACCATTAAGCCTGGTCAAGGCGGTCTTGAGTCTCAAGACTGGTGCGAGATGCTTTTTCGCATGTATCTCAAGTATTGTGACCGCCGTGGTTGGAAGGTTGACATCAATGATGCTCCCGTTGCGGAGGTTATTGGCCTTGACCGTGCAACTTTTACCGTAAGCGGTAAGAACGCTTACGGCATGCTTCGTGCAGAGCAGGGCGTACATCGCCTGGTAAGAATTTCTCCTACTGACGATAAAAAACGCAGGCAGACATCGTTTGCTGGCGTAGAAGTTTTACCTGTTCTTCCAGAAGATATTGAGGTTGACATTGACCCCAATGACCTGCGCATTGATGTATATCATGCATCTGGTCCAGGAGGCCAGGGAGTCAATACCACAGATTCGGCAGTTCGTATTACTCACATTCCAACAGGAACAGTAGTAACCTGCCAAAATGAACGCAGCCAATTGCAGAACAAGGCTGCAGCAATGAATATCTTGCGTAGCCGTTTGTATGAGATTGAAAAAGAGAAACGCGAGGCTGAGCTTGATGAGCTTCGTGGTCCAAAGAGAGAAATCTCGTTTGGAAATCAGATTAGGAGCTATGTTCTTTATCCTTATCAACTTATTAAGGATTTAAGAACAGGTGCAGAAACAGGAAACGTAGAGTCCGTTCTTTCAGACGGCGATCTTGACCAGTTCATCATTGCGTATCATCGCTGGGTTGTTGGCGGAAAGGATTAGTGTGCAAAAATCTACTTGGCAAAAGACCTTTAAAGACTCGTTCTTTATCGTCCTTGGCTGTGCAATTTTTGCAGTTGGCCTTGATGTATTTGAAGTTCCTAACGGACTTGCAGCTGGTGGTATTACCGGTTTTGCAACGGTTATTAGGGCTGTTGCGCTACCTTTTGGATTTGACCTGCCTGTTGGTATGCAGACAATCGCCATGAATATTATTTTGATGGCTTTTGTTGCAAAAAGTGGAAACAAAAAATACTTGCTCAAGAGCGTTGCAGGCTTCCTAATTTCAAGTATTTTTGTTGACCTTTTTGCTCCATTCCTGCCAGCTCTTGGCGCTAATGATCTTATGCTTGCGGCACTGTGGGGTAGTATTATCTGCGGTTTTGGTCTTGGACTTGTATTTAGAGCAGGTGGCAATACCGGTGGTACAGATATTATCGCTCAAGCGTTTTCCAAGCATTTTTCTATTCCATCAGGCACCGCAATTATTATTGTTGATATTGTCATCATCATTGTGGCCATCCCGGTCTTCTCGCTAGAAAACGGTTTGTATTCTGCGCTGGCAATCTTTATCACCGGTAAAATGATTGACTTTGTCATCGACGGACCAAGGTCCGAGCGATGCGTTTACGTTATTTCTTCTGAGCACGATGCAATTGCTCACGAGATTTTGTACAACCTTAATCGTGGCTGCACAGAGCTTCAGGCACGCGGACTGTGGAGTGGTACGCACAAGCCTGTTTTGATGTGTGTTCTTGGTCGTACAGAGCTTGTTCAGCTAAAGGCCATTGTTTCTGAGATTGACCCAGATGCACTGGTATTTATTTCAGAGGTTCACGAGGCAATCGGCGAGGGCTTTAAGTCATTTGAAGCTTTGGAAAGCTAATATACGCAAAAATTTTGAGATAAAAATACCGACCTCCTAATCGTTAGATTTTGGTCTAACTTTTGGGGGTCGGTACATGAAAGGCCGCCTTTTTTGTGCGTGTAAGAAATGATGAAGTGCTAGTCTTACTTAGCAGGAAGAATAGAAGGAGTGACGCAGACAACATCCTTGAGACCTGCAGCTTTGAGCTCTTTGATCTGCTCGTCAGTTGCACCTGTATCAGTAATGAGCAGGTCAATGTCTTCTGCAGAGCCAAACTGGAAGTTGGAAGTTGTGCCCAGCTTAGAAGAATCTGCGACAACGTAGTGCTTTCTAGAGCGCTTAAGCATTTGAGCGTTAATTGCTGGCTCAGGAGCTGTTGCAGAAGTAAGACCAAATTCTCCCGAGAAACCCGTGCAGCCCAAGAAGCATTTAGCAGCAGTAATGTGCTGGATGCACTCAAGAGCGGTATCGCCAGTCATGGAAG
>CAUPCM010000044.1:0-8946 GCA_963509815.1 uncultured Atopobium sp. | reverse complement strand
TCCTGCAGCGTTTTTCTAATAACGCGCTCGTTGAACGAGTTGAGGTAGAGAACGCCTACTTCACTTCTTAGCTTTGAGACGTCTTCGATAATCTCGTACGTTTGTGTCTCTCTGATACGGAAATCGTACTTTGAGCCGCCGTGCTCTTTAATCAGGTTGACAAAGGCCTCAACTGCAAAGGAATAGTGCTGGCAAGAAACACAAAAGCGCTGCTTAGCGGGGGCAGTGCCCAGATAGCGCTCTTCGATGAGGTCAGTCTGCATGACAACTTGCCTGGCGTAACTCAAAAACTCCTCGCCATCTGCGGTAGGCTCAACACCCTTGCTGGTCCTGTTAAAAAGGGAGATTCCCAGCTCGGCTTCAAGCTCTTTAACTGCACTACTTAGGGTAGGTTGCGAGATAAAGAGCTGTTTAGCTGCGGCGTTAATAGTGCCCGCCTTAGCAATAGCTAGAACGTATTTAAGTTGAGTCAGAGTCATAAGTCAGATTTCTACGCAGAGGTTTTTCTCGCCTTATTTAACGCCATACTGCTGGTAGTAGGCATCAATGGCGCTCTTCAAGGTGTCGTCGATAATAACTTTGCCGTCAACCTCTTTGTTGTAGAGGGCCTCGGTAACCTCATCCATGGAGACAATGGCTGCGGTTGGCATGCCCCAGCGCTCGGAGACTTCCTGGAGAGCTGCAACTTTTCCGCCCTTGCCAACTTCCATGCGATTGAGCGAGACAATAAGGCCAACTACCTGGATGTTTGCAATAGAGGTAATTAGAGGATAGGTCTCTTCAATAGACTTACCAGAAGTGGTGACGTCTTCAACCATAACTACTCTCTGGCCGTTTTTGAGCTCTGCACCTAAAAGCATGCCGGCGTCGGCGCCGTGATCTTTTGCTTCTTTTCTGTTGGAGCAGTACTGAACCTGTTTGCCATAGAGTTCATTGATTCCCATTGCAGTGATAACAGAAAGGGGAATTCCCTTGTAAGCAGGACCAAAAACCACGTCAAAATCCAGGCCAAAGTTGTCGTGAATGGCGCGAGCGTAATAAAGACCCAGCTTGTGGAGCTGCTCGCCAGTGACATAGGCGCCGGCGTTCATGAAGAAAGGAGATTTGCGACCACTCTTGAGCGTAAAATCGCCAAATTTGAGTACGTTGCTATGGACCATAAACTCAATAAACTCGCGCTTGTAGTCTTCCATGGTTTCTCCTTTAGCAGGCCTTTTAAGGTGGCGGCACTTTGTAGGTAAGTTCTACTGCACTAGTTTAGCCGAATTGCAGACATGTGTTTTATGGCGCGGTGTTTTATGGCGTGCCGGCTTCGCTGTGTGAGATTAGCGTAAATACCGCCAGATATATAAAAGTAAACGTTTGCCATGTGGTTATGCGGTATTCTAAATAGATATTTGTTCGTCTCGCAGGATAGTCCTGCAGAGCGCAGGATAGACCTGCAGAGTGAGTTACAAGGAGGATATGCCCGTGGAGCGCATCACGATTTCTGCATTGTACGCAGATGCAGAGCAACTTGGTGGCCAAAAAGTTACGGTGGCCGGCTGGGTACGTTCAGTAAGGGATATGAAGAATTTTGGCTTTGTCACACTTAATGACGGTAGCTGCTTCAAAGACCTACAGGTTGTTATGAATCGTGAGAACCTTGGCAATTACGAAGAGGTTGCTTCTTGTGGTGTTGGTGCTGCTCTGATTATTGAGGGCGTCCTTGAGCTTACTCCTGATCGCCCACAGCCTATTGAGCTGCAGGCTCAGACTATTGTGATTGAGGGACCATCCAGCCCTGACTATCCAATGCAGAAGAAGCGTCAGTCTCTTGAGTATCTTCGTACGCAGCAGCACCTTCGTCCTCGCACCAACATGTTCCGTGCGGTCTTCCGCATCCGTTCTGTGGCTGCTTTTGCTATCCACCAGTTCTTCCAGAATCGCGGCTTTGTCTACGTGAACACCCCAATCATCACTGCATCTGATGCTGAGGGTGCAGGCGAGATGTTCCGTGTTACCACGCTTGATTTGAACAATGTTCCACGTACCGAGAAGGGCGATGTTGACTACTCAAAGGACTTCTTTGGTCAGTCTTCTCACCTCACTGTGTCTGGTCAGCTTCAGGCAGAGAACTTTGCTATGGCCTTTGGTGATGTATATACCTTTGGCCCAACGTTCCGTGCAGAGAACTCCAACACACGCCGCCACGCTGCAGAGTTCTGGATGATTGAGCCAGAGATGGCTTTCTGTGATCTTGCACAGGATATGGATGTTGCAGAAGAGATGCTGCGCTACGTTATTGCATACGTACTTGAGCATTGCCCAGATGAGCTTGAGATGCTCAACAAGTTTGTGGATAAGGGCCTGCTTGAGCGTTTGAATCACGTTGCAACTTCCCAGTTCTCCCGCGTTTCTTACACCGAGGCAATTGAGATTCTGCAGGAGGCAGTAAAGGCTGGTCAGAAGTTTGAGTACCCTGTTGAGTGGGGCATTGACCTTCAGACTGAGCACGAGCGCTACCTCACCGAGCAGCACTTTGGAAAGCCAATCTTTGTCACTGATTATCCAGCAGAAATCAAGGCCTTCTACATGCGCCTTAACGATGACGGCAAGACTGTTGCTGCAGCTGACTGCCTTGTTCCAGGCATCGGCGAGATTATTGGTGGCTCACAGCGAGAAGATCGTCTTGAACTTCTGGAGAAGCGCATTGTTGAGCTTGGCATGAACCCCGACGATTACAAGTATTACTTGGATCTTCGTCGTTACGGCTCTTGTACCCATGCTGGCTTTGGCCTTGGCTTTGAGCGTCTTGTTATGTACCTCACCGGTGTGGATAACATCCGCGATGTTATTCCTCACCCTCGTACCGTTGGCAACGCTGACTTCTAAGATTGCAGGTCACAGGCGGTGTGGTGGAGCGCGATTGGTGCGCTAACTTAACCGCTACAGTTGCCAAGTCTTTCAAGTTGGATTTTTGCGTGCAGGTTATGCATAGCCGTTATGCAAAAACTGCATAGCAGAGATGCGAGATAAAAAGTTTTTCTCGCCATATACCGATATATTTGCCCGTTGGCAGTAAAAATAGGACGTCCGTGCAAAATTGCGCGGGCGTCCTATTACGCTATAAGAAGCAGTTTTCTGCAGATGACCAGCGGAGGTAAACATGGTAAAGACTTTGGTTCTTGTTAGACATGGTGTATCTGAACGTGGCTCTGAAGACATGAGTCGAGAGCTCACACGTGCTGGTCAGAGGGCTTTATCTGCCAATTATCCTCATATCTTTGGTCTGTTGGGACCAGAGGGGGAAGAGGCTGAGATTTGGACAAGTCCTGCCCTTCGTGCACTTGAGACTGCAGAGATTGTGGCAGAGGCGCTGGACGCAGAAGGTCTGGAGATTCATGACTCCCTTTACGATCAAGATCTTCCTGCACTTCAGGCAGAGCTTGAGCACGCTGATGCAGAAACACTTATTCTTGTTGGACACGCTCCATTTTTGGGTTATGTTGCAGAGACTCTGCTGGGATTTGAACTTCCGCTGACAAAGGGCGCTGTGTGCGCTATTGACGTACGTGGTTCGCTTTGTAATCAACAGAAGTGCGTCTGGAGGCAGCTTGGAGACGTTCGAGAGCCTCATGGAAAGCTTCTTTGGCTGGTCAGCGGCCCTTCCACCCAGCCCTGGGAGACGCTTGACGCTTTGGATGAGGCATGCGCTCATGCAGCAACCAACTTGGAGGACGCATATGCAGAGTTCCGCGCTCATCCAGAAGATCCTGCGGTAATTTCAGCATTTAGGTTTGCGCTCAGGGGAACTCAGCTGCTTACCAAGTTCTTCTCGCCACTTCTTAATGAAGAGGCAGTTGAGATTGCCGAGCCTGTTTATAGGCTGATGCTTGGTGCAACTACGCGTCTTCGTGAGATTGACGGTTTCTCTGATACTGTTGCAGATTTGATGGAGTCTGGAGAGCTTTCTCAAGGCTCCAAGCTGGTCAGCGCTGTCGAAGCAGCTCGCGAGTCTGAGCGCGATCGCATTTGCGAGGGTCTGCGCAAGAAGGCTGTCCGTCGTAGTCTGCGCTGCGCGCTGGATGAGCTCTTTGAGCCTGCATGGTCAGACGCGGTACTAAAAGATGGCCTCTCGTTTGAAGACATTAGCAGCCGCTTTGATTACATGCTTGAGACTATTGATGCACGCCTGTTTGGCCTGGATATGACCAGCTTCTCCGAGGTACATCATGCAAGGCGAGAAGTTCGTGAAGTTGAGCACATTCTCTTCCACCTCAGTGATATGTTGGGCGAGAAACGCGCAAATTACACCCAGATTATGCAGGATATTGACTCTGAGCTCAGCACTGTTTGCACAGCTCAGCGCAACATTTCCCTGGTCAAAGAGTGGAAAGACTCCATGGACTTCAGAGATGTTACCTCAGACCTCGCAATTGTTTCAGAACATGAAAAAGTTTTGATTGAGCGTGTTATTGAGGGTAGAGAGACTAGTATCCTTAAATAATCACATAGTCCACGTTTGGAGCGCATTGACGTTTGCGCGGCGTGGATGATGATTATGAGGGAGGATGCTATGTCTGAGAGCATCGAGACTCGCTGCGTGCAGGGCGGTTATCAGCCTGGTTGCGGTGAGCCTAGGCAAGTGCCTATCATTCAATCAACCACGTTCAAATATGACGAGTCGATGCAGCTTGGAGAGTTGTTCGACCTCAAAGCTGCGGGCTATTTCTATTCTCGCGTTCAGAACCCAACGCTGGATAATGTAGCTTCAAAGATTTGCGCTCTTGAGGGCGGTACTGCTGCAATGCTGACTTCTTCTGGTCAGGCAGCAAGCTTCTTTGCCGTCTTTAACATTGCTGAGGCCGGAGATCACTTTATTGCGCTTTCCACCATTTATGGCGGAACCTTTAACCTGTTTGCTATTACCCTTAAGAAGATGGGCGTGGAGTGCACGTTTATCTCGCCAGATGCAACTGATGAGGAGATTAACGCAGCATTTAGGCCAAATACCAAGTGCGTCTTTGGTGAGACCATTGCAAACCCTGCGCTGGTTGTCCTTGATATTGAGCGCTGGGCAAAGGCTGCTCATGATCATGACGTTCCTCTGATTGTTGATAACACCTTTGCTACACCTGTGAACTGCCGTCCTCTTGAGTGGGGAGCAGATATTGTGACCCATTCCACTACTAAGTACATGGATGGTCACGGTTCTGCTGTTGGCGGCGCTATAGTTGATGGCGGTAACTTTGACTGGGCTGCTCATGCGGACAAGTTCCCAGGTCTGACCCAGCCTGATCCTTCGTATCACAACCTTGTATATGCAGATACCTTTGGTAAGGGCGGCGCTTTTATTACCAAGGCAACCGTTCAGCTTATGCGTGACTTTGGTTCTATTCAGTCTCCACAGAACGCTTTCTATCTCAACCTTGGCCTTGAGTCTCTGCATGTTCGTATGGCTCAGCATTGCAAGAATGGCCAGGCAGTTGCCGAGGCGCTTGCAAACAACCCTAAGGTTGCACACGTAAGCTACCCTGGCCTTCCAGGCGATAAGTACTACGAGCTGGCTCAGAAGTACCTGCCAAACGGTTCCTGCGGTGTTATCACTGTTGACGTTGCTGGTGGTCGTGAGGCTGCCGAAAAGTTCTTGGGCAACCTCAAGGTCTTCTCTATTGCAACACACGTTGCAGACGCTCGTTCTTGCTGTTTGCACCCAGCTTCTTCAACACACCGTCAGCTTACTGACGAGGAGCTTGTAGCAGCAGGCATTACCCCAGGTACCGTACGCCTGAGCTGCGGTATTGAGGGCACCGAAGACCTTATCAACGACGTCGAGCAGGCACTTGCTGCGCTGTAGGTAGACGTTCTATAACCGCTTATGTTTATGGCGAGAAGATCTTGGAATCAGAAGATCTTCTCGCCATGTTTTTGTGAGGAGTACGCTGTTGTGCGGAACTGGGAGCGCCAGGACTGCGGCCGCTTGGGCGCGCAGGCTATTGGGCTCGGGAGATGGACTCGCCGTCCAGGTGATCTTCTGGGCCAGAGAGCTCGGAAGCTGCGAGCTCTGCCTCTGCGAGCTCTGCCTCGGTGAGCTGGGTATCCTCATCCAGGAGCTCAGACGTATCGTCTGCGTCATCAGCGCCTACACCCCTAAAGTGCTTGCGATAGATGTGGATGAGGCAGCCAACGGAGAGTAGTGCCGAGAGAATGTTGGATACAACTGAGACGTACCAAAGTGCATCCAGACCAAAGGGCCTCAGCACCATAAGCGAGCTGATGGGGAAGATGAGTGCCATAAAGATGCTCAGAAGGTTGGAGATCTTTGTTTGCTTGAGCGCAATGGCAAGACTTTCGGTGCACATGGTAATCCAGCTAAAAATGAAGACGAATGCATGGATGCGCATAGCTGGGATGGCCATGTTAAGTAGCTCTTGCGTTCCTTCTGGCAGGTAAAGTTTGACCAAGAACTCTGAGAAGAAGAACGAGACGCAGAACGCAAAGATGCCAATGATAATGCCTGTGGAGAAGATGTACTTCTCAATGGCAAGTACTCGGTCTTTTTTCTTTGCGCCCCAGTTATAGCCAATAGCTGGCTGCATGGCGTCGGCCTGTCCATAAATGAGTGGTTGGATAAGGCCACCAGAATAGAGAAGCACGCCGTAAGAAGCAATGGCAATATCTCCACCAAGGGCGAGCAGGGCAGCGTTCATCAGCAGGGAATAAATCCTACTTGAGATGTTCTGCATAAAGATAGGAAAGCCGTTTACAAAAATCTCTTTTATATGCGTCCAATTAAAGTGAGGCTTCACAAATTTGAGAATCTGTTTGTTGCCAATAAAGGGCCATACACCGTAAAGGGACGAGAAGGTAATAGAGATGCAGTAACCCAGCGCCGCATACTCAACGGATAATCCCAAAACTCCCAGGAAGTAGTATTCAAGTACGGTTCCCAAAATTGCAGAGATAAAGGCAATGCTGGTAGAGCGCCTAATTTTTCCACAGATCTTAAGGAAGTTATCAACAGCGTACGAGATACACATAACTGGCAAGAAAAGGGTCCATACGCGCAGGTAGATAGTTCCTTGCTCGGCAATCTTACCCTGAGCACCCATCAGCGCCAGAACGTTTGGTGCACAAAAGAAGAAGAAAATGCCGCTGATAACGCCTGTGGTAATAAGCATGATAAATGCAATGGTAAAGATGTTATTAGCAGTCTGGTGGTTCTTCTTGCCATGTTCAACTGCAATAACCGCAGAAGCGCCAACGCCAATAAGGTCGGCAACAGCAAAGCAGAGAATGACCAGCGGAATGGCAATGGTTACTGCGCCAAAAGACTCCTGACCCAGATAGCGTCCAACAAGGATTCCATCTGCGGTGTCGTAAAGCATTGACGCAAGCATAGCAATAGCGCCTGGAAGGGCTGCTCGTATAAATAATTTAAATGGTGGTGTTTCCGCAAAAAGCTTATTCGATTCCATACTTCTCCTCGATTAGTGGTGGAACATGTCAGACAGACTCGTGGTGTGGACATGTGACACGCTCACGAGAAGATTAAAAAAGCATCGAACAAGCCTCCTAACATACTTGCAGGTACACGGACAGTTGCACATACTAACACAGCAAAGTAGCTAATGCTATGATTTATTTGAACATTTTGGACAAGTGTGAGGATTTGTTGTGCCAACGGAACAGAAGAAAGACATCGGCGCTGAGCTTACCAAGCTGGCTGAAAACTCAAGAGTAGGCGAGCTTTCTAAAAAGGTCACTGAGGCATCATCTGAGCTGGCAGAAAACGTTTCTGAAGTAGCAGAGTGTGCCGAGAAAATCCTCGTAGTTGATGAGGATCAGCCTCTGAACCGTCCTGCATCTGACCGAGTTAAGGCCACTGTTCCTAGAACTCCTGCTCAACATATCTTGCGCATTGTTTCAATTGTTTTGATTATTTTGGGAGCAGCAGATGTTCTGACTACGTCGGCATCTCTTTTTGCAACTGTTATGGGCTTACAGCCTGCTGTTCCTTTGGAACAGCTTGAGTTAAGCGGTGTGTATTTTACGTTCAGCAATAACGTACTTCTGGGCTATGTATTTGTACTTCTTATTGGCGTAATGCAGATCATTACTTCAATGCTTGGTCTACGTGCGGCCAAAGACTCGTCAAAAGTTGAACCATACAGATTTCTTTGCTATCTGATTGGCTTGATTATTCTGGTAGGAATTTTATGGGCCTGGGGTAGAGGAGAGTTGATTATTCTTGATCCCTTTGTTCAACTTAATACTATAGTTTACGTTGTAATTTGCTCTAATCTTGCGGATAAAGTAAAGAAGGAGCATGACCAAGGCGTTGTGGGAACGACATATTGGCGCTCTCGTCACCAGCGAGTCCTTCACTTTTTTGCACTGGTTTCTATCACGCTGAGTGGAATTGCACTTTTTCTAGTTCTGATTCTGCTTGGACTGCATGACCTTTCTAGAGTTGTAAATCAACCGTTCTTGGCAACTGTTAATCAATTTCTTGAGCAACAGGGTATTGTTACCATTTTCTTGGTGACAGTTGGTGCAGTATTTTCTCTTGTTGCAGGTCTTCTTGCCCTTAAGGGTTCAAACGATGCACGTTTCATTAGACCTTATATTCTTGCGGTGACCCTCATTGTTGTATTTGACGTAGTAAGAATTGTCTTTACAGCATTAACACAGGGTATTCCTACCGTAACCAGCCAAGATATCTTTGAGTTGGTTTATAACGCCACGGGATGGTACTTGGCTGTTCGTATTGAGGCAGGACTTCCTAATAGTTATGGTCTACGTTTGTGGAAGAAGATTTGTTCCAATGCGTAGCATGTAAAAAGCAATTGCTTGCAAAAAGCCTTTGTATCTGAACTGCCTCCCATTTCTTAGACACAAAAAATAGGAGGCAGTTCAAAACACACCTAAGTCGGATAATCTGTTAAAAAGACGTATACATGA
>CAUPCM010000043.1:0-8967 GCA_963509815.1 uncultured Atopobium sp. | reverse complement strand
AGTGGAAGCCTCTGAACACCTACGCAGCTTGCCTGCTCTTTGGCTTTACTCAGGCGCTGGCAATTCTGCTTGGCGGTGGCGCAACTCCAATTCCAAGCCAGATCATTGCAATGCTTCCATACTTCATCACCATCATTACGCTGGTCCTCTTTGTTGGTAAGTCTGTTGCTCCTAAGGCAGACGGCGTGCCATACATCAAGGGAAGTCGTGCATAATGGCCGGGGTAGAGGGTTCTTGCCACGTTTCTAACGAGGCGCTTGTTCAGCTTGCCATTGAGGCGCGTAACCATGCCTATGTACCGTACTCTCACTATGCTGTTGGAGCTGCACTTTTGTGCTCCGACGGTACCGTGTACGGTGGCGCCAACCTAGAAAACGCTGCGTACACGCCTTCTAACTGCGCAGAGCGCACGGCGTTTTTCCGCGCAGTGTTTGAGGGTCGCAGGGATTTTGTGGCCATTGCGGTTGTTGGCGGTCCTGAGGGAGAAGCCCCAACAGCTTGGTGCACTCCTTGTGGCGTATGCAGGCAGGTTATTCGCGAGTGGTGCGATCCTGCAACGTTTCGTATTGTGTTAGGTAAGGCAGATGCGGCTCCTCGCGAGTATCTGCTCCAGGACATTTTGCCTATGGGATTTGGTCCCGAGGACCTGGGCGGGTTCAGCCCTGCAGGTGCGTCGGGTGACGACGCCGTGAAGGGTGCCGACGGTGGCCACGAGCACGGCGCGGGCGACCACGAGCACGGCTGTGGCTGCGGGTGCAGATAACCTGGTAGGTTGCATGAAATTGCGAGCCGGTAGAGTTTCTCGCTACCGGCTCTTTTACTAGAGAGTTAACGCGAACGGCAACGAACGCGCCTGACGGCGCCGCGAACGGTAACGAACGCGAACAGCGAAAAGAGGTTCAACTATGCGCATGTACGACGTGATTGAAAAGAAGCGCGATGGCGGCGAGCTTACTGACGCCGAGATTGATTACTTTGTCTCGGGCTATGTAGCTGGGGATATTCCCGATTACCAGGCCTCTGCGCTGGCGATGGCCATCTTCTATAAGGGTATGACCGCGCATGAGACGGCTCACCTAACCATGGCAATGGCGGAGTCTGGCGACATGATGGATCTCTCGGCAATCCCTGGTATCAAGGTTGATAAACACTCTACCGGCGGTGTTGGCGACAAGACCACGCTGGTTGTTGGCCCGCTTGTTGCGTCTCTGGGCGTGAAGGTTGCCAAGATGAGCGGTCGCGGCCTGGGCCATACGGGCGGTACGTTGGACAAACTTGAGGCGATCCCAGGACTTTCCATTGAGATTTCCGAGCCAGATTTCTTCAAGCAGGTTTCCGAGATTGGCGTTGCCGTCGCAGGTCAGACGGGCAATCTTGTCCCCGCAGACAAGAAGCTCTACGCACTGCGCGACGTTACCGCAACCGTTGACTCGGTGCCTCTGATTGCATCGAGCATTATGAGCAAGAAGATTGCTTCCGGCTCCGACTGCATTTTGCTGGACGTCAAGTGCGGCTCCGGCGCCTTCATGAAGGACGTTGACTCCGCAATTGAGCTGGCAGACGCCATGGTTTCTATCGGCGAGCACGTTGGCCGTACCACCGCGGCTCTGATTACCGGCATGGATCGCCCTCTTGGCAAAAACGTTGGCAACTCCCTCGAGGTCATCGAGGCAGTGGCCACGCTTAAGGGTGAGGGTCCTGAAGATCTGACCGACGTCTGCGTTGAACTTGCTGCAAACATGCTTAATCTTGCAGGTAAGGGGAGTGTCGAGGACTGCCGCAAGCTGGCTCGTCAGCAGATTGCAAACGGCGAGGGTCTGGCTAAGCTGGCACAGATGGTCAAGGCTCAGGGTGGCACCGACGAGGTCATCTTTGACACCACCAAGTTTGAGGCTGCGCCATTCCGCCGCGACATTGTGGCCGAGACCAGCGGATATATCACGTCCATGAACGCTGAACTGGTGGGCATTTCCTCCGTTGCTCTGGGTGCCGGTCGCGAGAAGAAGGGCGATCCGATTGACCCAGCAGCAGGTATTATCCTTGAGCGCAAGACCGGCGATTATGTCGAGAAGGGCGATGTCATTGCAACACTTCTGACCGGCGATGAAAGCCGTCTTGATGAGGGCGAGCGCATCTTCCGCGAGGCTCTGGTCTTTGGCGAGAACGCTCCCGAGCTTGAGCCGCTGTTCTTTGCACGCGTCTCCAAGGACGGCGTCGAGCGCTTCGCGTAAGTGCAGGTCGCAGCCGCGGCGCGCGGGGTTCCGAGCTCCACATAACATGCAGGTTAGACCGGTGTTCACGCAGGTGAGCACCGGTTTTTTTGTGTGGTAACAGCGTCGTGTGCGGGCAAACTTGCAGGTCAAGCGCGCGAAGCGCCGGCGGGGAGTGCACGGGGTTTCTAGCCAGGTGCGCCTTAACAGCATACGCGCCTGAAAAGTGCAAAGAATCTGTATTTTGAATACAGATTCTTTGACAAAATCAGGCAAATCCACAGTTTCTTTTACATTTTTAGGCAAAATTTACCGATTCTTTGCAGAAATCAGGCGCGTGAAAGATAGACTACGTGGCCCTAAATTTTGAGCCTGAAAAGAGCATCAAGTCTGAGAAAATTTACTCAGACATGGCGAGAAAAACCGGCAAACAGCTCAGATATGGTGCACTTTTCCGGCAAATTGTTCAGACATGACGATAACATCAGGCTCCCTGGAAGGGTGAGCTCGGACACGCCTTAAACCCCGCCTTAAACCCCGCCTAAAAAGTGTAAAGAATCGGTGTTTGAGACACCGATTCTTTGATGAATTCAGGCAAATCCACAGATTCTTTTATGTTTTCAGGCAAAAGCTACAGATTCTTTTCAGAAATCAGGCGCGCTAGCAGGCCAAGATAGAAAACTTAGCCGGCAGAGCATACTTGGCGAGAAAATCGGACTTCTCGCTGTTGCAGTTATTGCACAGAGTGTGTAATAATACTCAGTATGTGCAATAAGTTGGGTGCTACGGTGTTGTTGCGCTGCCGCGCCACCCGCGCCGCTCACACACGCCCGCGCTCGTCGCGCTAGCATCCTCAGCGCACCCGATGCGCGCTCGCGTACCTGCAACCAGGAGAGGCTTCAGAAACGTATGACGCAAACATTGTCTGCACCTGCTGTTTTGTCAGCTTGCAAGCTTGATCGACGCACCGCAAGAACTCGCGCGGCGCTTAGAAAAGCCCTGGCAGAAGAGATAGACGCAACCGGCGACCTTACCTCCGTGACCGTCACGGGCGTAACGGAGCGCGCTGGCCTCACGCGTCGAACTTTTTATTCCCACTACAAAGATATTCCTGACCTGGTGCTCCACATCGAAAAGGAAGCGCTAGCAGAGCTTCGACCTGCTGTTGAGCAGCTCGCTCGCGTGAACCTTGCCGAGCTCAAGGAGGCCATTGACTCCTACAAGCCATGCCCCGGCGCAACTGAGATGATCCGTAGCATCCGTAAACACGGCTTCTACTTGCGTCCTTTGCTGGGCAACGGCGGCGACCCTGCGTTCCAGGACAAGCTAAAGCACCTGGTACACGAGGTTATCGCCCAGCGCGCCCTTCACGACCTTGATCCGCGCGCACTTGGTCCCTTCTTTGACTACTATCTGACCTTTGCAATTTCTGCCGAGGTCGGCGTCCTTATCCGCTGGTTAATCGGCGGCATGCGCGAGAGCGATGAGCAGATGGCAGGCCTTATGACCGGCCTCATGTTTGTTGCACCTGGTGATCTGTACGGCAAGCCAATCAAGCTAGACGTTCCACGATTTGCGCTTGCAACTCTTGTTCTCGGAGAGGAAAACAATGATTAGTCCAAAGTTTGAGCTGGTAGAGAATGGTGCCGAGCTTGCACCAAACGTCCCACTTGACCTGTCTCAGGCCCACCTTATGCTGGGCATCGACGTTGGTTCCACAACCGTAAAGCTGTCCGTCATTGACGATGATGGCACGCTGGTCTACGCAAACTACGAGCGCCATCACACCGATGTCCGCGCTACGGCACGATCTCTGTTTGTCAAAGCTCAAAAGCACATTGGCGAGACACCCATGTACGCCGCAATCACCGGGTCCGGCGGAATGCTCTTGGCGCAATGGCTTGACCTGGAGTTTGTCCAGGAGGTCATCGCTTCCAAGCGCGCCGTTGAGACGCTGATCCCTCAGACCGACGTTGCCATTGAGCTGGGCGGCGAGGACGCAAAGATCATCTACTTTGACAACGGTATTGAGCAGCGCATGAATGGTACCTGCGCAGGTGGTACCGGTGCGTTCATTGACCAGATGGCGTCTCTCCTCAAGACCGACGCAACTGGCCTCAATGAGCTGGCAAAAGACGTTAAGCAGATCTACCCAATTGCATCTCGCTGCGGCGTTTTTGCTAAGTCCGACGTTCAGCCGCTGCTCAACGAGGGTGCTGCTCCTGCCGACATCGCTGCTTCCATCTTCCAAGCTGTTGCAAACCAGACCGTTTCTGGCTTGGCCTGCGGCCACCCTATCCGCGGCTACGTCGCGTTTCTCGGCGGTCCTCTGCAGTACCTCTCTGAGCTGCGCCGTCGCTTCTACATCACGCTTAACTTGGACGACGAGCACATCGTCTTGCCAAAGAACGCCCACCTCTTTGTTGCAACGGGCGCTGCTCTGGCGGGCGAGTCCGACCGACCAATCACCTTTACGCAGGTCATGGAGGCACTGGATAACCTCAAGGACATCCAGGGCTCCGAGGTTGCCCGTCTGGACCCACTCTTTGCCACTCAGCAGGACTTTGACGACTTCAAGGCCCGCCACGACCAGGAGGTAGTCCCCAAGGGTCAGCTGGCCAACTACCACGGCCGCGTGTTTATCGGCATCGATGCAGGTTCTACCACTATGAAGGCTGCTGTTGTTGGCGAGAAGGGCGAGCTGCTTTACACCTGGTACGACAATAACAACGGCGACATTCTGGGTACCGCTCGCAAGATTATGGACTCCATCTACGACGAGATGCCTTCCGACTGCATTATTGGTCACGTCACAACCACCGGTTATGGCGAGGGCATCCTGATTGAGGCTCTGCGCGCAGACTCCGGCGAGATTGAGACCGTTGCTCACCTGCGCGGTGCTAAGGCATTTGTCCCAGACGTTGATTTCATTCTTGATATTGGCGGCCAGGACATGAAGTGTCTGCAGGTCAAAGACGGCGTTATCGAGCACATCATGCTGAACGAGGCTTGTTCTGCAGGCTGCGGCTCCTTTATTGCGTCCTTTGCCGACTCCATGAAGATGGACGTCCGCGAGTTTGCAACCGCTGCAACCAAGGCAACACTCCCTGTTGACCTGGGATCCCGCTGTACCGTCTTCATGAACTCCCGCGTCAAGCAGGCACAGAAGGAGGGCGCAACCATCGGCGACGTTGCTGCTGGTCTTTCATACTCCGTCATCAAGAATGCCCTGTTCAAGGTCATCAAGCTCCGCGACTTCAGCGAGATTGGCGAGCACTGCATTGTTCAGGGCGGTACCTTCATGTCCGACGCAACGCTCCGTGCTTTTGAGCTGCTCACCGGCAGAGACGTCATCCGTCCTGATATTGCAGGTGTCATGGGTGCCTACGGCGCCGCTCTTCTCGCCCGCGACCGCGCAGGTATTGATGGCGTATCCACCCTGCTTGACCGCGAGTCCATCGACAACCTGCAGGTCAAGCTTACCAATACACACTGCCGCATCTGCCCTAACAGCTGTATGCTTACCATCAACGACTTTGGCAGCGGACACAGGTTTATCACCGGTAACCGTTGCGAGAAAGGCGCAGGTAAGAAGCGTGGTGCTAAGAAGAACGAAGCACCAAACGTCTTTGCGTTCAAGAATAAGCTGCTGTTTGATCGCGAGTCGCTTCCTGCAGACGAGGCTCCACGCGGCACCGTGGGCATTCCTCGCGCGCTGAACATGTACGAGAACTATCCGTTCTGGCACACGTTTTTCACTAAGCTGGGCTTCTCGGTCATTTTGTCCGATCAGACCACCGCAAAGACGTACGACATGGGCATCGAGTCCATGCCTTCCGAGTCCGCATGCTATCCTGCAAAGCTTTCCCACGGTCACATCATGAACTTGCTGGCAAAGGACCCAGACTTCATTTGGATGCCATGCATTCGTTGGGAGCGCAAGGAGGACGACTCCGCAACCAACCACTACAACTGCCCAATTGTCATGAGTTACCCTCAGGCGCTGGGCCTCAACGTGGACGAACTCTCCGATCCGTCCATCCAGTACATGGCTCCGTTCATTCCGTACGACAAGAAGAACGAGCTCAAGCGCCGTTTGTACGAGCTCATCAGTGAACAGCGCGAGAAGGACGCCCAGGTTGGTAAGGGTCGCTTCCGCGGCGAGCACATTACGCGCGCCGAAATTGACGCCGCTGTTGAGGCTGCATGGCAGGAAGACATCAACGTCAAGGACCAGATGCACCGCGCAGGTGACGAGGCTCTTGCTTGGATTGAGGAGCACGACGCTCACGGTATTGTTCTTGCAGGTCGCCCATATCACAACGACCCAGAGATCAACCACGCCATCCCTGAGCTGGTCTCTTCCTTTGGCTTTGCCGTTCTCACCGAGGATTCCGTTGCTCACAAGATGATGCCTGAGCGCCCAATCCGCATCGTTGACCAGTGGATGTATCACTCGCGCCTGTATCGTGCGGCTCGCTTTGTTGCATCCCGAAACGATCTGGACCTCATCCAGCTCTTCTCGTTTGGTTGTGGCCTTGACGCACTGACCACCGACCAGGTTCAGGAGATTCTTGAGGCTTCGGGCAAGATCTATACAATGCTCAAGGTTGACCAGGTCTCCAACTTGGGTGCTGCTCGTATTCGTATCCGCTCGCTGATGGCTGCTCTGAACGAGCAGCAGGCAGAGCTCGAGCGACTTGCAGCTGCCGGCTTGGTTACCGAGGCCGTTCCTCAGGGCGTTCGCATGGCCGATGGCTCTCTGGAAAAGGCCAGAAGCTCTAGTTCTTCTCGCCGTGCGCCCGTGTACCGCGAGGCAGAATCTGCAGCTTACGAGAAGGTCCGCTACACCAAGGAGATGCAGGAAGCGGGTTATACCATCCTGGCTCCGCAGATGGCGCCGATCCACTTTGAGCTGGTAGAGGAGCTGCTGAAGGGTGCGGGCTACAACGTTGTGCTGCTGCCTTCGGTTGACCAGGGTGCCGTTGACATGGGCCTTCGCTACGTCAACAACGACATCTGCTATCCATCCATCCTGGTCACGGGCCAGATTATGGAGGCGGTGCTTTCCGGCAAGTATGACCTGACCAAGACCGCGGTTCTGATTTCGCAGACCGGCGGTGGCTGCCGTGCAACCAACTACATTGCACTGATTCGTAAGGCGCTCAAAGATGCAGGTCACCCAGAGATTCCGGTCATTTCCGTCTCCGCTGCTTCCGGCCTTGACGAGGACAACCCAGGATTCAAGCTGTTCAAGCCCGACTTGCTGATCAAGGCAGTCTACGCGCTCCTGTACGGCGACCTGATCATGCAGCTGCTGTACCGCGTCCGTCCATACGAGGCCGTTAAGGGATCGGCAAACGAGCTGTATGACCAGCTCATGGCCGATACACGTTCCAAGATCAACGGAATTTCTCGCAAGGAATTCTACAAGCAGTGCCAGCTTACCATCGAGCTGTTTGACAGCCTGCCCGTGGTCAATGACCGCCAGAAGCCGCGCGTCGGCGTCGTTGGCGAGATTCTTGTTAAGTTCCACCCAACGGCCAACAATGAGCTGGTCAAGGTCATCGAGTCCGAAGGCTGCGAGGCCAACGTTCCGGGTCTGGTCGACTTCTTCCTGTTTGGCCTCTCCAACACGATCAACACGCACAAGGAGCTGGGCACTTCGTTCAAGAGCCGCATGACGCACATCGCGGGCATAAAGATGGTCCAGGGCCTGCGCGCGCCAATCAACAAGATGCTGGAGAAGTCCGAGCGCTTTGAGCCGTACCCCAACATCGACGAGCTGGCCGAGAAGGCTGGTCAGATTCTCTCGCTCTGCAACACGATGGGCGAGGGTTGGCTGCTCACCGCCGAGATGTGCGACCTCATTGAGACGGGCACACCAAATATCGTCTGCGCTCAGCCGTTTGCCTGCCTGCCAAACCACGTCGTTGGTAAGGCAGTCATCAAGCGCCTGCGCCAGATGCACCCCGAGTCCAACATTGTTGCTGTCGACTACGACCCAGGCGCGTCCGAGGTCAACCAGCTCAACCGTATCAAGCTGATGATTTCGGTTGCTAAGGAGAACTACAAGAATGGCGTAAACGGCGAGTTCAAGCTGGAAAATGCTGACGACCCCGTTACCAACGACGCGATCATGCCATATACCGGTCGCGACAAGTTTGGCCTGGATTCCGTTGTCCGTGAAGGCGGTCACTCTTGCTCGTCGCACCACGTGTCTGCACTGGAAGCAACTGGCGCCAACCTGGGCGATCTTGGTCGCACCGCTCCCGACCACGGAAAAGACTACGGTTCCATTAGGCTTTCCGAGGAGCAGATGGCTGCTATTGAGCGCGCCAAGAAGAAAGCCGGCGTCAAGTAGCGCGCCAGCGCGAACGGGCGCGACCAGTGCGAACGGGCGCGAACAGCGCGAACACTGCGGTAAACGGGCGTGAACAGCGCGAACAGCGTGAACGCGTGCGACCAGCGCGAACGGCTGCGATCACAGCCGTGGGTGGTCTGCGATTAGACGCGAACATTGAGATTTGCACGTTAATGAGCCCCAAACTTTGGTTTGGGGTTCATTTTTGGCGATTTTGGGCCAAAAAAGGTAAAAAATGCGTTTAGTTGGAGTATTCATTTTGAAAATGAGCTGTTTTGACCCAATTAGTAAAAGAAATAGTTAAAACTTTTTCGCCCTTCCTGGGCAAACATAAATATAAAGGTCGTGTCCCGAAAAGTGGTGTAAGTAAGCATTTCAGGTGTTTAAAAGAAG
>CAUPCM010000042.1:0-9315 GCA_963509815.1 uncultured Atopobium sp. | reverse complement strand
CTTACTTGCGGTTGCAGACCTCAGCAGCAACCTTTGCGCCAAGAGCAACGTTGTTGAAGACCAGCTGAATGTTGGACTCAAGGGAGTTGTTACCAGTGATCTCAGCAACCTTTGCCAGTAAGAATGGTGTGGACTCCTTGCCGTGGATACCGTTTGCCTCTGCTTCTGCAAGGGCCTTCTCGATAGCTGCGTCGATGGTGTCCTTATCCATTGCATACTGCTCAGGAATTGGGTTGGTAACCAGAAGACCGCTGTTCATACCAATCTGCTGTTGGGTAGTAAAGATCTCTGCCAGCTCAGCAGGGGAGTCAACGCGGTAGTCAACGCTAAAGCCGCTCTTACGAGTGTAGAATGCAGGAAGCTCCTCGGTCTGATAACCAAGTACAGGAACACCCTTAGTCTCCAGGTACTCAAGGGTAAGGCCAAGGTCAAGAATGGACTTTGCACCAGCGCAAATGACCATAACAGGAGTCTGTGCAAGCTCCTCAAGGTCAGCGGAGATGTCCATGGTGGTCTCAGCGCCACGGTGAACGCCGCCGATACCGCCGGTTGCAAAGACGTCGATGCCTGCCATGTGAGCAATCATCATGGTAGTAGTGACGGTAGTTGCGCCGTCCTTCTTCTCAGCGATGATAACGGGGAGGTCGCGGCGGCTGACCTTAGCAACCTCGCGGCCCTTCTTGCCCAGGTAATCAATCTCGTCAGCGGAGAGGCCGGCACGCATCTGGCCGTTAATAATTGCAATAGTTGCAGGAATTGCACCGTTGTCGCGGATAATCTGCTCAACCTTCAGAGCGGTCTCGACGTTCTGTGGGTAAGGCATACCGTGAGAAATGATGGTGGACTCCAGAGCTACAACAGGCTTGTTCTGCTCAAGAGCCTCTTTGACCTCGTCAGATACAACGAGAAAATCCTTCAGGTTAGACATATATACTCCAATCGTAAACGACTAATGGAACCGAAAGTAGTGCCGTGCAGATGCTTTGTGCCGTGCTGATGTGCCGTGCAGACGCGTTGTGGCGTGCAGACGCGCTACGCAGACGTGCCGTGCAGACGCGCTAAATACCTGCGCGCTTGATAACCTCTTCAACGTTGAGCTCACCGTTGATGGTGTCCTCGCCCTCAATGGCCATGCTGGAAGCAGCCATGCCTATCAGGCCGGTCTGCTCAAGCGTCATGCCCTGAGTATACGCCCAGGTAATTCCTGCCATCATGGCATCGCCCGCACCGGTCATGTTGACAAGCTTTGCGGGAAGCAGTGGCAAGCGAACGGTCTTCTCGTGATCAGCACAAAGAAGGCCCTTCTCGCCAAGGGAGATAAACACGCGCTTGAGGCCTGTTGCAAGTAGCTCGTGAGCTGCGGCTTCAAGGGAGGTGTCGTCAGTAATCTTGATGCCCGAGAGCATCTCGGCCTCAAGACGATTTGGCTTGAGCGTGTGAATCTTGCCCAGAACCCTCTTGAGCTTCTGTGCCTTGATGGAAGAAACAGGATCGCAGAAGATGGGGCAGGTCACGTTCTTGGCAATGAACTCGATGGTCTGCTGAGGCAGGTTGGTGTCAATCACGCAAGCTGCGGCGTGCTGGATAACGTCCAGGCGCTCCTCGATACGCTCAGGGGTGACATACTCGTAAATCTGCATGTCATTGATGGCTTCCTGCATTTCACCGTGCTCGTCCATGATGAAGAGGTAGGTGGAAGTAGAAGCACCTGGCACAGTAATAGATGCGTCGATGTCGATGCCACAATCCAGGCAACCCTCTTTGAGCTCGCGTGCGCGATAGTCCTCGCCAAAGGCGGTGAGCAGACGAACGTCGCTGTCGAGAAGGGCCAGGTTGTGTGCAACATTTCTGCCAACACCACCAAAGGACATGGTGACCCTGCCAGGGTTTGAATCTCCTGCCACAAGGGAAGCGTCTGGGCGACCAGCAATATCCATGTTGGCAGCACCAATCACAATAAAGTAGGGGCGCTCGCTCAGAATGTAGCGGCGGCCCAGAATTGCGCCCTTTGCAGTGAGGTTTGAGATATGAACCGAAACAGAAGAACGCGAGATACCTGCGCGCTCTGCAATTTCCTTCTGAGTAATGGAAGGCTGCTCTTTAATCCAGTTGAAAATCATCTGTTCTCGATTGGTGAGCATCAGACCTCCTAGCAGCAAAAATAGAATCCGACTAAACAGGTGCTTATATAAAACTTCTAAACAGGTGCTTATCTTATTTAAGCTAGTGCTTAAATCTTGCTTTGGACAACGATAAGACAGCAGCTAGAGTCTGTAAAGAATGAATTCATTAAATTTTTCCTAGGTGAGCACAAGGATTTTCTCGCGACATTGGTTTTACCTGCTTGATTTTTCTAAGCATTTGCTGCGTACCGTTTACAGAATTTTAGTATCTGCAAACGGTTGTATCGTGAAAATCTCTCTAAATTGGGCGTCGGCGTTATGCAACTGTAATAATATATTTAATGAATAGTAATGACTCGTCCACATAAGTTAGTTCGCGTACGCATCGTGCGCAAATGCTTGTTTCGGGCGTTTTAGGAGGTAGTATGCCTAAACGTGTTTTTGTAGTTGTTCTTGATAGTTTTGGCATCGGCGAAGAGCCTGATGCAGCGGCATACGGAGACGAGGGTAGCAATACCCTTTGTGCATGCGCAACAAGCGGCGTTCTTAACATCCCAAATATGACAAAGTTGGGCCTTCTTAATATCGATGGAGCGCTTGATACCGTTTACGACGTTGACCTGAAGCCAATTGAGTCTCCTGAGGGCGCATATGCTCGCATGCAGGAGAAATCCGCTGGTAAAGACACTACGGTTGGTCACTGGGAGATGGCAGGCGTCATTTCTCCAAAGAAGTTCCCAACCTATCCTGATGGCTTCCCACAGGAGGTCATTGAGGAGTTTGAGCAGAAGACGGGCCGCAAGGTTCTCTGCAACAAGCCTTACTCCGGAACCGATGTTATTAGAGACTTTGGTAAAGAGCACGTAGAGACTGGTGCTCTGATTGTCTACACCTCAGCGGATTCTGTTTTCCAGATTGCTGCTCATGAGGACGTGGTAAGTCCCGAGAAACTCTATGAGTATTGCCGCATTGCGCGCGAGATTCTACAGGGTGAGCATGGTGTTGCTCGCGTTATTGCTCGTCCTTTTGAGGGGGAGTGGCCATACCAGCGCACTTCTCGCCGTCATGACTTCTCGCTTGAGCCAACGGGCCCAACCATGCTTGATCGCCTTAAAGAGAACGGCTTTGATGTTCTTTCTATTGGCAAGATTTATGACATCTTTGCTCACCGCGGCATGACTGAGTTTGAGTTCACCACCTGCAACGCAGACGGTATTCAGAAGACAATTGAGGCTACCAGCAAAGACTTCAACGGCTTGTGCTTCACCAACCTTGTTGATACAGACATGATTTACGGTCACCGCAACGATCCTGTGGGATACTCCAACGCTCTTTCTTACTTTGACGAGCGCATTCCTCAGATTATTGAGGGTCTTCGTGAGGATGACCTGTTTATTATTACCGCAGATCATGGCTGCGATCCGGTAACGCCATCTACTGATCACTCTCGTGAGTACGTGCCACTGCTTATCACGGGTCCAAAGGTCAAGCCAAACACTAACCTTGGTACAACCACCACATTTGCCGATATGGCCGAGACAATCCTTGATTATTTTGGTGTTGAGCAACTTGGTGTTGGAACTTCTCACCTGTCAGAGATTCTTAAGGAGAACTAATGGCTACTACCCCAACTCCCCATAACGCTGCTGTTGAGGGCCAGATTGCTAAGACCGTCCTCATGCCAGGCGATCCTCTGCGCGCAAAGCTTCTTGCAGACACGTATCTGGAGAACGTTGAGCAGTTCAACACCGTTCGCAATATGTTTGGTTACACCGGTACCTACAAGGGACAGCCAGTCTCCGTTATGGGTTCTGGTATGGGTATGCCTTCCATTGGTATTTATTCTTACGAGCTCTTTAATTTCTATGGAGTAGATAACATTCTCCGCATTGGTAGCGCTGGCGGCCTTGCTCCTGAGGTAAAGCTCAGAGACATTGTTATTGGCATGTCTTCCAGCACTGATTCTAATTATCCATCACAGTACGGAATGCCTGGAACTATTGCACCTACTGCAGACTTTGGCCTGTTGAGCAAGGCTGTTGCTGGTGCAGAGAAGCTGGGTTATCCCGTTCGCGTTGGTAATATCCTGGCAAGCGACGTGTTCTATACCGTAGACAACTCGCTTCCAAAATGGGCAAGCATGGATGTTCTTGCCGTTGAGATGGAGTCGGCAGCCCTGTATCTCAACGCCATGCACGCTCATAAGCATGCGCTTACGCTGCTAACTATCTCTGACCTGCCTCTTACAGGAGAAGCACTTACTGCTGAGGAGCGTCAGACTAGCTTCACACAGATGATGGAGGTTGCTCTTTCTGTTGTTGCTTAAAGCGTTTGTTGCGCAAGGCATCGCAGATCAGCAGCTTGTCATTACTATTTGTTTTGGAACCATGCGGATTTTCCGCTTAAGTTAGGGAAGTTTGGTCAACTTCTCATAAAGATCCAGCACACAAGCTGGACGTTCCCGCCACATGAGGTAAGGAGAGCACGGAATGAACAAGAACGTTTCTCGTCGTAGTTTTGTGACTGGCGCAACCGGCGCTGGCGTACTTGCAGCACTCGCAGGTCTTGCAGGCTGCAACCAGAAGAAGGACGACGGCGGCCAGAAGGCATCAGGTGAGAAGAAAAAGAAGCTCACCATGGTTACCGATACTGGTGGTGTTAACGACCAGTCCTTTAACCAGTCCGCTTGGGAGGGCATGACCGAGCTGAAGGACAAGAACGGCTGGGATGTCAGCTACCTTGAGTCCAAGCAGGATTCCGACTACGCAACCAACCTTGATAAGGCTGTTGACGCTGAGTCCGACCTTGTTTGGGGTGTTGGCTTTGCTATGGCAGACGCAACCCTTAAGGCTGCTAAGGACAATCCAAACACCCAGTTTGCCATTATCGACAACGGTAACGATTCTCAGGTTGCTAACTTCACTGGTGTTATGTTCCGCGCTCAGGAGCCTTCTTTTGTTGTTGGCTACATTGCCGCTCGTACTACAAAGACCGGCAAGGTTGGCTTTGTTGGCGGCATTTCTTCCACACTTATCGACCAGTTTGAGTATGGTTACCGCGGCGGCGTTGCTTTTGCAAACAAGGAGAACAACACTAACGTTGAGGTTTCTGCACAGTATGCAGAGTCCTTCTCCGATGCTGCAAAGGGCAAGGCTATTGCTAACTCCATGTACTCCGATGGTTGCGACGTTGTCTTCCACGCTGCAGGCGGCGTAGGAACCGGCGTTATTGAGGCAGCTAAGGACGCAAACAAGCTTGCTATCGGCGTTGACCGTGACCAGGCATATCTTGCTCCAGAGAACGTTCTGACCTCCGCTCTTAAGCGCGTTAACGTTGCTATCGTTGAGATTTCCGAGAAGATCCTGAAGGACGGCCAGAAGGGTGGCACTACTGTTTCCCTGGGCGCTTCCGAGGACGCTGTCGGAATTGCTGAGGATCACCACCTCATGGGCGAGGACACCTACAAGGCAGCTACTGACCTTCTCGACAAGATCAAGGCTGGCTCCGTTGTTCCTCCTGCAAGCAAGGACGACCTGGACAAGTTTGTTAAGTCTTTGAGCTAAGCTCTGACTTAGTTTCTAAGCCTTAGGGTTTCTCGCCAGATGGCTTTTGTCCTCTGACGTGCCCAAAGGCTGATGAGTTTGGATTTGCTGGTGAGGAGTGCTTTTTGGCACTCCTCACCTCTAGCAAGTGTGTAAAGGAGGTGGCTCGTGGAAGTCAGTTCGGATTACGCTGTTCAGATGCATGGCATTACCAAAGTTTTTGGATCGTTTAAAGCTCTTGACGCCGTAGACCTTAACGTGCGCAAGCAAACTGTCCACGCCATTTTAGGAGAGAACGGCGCAGGTAAAAGTACGCTTATGAACGTACTGTATGGCCTGTATTCTGCGGATGAGGGAGATGTTTACCTCAACGGAGAGCGCGTATCCATTTCTGGCCCAAACGATGCTATCGCTCACGGCATTGGTATGGTTCACCAGCACTTTATGTTGGTTGAGAACTTTACTGTTACAGAAAATATTGTTTTGGGCAACGAGGTCACCAAGGCTGGTGGCGTCCTTGATCCAAAGCGAGCTCGCGAGAAGGTCCTGGAGATTGTTGAGGAATACGGCTTTGACGTAGATCCTGACGCCAAGATTGAAGACATTTCTGTTGGTATGCAGCAGCGCGTTGAGATCTTGAAGGCCCTGTATCGCGGCGCAGAGATTCTGATTCTTGATGAGCCTACGGCAGTTCTTACGCCGCAGGAGATTGAGAAGCTTATCCAGATTATGCATGACCTGGTAAGCAAGGGTAAAACCATCATTGTTATTACTCACAAGCTTAAAGAGATTATGTCTTCCGCTGACGAGTGCACCATTATTCGTCGCGGCAAGTACATGAGCACCGTTGATGTCTCCAAGACATCCGAGACTGAGCTTGCAACACTTATGGTGGGTAGAAACGTTAACCTGCATGTAGAAAAGAAGCCAGCAACTCCTGGTGAGGTTGTTCTTTCAATCAAAGACCTCCACGTCAAGGACGAGCGCGGTATTGAGCAGGTAAACGGCTTTAATTTGGATATTCGTGCCGGCGAGATTGTTGGTCTTGCAGGCATTGACGGCAACGGCCAGAAAGAACTTGCCGATGCCATAAACGCATTGGTCAAACCTGAGTCGGGCACCATTTCTGTCAAGGGTGAAGAGATTCAGGGAACAACCCCTAAGACGGTTATTGACCACGCAGTTGCGACTATTCCTTCAGACCGCCATCGCTGGGGTCTGGTTCTGCCCTTTACGGTTGCCGAGAACATGGTGCTTGAGCGCCACAACGAGGAAACCTTTGGCAAGGGTATTGCACTTGACCTGGAAAAGATCAAAGAATTCTCTCAGAAGCTCATTGATGAGTTTGATATTCGTCCGGCAGAGTGCGCAGAGCATCAGGCAGTGGGACTTTCCGGCGGCAACCAGCAGAAGGTTATTATCGCCCGCGAGGTCTCTTCCAACCCAGACGTCCTTATTGCTATTCAGCCAACCCGCGGCCTTGATGTTGGTGCTATTGAGTTTGTCCACAAAGCGCTGATTCGCGAGAGGGACCGTGGAGCAGCAATTTTGCTGATTTCCTTTGAGCTGGACGAGATTATGGACGTTGCCGATAAGATGGCAATTATTTACGCTGGCAAGAATGTTGGCGAGTTTGACCAAGGTACTATCACTGAAGAGCAGGCTGGCCTGCTGATGGCAGGAGGTGACGCCGAGTGAGTACGCTTACAAAGATAATGAGAAAGCCCATTACGTCAGCAATTGTTGCTATTTTTGTTGGCCTGTTGGTTGCTTCTATTATTTTGGTTGTTGCAGGTTATGATCCTATCAGCTCGTTTGAGGCACTTATTGGCGGCATGGTAGGTAAGCCAAAATACATTTCTAACGTCATTATTAAGGCAACACCTCTGCTCTTTACGGGTATTGCCGTTGCCTTTGCATTCCGTGTTGGCCTCTTTAACATTGGCGCTGAGGGTCAGTACATTGTTGGTACTATCCTGGCCGTTATTGTTGGCTATAGCCTTGACCTTCCTCCTGTACTGCAGATTCCTGTAGTTGTTTTGGTGGGCACCGCAGGCGGAGCAGGTATTGGCGCCATCATTGGATGGCTTAAAGCCCAGTTTGGCATCAACGAGGTTATTACCAGCATCATGTTTAACTGGATCAGCCTCTACCTCTGCAACTTTGTGGTTTCTCTTCCACAGTTCCACCAGCCAAACTCAACATCTTCATACTCCATTAACGAGTCCGGTTACACCACGCTGTTCTATGGCATGAAGAATTCCGAGGACGGCGCCGAGGCAATTCGCAATATCCCTGTTATTGGTGACGCTATTATGCGCACCGATGTAAACATTGGTATTGTTGTTGCTATTTTTGCAGCTATCTTCATTGGCTGGCTGCTTATGCGCACCAAGGTTGGTTATGAGATGCGCGCTGTTGGTTTTAACCGCGACGCTGCACAGTTTACCGGCATCAACGTTAAGAAGAACCTCACACTTTGCATGGCTATTTCTGGTGCACTCTGCGGACTTGCAGGTGCTCTGACTATCACTGGTATTGCTCCTCACAGTATTGCAACGCTGGCAGCATTTGAGAACAACGGCTTTAACGGTCTATCCGTTGCGTTTATCGCCAACTGCAATCCTGTGGCATGTATTCCTGCATCCTTCCTGTTTGCTGGTCTTCTTTATGGTGGCCAGACTGTTCAGCAGGTTGTTGGTGCACCTTCCGAGATTATCAACATTGTTATTGGTACCATCGTGTTCTTTATGGCTCTGGGTGGCGTTATTCCAATGCTTGCCGACCGTCTTGATCACAAGCGTGCCCAGAAGGCTAAGGAAGAAGAGGCAAAGCTTGCTGCTCAAGTGAGTGATGCGTCCGACCCATCTCAGGAGGAGGCAAACAATGCTCACTAACCTGATTCTTCTTGTTTCCGTTACCCTCATGTACTCAACACCTCTTATTTTTGGTGCTCTGGGCGGCGTTGTCTCCGAGCGCTCCGGTGTTGTCAACATTGGTATTGAGGGCATGATGGGCGTTGGTGCTTTTGCAGGTGTTGCAGGCAGCTACCTCACCGGAAACCCTTGGATTGGCTTCCTTTGCGCAGGTATTGCAGGCGGCCTTATTGCTCTTCTGCACGCCATGGCATCCATTACATTTAACGCTGACCAGACCGTCTCTGGTGTTGCTATTAACCTGCTGGCACCTGGTATTGCACTGTTTGCCTGTCGTCTTTTGTTTGATGGTGCTGCAATGTCTCCAGCTGTCAACAAGCTGCCAAAGCTCTTTGGCGAGGGCGCCTTTAACGACACTCCTTATTCCAGCTTGAACGTAGACATTACCGTGGTCCTTGCACTTTTGACCGCCCTTCTCGTCTGGTTTGTGCTCTACCGCACCAAGTGGGGCCTGCGTATTCGCTCCGTTGGCGAGCACCCACACGCAGCCGAGACGCTGGGCATTAGCGTTCGTAAGACTCGCTACCTCTGCGTTATTGTTTCTGGTGTGCTTGCAGGATTTGGCGGCGCATCTGTAACGCTGGCAATTATTTCCCAGTTTACTCAGACGGCTATTTCTGGTCAGGGCTTTATTGCACTGGCAGCGGTTATCTTTGGTAAGTGGAAGCCTCTGAACACCTACGCAGCTTGCCTGCTCTTTGGCTTTACTCAGGC
>CAUPCM010000041.1:0-9396 GCA_963509815.1 uncultured Atopobium sp. | reverse complement strand
TATACTTTCAAAAGTTGTGTAGAAGCACAACATGCTGTTACCAAACAGCACAAAATCGCACGTACGACTACTTGTTTGCCGTGGTGCCTAACGCTAAGCCAGGTGTTGGGTGGTTTTAACAAGGCTTGAACTCGTACGGAGGAACAACCAATGGAGGTAAAAATGGCTGCAAAGATTACTATTCAGACTCTTCTGGATGCTGGTTGCCACTATGGTCACCAGACTCGTCGTTGGAACCCTAAGATGAAGCCATACATCTTTGGTGAGCGCAACGGCATTTACATTCTTGACCTTAAGCAGACCATGCTTGGCGCAGACGCTGCTTACACTTTCCTGAAGAATGTTGCATCTAAGGGTGGCCGCGTTCTCTTCGTCGGCACCAAGAAGCAGGCTCAGGAGCCAATCGCTACTGAGGCAGCTCGTGCAAACATGCCTTACATCAACCAGCGTTGGCTTGGCGGTATGCTCACCAACTTTGTCACCATGCGTTCCCGCATCAAGCGCCTTGAGGAGCTTGAGGCAATGGTAGAGGATGGCCGTATGGCAACTCTTCCTAAGAAGGAGCAGGCTCTTAAGAACAAGGAGCTTCTGAAGCTTCAGCTTAACCTCGGTGGCGTCCGTGATATGACTTCTCTTCCACAGGCTCTCTTTGTTGTTGATTCCAAGCGTGAAGAGAACGCAATCCGTGAGGCAAACCGTCTTCACATTCCAGTTGTCTCCCTGCTTGACACCAACTCTGATCCAGATGTTGTTGATTACGGCATTCCTGCAAATGACGATGCTATTCGTTCCATTTCTCTTATGTGCCAGCTTGCTGCAGACGCAATTCTTGCAGGTAGCGGCAAGGAGCAGATTTCTGCTGAAGAGATGGGCGCTGAGTCCGAGATCCCAGCTGCTGAGTAACTCTTAGCAACGGGTTAAATAATTTAGTTATTCAGTAGATTTTTGGGAGGAAAACATGGCAGAGATTACCGCAGCACTTGTTAAGCAGCTTCGTGATATGACCAGCTCTCCTATGATGGAGTGCAAGAAGGCACTCGTCGAGGCTGAGGGTGATATTGAGAAGGCAGTAGATATTCTTCGTACTATGGGCGTTGCTAAGGCAGTCAAGCGCGCTGGCCGCGACACCAACGAGGGTACCATTGCTACCTTCATCAGCCCAGACGGCAAGACTGGCGCAATCCTCGAGCTCTCCTGCGAGACTGACTTTGTTGGTACTAACCCACAGTTCACCGGCTTTGCTGGCGATCTTGCTGCAGTTGTCGTTGAGAGCAACCCAGCTGACGTTGAGGAGCTCAAGACTGCTAAGCTTGGCGACGAGACCGTTGACGAGGCAATCACCGATAAGATCCACAACATCGGCGAGAACATGCGTGTTCTTCGTTTCCAGCGTGTTGAGGCTGCAAACGGTGCTCTTGCTAGCTACATCCACCTTGGTGGCAAGCTTGCTGACATTGTTACCTTTGAGTTCAACAAGCCAGAGACCGCTGAGTCTCAGGACTTCAAGAACTTTGCACACGACGTTGCAATGCAGGTAGCTGCAGCTGCTCCAGTTGCTGCTCGCCGTGAGGATGTTCCACAGGACATCGTTGATCACGAGCTCTCCATTTACAAGGCACAGGCTGCTGAGTCCGGTAAGCCTGAGGCTATTCAGGAGAAGATGGCTTATGGTCGTCTCGAGAAGTACTACAAGGAGTACGTCCTTACTGAGCAGGCATTTGTTAAGGACCCAGATATGACCATTTCTGAGTACGCAAAGCTGCTCTCCAAGAAGGTTGACGACGAGGTTAAGATTGTCAGCTTCGTACGTTTTGCTTTTGGTGAAGAGTAAGACTTTTTACTTTAATTATTTTGAGCCGGTTGTCTTCAACCGGCTCTTTTTTTACCGTGATTCCTGCAAAACTTACGGTGTCGTTTGTTAAAATTATTACAACTATGGCAAACGGAGAGAGCGAGGAAGCTTTGTCTTCAGCTAAATACAAAAGAGTACTTTTAAAGCTTTCTGGTGAAGCATTGATGGGTGAGCAATCCTTTGGTATTGACCCTTCAATTCCAGAAATGCTTGCTAAAGAAATTAAGCCTGTCTGGGAGTCTGGCGTTCAGGTTGCCATTGTTGTTGGCGGCGGAAACATCTTTAGAGGCGTTTCTCAGGCAGCTGCTGGCATGGATCGTGCCCAGGGCGATAATATGGGCATGCTTGCAACAGTAATCAACGCTCTCTCGCTTCAGGATTGTTTTGAGCGCAACGGCATGGATTGCCGTGTTATGAGTGCAATTTCCATGGCTCAGGTTGCTGAGCCTTATATTCGTCGTCGTGCTATCAGGCACCTTGAGAAGGGTCGTATTGTTATCTTTGCGGCAGGTACCGGTAACCCTTACTTCACCACTGATACGGCTGCAGCTCTTCGCGCTTGCGAGATTGGTGCTGAGGCTCTGATGAAGGCAACAAAGGTAGATGGTATTTACGACTGCGATCCAGTTACTCATGCAGATGCAGTTAAGTTTGACACTGTCACCTACAAAGATGTTCTCGCTAAAGAACTTAAGGTTATGGACGCTGCAGCAATTGCGCTGTGCAAAGACAATAAGATGCCAATTCTTGTATTTGACATGCAGTCTGAAGGCGTTTTCATGAAGGCAATTTCCGGAGAAGAAGTCGGTACCACTGTCGTTGAGGAGGACTAATGAGCGTTCATTCTGATAAAGCTAAGCAGTCTATGGAGAAGTGCATCGAGGCACTTAAGAATAACTTTGGTCGTGTTCGTACTGGTCGCGCAAATCCGCATGCGCTTGATCACATCAAGGTAGACTACTATGGCCAGCCAACCCCAATTTCTCAGCTTGCAGCTATCAAGGTTCCTGAGGCATCTATGCTGCTTGTTGAGCCATGGGATAAGACTGCTCTAAAGAGCATCGAGAAGGCCATTGAGACTTCTGACCTTGGTATTACTCCATCTAATGATGGCTCTGCTATTAGGCTTCCTTTCCCAATGCCAACCGAGGAGCGCCGTCGTGAGCTTGCTAAAGAGTGCTCTCAGATTGCTGAGGAAGCTCGCGTAGCTGTTCGTAACGTCCGTCGTGACGTTAATGGCAAGATTGAGCGCGATGAGGAGCTGTCTGAGGACGATCAGAAGCGCGAGAAGAACGGTATTCAGAAGTTGACCGATACCTATATTGCACAGATTGAGTCTCTTCTTAAGACCAAGACTTCAGAAATCATGGAGATTTAAGTGCAGTTTGATACAGACAAGCTCGTCCAGTATTTCTCTGACGCACCAGAAGATATCAGTCTTTCTGATATCAATTTAGAAACTATTCCGTCTCACGTTTCCATCATTATGGATGGAAACGGTAGATGGGCTACGGCTCGTGGACTTGACAGAACCGAAGGTCATAAGGCCGGTGTTCTTTCTTTGCGTGAGGCTGTTACTACAAGTGTGCGTCTTGGATTGGACGTTCTGTCAGTTTATGCATTCTCCACAGAAAACTGGAAACGTCCTCAACGTGAGGTTGACTTGCTCATGCGTCTGTTTGCAGAGACGCTTCTTAAAGAACTTCCACTATTTCACCAAGAGAACGTTAAGCTGCGTTTCTTTGGTGACCTTGAGGCTTTGCCAGAGAAGACCCGTAAGACCTTCCAGCGCGGACTTGATGAGACTGCGCAAAACACCGGCATGACGTTTGCGCTTGCTGTTAACTATGGCTCTCGTGCAGAGCTAACCAGGGCAGCTGTTCTTCTCGCTCATCAAATTGCTGAGGGCACCGTGTCCGCTGACTTGGTGACTCCAGCAGATTTTGAGAAGAACCTCTATACGGCAGGTCTTCCTGATCCAGATCTGTTGATTCGTACGTCAGGAGAGCTGAGGCTTTCTAACTATTTGCTATGGCAGCTGGCTTACTCGGAGCTGTATGTTACGCAAACTTACTGGCCTGACTTCTCTAAGTGGGATTTTTTGCGCGCCATTAAGGACTATCAGGGTCGCGAAAGGCGATTCGGAGGAGTGAAATAGTGGTGGACAATACGCGCGATTCCAGAAGGCCTACCTCTAGGATTCCTGCTGATGCTCAGCCTAATCCTGAAGAAACAGGTAGCGTTGGAATTGACAGACAGATTGAAAAGCTGGAGATTCGTCGCTCAATTAAAGAGCTGCAACGAGCCGCTGGTAACCTTATGGGTCAGCGAGTTCGTGGCGTTACCGAGAAGCTTTTGACAAGAACTCTGTCTGGCGTAGTTTACGCAGCTATTGTGCTTGCTGCACTGTTTGTTGGCAAAGAAGCCACCATTGTTTTGATTGCTGGTATGGGATGGCTGTGTTGCTCTGAGTTTTTCCACATTTGTCGCATGGGCGGACGTATGCCAAACGAGCCTCTTGGCCTTGTTTTCTCGCTTATTTTCCCCATAATTGCGTATTTTGGTCACGTTTTTCCGCTGGCATTCTCCCTGCTTTTGATTATCCTTTGTGGTCTTTGGTATGTCTTTACTCCGCGAGCAAACCTTGCAGACGTGGCGGTTACGGCCTTTGGACCTCTGTATACGTCACTCTCACTTTCAACGGTAGTGCTTCTGAGGTCCACAGAGCCTAGTTTTTCTATTCCTTGGATCACGCTTGCCGTCATGCTCTCTGTGTGGGCTAACGATTCTTTTGCGTATTTGTTTGGATCTAAATTTGGCAAGCATAAACTGGCACCAAGAATTTCTCCAAATAAGAGCTGGGAAGGCTTCTACGGTGGCCTTTTAGGCTCAATGCTGGTGTGGTTCTTGATTGCCGTGTTTGGTGCAATTGATATGAATCCACTGTTTGCGCTGCTCTTTGGCGTAACTGAGGGTATTTTCTCCGTTGTGGGAGACCTCTTTGAGTCTCGTATTAAGCGAGGAGTAGGTCTCAAGGATTCTGGTTCAATTATGCCTGGTCATGGTGGCCTACTTGATAGAACCGATTCGATGATTTTTGGAACTATGGCGGCGTTTCTTCTCTTCCAGCTTGCCGTGCTCTTTAGCCAGGTCAAGCTACCTATTGCGCTGCCGTTTGGAGCATAGGTTTTGAGCATTTTTGAAGATACCGCGCCTCGTGCTGTAAGGCATGAGCCTCTGCGTGTTGCTGTCCTTGGAGCTTCGGGTTCTGTGGGTATGCAGACGCTTGATGTATGCCGTCATTTCCCGCAAAAGGTGGAGGTTGCAGCCCTTGCGGTGAGGTCGTCGGTTGAGTTTGCCGTGAAGGCAGCAGCTGAGTTCAACTGCAAATACGTTGCCTTTGCCGATGCAAGTGTCAAGGGCAACGCTCTTCTCGACAGCTTACCCCAAGGCTGCAAAGCAAGCTTTGGCCCTGAGGCCGTTCAGGCGCTTGCTGAGCTGGATGAGGTTGACTGCGTAGTTAATGAAGTGGTGGGAGAGGCCGGCATTTACGCTGGTCTGGCCGCTGTGAAGGCTGGCAAAGTGCTTGCTTACGCTAACAAGGAATCAATTATTGTTGGCGGAGATCTTCTGATGCCTCTGGTCAAGCCTGGTCAGCTCATCCCCGTTGATTCTGAGCACAGTGCCATCTTCCAGTGCCTTATTGGCGAGAACCCCGCTGATATCCAGAGGATTTGGCTTACCTGCTCTGGTGGTCCGTTCTTTGGATATTCTCGCGAGCAGCTCAAACACGTTACAGTCGACGACGCCTTGGCACATCCAACCTGGAAGATGGGTGCCAAGATTACCATCGATTGCGCCACGCTCATGAATAAGGGCCTCGAGCTCATTGAGGCTCATCACCTCTTTGACACTCCAATGGATAAGCTCGAAGTGCTGGTACATCGCCAGAGTCGCATTCATTCTATGGTTGAGTTTATAGACGGCTCTGTTAAAGCGCAGCTCGGAGCCTCTGATATGAGGCTGCCTATCCAGTTTGCGCTGAGCTACCCACATCGTTGGCCAGCAATTGCTCAGCCGGTTGAGTGGCAAGAAACCGCTCCTCTCACAGGCGATTATGCTGACGAGAAAACCTTTGGATGCCTAGCTCTTGCTCGTCATGCAGGAACTGTTGGTGGAACGCTTCCTTGCATTATGAATGCAGCTAATGAAGTTGCTAACCATGCATTTAGACGAGGAAGATGTTCATTTCTTGATATTGAGCGCATTGTTGCAGAGACTATGAATGCCTCTGAAGTTCAAAGGGTAGAAGACCTTCAACAATTGACGCTTGTAGACGCAGAGGCACGAGCTTTAGCCCGTTCTTTTGTGGGATAGGAATTTTGTGAATTTGTTAGCTATTCTTTCACCAATTTTTTGGGGACTCTTGGTCCTCTCGCTCCTTGTATTTGTTCACGAGGCTGGTCATTACGGTATGGCTCGCCTGTGTGGCGTCCGTGTAACTGAGTTTTTCTTGGGCATGCCGTTCAAGTACAAGCTTTCTCATAAGAGCAAAAAATACGGTACCGAGGTTGGTGTAACGCCACTTCTTTTTGGTGGCTATACGCGCATCTGCGGCATGGAAGGCGAGCTCGATGAGCTGCTTCCACAAGCTCTGATGAGCGTTCAAGAGGCGGGTTCACTTGAGGTTGGTGCTCTTGCGGCAAAGCTAAACTGTGAGGATGAGCGCGCCTACAATCTGCTGTACACCCTTGCAGACTGGGGATCCATTGAGCTTGTCAAAGAGTCAGATGAGCTAGCGCACACCACGTTTCAGACGCTTGCGAGAAATGCTGAGCTTCGCTGTGAGTATGATCGCGGTCACAATTTTGAGCTTGAAGGCTCTACAGCAGCAGGGGAGCCTCGTGTTCCTCAGATGTCCGCTGAGGATTTCTTTGCTCAAGAAAAGGCACATACCTATGTTGGTGTAAATGTTCCTAAGCGCCTGCTCATGATTTTGGGCGGACCCTTGGTCAACATAGTGCTGGCTTTTGTGTTGGTGGTTGGCTCTTTGATGTTTGTTGGCATTCCAGCTGCTCAAAACAAGGCTCAGCTGGGCTCTGTTGAATCTGGCTCTCTTGCTGCTATTTCAGGTCTTACTCCCGGAGACACCATTCTTACCTTTAACAAGGTAGAGGTACATACCTGGGAAGACCTTACTGCTGCTATCAAGGATGCAATGTCTGCCGGTGGCAAGGATATCCCAGTCACGTATGAGCGCAATGGCATTCAGCTTGAAACTACCATTAAACCTGTTTTGCGTCCTGACGATAAAATCATCGGCGTGACACCTGTCATGACCACCTATCATTTCTCGTTTATTGACGCATCAGCTGCAGCTGTATCGTATGCCGCGCAGGTTGGTCAGTTTGCCCTCAGACTGCTCATCCCAACGCAGACCATGGAAGTTCTCAATCAGTCGTCTTCTGTTGTAGGAATTTCTGTAATGGCATCAGAAGCTGCTGCAGAGGGTTTCTCGACCCTTATTATGCTGGTAGCAGCTATTTCCATGTCACTTGGATTCATGAATCTTTTACCTATTCCTCCTCTTGATGGCGGAAAGATTCTGATTGAGGTAATTCAGGTGATTATCAGAAAGCCTCTGTCTATCAAAGTTCAAAATATTTTGTCTTACATTGGACTGGCATTTTTCCTGTTTGTGTTTGTTGTAGCGCTCCGAAACGATATTCTGCATTTACTTTTTAGGTAGTGATTTTATGTCTGAGATTGCTCGCACAAAAACTCATCCCGTTATGGTTGGATCCGTCCAGGTTGGCGGTGGTGCCCCCGTTTCTGTTCAGTCTATGTGTACCACCAAAACTGATGATCCAGATGCTACGCTCCACCAGATTAAGGAGCTTGCAGAGGCAGGGTGCGAGATTATTCGTGTAGCAATTCCTGACGCAAAGGCACTTGATGGCTTTGAAGAGATCTGCAAATACTCTCCACTTCCTGTTGTTGCCGATATTCATTTTGACTACAAGCTTGCGCTTGAAGCTGCAAAGCGAGGCGCTGCTGCACTTCGTATTAATCCAGGCAACATTGGCTCTATGGAACGTGTGGACGCTGTTATTGATGCAGCTAAAGAGGCCCACATTCCTATCAGAATTGGCGTCAATGCTGGCTCTCTTGCTAAAGAATTTGATACAAGACAAGATATGACTCTTGTCGAGAAACTCGTGGCGTCGTCAAAGTCATTTGTAGAGCATTTTTCTTCTCGCGGTTTTGAGGATATTGTCTTGTCTGCAAAGGCTCACGATGTTCCCACTACGCTTGCGGTCTATCGCGCGCTTTCTAAAGAGCTTCCACAGATTCCTCTGCATGTAGGTGTTACAGAGGCTGGAGCTCTGAGGCAGGGAACCGTAAAGAATTCTGCCGCAGTTGGTATTCTGCTTGAGAGCGGTATTGGCGATACCATGCGTCTGTCTCTGACAGCCGATCCTGTAGAAGAAGTTCATGTGGCATGGGAGCTTCTTGCGGCTCTTGGCATGCGTCGCATTAAGCCAGAGCTGGTAAGCTGTCCTACGTGCGGCAGGTGTGGCGTTGACATGATTCCTATTGCAGAAGAAGTTACCAAGCGTCTGGATGGCGTTCGTGCTCCAATTTCTGTAGCAGTCATGGGGTGCGTTGTTAACGGACCTGGTGAGGCTAGGGGCGTTGACCTTGGCGTTGCCTGTGGCAAAGGTCAGGCAGTGTTGTTTGAAAACGGCAATCCTATTAGAAAAGTGCCTGAAGATAAGATTGTTGATGAGCTATTCGCCGAAATTGAGAATCGTTTTGGCAAAAAATAAGTAAACTATACGTATTACTTCATATTGAAAGGAAACTATCTTGAAGCACTGGATGCGCATGTCTTCTTTGTATGCACCTACGCTCAAAGAAGACCCAGCTGAGGCTGTACTTGCAAGTCACCGCCTGCTCCTTCGTGCTGGCATGATTAGAAAGACCGCTGCTGGTCTGTACTCTTATCTGCCACTTGCATGGCGCTCTCTTTTAAAGATTGAGGCCATCATTCGCGATGAGATGGACGGCATTGGTGCTCAGGAGATTCTTGTTCCTATTATGACTCCCGCTGAGCTCTGGGAAGAGTCTGGTCGTTGGGACGTCTACGGAGACGAGCTCATGCGCATGCATGACCGCCATGATCGTCAGTTTGCTCTTGGTCCAACTCATGAGGAAACCTTTACAGACCTCATTAGAAATGAGCTCAAGAGCTATAAGCAGCTTCCTGTAACGCTTTATCAGATTCAGGATAAGTTCCGTGACGAGCGTCGTCCACGCTTTGGTCTTATGCGTGGCCGTGAGTTCATTATGAAAGATGGTTATTCCTTCTCGGCAAATCAAGAGTCACTGCAAGAGTGCTATGACCAGGAGAAGGTTGCTTACCAGAACGTTTGCGACCGTACACGCCTTAAGGCTCTCCAGGTAGTTGCAGACTCCGGCCAGATTGGTGGAGACACCTCTGTTGAGTTTATGGCTCTGGCTGAGGCTGGCGAGGCAAGCCT
>CAUPCM010000040.1:0-9870 GCA_963509815.1 uncultured Atopobium sp. | reverse complement strand
CCCACGCCGAGCATCAGCAGGTTATTGCAACGCGCGAGGGCCTCTACAACGTTTCTTCCAAGAAGAACGTCGTGGTCTTTGTTCTGGACACCACCGATACCGCCTTTGTCCAGAAGCTTTACGATGAGCATCCAGAGACATTTGCGCCTCTTACCGGCTTTACCTGGTACAGGAACTCTGTTGGCTCGATGATTCCAACGCGCTACGGCATTCCATCGCTGGTCTTTGAAAATCGAATTCGGCCAGAACAATCTGCTAGTGATTTTTTTCAAAATTGGTCAAATAATAGTCATTATTTGAATAATGTTAATCAACTTGGCTATTCAGTTGGACTTTATACTGATAACTTTAATTGGGCCTACACGGACTATATGTATAATCGCACAATTAACTATCACGAGCCTCGCGGTCGTGGCGTAGAGAACCAGCTTGACGTACTTGGTGCACTGCGCATTCTCTACAAGACGGCGTTCTGCAGAGATATGCCTTGGGTGTTTAAGCCTCGATTTTGGTATTACACCGAGGACCTCAATATGCGCATGCGCAAACCAGTCAACATGGATGAGGTTGACCTCTCTTCACAGCCTTATACCGAGGATGACCTCAAGTATTATCAGGAGCTTCAGCACTATGGTCTCTCAATTGATGACAGTGCTGGTCAAAATGGCTCATTCCGTTTCATTCACCTGCTTGGTTCTCATCCACCTTACATTCTTGATCGCAATGTTGAGCCTACCAGCGATTCAAGCAAGCAAAACGTTGAAGAGCAGACTATGGGCGCATATAGGATTGTTGCACAGTACATTGCTGAGCTTAAACGCCTTGGTGTGTATGAAAACACGTCGTTTATTATTACCGCAGATCACGGCGAATGGTATTTGACTGATACCGATATTCAGCGGCCATCTGCCCCAGTCATCATGTATAAACCTGCTGGTCAAACTGCTGAAGAGGCGGCTCAACCAATGCAGGTTTCTGATGCACCTGTCTGGCACTACGACATTTTTGCCCAGACGCTCAAGGACATGGGCGCTGACCAGCAAATGCTTTCTAACTACACCACACCGCTTGATGAGTCCTATGAGGGCGAGAATCGTCCTCGTTACTATCTTGAAACTATCTCAGAAAATAATCACGATGCAGAGCTTCGCGAATTCGTTATTAACGGTGATGCAACAAACTTTAACAACTGGAGTCTAACTGGAAATACATGGAGACTTATGCCTAAAAAATAAAATGTCTCTCAATATATAACTCTTGAATTCTCATTGCTAGTGCAACAACAAAAGAGAAGGTAGTGACCCATGGGTCTACAATGGCGCTTACGACAACGTTCATTGAAAGGAATCCCATGGGTCACTATAGCCATCTTAGCATTGAAGAGCGCGAAGACATTATGATCTGCTGGAAAAATCATGAAAGTATAAGCCAGATTGCTCGTAAGCTCGGACGAAACAAATCAAGTATTTCGCGGGAGATTAAAAGAAACGGTTCTTGAATTCTCAAAGTAAGCCTAATTAATTTACTAAAACTGAGGTAATTTTAACTTAGACTTTTATATCCAAGTTATTCAATCATTTGTATCGCTTTAATCTCTCTTGAGCAACTCGTTCCAGTCTGGAGTTGCAGAAAGAACTGTTCCTACAATAATGACAATGCAGCAAATTACAACCAGCGGAGATGGAATTGCTTCAGGCATAATTGCTGGCAGGATAATACCTGCAAGAGCTGCAAAAATGACCGACCATGCAGAGTAAGAAATGTTCAGTGCCATACCGCGAGAAGCACCGATGGCGTCAATTGCCTTGTAGTAGAAGAGATATGAAGCGGTACCTGCAAGAGCAGCAATAAAGACAACGCCATTAGCAGGAGTTAGTGCAACCTGTGCAGCAAAATCAACGGAACCGGCCAATGGCAAGATGAGAAGACCATAAGCAAACGCAGAGGTGGTTTCCCTAATTTGAAGAGCGGTCTCATTATCAACAGCATCGTCTTGCATACCCCAGGCCAAAATTACCGCCTCAGAGCCCCAGCCAAAGACACATGCAGCAACACCCAAGATACCCACAAGAACGTTTCCGTTACCCTCGCCTGCTGCAGTTGAGAGACCAATAACCATGACACCAACAAGAGCAACAATAAGGGCAATAACCTGCTTTAAGTTCATCTTTTCTTTGAGCAAAAGCCATGCCAAAACCGAACCAACTGCAGGATAGAAAGCTGAAATAGCAGCGGTGTAACCAGGTCCAATGGTATTAATAGCAGCTAGGTAACCACTCATACCAATTGGTCCACCCAGGAGTGCGCCAAGCATGACTACACGTCCACTCTTTGTTTTTGCTGCCTCAAGGGTGTCTTTAAGTCTGCCTTTCTGAGCCATCATGACTAAAAGAACTGCAGCGGCAAAGAAATCGTGCATGAATGCGCTGGCAAATGACGCCTGAGCTGAATCAACATAAGGACTCATACCAAGAGCAACGCCAAGAATAACGGTATCAACCGCCCAAAGAATACCGCTTAAAAGACCGTAATACATAGTTTTCCCCTTTTGCTCTTAGTTCTGAGCGTCTTCGTACCAAGAAAGAACACGATCAATATTGTTTGCAGCGTAGCGATAATAAATAAAGAACCACTCGCCTACGTTCTCGCCCTCTGCTTCCTTAACCAGAGACCACAAATACCAGCACCAACCAGCAAAGACTACATAGCTCCAGAAGTGTCTGCGCTGCTCAAAAGTTGCCTCTTGTCCGAAGTAGTAATCAATAGCAGCATTTGCCTCATCGTCAGTAAGCTCGCAGCAAACCGTAAAAGTACCAAAGTCATTTGCCTCATCTGACATGCCTGCATATTCCCAGTCAATAAGGCTGTACGTACCAGCCTCATCAATCAAGAAATTCAGATAGAAGAAATCATTGTGTGAAATAACAATTGGATACTGATCTGCGTCTGCAAACTTCTTCAAGCGCAGGACCTTCTCGCGAAGCTCGTAGTAGCCAGGAATCTCAATAGGACCCTCTTCAAGCAGGAGTTTCTCGTAATTAAGACCCTCGTTGACAAAGTCAAAAGAGCGATCGAGCGAGGCGCCGCTATGGTGCAGTTTATTACCCATCTCCATTGCGCGCTTGAGCTGCTCAGGGTTATGAGGATCAAGATTCTGAGCGTTTTTCACAAACTTGGAAATCTTCCAACCTTCTTTTTGGTCCTCGTAAATAAAGGTGTTGTCTAGGCCCAGCTCACGAGCAAGTCGAAGACCAGCCTCTTCAGCTGCACGATCAACGAGTTTCTCGGTACCAACACCTGGATGCCTGTAGACATACTCCTGAGCATCATCACCATATCCCACAATAAAGTGAGCAGATAAATTGGTAAGTCCCTGTTTTAGAGGATAGAAACCGTGGATATCCTTCTTCTGGCAATGAAGAACCGAGACAATGTTGTCAAAAATCTCTGAGTCGATGTTCTCAATAAATGCTGGGTCAAACTGACGAAGCTCATCAAGGGAATCAAACTCGTAAATAACACCGTCAGGATACTTTCTAATGGTCATGGAAAGCTCTTTGATATGACGGACGTAAATCTCTTCCCAGAGCATATCAACGGTTTCTGGCTTGTCGTAGACAGCCTCAAGAATGTCTACAAACTTCTTTGAGAATTGCCTGTCAAAATAGACGTGACCCAGCATAATCCAAGAATTTGAACCGCCAATTTCTACGCCGGTAATACGTCCACCACGTCCCTCTTTAAGGCACCACTCATCAGTCTCTCCTGCAACATACGTTGCTGAGTAATAGGCCTCATAGACATAGTGCTCAAAAGGATTCTGAGTAAAGTAATCATCAGAAGAGCAAATATACGTATTATCAAGCTGATCTTTCACATACCAAAGCGTAGAGTTGTTATTTCTTGTTGCATAATCTGGGTTAACAACAATCTTGACGCCATACTTCTCCTCCAGATAGAAGAAGTACTCCTTCTTATAACCCACAACAACGGTGATGTCAGTAATACCAGCTTCAAGCAACTGATGAATCTGGCGCTCGATCAGAACTTCTCCACGAACCTTCAGGACACCCTTTGGCTTCTCATATGAAATAGGAGCAAAGCGAGAAGACAGACCAGCTGCCATAATAATGGCATTCTTAACCTCATAAGGTTTCAGAGCTTCAAGACCCTTTGAAGTAATAAGACTGTCATCAATGAGTCCCTGGTCCTCCAACGTTTTAACTGCTGAATTAACTGAACCCAGAGAAAGCTCAGTCTCTTCTGCAAGCTGCCTCTGATTGAGCTTCTCGTCAGAAAGAGCAATGGTTTTTAATACAGAAAACACATTCTTTGTCAGTGCCACGGTTCCTCCAAATGAAGACCAATTAACTGCGAAATAAACTTCCAAACCAATTTACTTCAGTCATAATACTCTTGTGTTCAAATTTTTACAAGTATAATAATATTTTGAACAAAGAATTAATAACTAGGGTGGTTAAGCCCAGTACAATACAGGCTTAGACTTTTGACTGCATAAAAATAGCGTAGCAGCCATATAAACTGCTACGCTAAAAATCTAACTTTTGGGGGTCACATCATAAAGTGTCTTTTTTATTATCGACCTTCATACATCTTCTTGTAGTAATCCTGATAATCGCCGGAAACTACATTCTTAACCCACTCGCGGTTCTCTAAATACCAGTTGATAGTGGTAACAATGCCCTCTTCAAATGGAGTTTCTGGATACCAACCAAGCTCTTCTTTAATCTTATCAGGTGCAATACCGTAGCGGCGGTCATGACCCTTACGATCAGTAACGTAAGAAATCAGATTCTCAGTAATCTGAGTATCACCGGTGATTCTTGCAACTTCACTAATGATGCGCTTAACAATGTAGAGGTTATTGCGCTCGTTGTGACCGCCAACGTTATAAACCTCGCCCAGTTTGCCGCCCTCAAGAACCATAGCAATTGCCTTGCAGTGGTCATCAACATAGAGCCAGTCACGAACATTCAGTCCATCACCATAAACAGGAAGAGCCTTGTGCTCCAAGCAATTCTCAATCATCAAAGGAATGAGCTTCTCGGGGAACTGATAGGGGCCGTAGTTGTTAGAGCAACGGGTGATTACGGCTGGGAATCCGTACGTATCATGCCAGGCATTTACAAACATATCTGCAGAAGCCTTAGATGCAGAGTAAGGGCTATGAGGACTCAATGGTGTGGTCTCACGGAAGAATGCCTCTGGATCATCAAGCGGAAGTGAACCGTAGACTTCATCAGTAGAAACCTGCAGGTATCTGTGGTCTCCGTAGGAGCCCTGGCCATCATTCCAGAAAGACTCTGCAACGCTCAGAAGAGCGACAGTACCCATAACGTTAGTATCAGCGAAGGCATCCGGATCTTCAATAGAACGGTCTACGTGGCTCTCCGCTGCAAAGTTAACAACGTAATCAGGATGATAGGTCTCAAACAGCTGCGTCAGAGCCTCTTTATCCCTAATATCTACATGGGCAAAGGTATAGCGAGGATCTTGATCATATTCCGAGAGGTTCTCAAGGTTGCCTGCATACGTCAGAGCATCCACGTTCAAGATATGAATGTCCTGATTTCTTCTAAGCATATAGTGGATAAAGTTAGATCCAATAAATCCAGCTCCACCAGTTACTAAATAGGTCTTCACACTAACCTCTTTCTACCTTCGAAAGATATGTTGCAAGAGCCTCCTGCCAAGGTCTCATACAATTTCCTATGGTACTCTCAAGATGACCGTTTACCAAAGATGAATACGCAGGGCGAGAAGCGCTTTCTGGGTGCATCTCTTTCCACTGAACAGAGGTTACCCTACAAACCTTACAGTCAAGATTGCTGCCAGCCATAATTGCCTCAGCAAAATCTGCCCATGAACATGTTCCTTCATTAGTTGCATGGTAGATGCCATAGTTCTCAGTGGCTGCAATGCACAAGATTGCGTGAGCTAGGTCATTTGCGCTGGTAGGATTACCCACCTGATCATCAACAACGCTAATCTCTGGATACTTTGCGCCAAGGGTTCGCATAGTTGCCACAAAGTTCTTGCCAACATAGCCGTAAAGCCATGCCGTTCTCACTACAAACGTTTGAGGATTTGCCGCAAGCGCAAGTCCCTCTCCCGCCAATTTTGAACGACCATATGCAGAAACAGGATAAGGAGTATCTTGCTCTGTACGAGGCGAGCTTTCTTTACCACTAAAGACATAGTCTGTAGATACTTGAACAAGCTTTGTCTGCGTAGTACTGCAAACTCGTGCAAGATTCATAGGACCAAGGGCATTTACCGCAAAGGCCATCTCAAAATTGCTTTCGCAGCCATCTACATTTGTTGCGGCAGCACAGTTAATAACAAGGTCATAACGATCATGCTGGTCAAACCATGTATTTACCGCTTCTGAACTGGTAATATCAAGCTCGTCTGCATCGGTATAGTCAACGTCTGGGTCAACAAACAACTCTGGAATAGGGCCAATTTCAGAAACACCGGTCTCAAAAAGACGCTTAAGTTCATTGCCCAACTGACCATGAGAGCCAGTAATAAGAATACGCATATTACTCCCCTTTTTCAGAAGGAAGAATACGTCCCTCTGCAACACTCTTAAGGTGCTCACCATATGTAGATTTACCGTAGCGTTCTGCACATTCGATGAGTTTTGAACTGTCAATCCAGCCGTTCTCAAAAGCAATTTCTTCTGGAACGCTTACGGGAAGACCTTGTGCCGTCTCAACAGTACGAACAAAGGTTGATGCCTCAAAGAGAGACTCCATGGTTCCTGTATCCAGCCATGCAAAGCCACGTCCAAGAGTGACAACATCAAGCGTGCCATCATCAAGATAGAGTCGATTAAGATCAGTAATCTCGTACTCACCACGAGCGCTTGGCTGAACCTGCTTTACCAGCTCAGTAACACGCTGATCGTAGAAGTAAAGTCCAGTTACTGCGTAGTTAGATTTTGGATGAGCTGGCTTCTCCTCAATTGAAATAGCGTTGTAGTTCTTATCAAACTCGACAACGCCAAAACGCTCTGGATCATCAACGTGATAGCCAAAAACTGTGGCACGACCAGCAGTTTGTGCCTGCTGAGCAGCTTTTCTCACAAGTCCTGAAAGGCCATTTCCAAAGAAGATATTGTCTCCAAGAATCAAAGCTGCAGCATCATCACCAATAAACTCTTTACCAATAACAAATGCCTGAGCAAGTCCATCGGGAGAAGGTTGCTCAGCATAACTGATGGAAATACCGAAGTCAGAGCCGTCACCTAGGAGCTTCTTAAAATTTGGAAGATCACGAGGCGTAGAGATAACCAAAATATCTCTAATACCTGCAAGCATAAGCGTTGACAGTGGATAGTAAATCATCGGCTTGTCATAAACAGGTAAAAGCTGTTTAGATGTAACGGTTGTCAGCGGATAAAGCCTGGTACCGCTACCTCCTGCAAGAATAATGCCTTTCAAAATTACTCCCCATCAATCGGGCTTCCCGCTAAACACCGTTTAGGACGATATTGATATGTAATCTTACCAAAGTCTTACTCAACTGCTGTGATTTTATACAGTCTATAAGGTCCTTCTTGAAGAACAACCTCAAATCCAGGAACTTCGTCAGTAATTTGCAGACCCGAGAAGAAATGGCTTTGATTTCCTAGCAAAGCAGGATTTTCTAAGTCCAGCAGCAGGACATATCTGGCTCCAGTTTCTCGGACTGCCTGCTGAACCTCTGGATTAGTAGCTACCTCGTTAAGCTTTGAGCGAATAATCGCACTTTGTGGCAACTCTTCTACTTCTACTTTCTCTCGATAGAAAATATTCATGCCATAAAGTGAGTTGAGAACCAACGAGCCATCGTATGGATTATTGACTACCAGATCATCGCCAACAATCTGCAGAGCTCTTCTTACAAACTCGTCCTCACTTGTCTTATAAGTTGTCCACTCACGAGGCTCAAAAACCTCATTAAGCCAAATGATTCCCCAGCGAAGCTCACTGCGTTCTCTTCTGGGCATACTTGCTAAATCCCAAGGGCTTAGAAGTGCACAGCCCCACAACACAGCAACAATACACATGAAGATACCGGAGTTTTTAATAAACATGCAGGGTTTACAGATTGATTGATCTCCATTTACAGAAATGGTGCAAGTAAGATTCTCTGAGTTGATTTTCTCGCCTTTGTTGCCTTCTTTAACTATCTTAATTCCGTGTTTAATCAGATCAAACAAAAGCGTAATGGCGGTTTCCATGCCAACAATTACAACAGGCACTGCAGCGATTGTCACCATTGCAGCAGTTCTCTCTGGATCGGTATACCAAAATCCCGAGAAGAACCTCTTAATAGGAAGAATCTCAGAAAGACTTGCCACATAAATGACAGCCGTCATGAGAAACGCCAGAATAAGCCAACGATAATTCTTGTTCAAAATGCAGCTGACAAATCCAATCCAGAACGCAACCGCAAAGAGAATCTGTGGCATGTTCATGATCAAGCCAAAGTTCAATACGGTTTGAGCTGCTGCAAGCGGCTTGACGTAAATCTCCCACACAAAATTGACCGTAGGAGCCAAGAAGCTTGTATTAAGCAGGAAAACCCAAATGCCAACCGCAAGGCCCGCTGTTATAACTTCCATAACCGCTAAAAGCGCAATACCTTTTGTTTTAGAAAGCGTGAATTTATCTTGAAGGAAGTTGGTAAGTCGTGGCAAAAAACTGCAAAGCACATAAGGTAAAACACAGATAGCCCAGAAGAAATCTGCGCTTGGATGCATCATAGCAAGGGCGAGAATACCCATCACACACAAAAGCACTAGCCTTGAATTTACAAACGAAGTCGACTTTAGCTGTTCAACAGCAGAATCATTTTTGTCCTCAACAGCACCATTGAGCATCAAAATGAAAAGTACAACAGCGCTAGGAACAGCGCAGAATCCCATTACGTTTGGAAATACTGCATGAACAGTAACCATTCGAAGAGGAAATGCCAGCTGTGCAAAAACTACAAATGAGGTTAGAACGCTGGCAACGAGGTTTTTCTTTCCTATTGTTTGAAGCAGTGCGCAAATACCCACTGGATATATAACTGCCACAGAGACAAACCACACAACATTTTCTGTCAGTGCTTCATTAAGACCAGTTATGGCCGTAGCAACAGCAGCTACCGAGTGAAGAGCATTTGGATAGAAGCCCTCGTCAAAAAAGGGGGTCTGAAGCTCTGGTCTTGCTCCTGTATAAAAGGCAGCATGCAGCATAGAATAAATGCCCGACTGAACGCTTCTTGTAATGTACGCAAGGTGCGCGTAGTTATCAGCGGACTGCAAGAACCAAGAGGGGTTTCTAATTGCTTTGTGGAAAATAACAAAGAAAATCGCAGTAGAAAAAACGGCGGTTATTAAGAGAAAGACTCCGTTTAGAGAGTCCTTCTCGCCAGGATTTGCATGAGATTGATTTTGCTGGGTAGGCCTGACCTTCCGAATAAGATACGAAAGTCCAGCAGCAATCAAGATAAAAAGACCAACGCCTCCCAAAAGTGGCGTTACACCTCTTAGGCCCAAAGGATATATTGCAATTCCAGAAAAACCAATAAGGCAGACCGAGATAAGCGGAGCTACCACAAGGGATGTCATTCGTTTAGTGCCAATAGCGCGAGAAAAAAGATATCCCGGTACATAACAAAGCACCAGTACAACTACTACGGCTAGAGCAAACTGTCTCCACATGTGTCAACTTCCTTATTTAGTGGCCATTACCGACTAGATGAGCTGAGCCCAACGCTTCTTGCCTGCCTGGAGAAGAGCTTTCTCAAGAACTGCCGGCTCAACCTTATAGGTCTTTGCTGGATGAGGCTGCTGGTTAATCTTAATACCGC
>CAUPCM010000039.1:0-10134 GCA_963509815.1 uncultured Atopobium sp. | reverse complement strand
TGAGCTACATTGTGATGATTTTTGTTGCAACTTCGCTCACATTCTTCCTCGCATCTTCATTCATGAGCCCACGTTCTAACTTGGAGCAGCGTACTCCACGCCCTCCACAGGAGTCTATTGAGACTAACCTTTACAGAACCAATCTGAATGACAAAACTCCCGTTATTGAGCGTTATCAGGTTTGGATTACAAACCTGCTTACCAAGTTTGACTTTGGTATGACTCCAACGGGCGATAGTGTTAACCGTGAGATGAGCTCTAAGTTTATGGCTTCTATTGAGCTTATGACGCCAGCAACTATTTTGTCAGTTGTTATTGGTGTTAGCTTGGGTGTTTATACTGCTCAGCGCCAGTATCAGTGGCAGGATCGCTTCTTCAGTGGTGTTGCATCAGTACTTCTGGTTATTCCTACCGTTGTTTTGGCTATTCTTATTGTTTTCTCGGCCATTGAAATTAACGCTAGGGCCGGTGCTCGTATCTTCTACGTTACCGATCTTTCCAGTGGTGATACGGGTAACTTCTTTACCTGGCTTCTTGACTTCCTTCAACACATTATTCTTCCAACCATCGTTTTGACCATCATCAGCTCTGTTGGTTACCACCTGTCACAGCGTACGTACTTGCTTGATGAGATGCACGCTGATTACGTTCGTACTGCTCGCGCAAAGGGCCTTACCCGTAAGCAGGCAATCCGTAAGCACGCTCTTCGCGTTTCTTTGATTCCTACTGCTGTTTCTGTTGCATTCTCTCTTGCAGGCATCTTTACTGGTGCCGTTATGACCGAGAAGGTCTTTGCAATTCACGGTCTTGGTGAATACTTCATTAACTGTATTAACAACAACAATATTCACGGCGCAGTTGCAGTTGCGGCGTTCTCTGGTGCAATGACTCTTGTTGGCGCACTTCTGGCTGACCTCTTTGCTGCTGCCCTTGATCCACGAATTAAGATGAGCTAAGGAGGCGGCGGATATGTCTAAAGAAGAACTTACAAATACTGATCAGCTTACTGATCAAGATAACGTCTCCGGTAAAGCTGGTTTGACAAACGCTGAGCGCGAGCTTGAGGCAGATGCAAAGAGTAACAGCAAAGAGGTTAAGCGTATTAGTTATGCTGGCCTGATTGTTCGACGTTTCTTCCGTCAGCGTTCTGCTGTTATTGGCCTGATTATTATTGGCATTATGGTGCTTATTGCTCTTTTTGGTAAGTATCTAACTCCATATAACTATCAAGATGCAGACTTTGCTGCTCTTGCTAAGGCTCCTAATGCCAATCACTGGTTTGGTACAGATGGCGCTGGTATTGACTTATATGCCTGCGTTGTTCACGGTCTCGGTCGTTCTCTGACCATTGGTATCAGCTATGCAGTCTTGACCACTATCATCTCTGCAATTATTGGTACTGCTATTGCCTATGTACGTGGTATTCCAGAGAAAATTGGTATGTGGCTTCTTGATATGCTGATGGTCATTCCAAGTTTCTTGCTGGTTGCTATGATTGTTCGTGCAGCTGGCGGAGAGTCTGGCTGGCTTATGCTTATCTTTGGTTTGACTGCTTTTGGTTGGATTGGTCGCGCTCGTACGCTTCGTACCATGGCTCTTTCTCTCCGCGAGAGAGATTACGTCAGGGCCGCTAAGTACATGGGTGTTTCTCCATTCACTATCATTGTGCGCCACCTTATTCCAAACCTTGGTTCAATTCTTATTATTGACCTGGTCCTTGCTGTCATCGGTGGTATTAACTCTGAGACTGCATTCAGCTTCTTGGGTCTTGGTATTAAGGCACCAGACACCTCCCTCGGATACCTTCTGAGCGCAGGTTCTTCTGCAATGCTTACCACTCCATGGATGATTCTTATTCCATCCGTATTCTTGATTATTGTCTGCGTTGGCCTTCAGCTTATTGGTGATGGTCTTCGTGATGCATTTGACCCATATTCTCGCGCCGCTGGTAGCGTTAAGGATCAAGATGAGGATAACGATGCAGCAGATGAGTCTGAGATTTCTGCTGACATGGTTTCTGAAGAAACAACGGAGCGTGCATAATGGCTGACATTACTAATACTTCTGCAAAGCAGGGAAGTGTAGAGATGGATGATGTCCTACGCTATGAGCTGCTTGAGTCAAATGGTCCTAAGGGTGCACCAACGGGAGATCCCGTTCTTTCCGTTCGTGATCTCAAGGTTTCCTTTAACACTGAGGCTGGTCGTGTAGATGCAGTTCGTGGTGTGAACTTTGACCTTTGGGGTGGTCGCACCCTGGGTATCGTAGGTGAGTCCGGTTCTGGTAAATCCGTAACCGCGCTTGCCCTTATTGGTCTTCTTGATGACAATGCCCATGTTACCGGCTCCATTAAGCTTGGTGATGAACAGCTCATTGGCAAGACCGATGAAGAGATGTCTAAGCTTCGTGGCACCAGAATTTCTATGATTTTCCAGGATCCACTATCTGCTCTTACTCCAATGTTTTCTATTGGCGATCAGATTGCAGAGGCTCTGCTTACCCATAATCCTTCTATGAGTAAAGCAGATGTCCGTAAGCGTTGTATTGAGCTTCTCACCATTGTTGGAATTACTGATCCAGAGAACCGTCTGGATTCTTTCCCCCATGAGTTCTCTGGTGGTATGCGTCAGCGTGTTGTTATTGCTATTGCAATTGCAAACAACCCTGACATCATCATCGCTGACGAGCCAACTACTGCTCTTGACGTAACCATTCAGGCCCAGATTCTTGACGTTTTGAAGGTTGCACAGAAAGAGACAGGTGCAGCAGTTGTTTTGATTACACACGACCTTGGTGTTGTTGCAGGTACTGCTGACGATATTATGGTTATGTATGCAGGTCGTGGTGTTGAGCGTGCAAGCGTTGATACGCTGTTCGCAGAGCCAAGGCATCCTTACACCATGGGTCTTCTGGGCGCAGTTCCAAAGCCACACCTTCCAGCAGAGCACAGGCTTGTTCCTATTAAGGGTAATCCACCTTCACTTGCTGCTATTCCAACTGGTTGTCCTTTTAACCCACGTTGTCCTATGGCAACAGAGGAGTGCTCTAAGAAGGAGCCTTTGCTGGTTCCTGCAAATCCAGCTGAGGGACACCTTGCATCTTGCCACCACCTTAAGGAGATTTGCGAGAAGAATCTCACCTACGCAGAGGTTTATCCAGACTTTGAGCCAATTCTTCCTAAGTGGGTTGACGTGCCTCGCTCTGAGCGCCCCGTTGTACTTGAGGTTGAAGGCTTGACTAAAACATTCCCAGTCCAGGGTAAAGGTTTTATCAGGCGCAGTAAGGGCACTATGACCGCTGTTGATCACATCAACTTCCAGATTCATGAGGGCGAGACCCTCGCACTTGTTGGTGAGTCTGGCTCTGGTAAGTCAACTACACTGATGCAGATTATGGATCTCTTGAAACCAGAGGATGGTCGTATTACTGTCCTTGGTAAAAACGTTGCAGATCTTAAGAGCGCAGCTGATCGTCGAGAAGTTCGTAAAGATCTCCAGGTTATTTTTCAGGATCCAATGAGCTCCCTTGACCCCCGTATGCCTATCTATGATGTTTTGGCAGAGCCACTTCAGGCACAGGGTTGGAATAAGGCAGACATTAACGCTCGTATTGGTGAACTTATGCGTCTGGTTGGCATTAATCCAGATTATGTTGATCGCTTCCCATCTCAGTTCTCTGGTGGTCAGCGTCAGCGTATTGCAATTGCTCGTGCTCTTGCAACAAGTCCAAAGATTCTTCTTTTGGACGAGCCAATTGCATCTTTGGATGTTTCCATTCAGGCAGGTATTATTAACCTTCTTGAGGATCTTCAGGTTCAGTTGAAGATTTCTTATCTCTTTGTTGCTCACGATCTTGCTGTCATTCGTCACATTTCTGACACTGTTGCTGTTATGCACTTGGGCAAGATTGTAGAGTACGGTGAGACTGAAGACGTCTTTACTAATCCACAAGATCCTTACACCAAGGCTCTTCTCTCAGCTATTCCAATTCCTGATCCAAAGATTGAACGTACTCGTGAGCGTATGATCTACCAGGATGGTAAGCTTGTTCCAGCAACACACATTGCAACTGAGTAGAAATACTTAAATGTTTTTTATAAACCCGCACGTAAACGACGTGCGGGTTTTGTTATGTTTCAAATAGTAAACGAGGTTGTTACGGGATTGTTTCCACTATGGAGTATTCATAAGCAATTTCGTATAGTTAAGTGAATATCTGTAAGCCTTAAAAGAAATGGGTGATTATATGGCTAGCAGTTTTTCTCGTCGTTCGTTTTTCGCTCTGACTGGTGTCACCGCTGCAGGTCTTGGACTTGCTGGTTGCGGCCCTGCTCAGCCCGGAAACACTCCAGCGGCAACTGGTGTTGAGCCACAGGACGGCTCCCCAGCAAACACTCCTCTGGATCAGCTGCCACTGCCAGAGGCCGGCAAGACGTACAACAACCCTAAGTCTCGTGATGAGGTCCAGGACGGTGGAACGCTCACTCAGCCAATTACTGAGATTGGTCCACAGTGGAACTACTACAGCCTCCAGGGTAATACCTCCTACATGAACATCCTTTTCGGTCTCATCAACCCTCGTGATCTCTTTTATAGCAACGTTGAAGGCAGCAAGTTTGAGGCAAACAAGAACTACGTCAAGGATTACAAGGTTGAGGACAAGGACGGCAAGCAGGTTGTCACTCTTACCTTTACCGATCAGGCTAAGTTCAATGACGGTACTGAGATTGACTGGACTGCTCTTCAGACTGCTTATATTTGTCTAAGTGGTCAGAATGAGGCGTTTGAGGTTTCCTCTACTGATGGCTACGACAAGATTGAGTCTGTTGAGCAGGGCGACAACGCCAAGACTGCTGTTATTACTATGAAGGAGCCAGTCTATCCAGTTGAGCAGGTTCTGGGCTATGCTTTGCACCCAAAGCTTCAAGATCCAGAGTTCTTCAACAAGGGCTACAACAGTGAGCCAAACAATGAGCTTGGTGCTGGTCCTTATATTGTTGATTCTTTCGATGATACTCAGGCTACCTTCAAGCCAAATCCAAAATGGTGGGGAGACGCTCCTAAGCTTGATACTCTCATCTTTAAGCAGATGGATACTCAGGCACAGATTAACGCATTTAAGAATGGCGAAGTTGACACCATGGGTGCTGTTTCCATGAATGGTTCTGCTGAGGTTCTTTCTAACTTCAACAGCATGGCTGATGCTCAGGTTCGTCGTGGTCTTGGTAACTCCATTGCAGTTATCGAGATTAACTCTACTCGCGGTGTTCTTCAGGACATTGCAGTCCGTAAGGCATTCTGCCAGGTTGTTGATGCACCAACTATCGTTTCCATTGTCTTCCAGGGTGTTAACTGGAAAGAGGAAGCACCAGGCTCCATGCTTTGGCCTTACTGGGCAGCTGGCTATGACAACAACCTCCCAGAGGATGTTAAGAGCCTCAAAAATGCTGATGAGCGCAAAAATGCTGCAAAGAAGACCCTTGAGGATGCAGGTTATAAGCTCAACGGTGACTTCTACGAGAAGGATGGCCAGCAGGTAACCTTTGCTTACACCATGTTTGGTGATGCTACTACTGTAAAGAACCGTGCTGCTGCAATTCAGAAGATGTGCAAGGATGCTGGTATTAACCTGACTCTTGATTCACACCCATCCTCTGAGTTCTCCAGTGTTCTTTCTAGTGGTAACTGGGATGTCTGCCTCTTTGGTTGGTCTGGCACTCCAACTTCCTACAACAACGGCGTCCAGCTCTATGGCTCTGAGTCTCCATCCAACTTTGGTCACCAGGGTACCGCAGAGACTGATGCACTCTTTGCAAAGGTTGTCTCTACTGCAGACTTTGATGAGCGCATGAAGATTATGAACGAGGCAGAGAAGAAGTGCTTGGCAACTTACTCTTATCTTCCTGTCTACACAGGTCCATCTTGCTTCGTCTGCAAGAAGGGTCTTGCAAACTACGGTCCTGCACTCTTCCTGGACGTTCCTTCAACTGATATTGGTTGGCAGAAGTAAGCAAGGAATACTCAGGTCTTCTCGCAGAGAAAAAGTTTTTAATTTTTCTCACAAATGTTGCCAGAAGATGTGTTAGTATATCCCTCGCTGCAAAGCAAGTCGGAGTGGCGGAATTGGCAGACGCGCTAGCTTGAGGTGCTAGTGACCTACTAACGGTTGTGCGGGTTCAAGTCCCGCCTCCGACACCACGGAATTTCGGCGGATCTCTTCGGAGGTCCGCCTTTTTCGTATACTTAGGCTATGTGAGTTGTTTTTCCTTGCTGGTAAGGAGTAGCTGTGGCAGATAACAAGCTGAGCGTAAGGCGTGTTGAGGGAGTTGTCGACGGGACCGTTGCTGCAACTCTGTCTCAGTTGCTACGACTGACCAGCGATGCAGTCATCGTATTTAATATGGAGGGCATGGTTCTTCTCGCTAATGAGGAGGCCGAGAGCCTATTTTCTAAGGTAGACGGCACTATTGCTGGCCTGGACGTTCGCTTTTTGTTTACCCCTGCAGATCAAGAAAACTTGCAGAAGCCGTTTTCTGTAGAGTCGCTGCCATTTGCGATTGATGGCTCAACGTCTACGGTGGCTGCTCCTGCGCAAGACGGCACGTCGCAGGTGCTGAGCGTGCGCGCAGATTATGTTGGCGCACCTACGCAGGCCATTGTTTTGACAGCATCTAAACTTCGTGACTTGGCTAGCCCCATGCACGATGATGAACGAATGGTGTTGGACCTTCGCCGAGTCAATAAGAGGCTCTCAGGAGCGCTTCAGATTGTCTTGGACACACTTGACTCGGAAGATATGGGTCAGCTTATCGAGCGCGTGTTAGAAGAGCTCTCAGAGACTGTCGAGGCTGACGGTGCGCTCATCTATCTTGCTGAGCAAGACGGGTATCACCTTCATGGCGCAACGGAGTCTCTAAAGAGCGTGTCATTGAACAGAATTCCTCGCTACTTTGCATTTAACAGCTCACTGGAGCGTTTGACGTTTTATTCTGAGCATGCGCTTCGCTTGCATACCATGCCTTTGAACTCTGGCGCGCTTAAGCAGGGAAGAGTTAAAAAGCGCAACCTGGTCAACGAGGAAACACGCGAGGTCATAACCGTTGATGCAAGTCATCTGCCTCCGTTTACCAGCTTTCTTGTGGTGCCCGTGTGGTTTGGTGGCCACATTGTTGCCCTAATTGAGGTTGGTTGGGAGCGCAAACGCGCGCTTCTGGTTGAAGACGCAAGACTTCTGGACTCCATTGCAAATTACCTCTCGGTACAGCTTGTAGGCGCGTTGTCGGCCATGAGAACGCAGCGTAGAGACACGCTTCGCGAGGCACTAGCTCGCGTGCGTCAGGGGTTGCTCCATAGCGCTGCAGAGGGCGAGAAGATCTCTGGCGAGCGTTTACAGCAGGTTATGAGGTCGGTGGGCACCGATTTGTATGCACAGGTTTTCTCGGTAGATTGCTGTGAGGTAACAGGCAACATTACGCTCCACGCACTTGGTGCTGAGCAAGCTGCGGCGGCGGTTGACGGCGCACGGGGCGCAGTGGAGGCAGGCGGAGCGCAAGCTGCAGCTGGGACCGGCTGCGCGCTGGATGGCGGCAAGCAGATTGCGCTTCCATCGACGGTTGAGGGACTCAAGACAGGGGAGGGCGAGGCGTCAGTTAAAGAGGTCGAGCTGGATTCGGCGCTGAGTCGCGCGCTTGCAGCACAAGGTTTGCCGTGCAAGGGAGCTGTGCTCTTCTTGGGTAAGTTTGCAGGTGAGCAACATACCTGGCTTTTCTTGCGAGAAGAAAATGCTGAGCCTCTAAGCGATATTGAACTTGATTTCTTGGATCGCGTGATGCTTCTGGTCCACTCATTGGCTGTTGGAGCTGAAGAGAGCCAGCAAAACAAACATATCTCTCAGGCGCTGCAGTCGGGCATGAAAAATGAGTTGCAGCAAGTTAAGGGAATCTCTGCCGAGGGAATTTATTCGTCCGCAACTGCTGATGCGTTTGTCGGCGGCGATTTTTACAGCATGATTAAGCTGCCTGGTCGTCGCGCATGCATCATTATGGGTGATGTTTCTGGCAAGGGCATTGAGGCGGCATCTATTTCGTCCGCAGTTAAAACGGCACTTTCTGCCTATGCGTGGGAGGGGAGAACTCCTGCTCGCATGGTGGCAACGCTGAACGAATTCTTGCTGGGTTTCTCGAGGGTAGAGATATTTGCAACGCTCTTTGTTGGCATTGTTGACCTTGCTACTTCATCGCTAACCTACTGCTCTGCTGGCCATCCACCTGCGATTTTGGTGTCTGCTCAATCGGGCGACGCTGAGCTTTTGGACGTACAGTCGGGCGTTGTTGGCGCGTTCCACGACATGGAGTACAAAAACGGCACGGTTCGTTTGCATGAGGGTGATATCCTGCTGCTATACACCGATGGAACCACAGAGGCTCGCAGTCCTGAAGGAGCCTTTTTTGGCGAGACCGGCTTGCGCGACATGATTATGAACGAGGTTCCTCAAGGCTTTGACGGCCTTCTGAACAGGTTCTTGAGCACGCTTGACCGTTATACCGGCCGAAGACTTGATGACGACGTTGCCATGGTTGCCTTGCGCTTTGACGAGCTTGGCAGCGCCGATTCTGGCGCGCATGGCGGTGCTGATTCGAGCGCGCTTGGCGGCGCTGACTCTGGCGAGAAGAGCAACTAGACGGTCTTCTCGTCAACTAGACGATTTTCTCGCTAAAAAATGCATATATCTGAAATTCTTGTTGCTGTGCGGGAACAAGAAACGTATGTATACGCAGCCAAACATAGCAGTTGTTTCAGTCAATACTGACCTTGACGTGAGGGGAGTCCCGCGCGTGAAGGCCCAGATTGAGCAGCTCATTGAGAGCGGCTGCAGAAGAATTGTGCTGAATATGTCGGAGGTTTCGTACATCGATTCTTGTGGCATGGGCTTTATTGTGTGCGCCGTTCGACGTATGAAGACGCTCGGCGGCCTTATGAGCTTGACCAACGTACAACCAACGGCGTTTAAGGCGCTGGTGCGCATGGGTCTTATCGACTTCATGCCTATAAGCACGTGTGCCGCTAAGTCGCGCGTGACTCCGCTTGCGCCGGGTACCCATCCGTCGTTCCAGACAACGTTTAGAGTTGATCCAAACAGGATGTGCGATGCTCGCTCAAGGGCAGTTGCGCTGCTAAAGACACTTCCGTTTACTTCGGATCAAAAATTTGATATCGAACTCGCAGTTGGCGAGGCTATTGGTAACGCTATTGATCACGCGTGCGAGAAGGGCGTGCTGATCACGGTTTCTGCGTATCCAGACAGGGTGGTCATTGACGTCTCGGATTGCGGTGGTGGCTTTAGCATCTCCGACGAGGAGGAGCCTCCCGAGACTGGGCAGTTTGCCGAGCGTGGTCGTGGCGTCAAGTTGATGCGCCTGCTTATGGATGCTGTGTCTATCCAGGAGAAACCTTCCGGTAACGGCACCGTCGTCCGCCTGGTCAAGATGATGCGCTAGGTGGCGTGGGCGTACGGGTTAGTAGAGCGCCCAACGACGGCAAACCCGCAGGTCAGCGGCGTGCGGGTGCGTGCGCAGGTCAAACGCGATTTCAACCCGGTATCCATTTCGTGTGGATACCGGGTTTCTTGTGCGGAAATGCTGGGAGTGGACGGGTTTCTCGCCAGGTGGGTGGCGTGAGCTGAGTGCAATCAGCGCGCGCCCGCCGCACGCCAGGTGTACGCCTAGGCGTGCCTGATTTCTTCAAAGAATCTGTAACTTTTGCCTATATAAGTAAAAGAATCTGTGGATTTGCCTGATTTTGTAAAAGAATCGGTGCCTCAAATACAGATTCTTTGCACTTTTCAGGCGGACTTTTCTAGACGTAACTCTGGTTTCAAGGTTGGTTTTATGGACGCTCTCATGGAGCCTGATTTTCTCGCCAAGTCTGAACGATTTGCCTGAAAAACACGCCTAGTCTGAGCTATTTGCCGGTTTTTCTCGCCAAGCCTGAGCTGTTTTACTCAGACATAATGTGCTTTTCAGGCGCGTCTGACTAACTCCAGCAAGCTCGGTTACGCGCGACAAAAAGAAACCCCAGCCAAAGCTGGGGTTGTCAATTCACTGGAGGCGAGACCCGGATTCGAACCGGGGATAAA
>CAUPCM010000038.1:0-10196 GCA_963509815.1 uncultured Atopobium sp. | reverse complement strand
AAGCTGGGGTTGTCAATTCACTGGAGGCGAGACCCGGATTCGAACCGGGGATAAAGGCTTTGCAGGCCTCTGCCTTACCACTTGGCCATCTCGCCATATGAAAAAGGCCGAAACGAATCCGGCCGAAAAATCATGGAGCGGGCTACGGGGTTCGAACCCGCGACCTCAACCTTGGCAAGGTTGCGCGCTACCAACTGCGCTAAGCCCGCGAACGCGAGGAATAATATACGCAAGTTCACGGCTGAGTGCAAGTGTAAATTTCAAAATCGTCAAACTTTTTTAGAAAAGTCACGAATCCTGTCGTGCTAAAACGGTGGATTTTTCTTGCAAAACTCGCAAATAAGAGCAGGTAGATTGCCAAGTGTGACCGCTTGCCGTATCATGGAACAAGAACTTTTGAATGAGGTTGTATGTTCTTTATTGTCGCGTCGCTCATAGCTCTTTTGACGCTTGCGTATCTTGTCGCAAGCGGTTTTGTCCGCGTGGTGCGCTATTTTTGGGGCTGGCTCTCGTCTGGCGAGAAGATCGATGGGCTCGCAGGTGACGCTCCTAGCGCTGCATTGGACGCACCTAACGGCGCTACCGATGCCACATCAGCTGTACCGTTCTCCAAGCCAAAACCAACGCAAGCCGAGCTCTCGGCGTACTTGGACAAGATGCATCTTGGCTGGTATCAGGTGGTCATCCTCTTCATTGTGGGTTGCATGGCCGGCCTTCTTATCGAAGAAATCTGGATGCTCATTACCGCTGGCCTGACCGAGAGCAGGGTTGGCCTCATCTGGGGACCATTCTCTCCGCTTTACGGAACCGGCGCCGTGTTTCTGACTGTTATTTGCTATCAGCTGCACAAGCATCATGCTAATAGCCTTGTTATTTTCCTGGTTTCGGTTGTTGTTGGTGGCACGCTGGAACAACTGACTGGCTGGGGAATGCAAGAGATTTTTCACTCGGAATCGTGGACATACGCGCATCTTCCAGACGCCATTACTCAATGGGTAGCCTGGCGATTCTTAGGCTTCTGGGGCATTTTGGGCCTGATTTGGTGTCGTGTTATCATGCCTCGCGCGCTCTACAAGATTGGCGAGCCAACATCAAAAAGGCAAGCAATTTTTGTTACCCTGCTTACGGTGTATCTTGTTGCCGACATCACTATGACGGTGGCGTGTTTGGCGAGAAAAGCTCAGAGAGACGCTGGCATTCCTCCGACAAACGCGTTTGAGATGTGGGTAGATACTCACTACGATGACAGCTTTGTATCTGCTCGTTTCCAGAACATGACGTTTACGTCACCAGACTCGTCAGACAAGTCATAGCTGCCGAGCTCCGCAAGATCGTTCCGTACGCCAGTTGCGGGTCGCCGCATGCCTACCCGCACGTCCGCAAGACCGCGAGAAACCCAAAGGATTTGTAATGCACATGCCTTCTGCAAAACCAGAACATCCAACAGGCAACGTGTACTTGGACTTTGCCGCAGCTACACCTATGGATCCACACGTAGTTGATGCAATGATTCCGTACTTTACCGAGAAGTTCTACAACCCTTCAGCTCCGTATGCTCTGTCTCGCCAGGTTCGTGACGAGGTAGAACGTGCCCGTGCTGTCTTGGCGCATGCCATTGGCGCTCGTCCAGGAAACGTGGTACTCACGGCAGGTGCTACAGAGGCAAACAACTTGGCGTTTGCAACGGTCTCGGAAGACGCGCACGTAATCGTTGACGCCATTGAGCATGAGAGCGTCCTTGCGTGTGCAGGGATTTTCTCGCACAAGACACTACGCGTAGAAGCAGACGGTCGTGTGGATCCAGAGCGCGTTGCAAAAGCGCTCAAGCCAGAGACCGAGCTGGTTTCCATTGAACTTGCAAACGGGGAGATTGGCACCATTCAGCCTATCCGAGAGATTTCGCAGGTACTTGCCAAGGAGCGCTCACGCAGGCTTGCAGCAGGGGAGACTCGTCCGCTGCATTTGCACGTAGACGCCTCTCAGGCAGCAGCATACTTGAGCGTTAACGTGTCGTCGCTGGGTGTAGATATGTTGACGCTTTCTGCAGCAAAGCTTTCTGGTCCAAAGCAGGTGGGTCTCTTATGGGCTTCCGACGATGTGCGCTTAAGGCCGCTGGTACTCGGCGGCGGACAAGAAGGCGGTATTCGCTCAGGTACGGAAAACGTCGCAGGCGTCATTGGCTTTGCGTGTGCTTTGGCGCTTGCTGATGAGACTCGAACTGACGAGGCAAAACGGGTTTCTCGCCTCAGAGATCAGCTACAGGAGCTGCTTTGCACAGAGTTTCCGCAGATGGTTGTCTCGGGACCAAAGAACGCCAAGCTGAGGCTTCCTAATTTGCTGCACGTTTCTTTCCCGGGACTTGAAGCTCGCCGTCTGGTTATTTTGCTTGAGCGTCTAGGCGTGTCGGTGGGAACGGGCTCCGCGTGCGCCGCATCAAAAATGCAAATATCTCACGTGCTCGAGGCAATCGGGGCACCGCGAGAAGTAGCTGCGGGAAGTCTCAGGTTGACGCTTGGAAGAACTACCACAGAAGACGACATCTTGTACGCAGCTTGGGCAATTGCCGAGGCCGTCAAGCAAGAATCCGCTCGCGTAGGAGTGACATGGGAGAACTAGTTTACCTTGGCATGAGTGGCGGCGTTGATTCGGCGCTGTCTGCAGCCCTGCTTCTTGAGGCGGGCTATAACGTCAAGGCTATCTATATGCGCAACTGGTCAAAGGACCTGCCCGGCTTTAAGTGTCCTTGGGCAGATGACTTGGCCGACGCCGAGCGCGTGTGCGTGACACTTGGCATTGATTTGGACGTGTGGGACTGTGAGGCCGAGTATAAGGCCACTGTTGTTGATTATCTGCTTGATGCCTACGAACACGGTCGCACGCCCAATCCAGACGTTATGTGCAACCAGACGGTAAAGTTTGGTACCTTTGCAGAACGCGCTTTTGCTGAGGGTGCAGATTTTGTTGCAACAGGTCACTACGCTCAAAATGTCCCTGGCACCAAAAAACTTTTGCGTGCCGCAGACGCTCACAAAGATCAGACTTATTTCCTGTGGCGTGTACCTGGTCATTTGTTTGAGAGAACACTCTTTCCAATTGGACACATTGCCACTAAGGCAGAGGTGCGCGCTCTGTGTGCAGAGCGAGGCCTGGGCATAGAAGCCAAGCCAGACTCCGATGGTATTTGCTTCATTGGTCCTGTTGGTCTGCGCACGTTTTTGCTGGACACCTTCAAGAAAAAGCAGGGCGACGTCATTGAGTGGGAGACAGGTAAGGTTCTTGGCACCCATGATGGAGCGTTTCTTTTTACTGTAGGCCAGAGAAAAGGCCTGAACATTGGCGGAGGTCCTGCTCGCTATGTGGTGGCAACCGACACGCACAAGAACGTGGTCTACGTAACCTCTGACCTTAACTGTCCTGCGCTGTGGACGGGTCGCATGGAGCTCTCGGATATGCACTGGATTTCCGGAGAACCTGCAGCTGACGGTAGGTATGTGGTGAGGACACGTCATACAGGAGCCCTGGTTCCCGTAACGTTTACGCTCACGGATAATCAATGTGGATTTGTTGAATTTGACCAGCCCGTAAAGACTGTTGCAGCAGGCCAATCAGCTGTTTTGTACAACGGTCAGGAAGTTGTCGGCGGTGGCATTATTGAGGCCGACAAGAGTATACTTGAGCGGTTCATGTAAAATGAAAAGCAGGTAGGTGGCGAGAAACCCTCTGAGGTTGCATCGTTTACCTGCAAAGAGTGTTGTTTCTGTACACGTATTGTGATCCAGAGTCCAAGGAGGTGCCCATGGATCGCCCAGATGGCGCGTCTGAAACCGAGCACCCCTCATCTACACCGAAGGTAACGGTGAAGATTGGATCTACAACCGTTAAGGGTGTTTCAACCAAAAAGCCTAAGATTAGTGTTGCTCCAACTTCTTCATCTGAGCAGGTTGAAGAGGCAAAAGAGAGCTTTGGTCAAGTTAGAAAGAGCATTCTCTTCCTCTTTGCTGTTGTAATACTGTACGCACTCTATATCGTTTTTTCTGGTCAATTTGATGAGTTTGTTGTTGCTCTAGCAGACGTAGATACAGGCTGGCTTATTGCTGGCGCTCTTTGCTATTTTGTCTACTATTTCCTGGGTATTCTCGCCTATGTAATTTCAGTTATTACAGACCCCGAGAGTCCTGTTGGTGTCCGTGACCTGATGAGCGTTGAGGCGTCGGGCATCTTCTTCATGAACCTCACGCCAAACGGTGCTGGTGCTGCTCCTGCTCAGATTTATCGCCTCACTCGTGCAGGAATTTCCGTTGGTCAGGCAGGAGCTTTACAGTTCACACGTTTTGTTATGTACGAGGCGGGCGAGGGCATCTTTGCAGCTCTGATGCTTATCTTTAGGGCCAATTATTTCTACGAGCAATTTGGCGATGTTACCGTTATTGGCGTTATTTTGTTTGGCGCAAAGATAGTGATGGTTGCAGTTATCTTGGCCATTTGCCTGCTTCCTAAAATGGTTAAGACCGTGGGCAACTGGGGCTTAAGGCTACTTTCACGTCTTCGTATCGTAAAGCAGTACGACCACTGGCATGGCATCATTAACACGCAGGTAGATGAGTTCTCAAACGGCTTTAAGACTGCTGCAAAGAACATTCCAGAGATGTGCGTTGTTCTGCTGGTTACCTTGGTCCAGCTTGGCTGCCTCTATGCACTTCCATACTTTGTTCTGCGTGCACTCGGCCAACCCGCAGACCTTCTGACCTGCCTTGCATCTGGTTCAATGCTTGAGCTCTTGACCTCGGCCATTCCACTTCCTGGTGGCACTGGTGGCGCTGAGGGTGGCTTTGCCTTCCTGTTTGGCCATATGTTTGGTGAAAAAATCGCCGCAGGCTTTGTTCTTTGGCGCGCTATTGAGTATTTGCTTCCAACTCTGGCAGCAAGCATGCTTTTGGGTCTTAGATCTCACGACCACGAGCCTATCTATCACAAGTGGAATCGTTTCCGTCAGCGTTTCTCGGCTTTTGTAAATGGCGAGAAAGGCGCTGTTGCTTCTACATCGTCTCGTCCAGAGACCTCTGGCATTCAAATTAAGGTTAAGCGTAAGAAGTAGGGAAGAAGTAAGGAAGAAAAGCCAGAATGTGGCTTGATACGTATCTTTGCTCTATTGGACCGCTGCGTGTGCAGTACTTGTAAAAGAAAGCATCCTTATGCGTAAACCACCAAATCCTATTTTGATTATTCTGGCACCTATTCTTATTGCCGTTGCCGTTGGTCTTGTCTATGATCTGCAGAATTTCTTACAGGACATTCCGGAAGTACGTGACAATCCAATGCTTTTAGCAGGCGTGGCTGTGTTTATACCAATGCTTGTGGCTTTGGTTAAGGACACGTTTGACGCACACAGTCTCTAGATGAAGGCTATTTTTGTTGAGTTGGCTTTGAGAAAAAGAACAGGTATATTCCAAAGCCAAGTTTAATTGCCGCATCAATATAGGCAGTTATTGTCAGTGGGATGTCTGGAAAAATATAACCTATACCAACATTAACGGCGCAGAGTATAGCCAAATAGATCATCGATTTTCCGTGTACAAAGTAATAGAGGAAAAAGTGCAGCGCCGTGGCCATTAACGCGCCCAACCAAATAAGTCTCCAGTTTTCAGTTGCAAAAAATGGACCACCTAATAAAAACATCAAAATGAATAAGAAAATCACCGCGTATAGAGACATTTTGTTCTGGAACTTACTTGAAGGACCATCGGAAAACTTATTGAGAACTTTCTTATTTGTATTTATAGATAAGAAGGCTGCAACATATCCAAAGCTAAATACGGACATATTGATAATCTGCTTTCCACCTATTACGGTAGCTGCAAAAATGATGAGAGCTACAACAATTAACCAGAGACCGCATGATTTCTTATAATTAAAGTGAAGCTTCTCGTCTTTGTTATATTCCAGAAAGTTCATAAGTGTCTCCCTCAATCGAACGACTTGCCATAATACTTCTGATCGTATGCTTTTACAATTTAGTTGCCTATCTTTTAATAATTGAAATGAAGAAGACATACAGGTTTAAAAGGCGGTCATTCATTTGATAGCCCGCGGTATTTAAATAGCCATCAATGCATTGATGAGACGCTCTTTTGCAGATTTCAAAAAAAGTTGAGTTTGACGGTTGCAAGAGGGGCGGGTTTCTCGTAATATATCCCTTGCTGCATCCCCAGCAGCAAACATATTCGGGCGTTTAGCTCAGGGGGACGAGCGCTTCCCTGACACGGAAGAGGTCATAAGTTCAAATCTTATAACGCCCACCAACTGTTCACAGGTCAGAGTAATCTGGCCTGTTTCTTTTTAACTTTATAAATAGTAATCATTATTGTTATTGACAAAAGAGTTAAAGAGAGTAAACTTCTAAATAGCACGTTTTATAAGTTGTTTTACTTACAGAAAGGAACTGACTATGTCTCTTATTGGTAAGGAAATTGGTGATTTTAAGGTAAATGCATTCCACAACGGTGACATCACTGAGGTAAGCAAGGAGTCCACACTGGGCAAGTGGAGCCTGTTCTTCTTCTATCCAGCTGACTTCACTTTTGTCTGCCCAACCGAGCTTGAGGATCTTGCAAACAACTATGACAAGTTCCAGGCTGCTGGTGCAGAGGTTTACTCTGTTTCCTGCGACACTGAGTTTGTCCACAAGGCATGGCACGAGGAGTCCGAGCGTATCTCTAAGGTAACCTACCCAATGCTCGCTGACCCAGCTCACGTTCTTGCAAGGAACTTTGAGGTCCTTATTGAGGACGCAGGCCTTGCTGAGCGCGGTGCTTTCATCGTTGACCCAGAAGGCGTCATTCAGGTTGAGCTTGTCACTGCTGGTGGTATTGGCCGTAACGCTGAGGAGCTTCTCCGTCTTCTCCAGGCTGCACAGTTTGTCGCAGAGCACGGCGATCAGGTCTGCCCAGCTAAGTGGCAGCCAGGCGCTGAGACTCTGAAGCCAAGCCTTGACCTTGTTGGTCAGCTCTAAGATTTAGGGAGCTTACAATGACCGACGTCAAAGACCTCTACGACGCGGTGATTATCGGCGGTGGGCCAGCAGGGCTCACCGCCGCCCTCTATCTGGCCCGTGCTCGCTACCGTGTTCTAGTTGTCGAGAAGGACCATTTTGGCGGACAGATCACCATCACTAATGAGGTCGTTAATTATCCGGGAGTTTTCTCTACCAGTGGTTCTGAGCTTTCGGAAACTATGCGCAAGCAGGCTGAGGCCTTTGGCGCAGAGTTTTTGCTGGCAGAAGTCACTGACCTGGACATGTCCGGAGATGTCAAGGTAGTTCACACCACTAAAGGCGAGCGTCCCTGCCTTTCGGTTCTTCTGGCCTCTGGAGCACATCCACGTCACATTGGTTTTGTCGGAGAAGAGGACTACCAAGGTCACGGTGTTGCCTATTGTGCCACCTGCGACGGTGAGTTCTTTACCGGCAAGGAAGTTTTTGTCATTGGCGGAGGCTTTGCAGCCGCAGAAGAAAGCGTATTTCTAACTAAGTACGCAAAGCACGTCACGGTTCTTGTACGTGAGGAGGCGTTTACCTGCGCTCCTGCGTCGTCTGAAGCTGCTCGCACCAATCCAAATATTACGGTTCTCTATAACACACAGGTTGAATCCGTTGCTGGAGATTCTGCGCTCAGGTCTATTACATACAAGAATCTGAAAACAGGCGAGAAGACCACCTTTGCTCCAGAAGATGGCGATTCCATTGGTGTCTTTGTCTTCGCGGGTTACGCGCCTGAGACTGACTTGGTAAAAGAACTGGCTCAGACAGATGACTACGGCTATCTGATTACCAATGAGCACCAGGAAACAACCTGTGAGGGCCTCTTTGGTGCGGGTGATGTGTGCCAGAAGCCACTGCGTCAGGTTGCAACGGCAATTGGTCAGGCGGCAACTACTGCAACCGAGATGGAGCGCTACATCAAACGCGTACAGGAAAAGACCGGCCTTGTTCCACATATGAACGTTACGCGCATCTCGTCCAAGAAGGAAGCTCCTGAGGCTCCAGCGGCCAAGACTGTCTCTGACTCCGGAGAGCTTTTCACTGACGACATGAAGGCGCAGCTCAACGCTGTCTTTGAGCGTATGGCACGTCCGCTTGTGCTTCAGCTTGAGCTTGACCAAAGACCTGTTTCTGAGGAGCTTGTTGCGTACATGGAGGAGCTTTCTTCCATGACTGACAAGCTGAGCGTTCAGACGGTCTCAGACACGGGCGAGAAGAACCTTCCCGTTGTTCGTGTTTGCGCAGAAGATGGCACGCCAACAGGTCTTGCGTTCCACGGAGTTCCTGGCGGCCATGAGTTTACTTCATTTGTGCTGGGACTCTACAACGCCGCAGGTCCTGGCCAGCCTATTAGTGATGAGGATAAGGCATCCATTGCGGCTATTGAGTCAAAAACGCATCTGCAGGTCTTGGTAGGACTTTCTTGTACCATGTGCCCAGATGTTGTTGTAGCTGCTCAGCGTATTGCTGCAGACAATCCTCAGGTCACCTGTGATGTCTACGACATCAACCACTTCAAGGAGCTCAAAGACACCTACGATGTCATGAGCGTCCCTTGCATGGTTATCAACGACGGTCAGAAGGTCGACTTTGGCAAGAAGAACCTCTCTCAGATTCTGTCGCTGATTCCTTAAGATCCATTCGCGTCAAGGAGAGGGAGACGCTAATGAATATGCCGAGAAGATCAACGGTCTTCTCGGCATTTTTTTGTGACGTATGAAGTAAGCGTATGAAGCTTGTTTAGAGGTGTGTGGAGCTAGTTTAGAGCTCCAAGACCGCCTCTTTACAGAGATTTTTGCTGGTAGAGACCTGCATCGGTAAAGCCCTGAGCGCGATAGTAAGCGCGCGTTCCAATTGAGCTGATGACGTTAAGGCTGGTATAACCCGCCTTAGCTGCGATAGAGGAGGCTTTAGCAAGAAGCTTTTGACCCAAGCCCTGGTGCTGAGCAGACATTCCTTCCGAGCCCAGCGAGAGTGCCTGTCCGTACACGTGGAGCTCCCTGATCATGGCTTGACCTGGCTGTACTAGCAGTTCATCGGCAGAAACATCACATGCGCCAGAGGTCAGCTTGTTCCAGTGGGGAAGCGAAAGCCTACAGAAACCTGCGATTTTGTTGTCGGCTGTTACCCACTGCAGGAAGTGCTCATCGCTGACTGCGGTGGTGTACGTAAAGTCTTGGAGGGTTAACTCCGCGGCGCGTACCTGCTGCTGGTTAATCTCTCTAAAGCGAATCTCCTGCACGCGAAGAGCAACATCTTCACCAGTAAGTTCTTGCTCCACCATCTGGCGGAGGTTGGTGTGTTTGTTTCCCACCAGAATATCGGTGGCACTAATGTCTCTAATCATGCGAGAAATGCGTACGTATGGAGGTGTGTTAAGTACGTCTTGAACAAGTACGTCTACCAGCTCATCTTTGGCATATGGTTGCCACGTGCCTTCACGATACTTCTGCACCAGCTGCGTTCCAGCCACCAAAGCACAGGGGTACAGCTTGATTTCGTCGGGGAGAAAACCTGGATCTGTAACAAATGTTTTGAAGTCCTGCTTGTCGGCTTCAGGAGTAGCCCCAAGAAGATTAACCATCAGATGTGAATGGATTTTAAATCCGTATAAGCGAATGAGCGAGAAAGCTCGCTTAATCTGTGCGGCCGACATCTGGCGTTTGTTTGCATCAAGGATTTCTTGACGCGTACTTTGAATACCAATTTGAATTTTGGTGCATCCAAGCTGCCTAAACATGCGCAGGTTATCTGGCGTGATAGTATCGGGCCTGGTTTCTATTACAAGGCCAACCACGCGGGAGGCGGCTGTCTCATTAACGTGTTGCTGTTCTACCAGTTCATCATACGTGCTCTGCATCTGAGACCACGCGCTTTGGTGAGGCTGGCTGGTGTCGTAGAGCTTATGAAAAGCCTGGTTATATGTGGCAGCATCTTTAAAGACTGCCGCTTGCTGTTTAGCAACAAAAGAAGAGAGAGCTTCTTCAGAGTTTTGTAAGCCAAACGAGGTGTACCAATCAAGGCGCTCCTGAATGTGGCTAGGAGAGTTGGGCCACTCATTGAGCGCACGGAAGAGTTCCTTGATAAACCAGTACTGGTAACCCTCTGGATAATCGCTCCAGGTACCACCAAGCACAATAAGCTCCACTTTGTCAGTTGA
>CAUPCM010000037.1:0-10387 GCA_963509815.1 uncultured Atopobium sp. | reverse complement strand
ATTACCTTTTTATCAGCTTTGAGCTCCATAACAACCTCCAATAAGGTACTCATGCAGATACTCACTATCCACCTAGTAGTATTGTCGTTCTTCTCTAACCTTCCCTGGCGAGAAGAACGCTCTTATTGGTTAAACGGTTGGCAAATTCGGTGAACGTAAACATCCCCAGCTAAAACAAGAAATTGTCCAGCTGACAAAAATCCCTCGCTTTCTATGAAAGCGAGGGATTTGCATACTAGGGGTGTATATGTAGCTTACTGATCTTTACGAGTACGAGCATATGCTCCAACACCAACAAAGCCAGCACCAACTGTTGCAAACGAAACCATAGCTACAACACTTGCATCACCTGTATAAGGTGTACGGTGCTTACGCTTCTTACCAGGCTTCTCTGGAGTTGGAGTTGGGGTTACAGGAGCGTCAGCCTTGTTAGTGAGAGTTGTAACATTGCCGTTAACCTCAGGAGTCTGAGCAGTCCAACCAGTTGGAGCAGACTCCTCGAAGGTCAGAGTTACATTATCAGGAAGTCCAGTAAAGGTGTGCTCCCAGTTATTAGCTGCAGAAAGCTCAACAGAGTCAACACGGTAGCCATCAGCAACAAGGTAAACAGTAAGCTTCTCTGGAATAACTGCATCTGGATTTGCAGAAGTATCCCAAACCTTCTTAACAGTTACATCCTGAGTACCCTCTTCACCAGTAATAACGGTACCGTTAGAACCAATACCGCCACCACGCTGTGCAGTGTTGCCATAAATGAGCAACTTAGCCTTATTCTGTGCAGCATTAATTGACTCATGGCGTGGGTTGGATTCAAGTGCAAGCAAATCAGTATTGTTAACGATACTGCTTACTTCTTCAGTAGTGTGACGTGCAGCAGCTGGATCTGCATCACCAAGGATCGAAGGAAGGTTGATAGTAACCGCGCCATCCTTAGTCCAATGTGCAGAGGCACCACCAAGCATATAATCAGAAATAGTAGCACCGGCAGATTCACCTGCACCACGAACGGTTGCAATCTCATCACCAGCACCATTTGCGGTGTTGTTGAAGAATGCTACGCCATTTTTGGAGTGGAACTCAGCTACACCGGTTGGACAGAACCAAGCGCCGCCGCCAATAACTGTTGCAGTGTTGTCCTTAATAAGTGCGTTATTGATATGAAGGACATACGGAACTGAAGCAACGTAAACTGCGCCACCCTGATCATTTGCTGTGTTATTGATAATTTCGCCAGCATTAAGAGTTACATTGGCAGATGCAATATAAACACCAGCGCCAACGCCCTTATCGCCAAGCTTGTTAGTACCGTTACTAGTAGCCTTATTCTGTTCAATAGAACCACCGTTCATGGTAAAACCAGCGCGGTAAATATTTGGCCAGTTATTCCATGGAGCACCAACCCTGGAGTAAGGAACCTTCTGTCCTTTAACAACGCCTACAAATTGATCGTATGTTGCTACACCGCCACCGGCAATACCAGCGGTGTTGTTCTTGATAATACCGTTGTTCATAACAACGTTGCCATTCCAGGTTACGTAGATGCCGCCACCGGATTCAGAAGCAACATTATTAGTAATAGAGCCACCATTGAACGTAAAGTCTGCCTTAGACTTAGAATCATCAAAGTTAGGATTGCCTGCGTAAACGTGGACGCCCGCACCGTCAACAGCCTTGTTGTTAGTGATATAACCACCGTTCATGGTAGCTGTTGTTGTCTCGCCCTTAGGATCACGAGCATACAACATCAAACCGCCAGAAGAGCTAATAGAAGAAGCATCGCCACCAGTGATGGTACCGCCAGTCATAGTGAAATCAGCATTTCTTACCATAACGCTGCCGGAGTACTGATTGGTAAGAGTAGTGTTCTGAATAGTGCCATCACGGAGCTCACCTGTTGCGCCATTTGCAACAGTAACTGCGCCACCAAGAGCATTGTCAACCGTGCTGTCCTGAATGGTGCCGCCAGCCATAACAAACTTTGCACCAGCACCAATGGTGAGAACTACGCCGTTATTTCCAAAATCAGGTTTGGCCTTGCCATTTTTAATAACGCCGCGAAGCAAGGTAAAGCTACCACGGTTCTCAACGGCAAATGCAGTGTTGTTGCCATCAATAGTGGCACCATCAAGAGTAACTGCACCGCCAGAAGCAATCTTGAACATATAGAAGAGATGCTTAGGGTCGGTCATGGCGCTGGTAATAGTTCCACTACCCATCAACCTAATGTTCTTATTAGCTGGAACCTGGACTGGAGCAGTAATAGTAAAGTCCGTATTTACCTGAACGATAGTCTGCGAACCATCTGTTGGAGCAGTAGCAATAGCAGCCAGCAGCTCAGTCTCTGAGGTAACAGGGGTAGTGTCTGCGAGTGCTTGCTTTGCAAGTCCTCCAATGAGCGAGAGTGCTAGCACAAACGTAGCAACAATCGCCATGCTCCAACGTGAAAGCCTTTTCATGGCAAAATTCCTTGCGCTTAGGGAGCCTGTAGTGACAAAACAATAAAATAATTAATATAAAAGAGTAAAACAGTACAACTTTAGCGTACTTTACTCTTCTTTGTCTAGTTGTTCAGGCTCTTCTGGGCGATGTTTTAGGCGATCGTATTCTTCTTCGGTCAAAACATCTTCAATTCGCAGGTTAACACCAGAAACTTCAAGGCCTGTCATACCCGTGATTTTCTCGACAATCGTACGTTTAACGTCTTCAAAAATCTGAGGGGCGTAAGAACCATATTTAATAAGAACGGAAATGGTAACATTTAGCGAACTATCAGGTTGCACTTCAACAGTGACACCTTTAGCTGTATCAGATGCACCAAGTACATCCTGAACCCTGTTAAGCCAGTTTCCACGAGTACCCACCACGTTAGGGACATCACGAAGAGCCAACGAGACGATCTTCTCGACAACTCCACCAGAAAACGTTAGAGAATCTGCATCCTCAAGATCTGCATCGGAGGGAACATCTGTTGTTTCTTCTGCAGGAACAATTTCTTCAGAGGTGGTCTCTTGCGAATTAGTAAGCTCTTCTGCCACAGCTCTCTCCTATCTAATTTCTGTCCGTAAATAAGGAACGAACCTTTGCCAAAATTGTTGCCTTTCCGTCAAAGATCTGACCAATGGCAACTCCTACCAGTACAAACAATGCGACAACTAGCATTTTAAAAAGGCCAAACGTAAACAAAAGAATTGCAAACAAAAGGCCTAAAAATCCACCAATAATGGCACCCGGATGGCCAACGACATATTTTTTGCACTGTTCTTGCATCTTTTGAAAAAAGCTTTTATCCATTGTCTTTGACCTCCTTTGCGTCTGGCTCTGAAATACTCAATCGAATGTCTTGACCAGTCTGCTGCGCAGAAGCTTGATTGGAAGACTGTTCATATGTTTGCTCTTCAACAATCTCTGGCTCTGACACAACCTCTTTTACCTGGGATAAAGACGTACTTTCTTCATCTTTTGGCGAGAAGGAACTTGGTTTGATAAAAGAAAGATTGATGCTAGAAACACAAGGTCCGCACACGATAGCAAGACCAGACTGAAGTGCGTTGTAAAACTCAGAGCCCTTTGCAGTAACATCAACAGGCTCTTTAGGGAGAATATCAATCTGTATAGCTACAGAATTATTTTTAGAAATCTGCACGTTAACACGGTGGGCCAAGCACGTTCCGTCTTCTTCAATGATATGTGCTGCCTGAGAAGAAATAGCATCTTTTGTGACGGAGATTGTTCCGCCCTCAACAGTGGCAACCGTGAGCTTGACCGTTTTTCTAATAAAGAAAGCTCTAAACAAAACCACTACAAGGCCAAAGATGCTAATTGCTGCACAAGCGTTAAGCGCAATAAGGTATGGCTTGGTGAACAAGAGGTTAGTTGCCTGATGTGTCCAAGGACCAAACCACGTTAAGGCAAGAGCTAAAAATACAAAGGCACTTGCAAGAACATAAAGTATGTAGCAAAAACGCTTGAAGCCGCTCATGGCACCTCCACTTTCTTTTATATAAACAGTTTAACCCCAATACCGGACAAAAAGAGAATATAAAAACTGCCTCCCGGCGGAAGGCAGTTTTAGTCTTTATTTACCGTTTACAAGAAACAAACTTAAGCGTTCTTCATAACAACAGAGCGGACAACTCCTGCTGCATCGTCGCAGGAATCCAAGACGGTCTCCATGCGGTCAAAAATACGAAGCCAAGCAACGGTGTGACGGCCAGGCATCTCGTCACGGAACAAGCGAGAGAGTGCGTTGTGGTAGATAAGATCGCCCTCGTCCTCAACGTGTCCAACAGCAATGGCCTTCTCCATAACGGTAGGGTCTTTTTTGTAGTCGCTCAGAACGCTCAGCATCTCCTGAACTGTCTTGCATGCGCGAAGGGTAAGCTCAGCAAGTTGCATAGCCTCTTTACGAGTATCGTCAACATTGAAGAGGTCAAGACGCTCTGCAACAGAGTTCATTCCGTCAACAATGTCATCAAGACGAAGTGCCAAATCAGAGATGTCCTCGCGCTCAAATGGGGTGACAAAGGAAGCGTAAAGCTCCTTCATAATATGCTGAACCTTCTCGTCACACTCACGCTCGTAGACCTTCATCTGAGGAATACGGGCAGCAGTCTCAGGATAGCCTTTCATAATGATTGCATACTCTTCAGCGGTTTCTACAATTTTGTCGCCAAACTCACGGAACATAGTGTAGAAGGCGTCCTCTTTTGGCTTACCTAGCATGAATCCTCCAATAAATTGAGTGGTTCAAATAGAACTCGTAAAAGACAGTTATACGTACTTAGAAAATCATCAGGAACAGTTTTGCAAAAAGAAAACCAATAAGTCCGCAGCCAGGGAAGGTAAATACCCATGCTGCAACCATTTCTTTTGCAACGCCCCAGTTAACTGAACGAATATTTTTTGCAGCACCCGCGCCCATCATGGCGGTCATTTTTGTATGGGTTGTTGAAACAGGAAGTCCAGTTAGTGTGGAAAGCAGCAAAGATGCAGATGCCGAGAAGGACGCGGCAAAGCCCTGATAACGCTCAAGCTTTACCATTTCCATTCCGACTTTTTTAATAATCTTTCTTCCGCCAATTGCAGTACCGATAGACATAAGAGCAGCGCACAGTACCTGCAACCAGAGCGGGAATACATCTGCACCAGCAGCTCCATGACCTGCGGAAAGTGCAATTGCAAGCATGGCAATGGACATGAACTTCTGGCCATCTTGTGCACCATGCATAGCCGCAACAAATGCGGAGCCAACAACCTGCAAATGGCCAAACATCTCATCAGCGCGCTGTCGATCAACGTTAACGCAAAGCTTGTTAATTGCCTTAACAATGATCCAACCAGCGGCAAAACCTAATGTGGTCGAGAAAAGCAGACCAATTAAAACCTTGCTCCACTCGCCCCAGTTAACAGCTCCAAAATCACCATGAATAGCAAGTGCTGCACCGGTGAGACCTGCGATAAGGGCGTGTGACTCAGAAGTTGGAATACCTAAAGCCCAAGCTCCTACTGCCCAAGTAACAATACCAACACAGCCTGCGGCAAGAGCAACAAGAGCCTCATGGTTATTGCTACCAAAGTCAACCATACCCAGAATTGTGTCTGCAACTGCAGTTGAAATGAGGCACATAGCCACCAAACCAACAAAGTTGCACACAACACTCATGATAATTGCATGGTTAACTTTAATTGAACGAGTTCCAACAGCCTCTGCAATAGCATTAGCCGCGTCGGTTGCACCATTTACAAAAATGCATCCAAAAACAAGGACAATGACGAGGGCCAAAAACGGATTGGCAACCATCATCTCAAAAAAGTGTCCGAGGGTTATCATTCGGTACCTTTCAAACCACTTTCATAACGGGACAATGATAATCGAAATATCGTTCAATTATGTTTAAAAACATTCGAATAGCTAAATAAGCGCAAGTTGTTTCTTACGCCCTGCCTTCCCTCTTATGAAAAATGCAAACTGACCCCGGAGAGCTACCCAGTTAACCCAGAAGAGTTGCCTCAAAAGGACACCTCAGGTTACTAGGCAAGCTTTTTGATAATAGCTGCAGTAATTCTGGCAGAGCGCTCAGAAGCCTCACGCTCAAACGTCAAATAATCAACGCTTGAAGTAGTGCCGGGCTTATCGGACATAAGCCTAATCACCACAAACGGTGTGTGATTAAGCCAAGCAACCTGAGCAATTGAGGCGCCCTCCATCTCGCAACAGTCAGCACCAAACGTTGTGTAAATATGATCTGCGAGCTCTGATGAGCTTACAAACTGATCTCCTGAAACAACGCGGCCAGAAATAACCTGCAGTTGAGGAGCTACTTCTTTGGCTGATGCAAGTGCGTGTTCAACAAGACCCTCATCTGCTGTAAACGAGAAGACCGGAAGACCTGGAATTTGACCAGCGGCAAAATTGAGAGGACCAACGTTCATATCGTGCTGAACTAAATCAGAAGAGATAACAATATCCCCTACCTGCAGCTCAGGACTAAGAAGTCCTGCAATACCAGTATTAATCATATGCGTTACCGCAAATGTATCAATCAGAATCTGTGTGCATGCTGCGGCATTGACTTTGCCAATTCCTGACTGTACAACAACTACAGGAACTTCTCCCAAAAGACCTTCGACAAACTGCATACGAGCCTGCTCATAGGTGCGCTCAATGGTCATCTGCTCTTTTAACAGCGCAACCTCGGGCTCCATGGCTCCAATAATTCCAATTTTCATGTTAGGCTCCTACTCCTGCAAGCCAACTGGAACCAGCCAGGGCTCGTACAATTTTGTCTCGCACACTCATATCATTCGCATCATCTTTAATGTGTGCGTGAATTACAACGGTAATGCCAGCATCAACAATGCTTGCGGCCTCGACTTCAATAGGGAACGTTCTATCAAGCTGAGATGCAACAGTTTCTTGGATTGTCTCAATAATTTCTTGAGTGACTGCCTCTAAATCTGCTGATGGTTTAAGCACAATAGTTACAGGAACCTCGGTTACATCCCACCTTGTCCTATGCACCAGTGCCGTTTTATTGAGCACCGAGTTAGGGATGATATCCACTTTACCGCCGCGGTCACGCACAATGGTGGAGCGCCAGTTCATGTCAATGACCTCGCCAGAAATATTGCCAATGCTTACCTGGTCTCCTGGCTTAACCACGCCTCCCAGCATAAGACCTAAGCCGCCTACCAGGTTAGAAATAGTGTCCTGAAGACCAAAAGACAAGGCGATGGAGGTAACTCCCAAGGCGGTCACAAATGCTGTCGGCTGAATACCAAAAACAGGCTGCAACACCGCGAGAATAGCAAACGCCCAGATGATTCCTCGGATTATGTTGACAAAGATAGATGCCGACGGCAGTTTAGATGAATCCAAAGCCTTTCTTGAGAGCTTTATTGCAAAATGCTCAATCAAGAATGCAATGAAAAACACAACTACAAAGGTAACTACCCTAAAAATAAAATCTTGTGGAGTGAGGCCCAAAATCAAGCCGTCATGCATCAACACCATGGCTATCCCTCAATTTTGACTATCGGAGCAAAGCCCTTCATAAGCTTCTTTGTCTTATTAGTACGCGTAAACTTGACCTCAATGGTATCGCCCTGAACTGCTAAAACAACGCCTGGACCAAAGGTCTTGTGAGACACCTGATCTCCCACGGCAAAACTTGCAGAAGCGCGCGCTGGGTCCTTTTGAATAGGAGCTGGACGTGGGGCTGGAGCGCCACCAGTAGAGCGCGTACGAGAACCAAAAACGTTTCCGCCATAGACTTCTGAACCACGGCCAGAGCCAAAGGTGCCATGACGGTCTCCACGCTTTGCCCAGCCAACGCCAGAAAAGCCCGCGGAACCAACGCCAATGGCTTTAACGTGCTCCTGAGGAATCTCCCCCACAAAACGCGATACGGGATTTGCCTGAACAGAGCCGTAAGTTCTTCTAGTAGACGCATACGTCAAATACAAGCGTTTGCGCGCACGCGTAATAGCAACGTAGGCAAGCCTGCGCTCTTCTTCTAGCTGAGCTGCCTCGGCCTCGTAATTTGCATGAGGGAAGATTCCCTCCTCCATACCAGCAACAAATACTGCTGGGAACTCCAGACCCTTTGCAGCATGAATGGTCATGAGTGTTACCGCAGAGGTAGAACCATCCAGACTATCCAGGTCAGAACGAAGCGCCAGCCATTCCATAAATGCCGGAAGCTTCTCAGCAGCAACCTGCGGATGCAAAGCTTCTTCCTGAGAAGCAGGGTCTGACTCAACAGCAACACCGGCAAGTGCGCCGGTAGCAGCATCAAAACCAGCCGCACTCAGCGAAGCTGCGTCTTGTGCGTCAAGCGCTCCTGCTTCCCTTAGTTGCTGCAAGCTCTCAAGCGTTTCTTCAACATCGTCGTGAGACTCATCAAACTCTGCCGCAACGCCAAAGAACTCTCGAATGTTCTCGATACGTCCATCAGCCTCAATGGTATGCTCAGCTTCAAGTGCACGAATAAGACTTGAGCGGTCAATAATTGCCTCAACAACCTCATCAAGCTCACCGTCAATATGGCGGCCATGCTCAATAGCAGACGTGAACTCTACCAGCGCATTTCTCACCTTTGCGGTAAGAAGGCTCTCCTCCATCACACATGCTTCACATGCCGAGAAGAACGACAGACCGTTATACAGCGCGTACGTCTGAATTTTCTGAATGCTTGTTGCACCAATACCGCGGCGAGGCGTGTTGATAACGCGCAGCGCAGCCATATCATCATCAGGGTTTACAACAACCTTAAGGTAAGCCATAACGTCTCTGATCTCTGCACGATCAAAGAATCGAGTGCCGCCCACAATCTTGTAAGGAACACCTGCTCTGAGCAGCATATCTTCAAGAATACGAGACTGCGCGTTGGTTCGATAGAACACAGCAATATTGTCGTATGACGTGCCCTTATCGTGCAGCTTTTCTATCTCAGAACCAATCCAGGCACCCTCATCACGCTCATCAGATGCCTGATATACCTGGATCTTCTCGCCATCTCCTTCATCAGTGAAGAGGCGCTTTGGCTTGCGATGAGAGTTGTGCGCAACAACTGCGTTGGCAGCAGCCAAAATATGACCGGTTGAGCGGTAGTTTTGCTCCAGCTTAACAACAACCGCTTCCTCATAGTCTTTCTCGAACGCCAAGATGTTTTTGATGTCTGCACCACGCCATGAGTAAATGGACTGGTCATCGTCACCAACGACCATAAGGTTGCGATACTTAGACGCCAAGAGCTTGGTAATTGCGTACTGGACGCCGTTGGTATCCTGATACTCGTCAACGTTGATATAACGGAAACGCTCCTGGTATTTAGCAAGCACGTCAGGATACTTGGAGAGCAGCTCAAACGCCTTAACCAGAAGATCGTCAAAGTCCATGGCATTGGCTTTATCCAAACGAGTCTGGAGCGCACGATACACGCGGGCTACCACGTGATCCATAGGACTTGCTGCCTGCGCCTCTACATCATCAGGGTATAAAAGGGCGTTTTTAGCAGCAGAAATCTTAGAACGAATGGAGTTGAGCGGGAACTGACGGACATCAATATCCAAATCAGACAGAATAGTCTTTACCAGGCGTTTTGAATCATCATCGTCGTAGATAGCAAAATTGGGGCCATAGCCAAGACGCTCACCATCTTCTCTGAGCAGACGGACACACATAGCGTGGAACGTGCAAACCCACATACCGCGAATGTTATTGGGCAGCAGCGCCTCAAGACGCTCACGCATCTCTGCTGCAGCCTTGTTAGTAAACGTAATAGCCAAAATCTGCCAAGGACGAACGCCTTCATCGGCAATCATGTGCGCAATTCTGAACGTCAAAACACGCGTCTTACCCGAACCAGCTCCTGCAAGAACCAGCAAGGGTCCCTGAGTTGTCATAACTGCCTGGTGCTGGGCAGGATTTAAACCTTCAAGATCAATCTGCATTACGCCATCCTTGTGTCAATCATTCGTAGAGTAAAAGTGTACCCCGATAACCGGACATTAATTGCTCTCGTTTCTAGTGGCTCCATAAAAAAGCGCGGCGAGAAACTCACCGCGCAGAGACGCATATGTTGTAACGTTTGTCAGTCAGAAATTTACTTAACAAGCAGGAAGTATGCGATAACAGCAATACCCAGAATAATGCGGTACACGCCAAAAGGCTTGAAATCATGCTTGCGGACATAGCCCATAAGCGCACGGACCATAACAAGCGACACAATAAACGCTACCAAGCAGCCAACGCCCAAAATAATTGCCTCGGGAGCAGTGAAGGTGTTGCCCTTCATAAAGTAGCGAACAAGCCTTAAAGCAGAAGCGCCAGCCATAGTAGGAATTGCCAGGAAGAACGTAAACTCAGCAGCTACAGCCCTTGAAC
>CAUPCM010000036.1:0-10820 GCA_963509815.1 uncultured Atopobium sp. | reverse complement strand
GGCTCAACCTTATAGGTCTTTGCTGGATGAGGCTGCTGGTTAATCTTAATACCGCCGCCGTCAATCAGACGACGAGCCTCTCCGTTACTTGAAGCAATTTCTACCTCAACCAAAATCTTTGGTAGGTAGATGAGGCCATCTTCATCTGCTTCAAGGGAAATTGCAAACTCTTTGACGTCATCAGGAACCTCATTGTTTTTGAACTGAGCATCGAAAGCTGCCTGAGCCTTAAGACCTTCTCCCTCACCGTGATAAAGGTCAACAATATTTCTGCCAAGAGCGCGCTTAAGCTGGTAAGGATCAGCAGTACCATCCTCAAAGCTCTTATCAATAGCATCAAGCTCATCAATAGAAAGCGTAGAGCAGAGGCGATAATACATTGGAATAATCTCGTCAGTAATTGACATGACCTTACCAAACATATCGTTTGGCTCATCAGTCAGTCCAATGTAGTTTCCGTAAGACTTACTCATCTTCTTAGTGCCGTCAGTACCTACAAGCAAAGGCATAGTAAGCGCAATCTGAGGCTCCATATCCATATCACGCATAAGATCGCGGCCGGCGAGCAGGTTGAAGATCTGGTCGTTTCCGCCCATCTCTACGTCTGCTTTGATAACAACAGAATCGTATGCCTGAAGCACGGGATAAATGAACTCGTGAAGCGCAATTGGCTGCTGATTGTGATAACGATTAGAGAAGTCTTCTCGCTCAAGAATACGAGCAATGGTGAACTTGCTCATAAGACCAAGCATGGTCTCAAGATTCATAGGCTTAATCCAGTCGCCGTTATGAACAACGGTAGTTCTTTCTGGATCAAGAATCTTCATTGCCTGGTTAACATAGGTCTCTGCGTTGGCATCTACCTGCTCCGCAGTGAGCGGAGGACGGGTAGAATCGCGTCCGGAAGGGTCTCCGATTAGCGCGGTGCCGCTACCAATAATCAAGGTGACATTATGACCAAGGTCCTGGAACTGACGCATCTTGCGCAGAGGAACTGCATGACCCAGGTGCAAATCAGGACTTGTTGGATCTACGCCAAGCTTAATATTAAGAGGAGTGCCCTTCTTGAGTTTTTCTTTTAGACCATCCAAAGGAACAATCTGCATAGTTCCTGAAGTAATAACACGGAGCTGTTCTTCTACTGAAAGCACTCTGTATCCTCTCAACGCAAGCCTGTTAAACCATATAGTTACTGCTACAAATAGTATCAATTCAAAATGTTATTTATCAGAATACAACAGAGTTGTAACTCTTTATTCACTGAAACATAAATATCAGACTATAATAGTGAGAGCTATGACAAGGAGGCTCAATGGGTATTAGAACCCGTCGTGCACGTAAACACGCAAATACACATGCCGTAGGTTTTGGCATTGCTGGATTCTTTGGCTTTATGGCTCTTCTCGCGCTTGCACTTGCTCTTTCTTTGGGTGCAGCTGTTTCTTCATGGCTCGAGGACCTGCCAGATTACAACTCTGCTGATGCCTATCTGGTAGCAGAGCCCACCCGCGTTTATGATTCTAAGGGCAACGACATTGCAGACTTCTATCTGCAGCAGCGTCGATCTGTTACCTTGGATCAGATTTCTCCTTATGTTATTCAAGGCACCATTGATACTGAGGACAAGCGCTTCTATTCCCACAGCGGTATTGACCCCTGGGGTATTGTTCGTGCATCTGTTGTCTCGCTGTTTGGTGGCGGCGAAGGTGCTTCCACAATTACGCAGCAGCTTGTTCGTAATACCGTTCTTTCTAACGAGCAGTTTGAGCGCTCTTTGAAGCGTAAGGTCCGCGAGGCTTACATCTCTATTCAGATGGAGAAGAAGTTTACTAAGGACCAGATTCTTAATATGTACCTCAACACCATTTACTACGGTAATGGCGCTTACGGTATTGAAGCAGCAAGTATTATCTACTTTAACAAGCATGCAAGTGATTTGACTCTTGCTGAGGCTGCAACGCTTGCTGGCCTTCCAAATGCTCCTTCTGCCTATGACCCAACTGTTAATCCAGAGGCAGCAAGAGAAAGGCGTAATACCGTTCTTGAGCGTATGCTTCGCGCGGGCGATATTACACAGGAGCAGTACGATGAAGCTGTTGCTGAAGATTTAGTACTTAACCCTGGTACTTTGACTGACAACATTGGCCAGTTCCCTTACTGGACTGACTACATTCGTAGCCTGCTTCAGGAAGACTTTGATAGCGATACTATTCTCCAGGGTGGATTGCGTGTTTATACTACACTTGATCCTGACCTCCAGAAAGATGCTGATGAGGCTGCTAGAAGGCGTATTGCTGAGCTTGGCAACCCTCGCCTGGGCGCTGCTTTGGTTTCCATTGATCCTCAAACTGGCTACATTAAAGCAATGGTTGGTGGACAGGATTACTCAAAGAGTCAGTACAACATTGCAACCAGTAGCAATCGTCAGATGGGCTCCAGTTTTAAGATGTATACGCTGGTAGCAGCCCTTTCTGAGGGTATGAACCCAGAGATTGTTCTTAACGGCAACTCCCCTATGCAAATTACGCCAACCTGGTTGGTTAAAAACGCTGGCAACTACAGCTACGGCGCAATTACCCTGCGTCAAGGTACGGTTTACTCGTCCAACACTGTTTACGCACAGGTTGCTGAAGCTATTGGTATCGATAAGATCCTTCAGACGTGCTATGCCATGGGTATTCGCACTCAGCTACAGCCATACCTGTCTACCACTCTTGGTTCTCAGGGCGTAACCCCTATTGAGCAGTGCACAGCATTTGCAACGCTTGCTGCAGGCGGTGTTCGTCGTGATGCTGTAGCAATTACACGCATCGAAGACCGTAACGGCAACGTTATCTACGAGCACAAGGACAATCCGGTTCAGGCAATTAGTCCTGCTGTTGCTGCGGCAGCTACCGATGTTCTGAGCGGCGTTCTTACCTCCGGTACTGGTCGCTATGCTTACAACCTGAAGACCTTCAACCAGCCAGTTGCAGGTAAGACGGGTACTTCCGATAACTCCGAGGACCTTTGGTTCTGCGCCTATACTCCACAGCTTGCAACAGTTGCTTGGTGTGGATATCCAGATAGTCGTGACCCCGTTATCATTGGCGGTGGAGAGTCTTCTACCTTTGTTACCGCACAGTATGTTTGGGCGTACTACATGAACGCAGCACTTTCTGGTGTTGCACGTGCTGAATTCCCTAAGACTACTGAAACTATTGCTTACAAGCCTAATAGCTACTGGAAATTTGTTGGTGGCTCCGCTAATGCTAAGCAAAATGAGAAAGATGACGACGAAGAGGAAGAGGAGGAGACTACCGACGAGGAGGAAGAGGACGATTCCACCACTACTCCAACCACTCCTACTACTCCAGCCACACCTGGTACCGGCACAGGAACAGGCACGGGCACCGGAACTGGAACAGGGACCGGAACAGGAACGGGAACTCCATAAACCGAAGCTTATCCTACAAACTGAGTTCACGTTTATGTGGACTCAGTTTTATAAGCTATAATTTAAAAAAGCAAGATAGCGTCATTTAAATCAGTTTCCAACAATTCAAAGGAAACTAGTTAATATAAAAAGCTCAACTAAAAATTCTAGAAAGGCAGATTTAAATTTTATGAATAGGCTAGTATCTAGATTAAAACAACTACAATTCGGAACACTTTTCAAACAAGTTTTATTTAAATTTGTTTTCTTTAGAACCTTAATCGCTTCTCTAAACAATGGCTTTTCTACTACTGGCCTCGAGCTAACTAATCTCAATATTGAACTAAATACACTTAGATGGCTAAACAAAAAGTTTAAAAAAGACATTAGTGATTTATGTAACAAAGTCGATGAAGAATTCAACTCCAATAACACATTTCGAACAACAGATAAAAATAAAGTCTGGGTTCTATGGCTACAAGGCGAGTCGAATGCGCCACAAATTGTCAAAAATTGTATTTCCTCAATAAAAAACAATATGCCCGAATACGATGTAGTTGTCCTTGACTCAGAAAATCTTTCTAACTACATAAATTTACCTGACTATATCGAAGAAAAGTTCAAAAAGGGCATCATATCAGCCGCTCATTATTCCGATTTGATTAGACTTGAACTACTTACAAATCATGGTGGAGTCTGGATTGACTCAACTGTCTTTATGACTGGTAAACTACCGTCTTTTATAACTAAGAGTGATTTGTTTTTATTCCAAATTTTAAAACCTGGACTCGCTGGTCACGCGCTTTCAATTTCGAGTTGGTTTATGGTAGCAAATGCACAAAGTAAAATTCTTCTTTTTACCAAAAACCTACTATATCTATATTGGTCTCGTTATAATTTTCTAGCAGACTATTTTCTCTTTCACCATGGAATTCAGCTAGCAATTGATATTTATCCAACAGAGTGGGCAGCAGTCCCCCCTGTTGATAGTGCAACCCCTCATATTTTACAAACTAAACTATTTGAACCTTATTCTGAAAAAATTTTCAATGCTATTACTCAACAATCCTCTGTCCACAAATTAACATACAAATTTAGTAAGAATAATCTTCAACTGAAAGAAACTTTCTTTAACCATTTATTCTCATAACAATTTTTCAAAGAAGGCAGTCTATCGTCAGGTTGCCTCCTTTATATACGAAAAATTAATTGACGAGTTTCTCGCCAAAGGCTTTACGTTTAGAAAATGCTGTCTACGTTACCAAGCTGCGTAATGATGCGTACTACGTCTGCAGCGTGCGTGGTTTTGTCCACAATCATCAAAACGGTATCGTCACCGGCAACGGTGCCGACGACGTGGTCAAGCTCAACATCGTCGAGGGCAAATGCAACTGCTGATGCAGTGCCAGGGTGACAGCGAATCACAATGAGATTCTCTGCTGCCGTAGCACCAACTACAAACTCGGAGAGCATTTTTTGCAAATGCATATCTTCAGAAAGCACATAGGCGCCCTCGGGAAGCTTTTGCAAATCCATTTCTGCTGTATCACGAGAAACGGTTGCTTGAGTACAGGCAAAGCCACGATCTTTAAGCATGTCAACAAGATCGCGCTGCGTACGGATTGACTCGCTGCGAACAAGCTCACGAATCACGTCCTGTCGAGCATTTCTATGCTTCACGACGCCTTCTTTCTTTATGCGGCTCACTAACTTTTGAAAACAAATGATAGTGAGTAAAAGAATATACTTAATCAACCCTTATGCGCATGCCAAACCGCTAAACGGTGTAAATTACCCGCTCGTCGGTCGGAATATTGCATTCACCGTTTTCTAAAAGTATTTATGCACTTCTCGCCGTATGATTCATCATGAGTGAAACTATTTTTACGGCTTGGAGGCCACCATGCCCCTGAATGATTCACCAGATAGAAGACAAGGCTCCCATGGAGACTCTGCAATGCGTCGTCGTCCTCCACAAAATGGCCGTCCTCCTCGTGATGGCGGTCTTTCTGATAGACAAGCAAGACGTCGCAAAAGAAATACTCTTGGCTCACAAGCCATTCTTTTTAAGAGGCAGTCTCTGCTGCATCGCTTTGATTCTCGTACAAGAACCTACATTGTTATTGGACTAGCTGTTATAGCGGCACTTTTACTGGTCTTTATTGTGTCAAGCTGTGTGCGCGGTTGCGCTAAAGAATCTACTCCAGAGGTAGAAGTTAACTCCGTTGATTCTCGTGTTGCTGTGGGGACTTCAGAGGAGCTGACTAAAGCCCTGGCAGCCAAGCTTGATCAGAACAAAAACCTTGCATGGATTGCAGAGCACGCTGATAAGTACAGCGATAAGAGCCTCATTGAGCTGGCGCTTGCCCACCCTGAGGCTATTGATTTTGTTGCAAACTACCCTGATTCTGACGGCAAGGCCAAGACCTATGATGATTCGCTCACCAAAGGCACAGCTCCACAGCTCTATACCTGGGATTCTAGATGGGGCGGCGTCTCGTATGCCGGCTCTGTCATTGCCACCAAGGGCTCTGGTCCAACTGCTCTGTCTATGGCATACATGGGTCTTACCGGAAAGAACAACTGGACTCCAGCTGACATTGCGGGCGCCGTTGAAACGGCAAAGGCAACGGACACTGACTCTGGAATGAACAGATCATTTCTCGAGAAGAACTTAGCAAACCTTGGCCTTACCGCTGATAGCTACAACATTTCTGCCGACAATATCACCACGCTTCTAGACGCTGAAACCTTCCTGCTTGTTGAGGTTAAGGGCAATAAGCTAAGCTCGGATGGCGCTCACTGGATACTGGTAACCAGCAAAAACGATGACGGCACGGTAAACGTTCACGACCCTCTGTCCCCTGAGGTAAGCTCACGTCCATGGGCTGCAGAGACTATTGCCAGCGCTGCAAACGCCCTGTACACCGTGACGGTAAAGGCTGCAGAGTAGCAAAGAACTAAGCGATAAGGTATTTGTTTGGCGTCTACAAACTTGAGTCCCGCACTTTAAAGTGCGGGACTTTTTCGTACGGTATGCGTCTTTGTGGAAAGCACATAAAAACCCAGCATCCACAAAAGGTGAATGCTGGGCTGGACGGGTTTCTCGCCAAAAGATTGTGCGGAGAAAGACGTTTTGAAGAGGTGGATTATGAAAGCACCTTCTGTGCAGCCTCGCTGAGCTCGGCGATGCGTGCCTCTGCTTCTTCGCGGGTAGCACCGTTGGCAAAGAGGTAGGCTTTGACCTTAGGTTCAGTGCCCGATGGGCGGAAGATAACCTTGTTGTCGCCCTCAAGCCTGTACTCAATAACATTGGAAGCTGGCAGCGTCTGAGGAGCCTCTTTCTGCAGGCCAGAGACGCGAGGCATCTCGGCGCACTCAGCATAGTCTGTTACGCCAACAACCTTGTAATTGCCCACCATTTCCAGTGGATTCTTACGCAGACTGCTCATAATCTCAGCCATCTTTGCAGCACCCTCAGCACCTGGATAAGCAGCGTTAACAACGCCATTGAGGTAGTAGCCATAGCGCTGGTACAGAGCATCCATTGCCTCGTAGAGATCCATGTTGCGAGCAGCATACCAAGATGCCATCTCGACGCAGAGCATCGTGGCAACAATAGCGTCCTTATCGCGAGCATGCGTACCAACAAGGTAGCCATAGGACTCCTCAAAGCCCATGAGGAAGCGATCCTCCTCGCCAGCATCCTTGAGCTGGTCAATTTGGTCGCCGATGTACTTGAAGCCCGTAAGGACGCGGCGCATCTCAAAGCCGCGAGCACGTGCCAAAACGTCGGGCATAGCAGAAGATACGATGGTAGAAACGGCTACCTTATCCTGGGGTTTCTCGCCACGCTCTTCTGCCATGGTAAGAAGCCAATCCATAAGCAAGACGCCCATCTCATTGCCGGAAAACAGCACGTAATCGCCGTTGTGTGGGATTGCGGTACCCATGCGATCGGCGTCAGGGTCAGTTGCAACCAAAAGGTTTGGCTTTACCTTATCGGCAAGCTTAAGGCCCAGCTCAAGCGCCTCGCGGAACTCTGGATTTGGATAAGAACACGTTGGGAAGTTTCCGTCTGGCTCCGCCTGCTCTGGAACAACATCAACGTCATTGACGCCAATCTCCTTGAGGATGCGCGTGACGCACTCCATACCTGTACCGTTAAGCGGCGTATACACAACCTTGTAGCCGTCGGCAGCCTTAAAACCTGGAATAGAAACGCGCTTGATAGCCTCGATGAAGTTGTCTAGCACCTCTTCTGGCGTCCAGACAATCAGACCCTTCTCCAGGCCCTCTTCAAAGTCCATAGGCTTGACGTCAAAAGGATTGACGCGCGCGATATTTGCAGAAATCTCTGCTGCAGCCTCATCAGTAATCTGTCCACCGTTATCGTTGTACACCTTGTAGCCGTTGTAAGGCGCAGGGTTGTGACTTGCGGTAAGCACGATACCTGCGGAAGTCTTGAGATAACGAACAGCAAACGAGAGCGTTGGAACAGGCTCGATGCGTGGATAGACATACACGCGGATGCCATTAGCTGCCAAAACACCGGCTGCGACCTTCTGGAAGTCCTCGCCCTTAAGGCGAGAATCCCTTGCAAGAGCCACGGTAGGATTTTGGTAGTGAGCGTTGAGATAATCCGCAAGACCCTGGGTTGCCTGAGCAACAACGTAGACGTTCATGCGATTAGTTCCAACGCCAATGGTGCCGCGCAAACCAGCAGTACCAAAAGCAAGCGAGCGATAAAATGCGTCGTAGAGCTTATCTTCTGCTTCTAGTTTTGCAAGCTCTCCGAGCTCTTCTACCAGGTCTTCTTCGGTGACGTTTGCACGCCAGGACTCAAATGTTTCCATAACTTTTGCATCCATAATGACTCCCAAACCTCAAACAGCTCTCTGTATTTCCTTATAAAAGATACTACGCGTATTTTAAGCGAAAAATAACAGATGATTTGGGACATTATGTATGAACTGTCCGGTCTTCGGTGAGTGGAGGGTGGCGCGGGACGTGGCGCGTAGCCGAGAGGCGGCTCAAGGGAGCACCCACGGGTTCTTGATGTATTTTCTTTTCCCCACCCATTTGGCGAGAAAAACATGGGAAAATGTTGCGCTAGTATGTATTCAATTCCTACGGGCGAAAGGTGTCCCGATGTCTCAAGAACTTGAGTTCTTTGCAACGTGTCCAAAAGGCTTTGAGAAGCTTCTTGCACAGGAGCTAGACGGTCTGCGCATCAAAAAGGTGCGTCCTCTTGGCGGACAGATTGCGTTTTACGGCTCACTTGCCGATGCTTACCGCGTCTGTTTATGGTCTCGCCTCACGTCTCGCGTCATTTTGGTGCTTGAGCGCGTTGGCGCTGCAACTTCAGACGCTCTCTACGAAGGCCTCTCTCACATTGCTTGGGAAGACCATATTGGTCCGCATGCCACCATTGCAGTCAGCGCTCACGGCACAAATAACCAGCTCAGAAACACCAACTTCATTGCTGTCAGAACAAAAGACGCTATTGTAGACCGACTTGCAGCAAAGCGCGGAAGCCGTCCTATGGTCAACACGCTTGCGCCTGACGTAACTATTGTCGTGCGCGTATCACGCAACCGTGCCACGGTTGGCATTGACCTTGCTGGTGAGGCTCTCTTTAAGCGCAGTCTGACTGGCGGTCGAGGGCCGGCACGTGAGTTTGCGCCGCTCAGGCTGGACTACGCTGCTGCCCTTCTGTACCTGCAGGCGCAAACTGCCGCGAGTGCATCGGGCTTCTCGCCAGACGTGCCGCTGCCGGCGCTGCTGTTCCCGGGAGCAGGCGCGCTTGCACAGGAGGCAGCGGGCATGGCGCTGGACGTGGCGCCGGGCATCTTGCGCGCCCGCTGGGGCATGACGGGTTGGGCTGGTCACGACGACGATGCCTGGCAGGATTTGCTTGCCGAGGCCGATGAACGTGCCGAGAAGGGCCAAGAGCACCAGGTCACACTCTATGCAGCAGACCCTCGCCCAAAGACCAAAGAGGCTGTGCTTTATACGCTTCGTGCAGGCGGGCTCAAGGCAAACGTACAGTTTTTGCCAGCGTCTGAGCTGCTAAAACATATGGAACACTTCACAGGCGTTGTTGCCGATCTCTCGTGGACCAAAGAGGAGCCTACACTTCAGGGCTCTGCTTACGCCACACTTGGACTTTTTGCTGGTCAGGCAAGCACACTTCTTACTAGTGATACAAATACCGATACGGTACTCAGAGCAACTCCTTCGCAGACACTTTCCGTCTACGTGGGCAACTCCATTGCCACCATGCGCTGCTACCCTGCCGCAATCGCAGAGGAAGCAGGTGGCGGCGAAGCTGATGCCACTGCACCAGCAAGCAACTCTGAGTCAACCTCGGTTCCTGCAGGTCCCACTGTCATGGTTAACAACCAGCCAGTAAGCGTGCTGGTGCCAGCGTCTGATCAATTTGCTGCACGCCTTGCTAAGGTAGCCAAGCAACGCGCTAAGTGGGCTCGTAAAAACGACGTCTCGTGCTACCGCGTCTATGACGCTGATCTGCCCGATTATGCCGCCAGCATTGACATCTACAAGGGCGCCACAAAGCCAACTACCTGGCTGCAAATCTCTGAGTACGCTGCATCTAAAGAGATCGATCCAGACCTTGCAAAGCGCCGCCTCCTAGACGTCCTAGCTTTGGCTCCTCGCATTCTAGGCGTACCCAGCTCAAACGTAAATCTACGAACAAGAACGCGTGCAAAAGGTGGCTCTCAGTACTCTGACGAGGGCAGCGCAGCCGACAACTCCAGAAAAGAAATGCTGCTCATCGATGAGGGCGGCCTACTCTTTGAGATCAACTTTGCCTCCAGGCTGGACTGTGGAATCTTCCTAGACCACCGCGATACGCGCGCAGAAATTCGTGAGCTCATGAAAAGCGCTGGACCTGCTAAGAGCTTCCTCAACCTCTTTGCCTATACAGGTACCGCTACCTGTTACGCTGCAGATGGTGGCGCGCTTCACTCCACAACCGTCGACCTCTCCAAGCCTTCGCTTGAGTGGGCCAAGCGCAACATGAAGCGCAACGGTTTTGACGGCGAGGAGCACGAGTTTGTCCAAGCAGACGTCCTATCTTGGATTACCGAGATGCGCCACACCAAAAATCGCTGGAATGTCATCTTCTGCGACGTTCCCACCTTCTCTAACTCGTCGCGCATGAAGCAGAGCTCATTTGATGTCCAGAGAGATCACGCTGAGCTCATCATTGGCATTTCTCGCCTTCTGACGCGCGGCGGCGTTGCCATTTTCTCGTGCAACCTGCGCACCTTTAAGCCAGATGTCGAGAAGATCCAGCGAGCTGGTGTCATCATCGAAGACATCACAAGTGAAACTATTCCGGAGGACTTCTCAAGAAATCAGAAGATTCACCACGCAT
>CAUPCM010000035.1:0-10882 GCA_963509815.1 uncultured Atopobium sp. | reverse complement strand
CTTTAACTTTTTGATATGGCAATACACCTCAACAGGACAAGTTGACGGTATTACCAGCTCAGTTGATTTGAATCTGGACTTCTCTGCCGTCTCTACAAGCAAGAGCTCAAAGTAGAGCTGCCACGCCGCAGCCGCTAGCAGCGCAGGCGTATCGCAGGAGCGTCCGCAGGAGCTTCCGCAGCCGCTAGGCACGTCCGCGGGGTGCGTCCGCAGCCGCAGCTCGAAAGACTATCCAACCTTAACAGAGCCGGTCAGAGTAACGGTAGGGTCAAGTGCCTGAGCATGTACAAATGCGCCACCCGGACTACATGAGCTTACCAGCGTAAACACTACCCACAAGATGATGGCTGCAAGCAATACCACCAGCGCCACACGACCCAGCCTCTTGCGAGAAGAACGACGTCTTCTAGCTGCATACGCTGCCTGAGCTTCATCTCTGGGGTTGAGCGTGCCATAGTGATTGCCGTAAGCAGTTCTTGCTCGACCACGTGCACGGGCGGCATCTGCACGGGCATGGTTAATGGAATTTGTTGGGCGATCTTGCGTCATCTTACGCTGCGCCTGTGCACGGCTTCCAACAGCTGCGTGACGGCCTCGCACTGCACGTGGAGACGTAGATGATTCCCCGTTGCGAGAGATAGTAGGTGGAACCTGAGCTGGGCGCTTCTTCTTACCAAAACCAAAGAGGTTATTCTCTGCCATCAACAATCCTTGCTAAAAGATTCGTTTACCGAAAAAAGAATACACCGACTTTGCTTTTCTCGCCTTGAAAAGCATCTATCCCGTTACAATAAAGCGCTATACAGACTGATTTTCTGTAAAGTCTGCACAATTGGAGTTCATGGGGGACGTGTGAAGAAACTTTTACTGATGGCAACAGGAGGCACCATTGCTTCTGTTTCCACTGAATCGGGCTTGGCTCCCTCACTTTCGGGAGAAGAACTTTTAGCCAACGTCCCACTTGTTCATGACCTCTGCGAGTTTGATTTCAAGCAGGTTATGAATATCGATAGCACCAATATGCGTCCTCAAAACTGGCTCCAAATCAGAGACGCCATTATTGAGTCGTACGATGCCTACGACGGCTTTATTATCCTTCACGGCACCGATACCATGGCATATACCGCCGCGGCCCTCTCCTACCTCATTCAAAATAGCGAGAAACCCATTGTGCTCACAGGCTCTCAACAGCCAATGGCAAATCCATTTACCGACGCCAAACTCAACCTCTACCACTCCGTTCTCTACGCGCTCGACGACAGAAGCGCCGGAGTCGTGGTGGTTTTTGGCAACGAGGTTATTGCCGGCACCCGCGCTCATAAACAGCGCACACTGAGCTTCAATGCATTTACGAGCATGAATTATCCACCGCTTGCCCATATTCGTGGCAACAAGATTATTCGTAGTGCGCCAAATGAAGAGCAGGTAGACGGCGGTCTTACAACCTATGAAACACTCAATACGCGTGTCATTGTGCTTAAACTGACCCCCGAGCTTAATCCATCTATCTTCTACCTTCTGAAGAATGACTATGACGCCATCGTGCTTGAAACCTTTGGTATTGGCGGCATCCCCTCATACGACGGCTCTTTTGAGGAAGCTATCACCGATTGGATTGCTTCTGGTCGCACGGTTGTTATCACTACGCAAGTCCCTGAAGAGGGCCTTGACCTTGGTGTTTATGAAGTTGGTAGGGCTTATCAGGATATGCCTGGTGTTCTCTCGGGAGACGATATGACCACCGAGGCCCTAGTTGCAAAAACTATGTGGATGCTTGGCCAGACTACAGATCAGCGCGAGCAAGAAAAGCTGTTCTACCAGGTAATTTGTAACGACAGAATTCCACAGTCCGTGGATACAGGAATTTGCGAGTAGCCGATGAGAGACGCCACATTTAAGCCCACCGTACTCTACTTGATTGCGCTTATTATCTGCGGTTCTAATGGAATAGTTGCAAGTCTTATCAACCTTCCTAGCTACCAAATTGTCTTCTTCCGCATGTTCTTGGGTACGCTCTTTTTACTTGTGGTTAAGCTTGTACAAAAAGAGGCTTTTACCATTCAAAACTACCCCAAGGACTTCCTGGCGCTCATTGGATCAGGCATTGCCCTGGGTCTTCAATGGACCTTCCTTTTTGAGGCTTATCACCTGGTAGGAGTTGGTATTGCAACACTTGAGTACTACTGCGGCCCTGTCATTGTGATGGCACTTTCTCCCCTTTTATTTGGCGAGAAACTCACTGCTAAAAAGATACTAGGATTTCTTGTAGTTGTTATTGGCGCTGCTTTAATTATTGGCTATGGAGTTGGACTGAACCTCTCGCCTGCTGGCCTTCTTTTAGGCGCTCTTTCTGCTGTTCTTTACGCTGTCATGGTTATTTGCAACAGGCAGCTCAAAGATGTTTCTGGAATTGAAGGCACCAGCATTCAGCTGGGAATTGGCTGCGCTGTTGTTGCTCTGGTTACTGTTGTGTTCCATGGCATCGAGGTGCCCGCAGATCCTGCGTCAGTAAATTGGCTGGCTGTTCTGACCATCGGACTCTTTAACACGGGTCTTGGATCATTTTTGTATTTCCCACAGCTCACCAAGATTCCTGTTCAACGTGTGGCGGTCTTTGGCTACCTAGAACCACTATCTGCAGTTATTTTCTCGGCACTTATCCTTGGCGAGCCTTTTGGTCTTCTCAAAATAATAGGCACCGCCTGCATCATAGGCGGTGCCATCTTTGCTGAGCTATCAGGTTCCTCTTCGAACAAATCAGAGGCTATCGAAACTCCGCTCTAGCGTATAAGCTGCAAACGAGCTGCGCGTACAAGCTGCGCACAAACGCAACCAGCCGCGTGCAAGTCGCTGCAAGCTGCGTACAAGCTGCTGCTTACATTGGCATAGTTGGAGCGACAAAGACGCGAGCAGCGTTCTCGCGGTCAAGGTCATACAGGTTCTTTGGATCTCCACCAAAGAGCTCGACTGCCTTGAGAAGATCGGAAGCATTTGCCTCTTCCTCGCCCTGCTCCTTAACGTACCAGTCAAGCAGTTGCATAGTACGGAAATCATTTGCCTTCTGAGCGACGGCGTAGCACTCGTTAATACTTGCGGTAATGAACTGCTCGTGCTCGTATGCTGCCTTGATTGGCTCAACTACCTTGGTAAAGGTAAGGTCAGGCTTTGCAATTGCCTCCATGGTTGGAGTCCAATCGTTATCAAGCAGGTAACGACGGAGAATACGTGCGTGAGCAAGCTCCTCCTGAGACTGGATAACATACCAGTTTGCAAAGCCCTTAAGGCCCTGCTCCTCATAAAAGTCTGCAAAGGTTAGATACAGATAAGCGGAATAGAACTCTTTGTTAATCTGCTGGTTAAGAATGTTGCCAACGCTTGAATCAAGTGCCATGTTCTTCTCTTTCCTCATAACGTTTCTTTTCCACAAAAAATGAGAAGCCCTTTGACTTCTCATTTTTGATACCCACTTGTGAGTCACTTAGACAGGTCACACAAAATCTTAATGATAAAAATAGTTACTATTTTTATCTCCTATTTGTGTGGGCTGCGCTTGCGCTGCCTATGCGCTAGTCGCGCGTCAGTTTGCGATGGATGCGATGAGGACGAGCAGCCTCCTGACCAAGTCGCTCAATACGATTGGCCTGGTAAGCCTCAAAGTTACCCTCAAACCAGAACCATTTACCTGGGTTCTCGTCGTCGCCCTCCCACGCAAGGATGTGCGTAGCAATGCGGTCCAAGAACCAACGGTCGTGGCTAGTTACCACCGAGCATCCCGGGAAGCGCTCAAGCGCATCCTCAAGGCTTTCCAGTGTCTCAATATCGAGGTCATTGGTAGGCTCGTCCAAAAGCAGAAGGTTTCCGCCCTGCTTGAGCGTAAGAGCAAGGTTTAGACGGTTCCTCTCGCCACCAGAAAGAACGCCAGCGCGTTTTTGCTGATCAGGTCCTTTGAAGCCAAAGCTGGCCACATAGGCGCGGCTTGGAATCTCCGTGTCCCCCACCTTGATGAAGTCGTTTCCGTCAGAGACAACCTCCCAGATAGTTTTGTCTGGGTCAATTCCTTGCCTGAGCTGGTCAACGTAAGAAATCTGGACTGTCTCGCCAATCTCAAGCGTGCCAGAAGTAAGCTCCTCCTGGCCGACAATAGCCTTGAACAGCGTGGATTTACCAACACCGTTGGGGCCAATCACGCCAACAATGCCGTTTCTTGGCAGGCTGAACGAGAGGTCGTCGATAAGAACGCGGTCGCCGAAGGCCTTGTGGATGTGGTCAGCCTCCAGGACTTTCTGGCCTAGGCGCGGACCAACAGGAATCTGGATCTCGGTAAAGTCGAGCTTCTTGGACGCGCGAGCCTCTGCTTCCATCTGCTCATAACGGTCAAGACGCGCGCGGTTCTTTGCCTGACGAGCCTTAGGAGACGAACGAACCCACTCCAGCTCAGCGCGCATTTTCTTTGCACGCTTGGCATCCTGCTGGTTCTGAGCCTCAAGGCGCGCGGCCTTGTTCTCCAGGTAGGTTGAGTAGTTGCCCTCGTAAGGATAGAGCTGTCCGCGGTCAACCTCGCAGATCCACTCGGCGACGTCGTCGAGGAAGTAGCGGTCGTGCGTGACAGCCATGACGGCGCCAGGGTAATCGTGCAGGAACTTCTCGAGCCAGAGCACCGACTCAGCGTCAAGGTGGTTGGTGGGCTCGTCAAGAAGTAGCAGGTCAGGTGCCTCAAGAAGCAGACGACACAGGGCTACACGGCGTTTCTCGCCACCAGAGAGATGGGTGACGGGAGAATCTGGATCAGGGCACTGCAGCGCGTCCATGGCCTGAGAGAGCTGGCTGTCCAAGTCCCAGCCGTTAGCTGCGTCAATCTCGGTCTGGAGCTGGCCCATCTCTGCCATCAGCGCGTCAAAATCAGCGTCAGGATTGCCCATCTCAACGCCGATCTCGTTGAAGCGCGCGATCTTGGCAAGCAGGTCACCGAAGGCGAGTTCGATGTTCTCCTTGACCGTTTTAGTTTCATCCAGCGGGGGCTCCTGCTGGAGCAGGCCAACCGTGTAACCTGGAGTTAGCTTGGCCTCACCGTTAGAGACGTCCTCCATGCCGGCGATAACCTTGAGCAGCGTAGACTTTCCCATGCCGTTTGGACCCACGACGCCGATTTTTGCGCCTGGATACACGCCGATGGTGACGTCATCAAGGATGACCTTGTCGCCGACTGCTTTGCGGGCCTTGTACATCTGATAGACAAACTCTGCCATGTGCTCCTCCTTAAGGGGCTGTCAGATGAAATATTCACTAACCATTCTAATGAAATATTTGAAGGGACTCTACCGCAGAAGGAGCGGGAAAAGAAGGCGCGAGCGTGTGCTGCGAGGTGCATGGATGCGCAAAAGCACGAGACGCGGACGCGAAAACATGTCTACAAAACGCGAAAACACACCTATGTCAGATAATCTGCTCAAAAAGCATATACATTGCACCCAAAACCTCTATATCTTGCAGATTATTTGACTTAGGTGTGTTTTTCGCTCCGGATTAAGCAGATTATCTGACATAGGTGTGTTGTTGAAGGCTTGAAAATAGTGGTAGTTAAACTATTTATCTATTGTTATTCATCATTACGTATATCGAACATTATATATACATAAAAATGAATTAAGCCATTAATTACGATCATGACTTGCGCTAAATTGCCGTCTTCAGACGGTTTGTCGCGAGGATTACCAGATTTCCAAGCCATCTAGCACACTCGAAATGCAAATTGCCATTCAACCGCACGTCACAAACGAGCTGGAAGAATGGCAATAAACTGTAGTTGACGTAGCCTTTTGTGGTTTGACGTAGCTTTTAGGGTTTGACGTGGCCCTGATTTGCTTTTTCAACGGCGTCTTTGACCATCTGCGCGTACAAGGTGCCACCACGATTAATGGAATCTGAATCAGAGCCAAAGTGAACGTAGTCAGTACCTGACCAAATGTCAGGATTATCCTGAGCAACCTGAGCCCAATCCGCAATAGTAATGAAGTCGTACTGTTGAGCAAGCTCAAGCTCGTGCGCGCGAATAGCATTTGCACCAGCATTTGGATCAGTGTTTCTACCGTCGTATGGGGTCACAAAGATTAAGCGATGGCCGCGCGGCAGCATGTCTACAATCTTGTCCACTGCATCGGAACCACCAACAGGATTGGTGCCCAGGGCAACAACAACGTCCTGGTAGAGGGTGTTGTTGTCAATCGCAGACTGCAGCAAATCTACGCCCATCGCCACGTTTCTACTAACCGAAGCATCAATTTGAGCATCGGGCAGCGCATCCTGCAGGTAAGAACGAGCACGAAGCGAGACAGAATCGCCGATATACGTGACGCCTTCAACAACGTTGTAGTTGCTTGCCTGCGAGGTATCCGCATGCTTGCGCGTCATGGTCATGGTGCTCTGCTCCTGCAACGAGGCGTTGAGCAGCAGATCGTTCTGGAAATCGCTGAGCTGTGGAGCGGTTAGTGCAATAAAGGCAACAGCCGCAGCAAATGGAATGAGTGCAAAGCCAGTACTTCTTAAAACCTTCTGACCATCAAGCTTAATGTGCGAGAAGATCTCTGGAGACTTCCCTGCCAACGCTGGCTCGAGCACATAGAACGAGCAGCTTGCAAACACAAACGAAAGCGCCAAGGTAAAGAGTGCAGCTAAGACAGGATCGGTCTTCTCGGCAAAAATAATGTACAATGGCCAGTGGAACAGGTACACGCCGTAGCTGGTATCGGCCACAAAAGAAACAATTCCGGGCTCTTTGATGCCCTCGGTTTTTTGATGCAACATGCGAGCAAAGAAAATCATTGCGGCTGCTGCGAGCGAGGCAAAAAGGAAACCAAAGGTGTACGTAAAGAGGTCCTCGAAGTGCATAAAAACGCTCAAGAAGACAAGAACGCCGCAGCTTGCCACAAGGCCCGCGAGCGTCAGTTGAGTTGAAAGCTTCTGCTCAAGCTGGTCGAAGAGCTCGCCCGTTTGAGCGATTCCTGCAACGCACGCCAACAGCGCACCAATAAAGAAGGGGAACACGTGCGTTTGCGTTGAGAAGTACTGGATGGAAAGATTTGTAGAGGTAGATGCACCTGTTGACATTGCCAAATAGGTAGCAACTAGCAGCATCAGAGAAGCTCCGGCAATCTTTACCTTATAGCTTCTGATTGTTTTACTCACGCATGCAAGCAGCCAGGCGCACAGACCCCAAAGCACATAAAAGTGCATCTCAACAGCAAGACTCCAGGTGTGCAGATACACATGAGGAGCAAATTGGTTCTCGTAGCTGTTGCCCAGAACAATCTCGAAGTAGTTAATTACAAAGCCAAGAGCTGCGGCAATCTGGTACTTAATGCCGGCGATAAACTCGGTACGCACAAGCAGAAGAAATGGCGTGCAGACAAGCACCATAAACACAAGTGGCGGCACAATTCTGTAGAAACGCCTGCGTAAGAACCCAATGACGTCAATGGATCTAAAGCGAACAAACTCGTCAATCAAAAGAGCCGTGATGAGATAGCCCGAGAACGTAAAGAATACGTCGACACCAATGAAGCCACCTGGAAGCGCGTCCTTAAAAAAGTGATATATGAGGACTAAAACAAGTCCTGTTATACGTACAAGCGAAAACCATTTAATTCGCACTTTGATAAATCCCTTGCTTAAAAGTTCCTTCGTACACAATGCCGTCTTGCGTAGTGAGCTTTCCCTGGCCGTCTGCCTGGCCTTTTACAAATTGTCCCTCGTAAACCCAGCCATCTACTGAGGTATACGTTCCCGTACCTTGGAAATACCCATCGACAAATTCTCCCTCGTAGGTATCGCCATTCTCAAAAGTCATCTTGCCTTGACCATTCATCTTTCCTTGAATGGTAGTGCCGGTATACGTTACCTGATTGTCGCCGAATACCAGCGTTTTTTGACTTGGTCGGTTAACCAAAACAATCGAGAGCACCGCAAGCACCAGAATGGCAACAACGCTTACCAGCTCAAGCTTTCTTCTGCCCGCACTCACCGGGCGAGAATGGCGCTGCTCTGGTTCTGGATCTGCTTGATTGCGAGGACGCTTCTCCACACGAATGCTTTTGCGTGCAGATAGAGGCGTTTTCTGGCGCTTCTTTTTCTCTGGCGCAACTTTAGACCGCATGTTTTCTGTAGGTTTTTCTGCAGGCTGTGCAGCGGACTTTTCTGCAAGCTGTGCAGCAGATACTTCTGCGGGCTTATGCTGCGCAAACGACGCAAAAGCTGATGAAAGCTGCTCAGATGCAGTCTGAAGAGCAGCTGCTGGACTTGCAGTAGTATCAGCCTTCTCTACGGGAGCCTGAGGTGCTTCTACAGGTGCAACTTCCCTTGCCTCAGATGAAGGCTCAGGGACGTGCGCTGCTTTAACCATATAACGAGCGTTTCTTTTTTTAGCAGAAAAACGCGTAGGAGAACTCACTAGGTATTCCAATTCAATCGATTTGTTATCCTTTTTATTGTACTAATTTCCTTCAACTTTTGAATTGTCATTTGTCCTACATACATTTACCAGATTCACAGGTACGCCCGCTGTTTTTCTGCGATTTTCTGTTCTAAGTAAAAACGGAGAGGGGTACACTACAGGATGGTATTAAAAAAGAAACAAAATGTGCTTACTAAAGTGTGTTCTAATTAAAAAGTTACATCATCGACATTACCAGGGAGGCGAAGATGGCAGAAGCAATTCGTAAAGTAAATATCATTGGCCATTTGAACCCAGATACAGACAGCATTTGTGCTGCAATTTCTTATGCGTATCTCAAAAATCAGATTGACAACCCTATCTATGAAGCTCGTCGCGCTGGTTCACTTAACCGTGAGACTGCGTTTGTCCTAAATCACTTTGGTTTTGAAGAGCCGCAGCTTATTACTACGGTTACTCCTCAGATCAAAGATGCAGAGATCCAGGCTCAGCCAAAAGTTGATGCCGAAATGAGCCTCTACGCTGCTTGGCAGCTCATGCAGGACGTTAAGCTTGATACACTCTGCGTTACTGACGATGAAGAAGAGCTTACCGGCCTGATTGCCGTTAAAGATATTGCAAATGCAAACATGAGCCTTTCTGAGCCAAACCTGCTCTCCAAGGCAAAGACTAGCTATGCAAATATTGTTTCAACACTTGGTGGCACCATGGTTCTCGGTGATCCCCAGGGCGTTGTGAAGCAGGGCAATATTCGCGTTGGTACCAGCGCTTCTGCACTTTCAGAGATTGTTGATGCTGGCGATATCATTGTTGTTGCTGGCAACCATGAGAATCAGACTATCGCAGTTGAGCACGGTGCTTCTTGCCTTATTGTCTCTTGCGATGCTCCTATTGCTCAAGACGTCATTGACCTGGCTAAAAAGCGTGATTGCGCTATTATCAGCACTCCTCGCGATACCTTTGAGGTAGCTCGCCTGCTCATCATGTCCATGCCTGTATGTGAGAAGATGCTCACCGACAACATCCTCAAATTCAGCGTTAACACCGCAATTGATGATGCTCGCAAGGCAATGACCAACTCAAGGCACCGCTTCTTCCCTGTTATCAACGAGAACGGCACCTTTGCTGGTCTTATCAGCGGTCCTGGTCTTTTGAATCCTCGCAAAAAGCACGTCATTCTTGTTGACCACAACGAGCGCGCTCAGGCAGTTGACGGTCTTGAGCAGGCCGAGATCATGGAGATTGTTGACCACCACCGCATCGGCTCCATTGAGACTTCTAACCCAATTACCTTTAGAAATGTCCCTGTTGGCTGCACCTGCACCATCATCTACGGCCTCTATCATGAGTACGGCGTTGATATTCCTAAGAATATTGCTGGCCTTATGCTCTCTGCAATTCTTTCTGACACCCTTGCATTCCGCTCCCCTACCTGCACCGAGCGCGATATCGTTGCTGGTAAGAAGCTTGCGGAGATTTGCGGAGAAGACATTGACACCTACTCTGAGCAGATGTTCGACGCTGGTGCAGACCTTACTGGTCGTACTGCAGAAGAGGTCTTCCACGGTGATTACAAGGTGTTCAGCCGTGGCGGCGTAAAGTTTGGCGTTGGCCAGGGATCCTTCATGACCGAGTCCAGCCGCAAGGCCGCAGAGGAACTTGTTGGACCATTCTTGGAGACCGCTGCTAAGTCCGAAGAGCTTCCAATGGTCTTCTACATGTTCACCGACGTTAAGAGCCAGGTCACCGAGATGCTCTTCTACGGCGCAAATGCTGCCAACGTCATCGAGCGTGCCTTTAACGTAAAGGTTGACGGCAACATTGCTGTTCTTCCAGGCGTCGTAAGCCGTAAGAAGCAGGTTGTTCCATCTCTCATGGCAACGCTTCAGACGCTTGCCGAGGAAGCCGCCAACTAACGCGCGTTTCTCGCCATTGCTTGAAAAGACAACGCCTACCTGCACTTTTGCGGGTAGGCGTTTTTCTACAGGAGCTGTTCTATGACGGCGCCAATTCTGTCTCTGATCACCAGATTGGCGCGACCATCGTACGGCGTAGGTTGGTCGTTAATAATTGCCATCTTGTTGCCCTCGTAGTAGTCGAGAAGACCGGCGGCAGGCTGCACTACCAGCGAACTTCCTGCAACTACAAGAACCTCCGCTTGCGAGATGGCGTTCAGGGCTCCATACACGGTGTCCATATTGAGGCCTTCTCCGTAGAAGACAATATCAGGCCTAATAACTGCGCCGCATTGACAAAGCGGCACGACAGATGACTGCTCTTCAATCTGATCAAGCGTGTAGGTGTGACCACACTCGGGACAATAAAAACGCGTCTCGTTGCCGTGGAGCTCAAACACACGCTTGCTACCAGCAGCTTGATGCAGTCCGTCGATGTTTTGCGTCACCACCGCGCGCAACTTTCCCGCAGCTTCCAAGT
>CAUPCM010000034.1:0-11547 GCA_963509815.1 uncultured Atopobium sp. | reverse complement strand
CACAATTGCCCGCATTTCTGCGCGCGCAACCGAGGCGCTTTGCCAGGCAACTGGCGCCAAGCCTTCCGAGGTCAAAGCCTATATTGGTCCGCACATTGGCGGCGCTGATTACGAGGTTTCTCCGGAGCTCATTCAGATGTTCTCACAAGAGTTTGGTCCCGGCGTTGTAGACCGTGCATCTGGCGAGAGGTACTTAGATCTTGGATATGCCGTCAGAGCCGCACTGGTAGATGCTGGTGTACGCGCGTCTTCTATTGAAGAGGTTACTGACTCGACCGCCTCTACAACTGAGCGGTTCTTCTCGTACCGAGCAGAGCATGGCAAGTGCGGAAGACACGCGGCTGTTGCTTACATGGCGTCAAAGTAGGGTAGAAGACGTTTAGCGCTATCGGAGAAGGCGTTTAGGTCTACGACAAAAGTCGTTAAACGTTACGTAAGATGTTGATGTATTCACCGCAAGAGATGATGGCTATGACGTACGATTCAGACGAATATCTTGAGTTTATAAAGGCTCGTAGAGCTCAGATTGAGTCACTTGTGGCGGATGCTGCAAAAAAGTCCGGCAGAAGCGCCTCTGAGATCGAAATTGTAGCTGTCTCCAAAACCGTTCCTGTTGAGGCTGTCCTTGCAGCTTATAAGGCGGGCTATAGGGTTTTTGGCGAGAATCGTCCACAGGAGCTGACACATAAACTGACGTGTTTATCTGAGGCTCCTTTTGCGTCTGAGATATCTTTTGACATGATTGGTAATCTTCAGAAGAACAAGATTAACCAGGTAGTTGGTAAGGTTCGCTACATTCATTCAATTTCTTCCGAGCATCTTGCAGAGGCGGTTTCAAAGCGTGCAGAAGCAAAGGACTCTCAGGAGTCTGTGCTCCTTGAGGTAAACGTCTCCGCTGAAGCCTCAAAATCGGGTTTCTCGCCAGAAGAGTTATCTGAGTCTATCCAAAGGATTGTTGAGCTTCCTCACATTTCTGTTGTAGGTCTGATGACTATGGCACCAAAGGATGATCCAGAGCGCGCTAAGAGGACGTTTGCGGGACTTAGAGAATTGCGTGATAGCTTGAGCCAACAAGTTGGTTTGAAGCTAGATGTTCTTTCTTGCGGCATGAGCGATGACTTTGCGTATGCCATTGAAGAGGGTTCTACTACTATTCGCCTGGGTCGAGTATTGTTTGATCCAGCCTATACGTTGAGTGGGCACTAAAATAGTTGCAAGTTTTTGATACAGTAGTAAGAAGTTACGTGCGTTACAGAAAGGCACAATGATGAGCATTCTTGATACGCTAAGAGCAAAGCTTCGTGGTGGTCAGGACGACGAGTACTACGACGATGAGTATTACGGCGACGAAGGTTATGACGAGGTAGACGCAGGTTCTCCTCGTTCCTACGATGACCGTGCACAGCAGGGTTCTTCTAATAGGCTACTGGGCAATCCATCCAGACCAGAGGCAGAGAGCGTTTCTGTTTACACGCGCTCTGGTAAGCCAATTAGCACCAATCCAGCTGCTTCTTATAATCCTCAGCAGGATATGCGCTCCCGTGCTTCTGCGTATGCATCTCGTCAGGAGCCTTCTGGATACACTCCTTCTTACGAGCACACCGTAAGCCCAAATCTTCCAACTCCTGGTGATATTGGTCTTCGTCCTGTGAGCCGTACAAGCTATTCTGGACAGCTGCCACCATATGTTCTTCGTCCCGTTTCTTATGACGATGTTCAGTCGGTAGTCCGTCGTGTTCGTACTGGTCAGCCAGTTGTTCTTATCTTTAAGAATACCAACATTGAGGTTGCTAAGAGAATTTTGGACTTCAGCTTTGGTCTTTCTTATGGCCTTGATGGTGCTGTTGAAGAAGTTGCTGACCGCGTTTTTGTTGTACTTCCTCATGGCGTCTCTTTGACGCAGGCTGATCTTGATAAGCTTGCCGATGAGGGCGAGATTACCAGGTAACTGGAGGTTTTTGTGTTTTCGTACTATATCTTGAACGCGCTTTATACCTTGTTGAGGATGTACAGTTTCTGCATTGTGGTATGGTGCCTGTCCTCTTGGATTACCGTCTCAAATGATTCGGTTAAGAACATTCTTGAGGCAATTGGCAAAATTGTTGAACCATATCTCAGTGTGTTTAGGAATGTGATTCCTCCAATTTCTGGCGTTGATCTCTCACCGATTGTTGCGCTTTTTGTGCTTAATCTTGTGGGACGTTTTGCCATTTCGACGCTGGGCCTTATACTAATATAGGAAACTAGTTTGTCTTTAATTACAAACTGAGTAGTTATGATGTGTGGTACGTCTACTCGCAGACTGAAAGGGAACAAAGATGGCAATCACACCAGCAGACATCGAGCAGCAGACATTCTCTCCTGCTGAGACCGGCTACAATCCAGAGGAAGTTGACGCATTTCTTGAGCAGCTCTCTTCTGAGGTTGATGCAATGCTTCAAAAGATCGCTGACCTTAAGGGCCGTCTGACCAGCACTGAGCAGCAGCTTGCTGCAGCACAGGCTCAGGTTGCAAACCTTGAGGAGAACGCAAGCGTTCCTTCTGTTGAGGAGACAAACGCAGCTGCTATTGCTGCATCCGAGCACCAGATTTCTCAGGTCCTCATTGTTGCTCAGCAGAGCGCAGATAAGCTTGTTGCAGACGCTCGTGCAAACGCTGAGCGCATCCGCAACGAGGCAGATCAGAAGGCTCGTGAGGTTATCCGTCAGGCTCTTGCAGAGAAGCAGACTGAGCTTGATGAGATTGATCGCCTCAAGCAGTCCCGTGAGGACTTCCGTGCTGAGTACCGTAAGCTCCTTCAGCACTTCCTGGATGATGCAGACTCTGTCTTCCCAGAGACCGTTCTTACCAACAACGCTCCAACTGGTTCCCAGAATGCTGCACAGCCTGCAGCACAGCAGACTCAGGTTTCCGCACCTGCACCTTCAGCTGGTGACTTCAACGATCTTGACTAAGTTATAGTCACTTCATTTGAACTGATAAGCGCTCAGCTCTGCTGGGCGCTTTTTTGTTACAAGTCGTCTTGAGCAGTAGCCTTACAGTCCAGAGGTAAGTTCATGGTTAAACGCCTGCTTTTGTTCTATATGATGCACATCCTTTCTGTTTTCTCGCCCCTGATAACGAGTGGGCACGCCTTGGCTGCGCGCAGCTTCTGCACTTGTAGTTGCGGTAAGCTCAGGGAGCCCTTGCCAGACACGCTTTGGCATCCAATGAGCGCGCAAGTCATAGCCTCTTTCTGCAGGCCCGCGACCCTCTAGACCAACTCCTTCGTAGAAGCGCCTCCACATGGCTTGCACGTATTTCTCATCAGTTGCAAGGTCTGTTCTGGAGAGTAACTCTTCTAAAGAAGTGTCATCAAGCTGAATGGTTCCAAAGGTCTTCATTTCTGGCGCATAAAAACTGACTATATGGTGAGCTGGATCAACAATAAAAAACCGCTCTGTACTCATTCGTTTGACAAAGTAATTGCAGGTTAGCGGTACTACGTTTGCATTAGGCTGAAATACAGACATAAAAGAGCCATCTGACATGCGAGAAAACCGTACAAATTGTCGTGTGTGCTCTCGTTCAGTTTCTACCTGCCTAGCTAATGCATTAAATTCTGCTACGGTTGGGTCAGCAATATCTTCAAGTGCTCCTATGCCGTAGGAGAATGCAAGACGGATGTACCTATGCACAATCTCTGGCATAGCATGAGCATCAGAAGCACATGCCAAAACGATGCGACGTGTTATCTCTCTTGTTCCTACTTTCTTCTCTAGGCCTGTAAGAACTCGTCGAGCTAAGGAAACTACTGAGTCATCAGAGGGGTCTGGTCCACAGAGAACATGCTCCCCAAGACTAGGCTGGCAAAAACTTTCTCTAACAAGACGTACGTGAGCTGGGTTAGCATGTGAGAGATAAGTGAGTCCTACAGCCCCTACAACGCCTTCTAAGCTTGGGTTGCAGGAAATAACAACCTTCTGAGGCTTGGAGAGTTTTGTAAGCCTCTGAACAAGCGAGACAAGCTCTACACTTTGATTAGAAGAGCCTGAGTTGAGAGGACTCAATACGACGTCTTGTTTTGTTGTACGAACTTGCTTTGGCATCAGCAATTACCCTCTGTTTAATCAATTTTTGGTCAAGTGGAGCTGAGGTATCTCTTACGCCACAGCAGGTGAGAAAGTGGTGAGATCGCTTGAGCTGTATTCCCAGCCGTTTAAGGTCATCAAAGGTGAGGCGAGACCGCCTTCTTGCAGCAATAATTCTTCGTGCGCCGGTAGGGCCAATACCGGGCACTCGTAAAAGTATTTCTAGTGGAGCATCCATAATCTCTACAGGAAATTGATTAAGATGTGCCAGCGCCCATCCAAGCTTTGGATCAATTTCTAAATCAAGCCAAGGTGCTTCTGGAGAAACCAACTCATCAGGAGAAAATGCATAGTAGCGCATCAGCCAATCAGCCTGATAAAGACGATGTTCTCTACGCAGGGGAACAGGAGTGTCCAACTCAGGAAGGCGATGGTCTTCAATAACAGGAATATAGGCAGAGAAGAATACTCGTTTCAATTCAAATTGCTGATAAAGCGCCTGCGATAAGTGCAATATTTGATTGTCTGATTCTGGAGAAGCTCCAATGATAATTTGAGTTGATTGCCCAGCAGGCGAGAAGGACCTCTTGCCTGAAGACACCCATGATGAGCGCATAAAGGTATTCTTCAAGCAGTTTGAACGAAGAGCTAAACCTTCTTTTATGATTTGCTTCTGAGTAGGAATAACAATGCCCTTAGATTTGCCAGCAGACTTCACAATGCCCTTTGATGCATTTTTAGCTTCAAGCAATTGCCTTTCTTCAGAGACGCGTAGGCGGTGAATGAAAGACATGGGTTTAGTAACCGTTTCGGCATTTTTGTGAGGGCAAAGTTTAGTAAGTGAGGTTGAGCTAGGTAATTCCAGATTGACAGAGAGCCTATCTGCTAAGCGGCCAATAGCATCAATAAGATCTGGATCTGTTCCGGGAATTACTTTTGCATGAACATAGCCGTTAAATAGCAACTCATTCCTAAGGTAGGATAGGCATTCAATCATGAGTTCTGTGGTGTGGTCTGGCGATCCTATAACACCTGAGGAAAGAAAGAGCCCCTCTATGTAATTTCTTTTATAGAAATCTACAGTAAGCTCTGCTAATTCCTGTGGTGTAAAGGTAGCCCGCTTGGTTTGCGCAGAAGATCTATTGACGCAGTAAGCACAGTCATAACAACAAGCATTAGAAAGTAAAACTTTTAGCAGCGTAATGCAGCGACCATCAGGGGTAAATGAGTGGCAACAGCCGGCTGCTGAGGCCATTCCTACCTTTCCTGCCTGCGGATCTCTATCTACACCAGAAGAAGTGCACGCCGCGTCAAATTTGGCTGCATCTGCAAGTATGGTGAGTTTATCAAGAGTATCCATGGCAGCAACTTTCTACTTGAAAATAGAACGTCTGTTCGTATACTTAGACTATCACGAACGGGGAAGAAGTAAAGAAAAATCTAGAACAAACGTTTGTCATTTTAAAAACCGCAGGAAGGATGTGAATGACGTGTGAAGGATGTATACTTTTCCCATCAGCAACTGCGGAAGGAATGGCCATGAGCATACAGAAAAACAGCTCTTCACCATGCCTTTCTCGCTCCGTGAATTTACAAGTTCCCACCTACGCGTTGCGTGCATTAGAAGTTCTTGAAGATGCCGGATTTGAGGCGTGGATTGTAGGTGGCTGGGTACGAGACGCCCTACGCGGCTCATTTGCCCATGATATTGACATCACAACATCGGCAACGTGGCAGCAGAGCAAAGCGGCTTTTGTGGCTGCAGACATTCCTGTGCATGAAACAGGTATTGCATATGGAACCGTTACTGCTGTTGTCGAGAAGCATCCTATTGAGGTCACAACGTATCGCTGTGATGGAGAATATCTTGACGGTCGACGTCCTGATTCTGTGCAGTTTGTCTCTCGTATAGAGGAAGATCTTGCACGTAGAGACTTCACTATAAACGCCATGGCATATCATCCCAAGAGGGGATTGCTGGACCTTTACGGTGGCCAAGAAGATTTGTCTGCACGTGTAATTCGCGCTGTTGGGGAGCCAAGCGTTCGATTTACTGAGGATGCATTGCGCATGCTACGTGCTTTGAGGTTTGCGTGCAGGCTCTCGTTTGCAATTGAGGAGAAAACACATCAGGCGCTCATTAAGTGCGCGGCGCTACTCTCTCAGGTTGCATCTGAGCGCATTGGCTCGGAAGTAGCTCAAATTGTTGAGGTTGGCCATATTGCCCATGCTATCAAGCTGGGTTTTCCTGTTTTAGCGGTAGCAATTCCAGAGCTCTTACCGTTGCAAAATTTTGATCAAAGAAGTCCATATCATGCTTATGACGTGCTGGAACATACTGCTCGGGTATGTTCTGCAACAGAAGCCTTTACTGCAGGTACTGCAACACCTGCGCTTAGGTGGGCGGCGCTTTTGCATGATATTGCAAAGCCAGAAATGTTTAGCGTTGACGCAGATGGAAGAGGTCATTTTTACGGTCACCCAGAAAAAGGCGCGGTCGTGGCAAAGGTCCTGCTTAAGCGCTTAGCTTTATCGCAGCACTTGAGTAATGAAGTCTGCACCCTTGTGGCGTTGCATGACTACGATGTGGATGTCACAACCTCGTCACTCAGGCATATGATTGCCCTGTTAGCCGAGGCAAGTAAATCAGATGGCGTTGTTCTTGCGTATAATCTTTTGACGTTAAAGCAGGCAGATGCCCTGGCAAAGGCAAATCCGTATCGTAGCTATGCGGTAACGCTTGAGGCTATGAGAGAGCTCCTCTTGCATGAGGCAAAACGGGGAATTGCTCAGCATCCGCAAGAGCTGTGCGTTTCGGGCGCAGAAATTATGGAAGTGCTTTCTCTTCAGCCAGGACCTGCTGTTGGTGTGTGTCAACGTAGGCTTTTTGAGCTTTATTTAGCAGGTCAAGTGGAGAATAGGCAAGAAGATCTTCTCGCCATTCTTTCTAAGGGTAATTGGTAAAAATAATAAAGAGTGCCAGATAAAAACAATATAAAAGTCAGCCTTTATATTTTTCTAGATTCGGTAAAACGGTATAGTAAGCATAAAAAATTATCAGAGAGGCGTCATTTTATGTGACGGATAGTGTCTTATGGGGGAGTTCATGGGCGAGAAGCGCGATTATATTACGTTAGAAGTTATACACCATAATGCTTATGAACAGCAGCCTGCAGAAGAACCTGAGACTCCAGCGCCTTCTATTTCTCATATTCGTGCCGAAGCTCGTACTAAGAAAAGTGCAGCTACACGTAAGCGTATTATGCACGAGACAACTAAGCTCATGCTTGCTCGCGGAAATACTAACTTCAAAATGAGTGAGATTTCAGATCGTGCTCGTCTTTCAAAGGGTGCACTGTATTATTACTTTTCCGATAGAGAGGCCCTTTTGCAGGCAATCTTTGATGAGAGTGTTGATGAGCTTGCAAAAGATATTGCGCATACCATTGGTAATAAGCCTGCTTCAAAAGAGACTCTTCATGCAATCATTGCTCAGCTAGCCTCACATATTCTTCCTGACTCGCCACTTGTTTTGGCTTTGATTAACAAGCTTGCAAGCTCTGAGCAGGCACTTATTACCAACATTGAGGGACCACTTTCTCGTGTGGTTGTTCTTCTTGCTAATCAGCTTGAGATGGGAAAATTGCAAGGCTTTATTCGCCAGAGCGTTGATTCAAGACTTGCCGCCTGTTCTATTACGGGTGCATTGGTCCTCTCGGCTATTGGCCTGATGGGAGAGCGCCACGGTGCGGAGGGCTCTGACGAACTTGCACAGAATCTGCTCGATATGACACTTGCCGGCATTGGAATAGACGAATAATCATACGCATTTTTGCATAATGCCAGGTTAACTATGCTATTTAAAGAGCGCCCTTGTGGTGCTCTTTTTTACAATTTTCTTGACTAATCCTGCTCAAAAGTGTCTTTGGCGGGTATAGTAAGAGTGGTTGCGCGTAGAAGAACGCAAATATGCTGCATACGCAGAGAAGCCATGCGTGAAAGGACAGTTCATGGCACACAAAAACTATTTGTTCACCTCAGAGAGTGTTACTGAGGGACATCCAGACAAGGTTTGTGATCAGATTTCTGACGCAATTCTTGATGCAATCCTAGCAAAAGAAGCAGAGCTCGAAGAGCGTGGATACGTTTCTCCAAGCGGCGTTCCAGCTTGCTTGGATAACGTTCGTTGTGCATGCGAGACCTTTGCTACTACAGGAACTATTGTGGTAGCAGGAGAAATTCGCACTCAATCCTACGTTGATGTTCAGGAGATTGTTCGTAACACCCTCAGAAATATTGGCTATGACCGCGCTAAGTATGGTTTTGACTGCGAGACCTGCGGTGTTTTGAGCCTTATCCATGAGCAGAGCCCAGATATTGCCCAAGGTGTTGATCAGTCCTATGACACACAGGCAGGACGCACCACCGATCCGCTTGATCTTATCGGCGCAGGTGATCAGGGCATGATGTTTGGCTTTGCATCCGATGAGACTGATGTTCTGATGCCAATGCCAGCTTATCTTGCTCAGCGCCTGGCTCAGCGCCTCTCAGAGGTGCGTAAGTCTGGCGAGGTTGAGTATTTGCGTCCAGATGGCAAGACTCAGGTTACCGTTCGCTATGAGGACGAGAAACCCGTTGAGGTCACAGCTATTGTTGTCTCCACACAGCACGCCCCAGAGATTGAGGACATGTCCGTTATCAAGCAGGACATGATTGACCACGTTATTGCTCCTGTTATGGGTGAGGTCAACATCGCTTGGGACAACGCTGACATTTACGTTAACCCAACTGGTCGCTTTGTTGTTGGTGGACCTATGGGAGACACAGGACTTACTGGCAGAAAGATTATTGTTGATACCTACGGCGGCATGGGTCGTCATGGTGGCGGCGCTTTCTCCGGAAAGGACTGTACCAAGGTTGATCGCTCAGCAGCATATGCAGCTCGCTGGGTTGCCAAGAACGTTGTAGCAGCTGGTCTTGCAAAGAAGTGTGAAGTTCAGCTTGCCTACGCCATTGGCGTTTCTCATCCACTGTCTATCATGGTTGATACCTTTGGCACTGGTATTGTTGACGATGCTGTAATTGAGCAGGCTATCGAGAAGGTCTTTGATCTTCGACCAGGCGCCATCATCAGAGATCTTAAGCTGCGTCGTCCTATCTTCTCTAAGACAGCAGCATACGGTCACTTTGGCCGTAAAGACCCAGACTTCACATGGGAAGCAACTGACCGTGTTCAAGAGCTTAAGGACGCAGTTTCTGCACTTCAGGCATAACGTTCTTACAAGGTAATCTTGTACAACCTCATAGAACCTTCTTCCAGCACCACCTCAAAACCTGGGGTGGTGTCTGTTATTTGCGTGATACCTCTGAAGGTTCCAGGTTTGTAGGTGCTGGTAACAGCATTGGAGTAATCAACAACGTTGTTCAGAATAAGGACGTACTGCACGTTAAGGTCATGTGCTGTCTGAAGCACCTCAGGGTCGCTGGCAATGCGATTAAGACGCTTGCGAAGAATTGCGCTTGCGGGACGTTCTGAGGCGTCATAGCCGTTAGGGAAGCGCCAGAGCACGTGTAAGTCATTAGTGCCGTATGCCCAGAGACTGCCATCTTGAGGTAGGTTTGCAATAACGGCGCCCGCAGGAACGGTAAGCTCTACGCGCCGCAAAAACTCAAGCTCCTCTGATGTCAAAATGTAGTGATCACCATAGGCCTTCTCGGAAGCCTGTTTAAACGCAAGAGCAGCAGGAATTGGCTCTTCCGATTTAAGGTTTGGCATCGGGACCACATAGTTGAGCACAACTACGCACGCTATAACTGCACCAGCAATCAGAGGTTTAGCCCAAACGTTACAAAAGACGCAGGTCTGAGCTTTAGTCTGAGTCTGAATCTGATTCTGAGTAGCCTTTTCTCGCCAGGAAGTAAATGTTTCCAATGCAGCTTCGGCAAGGGTTGCTAGGCCAAGCGCTGCCAGCGGAATTGCCATAATGACGCAGCTAGCGGCAATGCGGAACGGATCGGTATACCAAAAGCCCGAGAGATATCCCTTTAAGGGAACATCAAACGTAATAATAAAAATGCAGAGAATGGACAGGTACATAAAGGCTGATACCATCCAGCGAGCTTGCTTATGCTTAAACGTCCATACAGCACCTACCAGCACGCAGATAGAAAGTATCGGCTGTGGAGAAACAAGCTCTCCACCTGCGTAGGACTGTCCAATAAAGTCCATACCAAGGGCGTGCAAAATAGCATCTTGCAGGCTTGAGTAGGCGCTCCACCAGAAATTGAGAGCCACGCCTCGAACAATCAAAACGTAGTAGAAAACAGACCAAATAACCAGCGCAAAAATAAAGAATGCATATGCGAGTGTGACTGGTTTGATTTGTTTTCCAAAGAGAATAACTCGGCGTTTTGACTCTCCAATGCGTGCAAAACTCCAAGGTAGAAGAACAACGATTGACGAGAAAATCGTGGAAGGGTGCAAGATAAAGAGGGTAATGCAGCCAAGAATAAAAATGGCAATAAGCCAAATAAGATCGTGTTTTGGAGTCTGTGAGCGAGTCATCTGCATAAAAACCCACCAAATAGAAGGCATTACGCAGAAGGCCACAGTGTTAGGGAAAATTGGTCCGTAGATTAAAAGCGACCAAGGGAAAACAAAAAATGCTAGGCAGACAAAGGCACCGCTTACAAGTGCAATACGATGCTTGGGAAGAACTTTTGCAATAACTGAGCAGATTGAGAGTGGAAAGACAATGGCTGCGCTGACAAAGTTTAGTGCGTTTCCTGCAATAGGCACTGTGGTAGAAACAAGTTGCGTCGTTAAAGCAACTATGATGTTCCAACCCGAGGGATAAAAGCCCGAAGCACCCGGCTCCCAAGGGGTAATTGAAGCTTCTACGGTACTGTAGAAGTCATAGTGGATAGATGAGTACTTTTGAGACTCAATCATTGCCTGTGTGACATCTAAGTGATGCACAATATCCCAGCCCTGTACAAAGGAGCTGGCAGACGGCAGGGTAGGTAAGAAGAGGAGTCCTACGGTAAGTAGACCAACTGCAACATACAGAAGAGGCATCCAGAAGGGGAGTTCTTCACAGATAAATGCTGGTGCATGGTAAGTTGATGGCTTGCCAGCGCGTATTGCTTTGGATTTGTTGGGTTTCTCGCCTCTGTGATGTTCTTTGTGTTTGGGAGCAACATAAAAAACGTAGCCATTGACTAGAACTGCGATAAGCAGCGGAACAAGAACCATTACAGCCAAGGGGATGGGGATGTTCAGTGCGCTAAAGATTTCTCCCTCAATAAAATAAAGTGCGCAGCTGACCAAAGGAGCACTAACAAGTGCCCAGGGCTTTGGCATGCCGGAAGCATGCAACAAAATGACGCCCGGCACGTAGAGCAGGGCAATAATGACAACTACACTTTGGAAGAACTCAAGCCACATCCTGATCCAATCAAGGTGTTAGTAAAAATT
>CAUPCM010000033.1:0-11883 GCA_963509815.1 uncultured Atopobium sp. | reverse complement strand
TCCTCACCAACGCATACGTTTACGACGCTACCGTCTTTAAGTGCAAGAACGCCGTGAATTGCCAGAGGAATGGTGACCCACTGGTACTTCTTGACGCCGCCGTAGTAGTGGGTGTCAAAGGTGGCCAGCTCGTTGCGCTCCTCAAGAGGGTTCTGCTTGATGTCCAGGCGAGGGGAGTCGATGTGAGCGCCAAGGATGTTCAGGCCCTCTTCCAGGGATTTGGTGCCAATCTGGACAAAGATGACGGACTTGCCACGAATGTCTGCGTAGACTTTGTCGCCAGCCTTGAGGGTTTTACCTGCAGCGATAGCGTCAACAAGCTTGACGTAACCTGCTGCCTCGGCAAGCTTGATAGCGCTTGCGGCGCATTCGCGCTCAGTCTTGTTCTCGGAGATAAAGTTTCTGTAGCCCTCGGTAAACGACTGGAGTTTCTCCAGGTCCTCCGAGGTGTACTTTTTCCATGCGTTTGTGGTTTCCATACCCATCCTTTCTGTAGCAAGCTCAGCGTGAGCTGCTGCTTGTTGTTACTGTTAGGTGCGTCGCAGTGGTTGCTGCACCGGTGGTTGCGTAGGCGGCTGCCGCACCGGTGGTTGCGTAGACGGCTGCCGCGACCGCGGCTGCCGTACTGGCGGCTTAGTTGCCTCCGTTGGAGCTGTTTGAGCCAGAACCGTTAGACCCGCTGTTGTTACCGCTGTTGGAGCCAGAGTTCTGATTGGAACCAGAATTGCTGCTTGAGCTACCTGTTCCAGAGTTGTTGCTGGAAGAGTTGCTCTCCGATGAGTTGCTTGAGCTGTTTGAGTCGCTAGTCTTTTCCGAGCTAGACGAGCTGTCGGAGCTAGTAGTCTCTGACTTCTTGGAGTCAGTGCTCTTGGAAGAAGAATCCTTGGAATCAGAAGAGTTGCTAGACTCGTTGGTCTTCTCGTTAGAAGAGGTGGAGTCGTCCTTCTTATCCGTTGAATTGCTGGTATCCGCAGTCTTTTCTGTCACAACTGGGGTGGTGCTGACCTTTGGTCCAAGGCCAGATCCGTCGGTGATATAGCTGAGGAACATGGCGTAAAGAATGACGGCAGAAATGGTAAAGATGATCGAAATAATGGTCACGATAGTCAGCGCTCTTACGCGCTTGCGCGACAACTTTGGCACGCGATTTACCTGCGACGATTGTCCCGCGGTAGGAGCAGCGTTGGAGTAGTAATCGCGAGAAGGCGCGTATTGGGGTCGAGGCATGTACTGCGTGCCCTCGAGCGTAGTCTGATTGCTGTCTGGATATGCCTGCTGGTTGTAGTCATCGTTGTCGCTAGCGCGGAACTTATGCGTGGAGCGCCTGATAACGTTCTGGTAAATCTGCGAAGCAAGCGCCGAGGCAGCGGCACCAACGGCCACGCCGATAATCGAGCCGGCAATACCAATCTGGTTTGACAGTACAAACGCGGTCACCGCGGCAAGCGATGTTGCCAAAATCTGGGTAATCGAGACGTCCTTCAGAAGGCCGGGTTTCTCGTCTGCCGCTTCATCTGTAGGTTGAGCAGGCGACGCAAGTCGAGTTTTGTCTGCATCAAAGTGCTTATAGCTCACAAGATGCTCCTTTCTTCGAACTGATAGCCTACCTCATTTTTGTGAAGAAGTAATGTTTCGTCGCTAAATCGCAACATCAGTTGGCGAGCACGCGCCGGTTTTCTCGCGATGTTTTGTTAAAAACGACCCTATCAAAGGTGATGAAACAAGGTATTATTTATATGTATCAGTTTTCCGTCAAACGGAGGTTTAGCATGCTTGTAAGCGCAAAAGCCATGCTCCAGAGTGCCGAGAAGGGTCACTATGGCATCGGCGCATTCAACGAGAACAACCTTGAGTGGACCGCAGCAATCCTTGATGCAGCAGAAGAGCTTCAGTCTCCTGTCATCATTCAGTGCACCAGCGGCGCAGCAAAGTGGCAGGTAAGCTACCGCGTTGTTGCAGATATGGTTCGTCGTCTTGTTGAGGATAAGAACATCACTGTTCCAGTTGCTCTCCACCTTGACCACGGTTCATACGAGGATGCATTCAAGTGCATCGAGGCTGGATTTACTTCCATCATGTATGACGGTTCTCACGAGCCTGATTTTGAGACCAACCTTAAGCGCACCGAAGAGGTCGTAAAGGCAGCTCACGCAAAGGGTATTTCTGTTGAGGCTGAGGTCGGCGGCATCGGCGGCACCGAGGACGGCGTAACCGCTAAGGGCGAGCTTGCTGATCCTGAGCAGTGCGCAAAGATTGCTGACCTGGGCGTTGACTTCCTTGCATGCGGCATCGGCAATATTCACGGTATCTACCCAGCTAACTGGGAGGGCCTCTCCTTCGACCAGCTCAAGGCTATCAAGGAGCGCGTTGGTGATCTTCCACTTGTTCTTCACGGTGGCACCGGCATTCCTGTAGAGCAGGTTCAGAAGGCTATCTCTATGGGCATCTCCAAGATTAACGTCAACACCGATCTTCAGCTTGTCTTTGCTGAGGCAACCAAGAAGTACGTTGAGGCTGGCCTTGTTGACAACGGCAAGGGCTACGATCCTCGTAAGCTTCTGAAGCCTGGTCGCGAGGCAATCATCGAGCGCACCAAGGAGCTCATCCGCGAGTTTGGTTCCGACGGTAAGGCTTGGAACTAACCTACGGCATATGCTGGGCGCGCGGGCGTCGGCACGTTGATGCGACGGTGCGACGCACGCTCGCAGCTAGTTAAAGCGACGGACCTGTATTTTCTCCAGGTCCGTTTTTTATTGGACCGGCATGTGCGAAAGACGTGCGCCCAGCACGTTCTTCTCGCGAGAAACCCGGTGTGCGGTAGGTGTACAAGACGCGCTTGAAGCGCTGGGTAATGCGCGCCTGAAAAGTGAAAAGATTCGGTGGATGTTGCCTAAATTTGGTAAAGAATCTGTGGATTTGCCTGATTTTGTCAAAGATTCTGTGGCCGTTTTACAGAATCTTTTAACTTTTTAGGCAACTTTTGTATAAGGAAAATTGGATCTTCGCGCCTCAGCGCATTCTCGCAGAAAAAATGAAAATTACGAATTTGGTGCAAATTGAATTTGACCGAAATTTGACCGGGAATGCGTAGCAGGGAAGGTCTAACGCTGCTAGCTGGGCATTTCGTGGCAATGATTTTCTGATAGGTATCCCTGACCTGCAGTTTTACAACAAACGTCATTCGTCTACAATCAGCGACATGGGTTGCAAGTTTTTCTTAAGAAAATACTATGTGTTCATGGAATTTTATCTGTCACATACAACAGCTTTACAGTTATTCCGTGCTATGCGAATTAAGGGGCACGGATTGATTCATCATGACTCTACAAGCGCTGGAATTCATACAGAGTCGTTAACTGTGGAGCTTGATCAAATCAAGAAAGAGGTATTTTCTAGTTTAGGAATAATACTGACTAATCCAATCGAATTGGTAGTTGACGAGAAGAAAAGAGCCTACCAATCGAGTGGAATAAAATTTCATACTTCGTCCCATTTTGCCCAGACATCATGTATGGAACTAATTCTTGGTAAATCAGCAATTAAAGTGGCATCACCTTTTGAACTCATGATTGAAATGGCCCAGGAACAAACGTTACTAGAAACCGTGATGCTAATTTCAGAATTTCAAGGCAGGTATGTTATCGATCCATCTACCTCTGAATTAAGATCTAATTGGTATGAACCTGTCTTTCAAAAGGTAGACTTTGAGCGTTATTTGTCTTCAGTATCTAGATGCTGTGGAATAAGAAATGCAAGATTAGCGTCTTTGTATTCTTTTGAAAATGCCGCTTCTCCGATGGAAGTAAAGCTTGCTCTTCGTGCTTCGCTTCCTGTATCCGCAGGTGGTTATGCAATCCCTAAGGTTGAGCTAAATAAGGAAGTACGGATTCAGCAATTAAAGAGCAGGAAGCTTACGGAGAAAACAAGAGCTATTGATTTATTACTTTCAAAAGGTGACTGTAATGCAGACACAAATAGACAAGCAGCCATTGAATACAATGGAGCCGTGCATGAATTAGCAGATGTTTCAATGCGCGACTATCAACGTAATAACGAACTCGTTTCAGCTGGAATATTGGAGTTTGTTATTGGAAAAGCTGAGTATGACGATATCGTTTTTATGGATAACATATTTAATTCAATTAGAAATCAGCTGGAAATGCCAAGAAGACACACATCATCTGATCGCAGAAAAACGGAAAGAGCTAAAAGAATCAAATTGTGGAGTGAACTAGAAAAGCTCCGTTAAATTCAGGACAAGCAAGCCTGAGGTCTTTTTAGGTTGCCTGAAAAGTGCAAAGAATCTGTAAATCTGGCACAGATTCTTTAATGAAATCAGGCGAATCCACAGATTCTTTGATGCTTTTAGGCAAAAGTTACAGATTCTTTGTAGAAATCAGGCGCGCATTCGGAACACATCTAGCGCGCACTCAGTGCACACTCGGCGCTCTCCCGGTGCGCTCTTCTCGCGAGAAACCCGGTACACTCCGGGGTCTTCTCTCTGTGCAAGTCTTACCGCACACGACAATAAAAGAGCAGCTTAAACGCTTACTCAGCAGTGGGATTGTCGGCGGGGGAGACGTGCATGTTGCCTTCGTTGCGGGCGATGTCCGCAAGCGTCTTGCTGTCCAAGAAACTGGAGGTCATGCGGCCAAGGTCTCGCCAGATGTTAATGGTGGTGCAGGACTCCATCTGAGGGCAAAGCGTGGTGTTTGTGCAGTTCAGGCAGCTAGCAGGAGCAAGATTGCCCTCGGCCGCGCGAAGAATCTCACCCAGCGTGTAGTCCTCGGGCTTGCGCGTGAGTCGATAGCCGCCGCCCTTTCCACGCAGACTCTCGACGTATCCAGCCTTGTGCATCAGGGCAATGACCTGCTCAAGGTACTTGCGCGAGATGTTCTGGCGCTCGGAAACGTCGCCCAGCGAGACCCAGCCATCGTGAACGGCCAGGTCAGCCATTGCGCGAAGTGCGTACATTCCCTTTGTAGAGAACATTCCGGCCACGGCTACTCGCCATCCTTGGCGCTCGCGACGTTGTCGTTGCCTGCACTTGCGGCGCTGCCGCTATCCGCGCCTGTGCCATCCTCGGTGGTCGATGCGCCAGCTGCAGCAGAACCGCTGTTGTGAGCCTCAAGCATCTCCTCAAGCGTGTGCCATGCCAGCTCGGCACACTTAACGCGTGCAGGCATGTGAGCAATATCGTGCAGAATGTTGGCGTCTTCCAGCTGATCAAGTACGGCCTCGTCTGTCTCTTCTCCGCGAATCATGCGACCGAAGAGTTTGCAGAGCTCAATAGCTTCTTCTGGAGTGCGGTCGATCATCAGGTCGCTCATGATGTCGGCGGATGCCTGAGAAATTGCGCATCCGCTGCCTACAAAGGCAGCCTCGGCAATCTTACCGTCCTCAATGCGTACAGAAAACGTCAACTCATCGCCACAAGAAGGGTTAACACCCTCGTGAGAAACGGTAGGGTTGTCCATCTGATATTTGTAATCGGGGTGAGAAACGTGGTCCATAAACTCAGCGTTATACAGGTCGTTTGCTGCCACTTATTTCAACTCCTTGTTTTATTTGTTGCTAACCGCGCTGCCAAAGATCTTCCATACCTGGTTAAGACCCTCGACGAGCTGGTCAATATCGTGTTTATCGTTGTAGAACGCAACGGATGCGCGGCAGGTACTGGACTCGTGCAACTCAATCAGAAGCGGCTCGGCGCAGTGATGACCAGCGCGAATGCAAACGTTGTTCATGTCTAGGATGCTCGAGACGTCGTGTGGATGAACGCCGCGCACGTTAAACGCTACAGCGCCCACGTGGTTTTGTCCCAGCTTAGAGCCAACGATGTCAACAAAGTCCAGCGTGCACAGTTGCTGCACCAAGTACCTGGCGAGAAGTTCTTCTCGCTTCTCGATCTTTGCCATATCCAAGCCATTGAGGTATTCGACAGCGGCGCCGGTAGCGTAGATACCTGCGGCGTCCTGCGTGCCAGCCTCAAACTTCTCGGGAACAGGAGCCCAAACGGCGCTGGTTTCGGTGACGGAATCAATCATCTCGCCGCCGGTAAGGAACGGCGGCATGGCGTCGAGCAGCTCGGCGCGGCCCCAGAGCACGCCAATGCCCATAGGTCCGCACATCTTGTGTGCCGAGAAGGCCAACAGGTCGCAGTCAAGATCATGCACGTCAATAGGGATGTGGGGTGCGGATTGGGCGGCGTCGACAACCATGTAGGCGCCCATAGTGTGTGCGCGCTTGGCAATAGCCTTGATGTCATTGCGAGTGCCCAGCACGTTAGAAACATGCGTGACGGACACAATTTTGGCGCGCTCGGTGATCTTTGACGCGATCTCTTCTGGCGTAATCTGGTACTGCGAATTCATGCGCAGGTACACCAGGTTAGCGCCGGTAGCTTTACAAATCTGCTGCCATGGGATGATGTTAGAGTGGTGCTCCATAATGGAAATGACCACGTCATCGCCTGGCTTGAGTGCATAACGGCCAAGGCTTGAAGCAACCAAATTAAGCGCCTCAGAAGTGTTGCGCGTAAAGATAATCTGCTGGTCTTCTGGCTTGCCGTTTTTATCGACAGCGCCAATGAACTTTGCAATTGAAGTGCGAGCACCCTCGATAGCTGCGGTTGCTTCCACGCTCCAACGATACAGTCCGCGCAGAGCGTTTGCGTTCATGGTCTCGTAGAAGCGCGACTGCGCCTCAATAACCTCGTGTGGGCGCTGAGAAGTAGCAGCGCTGTCCAAGTAAGCTACCTCGGGATTTGCTGCCAGAAGCGGAAAATCTGCCTTGTAAGGGTTATCGGTAATCTGAGCAACTTCTGCGTCGGTCATTACGCGACACCACCTTTGCTGGAATCGGCTTCAGCGTCGGAATCCCTGCCATCACTGGCAGCCAGGGAGTTGCCAGCTGCATCGTCACTAGCTGCAGCTTCGTCATAGTCGTGAGCAATTTCTGCGCCCAGCTCAGCCTCGCAACGCTCAACGGCCACGCGGTGAGAAATCTCCTCAGGCGCGTTGATGATGGCGTCTTCAAAGAGAGCGCGTACAAACAGCTGCTCAGCATCCTGGCGAGAAAGTCCTCGAGCTGCAAGGTAATCAAGCTGCTCAGGGGAGACGGATCCAATGGTAGCGCCGTGGTTACCAGCAACATCGTCTTCATCGCAGAGAATAGCAGGCATGGTCTTGTTGACAACGTCGTCACCAAGAATCATGACCGTTTCAATCTCGTTGCCCTGGGCATCCTTTGCACCGCGGACAAGATCGATAGTTGCGCGAAGCGTCTTCTTAGCTGCCTCGTTAAGGACGCCGGACTCAGTGAGCTGCGCGCGCGTAGAGGTTCCACGCATGCGTACCAGATGGTTGATATCAAGCGTCTCTTCGTGAGTGGCGTGATAGCGATTATTAAGGTCAAGGCGAGCTCGAGCGCCAACTAAGTTAGCGGTGAGTCCAAGACCGATAGTTGAGCCGCCCAGAGCGTACTGCTTAACATCAACAGACGCGTCCTGGTGAACTTCAAGTCCAACGCTCTCAAGATGCTGCTGACCCTCGTTGACGCCAAGCATCTCAATGAGGTGCAGCTTTGCGCCAGCCTCAACAACAATGCGGGTAAGCGCAGCGCTTGTTGGGAGCGCGTCGTTGCCTGCAGGTGCGTTATCGCTAGCGTTCGCGTCGTTGCCTGCAGATCCGCTTTCGCCCGCATCGCCTGCAAAAGCGGCGATAACTACAGTAGCCTCAGCACCTTCGCGTACAATAACGCCGGTGTTAGCACACTGGTTTTGAGCTGCAGAAACAGCAACAACAATGGGTTTTTCTCGCTTGGTATGAGCGGGAACATTGTAGAAATCGGACTTGAACGCCTGAGACTCTACGTAGTCAGTAACATCCTGGCCCATTCCACACTCAATGCGCTCAAAAAGGCGAGGCAGAGGCAGGTACACTTTGCCTGCATCAGCGTGATCCGGAACAGAAACTGACAAAGAGTTAGCGCGTAGACGGTTCCATGTCTGAGCTGCAGGAACGTTGGCGCGATTAATCAAAACGTTATCCATTAGCCAATCGCTCCTTCCATCTCAAGTTTAATTAGATTGTTCATCTCAACGGCGTACTCCATAGGGAGCTCCTTTGAGACAGGGTTTGCAAATCCGTTGACTACCATGGTACGAGCCTCAGCCTCAGAGCAACCGCGGCTCATCAGGTACAAAACAGTGTCGTCAGAAATACGGCCAATAGTTGCCTCGTGGCCAATCTGAGCAGTTGCATTGCGGACATCCATCTCTGGGATGGTGTCGGAACGGCTGATGTTATCCAGCATCAGCGACTGGCAAGAGAACGCCACGCGAGCGTTTTCTGCCTTGCGACCAACGGTAACTGCAGAGCGGAAGGTATTGACGCCGCCATCCTTGGAGATGGACTTGGTATCAACGTTTGCCGAGTTATTGGAGCCGTTGATAATAACTTTGCAGCCTGTATCCAGGTCCTGCGTAGCACCTGCAAACGTAATACCGGTGAACTCGCAGTTAGAGGAATCGCCATTCATAATGGTAGAAGGGTAGAGGTAGGAAACGTGGCTACCAAAAGAGCCCGAGACCCACTCCATTTTTGCATTGCTGCCAATGATGGCGCGCTTGGTGTTGAGGTTGTACATGTTCTTGGACCAATTTTCGATGGTCGAGTAACGTAGACGTGCCCCATCCTTAACAAAGAGCTCAACAGCGCCTGCGTGGAGGTTTGCTGCGTAGTACTTAGGTGCGGAGCAACCCTCAATAAAGTGCAGGTCAGCGCCTTCCTCAACAATAATAAGTGTGTGCTCAAACTGGCCAGCACCCTGAGCATTTAGCCTAAAGTAGCTCTGAAGTGGGTAGTCCAGAGTGACATTCTTAGGAACATACACAAAAGAACCGCCAGACCAAACGGCATAGTGCAGAGCCGCAAACTTGTGGTCTGAAGGAGGAATCAGCTTGCCAAAGTACTCTTTAACAACAGGCTCCCACTGCGGATCGTGCAGAGCATCCTCAATGGTGGTGTAAATAACGCCCTGCTCAGCAACTTCCTCGCGCATGTTGTGATAGACAATCTCAGAATCATACTGAGCACCAACACCAGCTAGGCTCTCTGCCTCTGCCTGTGGAATACCCAGACGATCAAAGGTATCTCTAATATCCTCAGGTACGTCGTCCCAGCTATTTGCCTGCTGAGTCTTTGGCGAGACATACGTGGAGATATGGTTCAAATCCAGACCTGCAATAGAAGGTCCCCAGTTGGTAGCCATCTGGCGCTGGTGATAGGTTTCCAGGGCCGACAACCTCATCTGGAGCATCCACTCGGGCTCTTCTTTTTTCTCGGAAATAGCACGCACAATTTCTGGCGTAAGGCCATCATCGTAGCGCTCGTAACCCTCTTCGGACTTGGTGAAGTCGTAGAGCGAGCGGTCTACGTCAGCGACCTCAGATCGCTTCTTCTCGCTCACTAGTTAGCACCACCCTCATCAGTCTGATTCTCAAAACGCTCAAAGCCCTCGTGGTCAATCTGATTGATGAGGTCAGCAGGACCGTCTGCTACCAGGTGACCCTTGACCATAACGTGAGTGCGGTCAATCTCAAGGCGCTCAAGAATGCGGGTGTTGTGAGTAATGATGAGCAGCGAGCCATCACAGGTCTCGCGATAAGCCTGAATGCCCTTTGAAACAACAGAGAGTGCGTCAACGTCCAGGCCGGAGTCGGTCTCGTCGAGAATAGCAAGTTTGGGCTGAAGCAACAGAAGCTGAAGCATCTCAACCTTTTTCTTCTCGCCACCAGAGAAGCCAACGTTAAGCTCACGCATCAAGAAGCCCTGGTCAAGCTCAAGCTGATCAGAAATCTGACCAACACGCTGACGGAACTGACGAGCGGTCATCTTAAGCTCGGGACGCATCTGTGTGATGGTGCGCAGGAATGAATAAAGAGGAACACCAGGAACCTCAACAGGTGCCTGATAGGAGAGGAAGATACCTGCAAGTGAGCGCTTATCTGCAGCAAGCTCAGTTACATCCTCGCCGTTAAAGATGAGGGAACCATCGGTAATCTTATAGGTGGGGTCACCCATGATGACGCGGCCAAGTGTTGATTTACCTGCGCCGTTAGGTCCCATAAGAACGTGAGCCTGGCCATCACCAATGCTCAGATCAATTGAATGCAGGATGGATTTCTCCTCGGTACCTGCGGAAATTCCGTTTACACGGAGTAGCTCAGTTGCCATAAATCTCTCTCCAAATATCTCTACGTGCAAGCACGTGATACGTTTATGACTAGCCAGTTCGGGCAGCTCTAGGGCGAGCAAAACCTTTGTGCTAGTGTGATTTTGTGACAAAGACAAACGCCAATGTCACTGACGTTTTTGTCATACCCCAAAATCCGCTAATTCATACTAAATGGTAGGAATTAAAAAGCAACCCTTACATGAGCACTTTTTCACGTTTTCTAGAAAATAATCGGATTTTTTCATAGGTTTCAAAAGTTATGAAAGCTTTTCTGTGCCAGAGTTGCCGCTCATGGGTAAACTAGAAACATCTATGTTTGCAACAAGGAGGATTCATGGGTCAGAGAATTCAAGGTACCGAAGATCTTTACGGCGGCTATATGCGCTCTTGGGAGCATATACAGGATGTTGCCCGCCATCTGTTTGGTACTTACGGTTTTGACCGCATTGAGACTCCAGCACTTGAGCAGGTAGATACCTTTGTTCACGGTATTGGTGAGTCCACCGACGTCGTACGTAAAGAGATGTTCCGCGTCTTCTCAGGTGCCCTGCTTGAGGATCTGCTAGCCGCCGGTAATGAGTCCGGTCTTAAGCCTCGTCAGCGCATGGCTATGCGTCCTGAGGGAACTGCTGGTGTGGTTCGCGCTGCTGTTGAGCACAACTTTGTGCCACAGGGAGGAACACCTGCAAAGCTTTGGTACGCCGAAGCAATGTTTAGGGGAGAGCGTCCTCAGAAGGGTCGCCTGCGCCAGTTCCACCAGGTAGGCGTGGAGTGGCTGGGAGCCTTTGATCCAGCTGCCGATGCAGAGTCCATCATCATGTTGATGAAGTTTTACGAGCAGATGGGTTTCTCGCCAGCCGATATGAAGCTCATGATTAACTCCATGGGTGATGCGGAGTGCCGTCCTGCATATCGCGAGAAGGTCAAGCAGTTCATTCTTGATCACAAGGATGAGATGTGTGAGGACTGTCTTGAGCGTGCAGAGATTAATCCGCTGCGTGCGTTTGACTGCAAAAACGAGAGTTGCCATGCGGTCATGAAGGATGCTCCACTGATTTCTGACAACCTGTGTGATGATTGTCGTGCTCACTATGAGCAGGTCAAGGCATATCTGGATGCTGCGGGTATTTCATACGTTGAGGATCCAACGCTTGTTCGTGGTCTGGATTACTATACGCGCACCGTCTTTGAGGTAGAGATTCCAAACGCTGGTGTTGGCGCCATTGGCGGCGGCGGTCGTTATGACGGTCTTGTTGAGCTTGAAGGTGGAAAGCCAACTCCAGGTGTCGGTTTTGCTGTTGGTTTTGAGCGCATTATGCTTGCGCTGGAGGCTCTTGGTGTTGCAGCTGAGCCAGCAGCTCCAAGCTGTGTTTATGTAGCTTGTGCAGGTGCTGAGCAGGCTCCTGTTGTATTTGATGCCGTGTTGGCGCTGCGTGAGGCTGGCATTAGATGCGAGGCTGATCGTACTGGTCGTTCGCTGAAGGCTCAGTTTAAGCAGGCAGATAAAATGGGCGCAACGCTTTGTGTGGTTATTGGTCCAGATGAGGTTGAGGCTGGTGCGGTAACCCTTCGTGATATGGAGTCTCACGAGCAGGTACAGGTGCCTGCTGATCAGCTTGTTGCTGAGGTTAAAGCAAGACAGTA
>CAUPCM010000032.1:0-11980 GCA_963509815.1 uncultured Atopobium sp. | reverse complement strand
GTAGGCTAGAAGGCAGTAAGGAAATAGCCTTACACCACTTTTTGAGACGTGACTAATATAAATAGTTAAATCAAATTCCTCGATCCCCAACTAAACGCATTTTTTACCGCCTGAGCTCTCAAAAACGGCAATTTTCCAAGTCCTGTGAAAATTTTGCTTATAAAACCTGCGAAATATGCAATTCCATGCATAACGGCGTCAATCCGTGGCTACAAACAGTATTCCTATGGTGTCGGAGCCAGACTACGCCAAGCAAAACTACTGAGTTACGCGATTAGGCTGTATGCTCGCGAGCCCGAAGCAACAAAAGTGCTGCTCAACGCCAGACGATCGGACGCGGGGAACCATCGCGTCGAGAAAACTACGCGACCATCATTCAGGTAAATCTCCACGGTAGAGCCGTCGACAATAACACGCAGGTCAGAGAGCTGCTTTAGCTCAATAGAGCGTTGAGTTCTACCTGCAGCAGTGTCCTTGTCAATGAATTGCAGGGTAAAAATGCCCTTGGAGTAAGAAAGCACAAGTGCGTCGTTGAGAGTAAGCGTTCCATCTCCGGAGATGCCCGAAATCTCAATATCCGCAGATAGTCGGTCTATTACAACAAGGCTATCAGTACCAAATTCCGCACATTTGCGTCGCTTAGAATCAAGCTCTTTAACTGGATGTTGCAGGATTACGCCATCATCAGACAGCGAAAGTTCTCGGGGCAGAGTAAGGTTGTGGCAGAAACCAATACCCTCAGGATAACTGTGGTAAGTCGGATCGATGATACCCATCCACCCAATCAAGATGGTTCGGCCAGAATCGTCGACGAACGTTTGAGGTGCGTAGAAGTCAAAACCGTGATCCCAGAGCACAAAGTTATCGGTAAAAACAGTTTCAACATTGATAAGCTTCTGCCCCTCTGGAAGCGGAAAATATCCCGACTGCCAGATGTTTTGCCACTTGTCGAGAGGCTCGCTTGAAGCACTTTCTTGCAAGTTAGCGGAATCGTTTAAGCACGAACCCTTGGACGCACCGGCGCTTGGCTCCGTACCAGCGATTGGCTCTGTACCAGCGCTTGGCTCCGTACCAGCGCTTGGCTCCGTACCGGCGCTTGGCTCTGTACCAGCGCTTGGCTCCGTACCAGTGCCTTCTCTTAGCCCCTGCGGACACACAGATAGAAACTCCTGGCCATTTAGCTGCACCAAAAAAGGGCATTCCCACATGTAGCCAAACGCCTCGCGCTGACCCTGGGCGTTAGCCCCGCGTATAACCGAGTGGAGCGTCCACGATTCGCCACAATCACTGGAGTCATAAATCAACACCGCTCCCGAATCGCAGCGTTCATCTGCGGATTTCGCGGAACCAGCCGCAGTGTCTCTCTCGCGAGCACCTAACAGCATGTGCAGAACCCCGTCTTGTTCCCAAACCTTCGGGTCGCGCACGTGGTTTGTGCAGGTATCGGGGTAGTCGGCCGGCTTCAGAACAACGCGCTTTGGCGAGAAACTCTGTCCATCTTCAGAGGTCAGCATAACTTGATAGGCCTCTCGACCGACATCAATGCCGTCGGCTTCTGGGCGTGTTTCGTCCATAACATTGCCGGTGTAGAAGAGCCGCATGACCTCGCGGGACGCTGCATCGTTGTCGTCTGCCACACCGCCGCCGTGACCGCAGTCACCGCCTGCCGCGTCATGCACCTCAATCCAGGCCGAACCCGAAAACGCACCGTCCTTATCGCAAGCTGCGTCTGGAGAAATCGCAATAGGGAGCGTCTTCCAAGAGAGTAGATCCTCACTCACAGCATGTCCCCAAAATCGAAGTTCGTTAGCAGGCCACTCTGGAGTGTACTGGTAAAACGCATGGTAGACGGACTTAAACTGACAAAGTCCGTTAGGATCATTCATCCAACCCTGAGGTGGGAAGAGATGAAATTGTGGCGTCCAAAAGTCGTTTGTCATAGCGCTCCGCCTTTCGTATTTCTTGCAATTATTATGGCATGCGCGCGCAAAGTTCGTGCAGGTAGGTTTAATTCGTTTTGAGTTGCGGTACAGTAAATGCATACAACATCCAAGGCCGCCAGCTGCGACCCGCACCCGCGTGACCCGCACCGCCAGCGTTGCCCGCGCCGCCCGCACCCGCGCGACCCGCACCGCCCGCGCTACCTGCGCCGCGACCCGCGCCGCCGGCGCCAGCCGCACCTGATCCAGAAAGGATACCTATGCCTGAAACCATGCCTAACCAGCTCCCCGATGTCGCCGAGCGCTTCATGCGCTACGTACAGGTCGACTCCCAGTCCAACCCCGACAACGATACCGTAACGCCTTCCACGCCCGCTCAGCACGAGATGGCTCGCTACCTGGGCGAAGAGCTCAAGGCGCTGGGCTGCACCGACGTCACCGTCGACGAGCACGCCTACGTCACCGGCACCTTTGCCGCATCCAAGGGCGCCGAGTCAGCTCCCGCGCTGATGCTTTGCTCGCACCTGGACTCCGTCATCGACGCGCCTGCCTCGGGCATCAAGCCGCACGTCGTCCACTACGAGGGCGGTGACCTGGTCGCCGGCGTCGTCAACGGCAAGACCATCGCTACCACCCAGGAGCAGGTCCCTGACCTCAAGGATTTTGTGGGCATGGACATCATTTGTTCCGACGGCTCCACGCTGCTTTCCGCTGACGATAAGGCCGGTGTGGCTGAGGTCTGCGCCCTGCTCAAGCGCCTGGGCGACAACCCTGAGCTCGCTCATCCTACGCTCAAGATTGCGTTTGTCCCTGACGAGGAGATCGGTCACGGTGCAAGCCTTCTTGACCTGGACAAACTTGGCGCAGCATACGGCTACACCGTCGACGGCGAGGCCCTCGGCGAGTTCAACTACGAGTGCTTCAACGCAGCTCACGCCGACATCTACTTCAAGGGCGTCATGGTTCACCCTGGCAGCGCCAAGGATGTCATGATCAACGCCATCACCGTGGCTTCCGAGTTCCAGCAGATGGTCCCCGCCTTCGAGCGCCCTGAGCACACCGAGGGCTACGAGGGCTTTTACCACCCAATCGCCATCGAGGGCTCCGCGTCCGAGGTCAAGCTCAGCTACATCGTCCGCGACCACGACGCCCAGATTTTTGCCAACCGCCAGCAGGTCCTGCAGGATATCGCCGCGTTCCTGAACAAGCGCTATGGTGAGAATACCGTCCGCGTTGAGATTCACCAGGAGTATCGCAACATGGCCGAGAAGTTCGAGGGCTACGAGTTCCTGATTGATTATGCACTCGAGGCAAATCGCGAGGTTGGCATTGAGCCTAAGCCCGTTGCTGCTCGTGGTGGTACCGACGGCGCTCAGCTCACGTTCCGTGGCCTACCATGCCCTAACATTGCTACCGGCGGATACAATGCTCACTCCGTGCGCGAGTTTGTTCCCGTGACAAGTCTTGAGGTCACCGTTGACCTTCTGGAAAAGCTCGTCGCCAAGTTCGCCGCTCGCGGCTAGTGCTCACGCACGCCGCGCTGCCCCGCGCCGCTAGCGCCCGCACCCGCGCGACCTGCGCCGCCGCGCCGCGCGCGACCGTTTGACGTGCGGCTTTGCCACTCATAGCTTGATTGCTACCGTCTACGCTCCCGTTCATCCTTGTCAACAAATGGTGGACGGGAGCGTAGCATAATTAAGAGGGGTCATCGTTCTTTTTTTTCGTGGGGAAAGGGAGGTCGCAATGCTCGCAGTGTTGTTTGGAATAATTGTCGTTGCGGCACCCGTTACCGCTGCGATTTTGGAGCACTCGGGCAACGTTGGAATTTCCGAGCGCCGCCACAGCCACCACGATACCTACGTAACTCCCGCTTCGCTCACGCGTTCGCTTATTATTGACATGGCGTTTGTCAGCGCCATCGCTGTTATTCTCGGCTGGCTCTGCTACGTTAACGTGTTCACGCCAAACCCAGACATTGTTATGGCGTTTTTTGCGTCCTTCTCGGTTGTTATGTTTATGGCGTGGTACATCTTGAGCCGCTACAAAGTCTCGCTGTTTGACGATGAGATGGTCATGGTCCCGTTCCTTGGACACGAGATTACCATCAATTACCAGGACATTAAGCGTATGGAGTGGGTTGGCGGCCGTCGAGGTTCGGGATTTAGAGATCTTCTAATTTGGACTTCGGACACGTCAAAGGTGCGTCTCTCGGGTATGATTGGACTAGACCAAGTGTTGCTCAAGATTGATCGCTTTGACGTCTTGGCACATAGTTCAACTAGGTAGAAGTGCAACGCCGCAGTTTGGAGTCGTGTCGACCTGGAGCTTTCCGGCTCAAGCTGCTTCGGCGTAGAGCTGCGTCCGCTTGGGCTGCGACGCGCGTCGCGTTTGCCCAGCTACGCAGCATGCAGTAACGGGGGACGTTTGTGATTAAGCTTGTTTTATCTGATATGGATAACACGCTGGTGCCTTTTGGCAACAGGCGCGTGTCGGATTTCACACGCAAGGCTATTCACACGCTCCTGGAAGAAACGGACATCGCGTTTGGCCCTTGTACCGGCCGAGATTACGTTGAGCTGATGCGTCTTTTCAGCCTCGACGAGGCATGCATGCAAACGGGCGTCATGTCCACGGGCAAGCGCGTGCTGTATAAAGGCAAGACTATCTCGCTATCCATCTTTGATCACAAAACGTTGCGGGGCGTCGCAGATGCTCTTGCTGACGAGAAGAACATGTTTTTGGTCTGTTATCCAGAGAAGACTAACCTCTTCAACCCGGCATATGTTGTCGGCCCGCTGGACAAAGATATTCTCGCCGATTACGAGCGTAAGCTGGTATTTGTCTCGGGCATTGTTGATCAAGTCCCAGACGACGTCGATTTTGTCGCCGCAACAATTGCGTGTCCAGGCACGGAGGAAGACATGGAGCGCTGTCGCCAGAAAGTGGCCGCAGCCTGCCCTGACGTGTACACCATGTCGGTAGTTCCGCAGTGGTTTGACGTGCTGCCCAAGGGTGTGTCCAAGCTGACTGGCTTTGAAACGCTCCTGGAAAGAACAGGTATTTCTCCAGAAGAGGTGCTTGTTTTTGGAGACGGCGAGAATGACGTTGAGATTTTAAGTAAAGTTCCGCACTCGGTGGCGGTGGCAAACGCAATTCCAGAGGTAAAGCAGGTAGCAAAGCATCACGTCGGTGCATCTGCAGATGACGGCGTTGCACATGCCCTGCTAGAGCTGGTGCGTGCAACAAAAGCAGGGGAGACTCCCCGATTTATGATGGAGAACTAGCATGATTAAACTCATTGCATCGGACATGGACGGTACGCTGCTGGACCAGAATTCCGAGGTTCCGCCAGAGACATTTGAGCTGATTGAAGAGCTGTACAAACGTGGCGTTCACTTTGTCGCAAGCTCCGGTCGTCGCTACGATACACTGCGCTGGTTGTTTGAGCCGGTTGCAGACAAGATCGATTACGTAGCCTCCCTGGGCACGCAGGTTTATGTAGAGAACGAGGTTATTGACCGCGAGGTTTTCTCGTCAGCTTCTATTCGTAAGCTGTTTGAGTTGACGTCCGAGTTTGACTGCATTCACCTGGTAGTTTATGACCGCACGCACACATATTTGCTGGATGACCAGAGCTCGTTTGTGCGTGAGCTGGACAAAGACCTGCCTAACGCTGAGCGCGTGTTTGATCCGCCTTCACCTGACGTCAGCATCATCAAGGCAGCTATTTGCTGTGATTCAAGGGCTCGCTCGATGGACATGGCCATGATTCTTGAGCGCGAGATGGGCGACAGGCTTTCGTTTATGCCTTCTGGTGAGACGTGGATTGACGTGGTGCCTCGTGGCGTGAACAAGGCTACGGGACTTGAGCAGATCCGCAGGTACTATGGCATTTCTCGCGACCAGATTGCCGTCTTTGGCGACTCCATGAACGATTACGCCATGCTGCGTTATGCGGGCACCGCGTACGTTATGGACAACGCTCGCTACGCGCTCAAAACCATTGCTACCAAGGTCATTGCGCCTAATACCGAGCAGGGCGTTCAGAAAGAAATGCGTCGAATTCTGGAAGAGTTGTCGTAAGATTTGTGCAAAGGTCGTGCAATGAAGGCGCAGAATTCATAATTGCTGTTTAAGAATTGTGGAAGCTGTGATAAACTTCTACAGTCACGGGCGATTGGCGCAGCGGCTAGCGCAGGTGCTTTACACGCACAAGGCCGGGAGTTCAAATCTCTCATCGCCCACCATGGAACCTCACGCGGCGCCCTCGGGTGTCGCGTTTTTTCTTAGGAGTGCAATGAATAACCAGGTAGAAAGCGCGTTTTCTGGCGAGAAACCCGTGCAGGTCGACGCCGCCACGCAGGCCGAAGCCACCGCCCAGGCCGACGCCGCCACGGAGCCCGTGCGCTCGTTCGATCGCGCGTGGGACCAGATGCGCCCCGTCACCCTCGAGCGCAACGTTATGAAGAACGCCGACGGATCGTGCCTGGTCACGTTTGGCGACACGCGCGTCCTGTGCACCGCCACCGTCGAGGAAGGCGTCCCCGCATGGCGACGTAGTTCTCACGCAGGTTGGGTCACGGCTGAATATGCCATGCTACCTGCGTCGACTAACCGCCGCACCAAGCGAGAGCGTGCCAATCGCAAGGGCCGCTCCATGGAGATTGAGCGCCTGATCGGCCGCTCGCTGCGCTCCGTTGTTGACCTCAATCGTCTGGGCGAGTACACCATTACGCTGGACTGCGACGTGCTTCAGGCAGACGGCGGCACCAGAACAGCCAGCATTACCGGCGCTTGGGTGGCGCTTCACGACGCACTTTATACACTTGTCGAGAAGGACCTCTTGCCCAGACTTCCTCTTACAGGTCAGGTAGCTGCGATTTCTATGGGTTACGTAAACGGTCAGCCGCTGCTGGACCTTGACTATCCCGAGGATTCTCATGCGGACATTGATATGAACCTTGTGGGAACAGAAATTGGACAGATAATTGAAGTACAAGGAACAGGCGAGGGTGGCCCATTTGATCGCGAGCAACTCAATCAGCTGCTCGACCTTGGTCAGGCTGGCATTGCTCACCTTGTTGACCTGCAGAATCAAGTGACTGGATTTAGGGAGTAACCATGAGTCAAAACAGTGAAAATCAGGGTTCTAACGCTGTGACCTTTGATCCAAATACAACCGTGGTTGTTGCAACGGGCAACGCTCACAAACTTGTTGAGATTGAGGCAATCCTCTCCAAAGTAATGCCTGGTATGAGCTTTGTGGCGCTTGGCCAGCTGGGCGATTTCCCTGATCCAGAGGAGAACGGTCAGACATTCCGCGATAACGCTCTAATCAAGGCAATGGCTGCTCTTGACGAGGTAGATTGCGTAGCGGCCATTGCGGACGACTCCGGTATTTGTGTTGACGCTCTGGACGGAGCTCCTGGAATTTATTCTGCTCGTTATGCTGGCGAGCACGGCAATGATGCTGCAAACAATCAGAAACTGCTGGCAGAGCTTGCCGACGTTGCTGATGAGGACCGTACTGCTCGCTTCCATTCCACTGTTGCTCTGGTCTATAGAGACGGATCTGTGCTGGTAGGAGAGGGTGACTGTGAGGGCGTTATCGGTCACGAGCCAAAGGGTCACAACGGTTTTGGTTACGATCCACTCTTCTGGCCAGAGGATGCTCCAGGTAAAACCATGGCAGAGCTTGAGCCTGACGAGAAGAACGCTATCTCTCACCGTTTCCACGCTCTGCAGGATCTTTCCAAGCAGATTCTGGGATAGGCACGGCGTCAGCTCTGTGTCAGGTTGGCGTCAGGTTGGCGTCAGGTTGGTGTCAGGTTGGCGTCAGATTCTGGACAGATAACTGCCGCCGTGTCAGATTGGCGTCAAGTCCACGTCAGATTCTGGACAGATAACTGCCGCCGTGTCAGGTTTGCGTCAAAATCGCGACATATTAGCGACAGATTAGCGACAGAAACACGCCATATAACAGGTCAAAACCGGTCAGCGGGATATTTGTTCTTCTCGCCGACCGGTTACTTTTTTACTTGCTTCAAATGTTAAACTAAATGTAACTGTGACTTCTGTCTTGGAGGTAGACATGAGGATTGTTCGCACTCGCGATTACGAGGACATGAGCAGGAAAGCTGCAAACGTCATCTCTGCACAAATCATTTTGAAGCCAAATTGCGTTCTTGGTCTGGCAACTGGTTCAACGCCAATTGGTACGTATGCCCAGCTTGCTGACTGGTGCAAGAGGGGAGACCTGGACTTCTCGCAGGTTTCTACATACAACCTTGACGAGTACCGCGGTCTTTCTCACGAAGATCCTCAGAGCTATCACTATTTCATGCGTAAAAACCTCTTTGACCTGGTAAATATTGATCTTGAGAACACCCACGTGCCTGACGGCTCCAATCCTGACGTCGAGGCAGCTTGTTCCGAGTACGACAAGCTTGTTGCAAAGGCTGGCTATCCTGACCTGCAGCTTCTTGGTATTGGCCACAACGGCCACATTGGTTTCAACGAGCCTGACGACCACTTCTCCAAGGGCGCGCACTGCGTTGACCTTACCGAGAGCACCATTCAGGCAAACAGCCGCCTGTTTGAGCGCATGGAGGACGTCCCTCGCCAGGCTTACACCATGGGTACGCAGACCATTATGTTCGCGCGCAGCATTTTGATTGTGGCTAGCGGCGAGGACAAGGCCAAGGCCGTTTACGACATGTGCTACGGCAATGTTTCTCCTCAGTGCCCAGCCTCTATCCTGCAGCTTCACACTAACTGCACCGTTATTGCTGACGAGGCTGCTCTTTCGCTCTGCCCAGCTGAGTAAGACTTGCTTGGTCCAAAGCTTCTAAAAGGCTCCAAAAAGCCTCTAAAAAGCATCTGCCGAGAAAAACAAAACTCCCATTCATGTGAATGGGAGTTTTTTGTAGCAGTTTATCGTGCGTAAGCGCTGTACGTGCGCGTTTAGTGATGTTCAGAAAAATATTAATAGTCCTTGTAGAAATTGCTGAGAGCCAAAAGGACCTGGTAGTTAAGGCCAAGCACATAGTCTCCCTGATCGGTATGAACCGTGCGAAGCGTAAACTCAAGATTGTCACCAAACGTGATTTTATTGCCATCTTTTTTGCCAGCACGAGACATATCGCCAGTTGAAAGTGGGAAAACTCTTCCAGTTGGATTGAGCGAAGTGACAAAAATTACAAATGGCTCAGCGGAGTTTTCACCAAGGTTGATGTGCAGTTGTTTGAAAATCTGACTGTTTGTTGACACATAGACTACTTCGTTTCTGTCAAACTCCTTCTTCAACTCTGGAAGAGTTGCTGCTACCCAAGGTAGATCATGGTGGACAAAAGGATTGTCGCTTGCGAGCGACTGCGCAATAGGCGAGCCATACTGGTAGACGTAAACAATCTTGTTATAGAGCTCGCTGACGTCGTTGACAGTCGTCTGAGCTGGTGCGGCCTGGTTAGCTTGAACAAGTTCGATGAGGTTCATGGAGTTGAGCTGGTCTGATGAGGCGCCCTTGGACTGTGCTTCTGAAACAGTCAATCCACCAAATGCGAATGAGCCCACGCCAAATACCAGGCAAAGTACGGACAACGCAACAAGAATTTTGGAATATTTCTTTTTTGAAAGGGATGCGATTACGACAGCAAGGGCAACAAAAATAAGCACGATATACCAGGTCTTACTGATGGTATATCCCAGAGTCTCAGTCATTGGGTCTCCTTGTGTTTTGAAGTTAGTTACTAATTTTATCAGAGGACCCCTATCTGTCATAAATTTGTTGGGGGTTCTGACTCGTAGCCGTTGCAAGTCTGTCGTGATGTCGTCACAAGTCTGTCGTGGATCTGACACGAACCTGACGCAGGTCTGACGCGAACCTGACACGATCTTCTCGCCAACCTGACGTGAACCCGATGCCAGCCTGACACGACCTTCTCGCAAACCTGACGCGAATCCGACTGATCGACTGATGTTGTTCCCGTGACATTTGTCGTAAAACCTTGAGATTTTATTTTCTACCTCGTATAGTGGAGTTTCGGAAATTCTGACTATTGTTTGTCGACCGGTACATATCTCCGACACTTTTAGCGTGTCGCATCGCAAACGTACTGATTGACTTGGAGGATTGATGGAAAACGAGATTCCACCAGTTAATCGTGTAGACGAGATTCACGAGAAGCTCAGCGCACTTCAGGGGCAAAAACTCAAGGTCAAGGCCAACATGGGTCGTTCTCGTATTGTTGAGCGCACAGGCACTCTGGTTATGGCCCATCCATCTCTTTTTATCGTTGAGGTCGGCGAGCGCCGCGGTCGCACTGCCCGCCAATCCTACCAGTACGTTGATGTTCTGACCGGCACCGTTGAGCTTTTTGACTACGAGACCGGTGAGCGTTTGTTTGATTTTGAGTTTGAAGAGTAGTTCAGAAGCGCACGCATTACTTCGACTAGGCTCACTCTCATGACTGCCTCTTCGTCCAAATTTGGACGCCAAACCATCAAAATTCCTTGCAAGATCAATCTTCACCTGGGCATTCACACCCAGAAGGACCAGCGAGGATACCATAAAGTAGATTCGCTCATGGTTCCAGTTGCCCTATTCGACACGATTGTTGTCGACGACGCGCCGGAGCTCACGGTTACGCATGAGCCACAGCTCTGCGTGTTGCCCGAGCGCACCACTACCTGGAAGGCCGCGGTTCTTCTTGCCAATAAGCTGGGCGTTTCCCCAGATGTTTCCATTGATGTGCAAGTTCACATTCCCGAGAAGGCCGGTCTGGGTGGATCGTCTGCCGATGCTGCCGCAACGCTCTATCTGCTTGCTCAGCGTTGGGGCATTGACCCACTAGATCCTCTGGTAGTTGAAGTAGCCAAGGCTGTTGGCGCAGATGTCGCGTTCTTCTTGGACCCACGACCATCGCTTATGCTTGGCGCTGGAGACACGCTGGTAGAAACCTATGCGTCTACCGTTGACGCTCCGCTTGCCATTGTTTTACCAGCGGAAACAGGTGTTGTTACCAAAGAGGCATACGACCAGTTTGATGCATCTCCAGTTGCTCCAGAGTCTTACGAGCAGCTATCTTCACTTCTGCGCGCTGCTGACCAATCTACCAGCGATCAAGCCGCTGCTGATAATTCCGCTGCTGACAACCAGCTTATCCAGCAGGTCGCAAAACTTCTCTTCAATAATCTTGCTCCTGCAGCAAAGTCGCTAAAGCCACAGGTAGCCGAGGTAGAGGAGTGGCTAAAGGCACAACCTGGCGTTCTTGGCGCTCAGATTTCTGGCTCAGGTAGCAGCTCTTTTGCACTTTGCGAGTCTCAGGATGCCGCCGACGCAATTGCCGCCACAGCTCAAGCAAAAGGTTGGCGAGGCTTCTCTACTACCTGCAAGTTGTAGTGGTAACATAGAGCGGCAAATGTTTGATGGATTATCCCGTCGGACAGGCAAAACATAACGGGTTGTGGCTCAGCTTGGTAGAGCGCTCGGTTCGGGACCGAGAGGTCGCTGGTTCAAATCCAGTCAACCCGACCATTTTTCCTTCTAAATCGTAAATCCACACCGTTTTTTGCCGTGAAATAGGCGCTTTTGCTGTTAAAGTGGTAAAAAATGCGTTTAGTTGGAATATACAAAATCAAACGAATTCTATGCAGGGCATCTACCAGCATAAATCCCCGGGTAAATTTGATTGAAACTTTTATAAGAAAACTCAACTGGGCAAATGTAAGTGCCAAAACGTCGAGCTAGAAAATTAATTTCCAACTAAACGGATTTTTTACCCAAATCAGGCACCGGTTTCCAATACATCAATTTCTTGATTAATTTTCATGCATATCAGAGGCTGTTTATACGGTTTCTGATACAAGTGGCAAGTGGGCTATTTCCAATTATGTCTGCAAGGCATGCGCCTGTAGATTTTTGGAGCTCGATTAATCCAAAAGTGCACCAATTGTGTGTCGAGAAACCCGATTTTGATCCAAAACCTGGTCGTGTCCCGAAAAGTGGTGTAAGTAAGCATTTCAGGTGTTTAAAAGAAGTG
>CAUPCM010000031.1:0-12182 GCA_963509815.1 uncultured Atopobium sp. | reverse complement strand
TTGTAACTGTAGTTCCTTTTGTTGTGACTGTTGTGGCGACCTTAATAAAGATTATTAATAAAGATTAAAGTCGCCACAACAAAGGTGCAGTAGTTAGCGGCTAAAGATGAAGCTAGCTAGCGCTTTGCAGCAGGCGGTTATCACGTCTGAATCCGGAGCTTCAGATGCAAGCGGATCACGAAATTTGCGTCACTCCATGTCGTATTATCATCGAACTCGGTAGCTGCGTTCCCTTCTTGTTTGGCACCTACACTCCATGCGATTTCCTTGAAGCGGTTAGCCAGGCGCGCCTTATCGGTGTAGTAACTGCCCAGAAAGTTAGACAGGATGTGAGTAACTACTTTTTGACCTCGTAGTGACTCTTTACGGTAAACGTAATAACGTAGGTCTTTCGATACGACTCTGGTGCAGAAGTGAGAATTGCGCAGTCAGTCAGATTGTAGTTTGTTGGGTGAGCAAGGGCTTGGTCAACGGTGTTGCCAATCTCTTCTGCTGACTCAAGTACCTGAGCCCTCTGAGCCGCATCGATAGTTGCTTTTCTCATCAAATCAAACTGATCTGCTGTACCCTCAATGCGAATGATGATTGGCCAGAGGCTATCTTTATCAATCTGTGTAGTAATTTGCAGATCTGGATACAGGCTGTTATCAAAGTTGAATCCATCAGGAATATGATAGGTGCCATAGCCGGTTGCGTTTGAATTGTTTGATGAGGAGCTAGAGGAACTAGAAGAATCCTCTTTTTTCTCGTCTTTCTTCTCTTCTTTTTGTTCTGACGTGGTGGATTGTGTCTGGTCTTGTTTGTTTTCTGTTTGTGAGCAGCCAGACAAAATGCCCACACTCAAGGCTGACGTTACCAGTAGTACAAAAATTGCAGTAAAGAACTTGCTCATCCTAGAGCTACGCTTCATTTGACCTCCATTAAACGGAACGTACTAACTACCAGGAACTCATTGCGATTGTACCCAGCGAATAGCGTCATTTAACTGGGAGAATATTTCACAACATAAAATAATGTTTCATTTTTTATGCTTCCCAGAGGAAGTGCCTCATATCAACCTTGCCGTTTTGTAGAAACTGCACTCCCTCTGCCTCAAGAAGCTTTCTCTGTGCATCTGGTCCACCAAAGGCAAAGCCTGGAGCAAGTGAGCCGTCTTTAAAAACTACCCTGTGGCAAGGTACACCGCCCGCAACACCGGGGCTCTGGTGCATAGCAAATCCTACATAGCGAGCCTTTCTTGGCTCCCCTATCATGCGAGCTATCTGCCCATACGTACTGACCCTACCCTCGGGAATCTGTTTGACTACTGAAAACGCACGCTGAAAAAAATTATCCATATGTAGCTCACTCTATCTTCACGCTTGCCGGGAATTGCTTGCTCATTTTATGTTGGAATGCTATCGTATCAAAAGCAAACGGGTGGTGGCGCAGCTTGGTAGCGCACTTGACTGGGGGTCAAGGGGTCGCTGGTTCAAATCCAGTCCACCCGACCAGAATTTCTCGAAGCCGTGAAATATCGGCTTTTCTTTATATATTGAAGTAGTTTATTAAAAACCGGTTTGATATAAGTTGTAGCATAGACAAAGTGACAAATTGGAAATTTCCTTTATTCAGATATACAAGCTGTCGACAATAAAACTCCTATATAGTATGATTTTATAAACTACTATATAGGAGCTTTTGTATGAAAATAAATGGAGGATTTCTTGTCACCAAAATAAAACAGCTTGGTGACCGGATTTTTGAGAAGATTCTCAGCGAAAAGAATATTGATGCGTTCAATGGAGCCCAGGGGCGCATTCTTTATGTGCTGTGGCAGGAGGATGGAATCTCGATCAGGTCGCTCTCGGCCAAATGCGGATTAGCAATAACATCTCTTACGACGATGCTGGAAAGAATGGAACATCAAGGGCTGATATGCCGTGTTCAGTCTGAAACAGACAAAAGGAAAACACTCCTGTTTCTGACTGAGAAAGCACATGCCTTAAAGGGCGAGTACGATTCTGTATCTGATGAGATGGGCAGCATTTACTACAAGGGTTTTTCAGAGGAAGAAATTACCCGGTTTGAGGAATGCCTCGACCGCATCAGAAAGAATCTTGAGGAGTGGCAGAAGTCATGAGTATTTGTATCAAAGATCAGATTCAGAACATGAATCTCGTCATGCGCTGGGCATTCCGGTGTTTATGAAGGAAGACCTTGTCCCTATCATAGGGGATGAAAATATGATTCAAGAAATGCCAGAAGAATTCAATAAAGTGTTAGAGGTACAGAGATCATGGCAGAAGTAATCGATGGAATCCTCATTTCTGAGGTTGAAACAAAAAACATCATGACCAAGTCCAGTCTGCCGGTAGGCGGTTACTCGGTCAATCCCTATGTGGGCTGTACACATGCCTGCAAGTATTGCTACGCTTCTTTTATGAAGCGCTTTACCGGACACACAGAGGAATGGGGTACTTTCCTTGATGTGAAGCATTGGCCGGAAATTAAAAATCCGAAGAAATATGCTGGACAGCGGGTGGTCATCGGTTCTGTGACGGATGGCTACAGTCCACAGGAGGAGCAATTCAGGAATACCAGAAAACTTCTGGAGCAGTTGATTGGCAGTGGCGCAGATATTCTGATCTGCACAAAGTCTGATCTTGTGATAAGGGATATTGATTTGCTGAAGAAGCTTGGACAAGTGACCGTTTCATGGTCGATCAACACACTGGATGAAAATTTCAAGAACGATATGGACTCTGCTTCGAGCATTGAACGGCGTATCGCTGCTATGAAGCAGGTATATGACGCAGGAATCCGTACAGTCTGTTTCGTATCCCCGGTATTCCCCGGGATCACGGACTTTGAAGCCATCTTTGAGCGGGTAAAGGATCAGTGCGATCTGTTCTGGCTCGAAAACCTCAATCTTCGAGGCAGCTTCAAAAAGACGATCATGGATTATATCGCCGGAAAATATCCTGATCTTGTACCGCTTTACGATGAGATCTATAACAAGCATGATCGCAGCTACTTTGAAGCGCTTGAAGTAAAAGCTGCGGAAATGGCTAAGAAGTATGATTGTCCCTTTGTGGATAATGAAATGCCTTATGGCAGGGTCACGCAGGGACATCCGGTGATTGTGGATTATTTCTATCATGAGGAAATCCGAGGGACAGAAAATACCGGAAAAAGAAATCGTTAAACAGAAATTTATTGATGCGGTGCATTCGTATTTTGCTTCGCTTCAAACGCACAATTCCAGTTTGTCAATTACAGGTGACATTGAAAGAGCCAGCCCATTCAAGGTGCTGGCTTTTTTAAAAATTTCATTCTAATTTAGGCGTCTGTACCTTCAAACTGACTCTCGTACAGATTGGCGTAGAAGCCGCCTTTAGCTAAAAGCTCATCGTGAGTCCCGCGTTCAAGAATTGAGCCGTCCTTGAGGACAAGAATACAATCTGCACCTTGAATGGTTGAGAGCCTGTGAGCAACAACCAGTGAAGTTCTGCCATTCATGATGGTGTCAAACGCCTTTTGTACCAGCTGTTCTGTTCGCGTATCAATGCTTGAAGTTGCCTCATCAAGAAGCAAAATAGGTGGATTAGCAAGCATAACGCGAGCAATGCAGAGAAGCTGCTGCTGACCCTGAGATAGAGATCCGCCAGACTCTCCTACCATGGTGTCGTAACCCCGAGGAAGCTGCTGAATAAACTCATGAGCCTGTGCTTTCTGAGCTGCAGCAAAAATCTCTTCATCAGTTGCGTCTGGCTTTGCATAGCGGATATTCTCTTTGATGGTTCCCTTAAACAACCAGGTATCCTGCAGCACCATACCAAACTGCTCTCTCAGCGATGCTCGCGTGAGCTTTTGCGTATTGTGTCCGTCTACATAAATAGCGCCGGAATCAATTTTGTAGAACCTAAGAAGCAGGTTGATGAGGGTAGTTTTACCGCATCCCGTGGGGCCAACAAGAGCAATCTTCTGACCGGGCTTTGCGGTGAACGAAATATGGCTAAACAGCGGGTGCTTGGGATCATAGGAGAACGCCACGTCATCAAACTCAATGGAACCCTGTGGATTCTGGATGACTTCAGCGTCTACTGGATCAGGCTTGATTTCCTTTGCGTCGAGAAGATCAAAGACTCGACGAGCGCTTGCATAGGCTGTCTGAACCTGTGTAACAACTGCAGAAATGGCGTTAAAAGGCTTCATATACTGGTTGGCATACGAGAGGAAGCTCTGCACCTGACCAATGGTGAGCACAGAAGGAACGCCCGTCAAAACGCAAATGCAGCCAAGTCCAGCTACCAGTGCGTAAATGAAGTTGTTTACCAAGCGCGTGGAAGGATTAGAAAGCGATGAAGCAAACTGTGCACGCTCTCCTACTACACGGAGTTTCTCGTTAATGGCTTCAAACTGCTCAATAATAGCGTCCTTGTGAGCAAAAGCAGTAATAAGCTCCTGATTGGAGACCATCTCTTCTGCGTATCCGCCTAGCTGACCCTGGTAGCCCTGCTGCTTGCTAAAAGATGAACTTGCATACTTGGTAATGGCGGAAGCAACAATAATAGAGAGCGGCGTAGCTAGAGCAACTACAAGGCCCATAGGAATCGACATATAGAACATGAAGCATAAGGTTCCAATAATAGTCACCACGCCCGAGAGGAACTGCGTAAGGCCCTGCTGAAGGCCATCACCAAGCTGATCCACATCGTTAACAACCCTAGAAAGCAAGTCTCCCTGAGAATGCGTGTCAATGTATGAGAGCGGCAAGTTTGCCACCTTAGCATGAGCTGCGTTTCTGAGATCGCGTGTAACCAGGTAGGTAAGCTTGTTTGTGGACCAAGAAGCTAGCCACTGCGTAGCACTTGCAAGCAAAACTACCAGTGAGAGCTGAGCGAGCGTAGGCAAAAGTGCTGCCTCGGCGCCCTGGACCAGCCTGATGAGCTGGTCAATGGCACTACCCACAATGATGGGTACCCAGAGCTGCAGAATAACGGTTGCAATAGATGACACAGACGCCAGAACCAGAAAACCTCTGTGAGGAGAAATCCATGCAGCTAGTCGGCGTGTGACTTCTGCTGCGGACATGGAGATAGCGTCAGCTGAGCCGCCTTTGCCGCGCACAGGAGCGCTTGATGCAATAGCGGAGGTGCTTCCGCCAGAATACATATCGGCCATTACTCCACCTCCTCAGGACGAAGCTGTGAGAGACAAATCTCTTTATACAGCGGGCACGTGGCGAGAAGTTCTTTGTGCGTCCCTAGCCCCACTTGTTTGCCATGGTCAAGAACAAGAATCTTATCTGCTTGCATAACTGCAGCTACACGCTGCGAAATAATGATGCTCGTAGTTGTTGCGCTGAGCTTGCGAAGGGCCGCGCGGAGATGTGCGTCCGTGGCAAAATCAAGCGCGGAAGCAGCGTCGTCCAAGATGACAATGCGCGGGCTTCCTACCAGAGCACGAGCAATGGTCAAGCGCTGGCGCTGACCACCCGAGAAGTTCTTGCCGCCACGCTCAACAATGCTGTCAAGCTGATCGGGTTTCTCGCGCACAAAGTCTGCTGCCTGAGCAACCTTAAGAGCTGCCCAAAGCTCCTCATCAGAGGCGTTTGGATTCTTCCAGCACAGATTAGAGCGAATGGTGCCGCTGACCAGTGAGGTGTGCTGCGGAACAAAGCCAATAAGGGAACGCAGCTGCTCAAACGTATACGTTTTTACATCATGACCAAAGACACTTACGGAGCCCGTTTCCGTGTCAAAAAGACGCGGGATGAGGGCAGCAAAACTGGACTTACCAGAACCCGTACCACCGATGATACCCAGCGTCTGGCCAGCCTGCAGCGTAAGATTGATACTAGAAAGAGCAGGTTCTCCCCCACCACCGTAGACAAGTGAGGCGTCTTTGAATGTCACAGCGGTACCAGTAAAGTCGGACTCTGTGAGGTTGATTTGCCTGTTTCCCTCATCGGTGAGCGTCCGCTTAATGTTCAGAACTTCCATCACGCGTGCAGCAGACGCAGTTCCGCGTGTAATGATAATAACCAGGTTAGCAACGTAGCCAATAGCTAAAAGCGCACTGGTCATATAGCTGACAAGTGCCACCACGGTACCTTGGGATAGCGTACCCGCGGTAATCTGAGGGGCCGCAAGCCAAAGTGTTACGGCAATTCCCAGGTACATGACTAGGAAGGTTGCTGGGTTCAGTAGAGCTGAATAATTTGCTGCATTTGTAGCCGTTTCTGTCTGAGCTAAAACTGCCTCGGAAAATTGTTCCTTCTCTTCTGACTCATGCCTAAAAGCCCTAATAACACGAATACCAGAAAGCATTTGTCGCATATATAAAGAAACGGTATCAAGGCGCTTCTGCAGCTCAGTAAAGAGTGCGGTAGATTTACGTGCAACAAAAAAGAAAATAGCAGCTACCAACACTGTTGCAATCAAGAAGACCATTCCAAGCTGAGCATCAAGCATAAGGGTGGCAATAATAGATCCGGCCGCTAAGATTGGCCATCTGACCAGCTGACGAATACCCAGAGCAACCGTAACCTGCACTTGATTGACATCGTTGATAAGGCGGGTTACCAGGGTGTCTGTTCCAAGTGCAGAAATATCGGCACTTGAGAGCTCTTGAATCTTCTTATACAGCTCATTGCGCAGGTCAGTTCCCGTGCGCTGAGAAACAATAGAAGCAATTTTCTGACAGACAAGCGTAAAACTAAAACCCACAATTGCGATTACGACTAGCAAAATACCGTAGCGAATAATGTCATACATGTTTGCCCCGTGAATTCCCAGGTCAATCATGCGCGCAATAATCAAAGGTGTAAGAAGGTCACCAATGACCTCAACACCTTTACAAAGCAAGGCAACAAAACTCTTGCGACCATACTTTGGCCATACAAACCTAGAGAGCAACTCTCCCATTTACGCTTCACCAAGTTTCTCTGCTAGCGTTAACCACTCGTCTTCCAGCTCCATCAGCGCAGATTCAGCATCATCAAGCTGCTGCTGCAACTCCATCAAACGCTGCGCGTCAGTAGCATCAGCGGAGCTCATCTGCTCCCTAATCTGCTCAGGCAGTTCCTGAGCCTTGCCCATACGCCTCTCAATCGAGTCAAAACGCTTCTTAAGCTCGCGGCGCTCAGCGTTACTCAGCACCGCACCCTCCTGGCGAGAAGACCCGTCTACCTGCGGCTCATGTGTATCTGAACTGCCGCGTGCACCCGACAACTCCCCCGCTCTTCTCGCCGTTTGCTTTGCAGCGTCAACAAGCTTGAGGTACTCGTCAACGCCGCCAGGAACGTGGCGAATGTGGCCGTCTATGAGGGCATACTGGTCGTCAGTTACGCGTTCAATCAAGAAGCGATCATGGCTGACTACCAGAAGGGTTCCTGGCCACGAGTCCAGCAGATCTTCCAAGACGGCAAGCATGTCAGTATCCAGGTCGTTGCCTGGCTCGTCTAGTACCAGCACGTTTGGCTCTTCCAGAAGGACGCACAGAAGTGCTAAGCGTCTACGCTGTCCTCCGGAGAGGTCTTGCAAGCGGTTGGTAAACTCTCGACGGTCAAAGCCCAAGCTTTCAAGCAGCTGCGTAGGGCTCTGCATCTTGCCATTTACCAGGTAACTTGTCTTGTACTGGCCAAGCAGTTCAAGAACAGTCCACGTCTCTTTTATGGCAAACGTATCAATCTGCTGAGAAAGCCAACCAAATTTAACTGACTTTCCTACCTTCACCAGACCAGACGTTGGTTGTAGTTGCTGCGTCATCAGTTCAAGAAGCGTAGACTTACCAGCGCCATTCTCGCCCAGAATGCCATAGCGGTCTCCAGGGCCAATAAGCCATTCGACGTGCTTGATGACGTCTACCTGGGAGTTTGAAGCATCTGCCTGCGTATTTGAATCTGTGTCAGCTGTACGCGCAACATTTTTGTAGGCAAACGAGACGTCATGCATCTCAATAACCTGCTTGCCTAACCTTGAAACTGCCATGCGTTTGAGCTCAAGCGTGTTTCTGAGTGGTGGATCTTCAGCCAGAAGCTCCATGGCGGCATCAATTCTGAACTTAGGCTTTGACGTGCGTGCCTTTGCACCATGAGCAAGCCAGTTAAGCTCTTTTCTAAGCGTATTCTGACGGCGCTCTTCCATCACCGCTGCCTGTCTATCACGCTCAACTCGAGCTTGAATGTAGGCAGAATAGCCGCCGTCAAATGGGTCAATAACGCCATCGTGGACTTCCCACATGTGGTCGCAGACTTCATCCAAAAACCAACGGTCGTGTGTGACCAGAATGAGAGCGCCACTTCCCTCTGACCAGCGGTTTTTAAGGTGATTTGCAAGCCACTGAATGGCATGAAGATCAAGGTGGTTGGTTGGCTCGTCAATAAGCATTAAATCCCAGGTGCCCACAAGCAGTCGAGCCAAATCGCAGCGTCTACGCTGACCACCGGAGAGCTCTCCTACCAGACCATTCCAGTCCAAGTCTCCAATGAGCTCATCAATAATCTTACGGATGCGAGCGTCAGATGCCCACTCGTACTCTGGCGTGTCTCCCACAACAGCACTGCAAACTGTCTGTGTATCAGAAAGTGAATCACTTTGGCCCATATAGCCTACTTGGATGCCACTTCTCCAAATTACGTTACCAGAATCGGGTTCAATTCTATGGGCGATAAGATCTAAGAGGGTTGATTTTCCATCGCCGTTTTTGCCCACAACACCAATACGGTCACCCTCATTAACGCCAATAGTCTGGTTGGTAAGAACTTTCTTACCAGGCCATTCCATAGAAATTTGTTCGCAACCTACCAGAATTCCCACTAGTTATCACCTAAAAAAGAACGAAGTAACGCAATTTCTTCTCCCCAACCAGAAAGCTCAGAATGAGGAGTTTCCAAAATCATAGGAAGTGTATTAACGCGCGGATTAGTCACCACAGCGCGGAACGAATCAAGACCAATGAAGCCTTTGCCAATCTGCTCATGTCTATCTTTATGAGCCCCAAGAGGATTCTTGGAATCATTAAGATGTAAAGCCTTAAGCTTTTTCAAGCCAACTATCTGGTCAAACGTATCTAGAACAGCATCAAAATTTTCTACAATTTCATAGCCGCCATCGTGAACATGACAGGTATCAAGGCACACGCCCATAAGCTCGGGGTGGTTTACCTTATCTAGAATTGCAGCAATCTCTTCAAACGTTTTACCAACTTCTGTGCCCTTGCCAGCCATCGTTTCAAGAAGAACGGTGGTGTGCTGGCCTTCAAACAGGTAGTCGTTGAGCGCGCTTGAAATCTGCTCAATTGCCACGTCAGAGCCTTGACCCACATGGCTACCAGGATGGAAATTGTAATAATTGCCAGGCAGATACTCCATACGCTCAAGATCTTCTGCAAGCGCTCGACGAGCAAAATCCCTGGTCTCCTCTTTAGCCGAGCACAAATTCATGGTGTAAGGAGCGTGTGCAACCAAAGGGCCAAAGTGATTGACCTCAAGAAGCTCCCTGAGCTTTGCAACATCAGCCTCATCTAGAGCTTTAGCGTTGCCACCACGAGGGTTTCTAGTAAAGAAAGCAAAGGTAGTTGCCCCAATAGAGAGAGCATCTTTACCCATTGCCTCCCAACCCTTACCTGCCGAGAGATGACATCCAATAAAAAGTTCTTCTGGTCGCACGCTATGCACGCTCCTCAAGCATCTTGGAAATGCGGTCCAAAAGCTCCGAAGCTACGTCTTCTAGCGGCAAAGTATCAAGCTGTTCTACACCTTGAGGAGTTACAAAAGCCACACGGTCTGTATCTGAACCAAAGGTTGAATCTGGTCTAGATACATCATTTGCCACAATCATAGAGCAACCTTTACGCTCAAGTTTAGCCTGAGCATGCTCCAAGACGTTATTTGTCTCGGCTGCAAAACCTACAACAACCTGGTCTTTCTTAGTCTTAGAAAGGCTGGCGAGAATATCGGTGGTTTCTTTAAGGTCAATAGACTCAAGATACTCTAATGATTTCTTGAGCTTATGATCTGCTGGATGAGCAGGCGTGTAGTCGGCAACAGCTGCCGTCAAAATAGCGACGTCAACGCTGTCAAAGACGCTTGCACAAGCCTTATACATATCTTCAGCAGACACTACTCTTTGCACGTTGACTCCTTGAGGAGCCTCAAGATATGTGGGTCCAGAGATAAGGGTGACCTCTGCTCCACGACTAGCTGCAACTTTAGCCACGGTATAGCCAAGTTTTCCTGTTGAACAGTTGGCAATAAAGCGAACTGGATCGATCTTCTCGTGCGTTGGTCCTGCGGTAATAAGAAGCTTTTTACCTGCAAGATCTTGCTTGGATGGCGCCGCGTCATTGCCAGAAAGAATCTTCAGTGCAGCGTCTACTATCTGCTGTACAGGAGCAAGTTTGCCATCACCGGTATAACCGCAGGCAAGACGCCCTGACTCAGGCATAACCATCTGGATACCACGCTGACGGAGTAGCGCTACATTTGCCTGAGTGGCTGGATTTTTCCACATATGCGTATTCATGGCAGGAGCCACAAGAACTGGTGTATGAGCAGCTAGAAGCGTTGTACTTGCAGCGTCATCAGCTATACCATGAGCCATTTTTGCCATGATATTAGCAGTAGCCGGAACAACTACCATGCAATCTACCCAGTCAGCAAGGTCAACGTGAGCAACAGGAGTCTCGGCATTGTTGTAGAGCGACTGCACTACCTCATGATGTGTTAGCGCTTCAAAGGTAGTCTTTCCTACAAACTGAGCTGCATCTTCTGTCATAACAACACGAACGTCGCAGTCAGCTTTCTGAAGGCCTCTGAGTACTTCGCAGGCTTTATATGCAGCAATTCCTCCGCACACCACAAGGCATACAGAGGATTGAGCGGTTTTATCCAACATAGCGATAAATTCCTTTATTCTTCAAACGCTGTAGATGTAATAAGCATTCTGTGGCAATAAGGGCACTCAGCAATCTCAGAGCTGTGCTGAAGATCATGGAATGAACTTGGCTGCAGCTTGACGCGGCAAACACTGGGAACGTTACCTACAAGGTGCTCAACTGCCAGGCCCTTAAAACGTTTACGTGCAGCTTCATAGCGCTCAAGCGTGTCAGATGAAATCTGAGCTGCAAGCTCTTCTCGAGATTTAGAGAGCTCAACAATCTCTGCGCGAAGAGCCGCAGAATCAATCTCAAGGGACTGAGAAAGGCTCTCGCGCTCTTTCATAAGCTTTACCTGCAAGTCTTGAGCTGTCTGATAAGCCTTCTTGCACTTCTCAAGCTCTTCTGTTTTTGCTGCAAGTTTAAAATCGCACTTCTCGATATTCTTTGCCAAAGAAGAAAGCTGCTGATCAAAGTCTCTAAGAGCACGATGATTAGTTGCAGTTTCTACAGCAGCAGAAACCTCTTCTGTCTTAAGAACATAATGAGCACGCTGCTCATTGAGGTCAGAAATATCAATTTCTACGTCTTTTTTAACACCAAGCACTTGCTTGAGCTGAGAAGCAATCTTTTTCTCTGCAAGTTGGGCGTTTTTAATTTTTTGAACCTGGGGCATTGAGGCCAAGTTGGATGCGAGTTTTAGCAGCTGCAAATCAATATCCTGGAGCTGCATCAGATTAACAGACTCACTCATAGGGCCTCCTCATATACGGTTACTCATCTAGTCTACCGTAAATAAGGACGTATCAGGCGCAGAACATAACTAATGCAGAGATTAGTATGTGAAAAAATTTATCCAACAATCTGCAGCAAGGTTGCACAGAATGTATCAAGGTCTGCCTCAGTAACGCGTTCGTCAAAGGTTATGCGCAGACTGCCCAGGGCCTCGTTTCTAGAGATACCCATGGCCGAGAGAACGTGGCTTGCGTCAAGAGAGCCTGAAGAACAAGCAGAGCCAGCTGAAACTTCATAGCCTGCCTGGTCAAGCTTTAGGATAAGCGTCTCGGAATCCATTGATGGAACCATAATGCTTACCGTGCCAGGCATGTGATCTTTGCCGGCGTAAGCCTCTGTAGTTGGCTTAATCTTGGGAGAAGTACAAAGAGTCTCATATACCTTATTTGCGCGCGCAGAAACGGTCTCCTGCGTTTGGGAAAGGTTATCCTGACACCACTTGGCAACTGCAGCAAAAGCAACTGCGCTCCGAACATCCTGCGTTCCATGACGCCTGCCAGACTCTTGTCCCCCGCCGTAACTTT
>CAUPCM010000030.1:0-12445 GCA_963509815.1 uncultured Atopobium sp. | reverse complement strand
TAGGTAAATTCCGCACCTAAGGAACACACCTAAGTCAGATATTCTGCTCAATTGCAGGCATATTACACTTCTAAGTCAGATAATCTGCATGTTTGTGGTATTTTTAGCGTCATGTATACGTCTTTTTGGCAGATTATCTGACTTAGGTGTGTTTTGAACTGCTTTCTATTTCTCCTATCCAAGAAATGGAGGTAATTCATTTTGACTTTCTTGTCATATTACTAATTTACTACGTCAGTTAGTTTTTCTCGGCTATTGAGATTTGCACTCTGTGCGATTCGATCTATTTCATTAATCCACTCAGTATCTTTATCCTGAAACAGTTGATCACGCTGATATTCTTGCATTTCTCCACTTATGGGCTGAGAGTATGCCATCTGATCACCAATACACAAATCAATATTGTCTGTTTTTGCTCTTGTAGCAGATGTATTGATTATCTTTAGACATACACAGGTATTACTCTGACTATTTTGCGTTGCAGCATTAAAAATATCGGCATTCTTAAATTGAATGTGATATGCCTCTGCATTTCCTAGCAGCGCATTTATGGCGTGCGGTCCAAGGTCTTGCATCACATAGCCAATAAACTTTCCGTTTGTTGAAATCATCCAATACACGGAGTCACAAAAAAGCTCCCCGTCTTTTGAATAGACAAATTGAACCGGACCAGAGATTTGCAAATCTTCAACTTTCAAATCATTTAATCCAGACTGGCTTATCCAGACTGAATCTTCCTGCCCTAGCTCAGAACGCCAATTATCAATAAAATACTGAGCAGCATTCCTCCTCATTGCAGGAATGCACCACTCAAATAGATGTCCGTGGTAGTTATATTCCACAACACCATAGAGAACAGAAACAATTACAAGTACCAGCACCACAATTCCTGCAGCTACTTTTTTGGCTTTCATTGTTCCTCTATTCTTCGGTCTCTCCTTAAAACAAACTTGAATAAAAAATAGAGAGAATCTTGCAGTATTTGTAATCGTCTCCTCTAAACGGTATTCATTCAACTGCAAGTGGCATGCAATTTGTAAGAGCTAATAAACTCAAGGTCATCAGCATATTTTTCATATTTGCTATTACATTTTGGAATAGAAAAGCGCACCGCCAAAGCGGTGCGCAAACTAAACAAGCAATCAATTTTTTACTAAGCTACTAACCTTTTTTACCCCTGATAATTTCTGGAGCGTTTTCTCCACCAACACTTTCTGGAGTAACCACAACCTTAGTGATATCCAAATCTGATGGCAGATCAAACATGGTCTCTTGTAGCGTAGACTCGCAAATTGCACGAAGACCACGAGCTCCGGTACCGCGAGCCAAAGCCTTCTTAGCAATCTCTCTGAGTGAATCCTCAGTAAACTCCAAATCTACGCCCTCAAGCTCAAACATACGCTTGTACTGCTTGGTAAGAGCATTCTTTGGATCTGTGAGGATACTCATCAGATCTTCCTCACCAAGCTCACGAGTAGAAGTGATAACAGGAATACGACCCAAAAGCTCTGGAATCATGCCAAACCTGTGCAGGTCCTGAGGCATTACCTTGGAGATAAGCTCAGACTCGCCTTCTTTGACATTCTGAGCAACATCAGAGTTAAAGCCAATTCCCTTTTTACCAATACGGTCAGCAACAATCTTATCCAGGCCAACAAAAGCGCCGCCACAGATGAACAAGATGTTGGTGGTATCAATGTGAATAAGCTCCTGCTGAGGATGCTTGCGGCCTCCTGTTGGAGGAACACTTGCCACCGTACCCTCAAGAATCTTCAGAAGTGCCTGCTGAACACCCTCACCAGAAACGTCACGAGTGATAGAGAGATTCTCGGCCTTGCGGGCAATCTTATCAATCTCATCGATGTAGACAATGCCTACCTGAGCACGCTCAACATCGCCGTCAGCAGCAGTGATGAGCTTAAGCAGGATATTCTCGACATCTTCACCAACGTAACCGGCCTCAGTAAGGGTTGTTGCGTCAGCAATAGCAAACGGAACCTCAAGAAAACGAGCAAGCGTCTGAGCAAGCAGCGTTTTACCAGTACCAGTTGGACCCAGCAGCAAGATGTTGGACTTTGCAATCTCAACATCCTCCTGGCCCTCCTGAGGCTCATCGTTGCCTGAAAGAATACGACGATAGTGGTTATACACCGCAACCGACATAGCACGCTTAGCGTCTTCTTGACCCATTACGTACTGAGATAGCTCATCGTAAATCTCATGTGGAGTTGGCAGGTCTTTGATAACAGGTTCATCAGAGTGAGTCTCAATCTCTGACTCTTCATCAAAGCCAAGGGACTCATCAATCATATCCGAGCAGGTAGAGACGCACTCATCACAAATGCAGACTCCACCAGGACCCTGGATAAGCTTATTTACCTGCGACCTACTCTTTCCGCAGAAAGAACAGTGCATCTCATCTAATCCGCCAAAAGGCGAGAAGTCCTGGTCTTTAGCCATAACTTAAACCCTCGATACAAGAACAATTATTGGTCGTTGCGAGAAGAGATAACGCGGTCTACCAGGCCATAATCACAGGCCTCCTGTGCACGAAGATAATTATCGCGCTCGGTGTCTGCATTGACCTTCTCGATAGATTGTCCAGTATAATCCGAAAGCAGCTCATTGATGCGCTGGCGAATCCACTTTGTCTCATCTGCAATAATCTGGATATCGGTCTGCTGACCCTGAACACCACTGGATGGCTGGTGAATCATAACCATAGAGTTAGGAAGCGCAAGACGCTTACCCTTTGCACCTGCAGCAAGAAGAACAGCGCCCATTGATGCTGCCATACCAACGCAGATGGTAGAAACATCTGGCTTGATGAAGTTCATAGTGTCAAGAATGCCCAGACCTGCATAAACGTCTCCACCAGGAGAATCAATGTAGAGAGAAATATCCTTGTCTGGGTCCTGGCTCTCAAGATGCAAAAGCTGCGCAATAACAAGATTTGCAGAATCGCGCGTTACCGGCTCACCCAAGAAAACAATACGATCGTTGAGCAGTCTGGAGTAGATGTCATAGGTACGCTCACCACGAGGAGTCTGCTCAATAACATACGGAATGGTTGGAATGTTTGTTGGATAATGCATAATCCTCCTTCAAAGGTCTTTTCTTAGAAACATACCCCGGGAAGCATGTCTCTAACCCGGGGTATGAAAAATTCAAAGTAACTGCAACTTTTGGCGCAGTCTTTCTAGCGAGAAACCCAACCAGTTGCGGACTACTCAGCGTCCTTCTCTGCGTCCTCGTCCTTCTTAGCTGCCTTCTTCTTAGCAGGAGCCTTCTTAGCAGGCTTCTTCTCTGCCTTCTGCTCTTCCTTAGCAGCCTCAGCAATCTCGTCGACAACGGTGACGGTTGCGTTGTCACGCAGCCAGTCAAGAGCCTTAGAACGACGGATGGACTCACGGATTGCAGGAAGACGGCCAGCCTTGCGCCACTCCTCAATTGCAGACTCAACGTTAGGAACACCAGCACGCTCAAACTCTGCGCGGATGTCTTCCTCAGTTGCCTCAAGCTTAAGCTCTGCAGCTACTGCGTCAAGAGCCAGGGACTGACGTGCACGCTCCTCAGCCTGAACGCGAAGATCGGAGATGAAGTCATCGGTCTTAATGCCACGTGCAGCCAGGAACATATCAAGGCTCATACCCTGCTGCTGAAGACCGTTCAGGAACTCCTGAGCAATCTCGTTGAAGACCTCGTTCTTGTACTCCTCTGGGACCTCCTCAAGCTGAAGACGCTTGCCTACAGCCTCAACAACGCGGTCCTCTTTAAGAGTTGGAAGAGAATTCTTCTTGTCGGACTCAATCTCAGACTTAACAGCCTCACGGAGTTTCTCGACAGTATCATAACCAAAGGTGTTCTTTGCAAGCTCGTCAGTCAACTCTGGAGTGACGGACTTCTTGTGAGCAACAACCTTGACGTTGATATCGTAGTCGTGGGAGTGAACCTCATCGCCGTGAGTGTGGCTGTGAGTCCACTTGACCTCTTTCTCCTCACCTGGCTTCATGCCAATGAGTGCCTCCTCAAGCTCCTTTGGAGCCTGGGTGCCATTAAGGGTAAGAACGCGGTCCTCGCCCTCCATGTGAGCAGCGCCCTCAATGTTCTTGATGTCTACACCAATGGTGTCGCCCTCTTTGACAGCGCGCTTCTCCTTGGTGTTCTCAAACTTAGCCTGGTAAGACAGGAGCTGCTTAATCTGGTGATCAACCTCAGCCTCAGTTGCCTCATTTGGAGGCATGTTGATTGCAGGAGCATCGTAAGAATCAAGCTTAGCCTCAGGACGAACGTTGAAGACTACCTCATAGGAGTAATCCTGGCCCTCAACAGGAAGGTCTGCATCCTGGTTGTAATCACCACGGCCAACAGGAACAAGGTCAAGCTCCTCAAGAAGCTGTGGCTCTGCTGCGCCGAGAAGATCGTTGGTTGCCTGAGCAAGGACTGTCTCGCGGCCAACAATGCCGTCAATGACAGGACGAGGTGCGCGGCCCTTGCGGAAACCCTGGAAGGAATACTTGTTTGCAATGTCCTTGTAAGCCTGCTTAATTGCAGCGTCTACCTCTGCAGCAGGAACTGTAACCTTGACGGTGAGTTTCTCGTCAACTGGCTTATCTGCGGTAACGGTGATGTTCAACGTTCCTCCAGTGTCTCGTAAAAAATGCTGGCGTACCAGCTCTTAACCAAATTTCTGCATGGTGCGGGCGGAGGGAATCGAACCCCCACGGACTTAGTCCACTAGAACCTAAATCTAGCGCGTCTGCCAGTTCCGCCACGCCCGCATATTTATGCAGCCTTGCAATAATAACAAACTTTTGCGCTCTTCACTAGGAGAACTTCGCATTCTAAACACTTCCCTCACGAAAAAAAGACCGGCCTTTTTCAAGACCGGTCTTGTTCAAGTGAAAAGCTCATTCTCCCAGCACGTTTTAAAGATCTTGTAGTGCAAAGGTCTCGGGCTCACTCTTTCTTGCCGCAGCAAGTGCCTGAATAAGAGCGGTAGCAGCAGACATTGCGGTGACGCAGGTAATGCCCTGGCTGACAGCTTCTGCGCGCATCTTAGTGCCGTCGCTATGAGCCTCGTGACCATGAGGCGTATTGATGATGAAGCTGACGGTCTTATCGCGCATCAGGTCAACAACATTTGGATGACCATCGGAAATGCGGTTGACGGTGGTGCAGTCAATTCCAGCCGCACGCAGCGTTTTTGCGGTACCGCCCGTGGTGTAGATGCCATAGCCAAGGTTTTCCAAAGCCATAGCAACTGGAGCAATGGCGCGCTTATCGCGGTCGCACACGCTGATAAAGACAGAGCCGCGCTCAGGAAGCTTGTTCTCAACTGCCTCACGAGTCTTTGCGTACGCTGCTGGGAAGGTGCGGGCAATGCCCATGACCTCGCCGGTAGACTTCATCTCTGGGCCAAGGATTGAGTCAGCACCAGGGAATCTAGACCAAGGCATGACCGCCTCTTTGACCGCGTAGTAATCGACGGTGCGATTTTCGTCTGGAAGCAGGCCTTGTGCTCTGAGCTCACTGATCTTCTCGCCAGCCATGATGCGAGATGCGTATTTGGCCAGGGAAACGCCAGTTGCCTTTGACGAGAAAGGCACGGTCCTAGAAGCGCGAGGGTTGAGCTCAATGACAAAGACGTGCTCATCGCGAACGGCGTACTGGATGTTCAACAGACCTCGAATGCCGCAGGCAAGCGCCAGCTTTTTGGTGATGGTCCTAATCTGGTCAACAATCTTTTCAGAAAGCGAGAAGGGCGGCCAGCAGCAGGCAGAGTCACCAGAGTGAATACCGCACTCCTCGATGTGCTCCAGAACGGCGCCCACATAGCACTCCTCGGTGTCGCAGAGAGCGTCAACGTCCAGCTCAATAGCGTCCTCGAGGAAGGCGTCCAGGTAGACAGGACGGTCTGGCGTGACGTGCGTAGCGGATTCCATGTAGGTGACCAGGTCGGAGTCGTCGTAGACAATGGCCATACCGCGACCACCAAGAACGTAGCTTGGGCGGACAATCAGCGGGTAGCCAATGCGACGTGCAGCGTCGCGAGCCTCGTCCATAGTAGAAGCAACTGCCGATGGTGGGCAGGCAATGTTGAGGCGATCAAGAAGGGCTGCGAAGCGGTCGCGGTCCTCTGCCAGGTCAATTGCCTCTGGCTGAGTACCCATGATAGGAACGCCGGCGTCCTTCAAGGCGCGTGCCAGCTTGATTGGAGTCTGGCCACCAAGGGTAACAATGACGCCTTCTGGCTTCTCAACCTCAATGACATCCATGACGTCTTCAAAGGTCAGAGGCTGGAAATACAGGCGATCAGAGGTGTCGTAGTCTGTAGAAACCGTCTCTGGGTTGCAGTTGACCATGACTGTCTCATAACCCTGCTCGCGAAGAGCGTATGCCGCATGAACACAGCAGTAGTCAAACTCAATGCCCTGACCAATACGGTTAGGACCAGCGGAGAGAATCATAACGCGTGGCTTTTCTGCCTTCACGTATTCTGTGGCATTGCCCTTCTCGTACGTGACATAGTGGTACTGCGTGGTTGCGCCAAATTCGCCTGCGCAGGTATCAACCGTCTTGACCTGTGGACGAACACCCAGCACTTCCCTCACAGCGCGGACAACGTCTGTCTTGGTACCGGTAAGGTGTGCAAGCTGCTCATCCGAGAAGCCCAGCTGTTTGGCAGCAAGCATGTTATCGGTGGTGAGACCAGAAAGTCCCAGCTCTTTGATGCGTTTCTCGGCGTTGATGATGCCTGCCATACGGTACAGGTACCAAGGATCAATACCGGTCATATCGTGGATGCGCTCAACGCTCCAGTTTCTGCGCAAAGCCTCAGCAACGTAGAAAATACGCTCTGGTGTTGGCTTACTGACTAGCTCGTCAAAGTTCTTCTCGTCAAAGACATCGTGGCCGTCTGCGCCCAGACCAGCGCGATCTTGCTCCAGGGAGCGAAGCGCCTTCTGCAGGGCCTCCTCAAAGGTTCTGCCCATAGCCATAGCCTCACCGACCGACTTCATGCGGGTGGTCAGAACGCGGCTGGTGCCCTTGAACTTGACGAAGGCAAAGCGAGGAACCTTGACCACGCAGTAGTCAATGGAAGGCTCAAAGGCAGCAGGAGTCGCCTTGGTGATGTCATTGGTAATCTCATCCAATGTGTAGCCAACAGAGAGCAGTGCCGCCATCTTTGCAATGGGGAAACCAGTTGCCTTGGACGCCAGCGCAGAGGAGCGGCTGACGCGAGGGTTCATCTCAATGACAATGACGCGGCCGTTAGTTGGGTTGACCGCAAACTGAACGTTAGAACCACCGCAGGCAACGCCTACACGCTCGAGAATGGCGATGGAATAGTCGCGGAGGTTCTGGAGCTCTTCATCGGTGAGCGTCTGAGCTGGAGCAACGGTAATGGAGTCTCCGGTGTGAACACCCATTGGATCGAGGTTCTCGATGGAGCAGACAACAATACCGTTACCTGCGGTATCGCGCATGACCTCCATCTCAATCTCTTTCCAGCCCTCGATGGACTCCTCTACCAGCACCTCATGCTCTGGGGAAAGCAAGAGGCCCTGTTCAACAATCTCTACGAGCTCTTCTGGAGTATGAGCAATGCCGCCGCCCGCGCCACCAAGGGTGAAGCTTGGGCGAATGACCACGGGATATCCCAGGTCAGCAACAATGCGCTGAGCGTCTTCCATAGAGTGAGCGATGTCTGCACGAGCAACCTCCAGGCCAATGTCTTGGACTGCCTCGCTGAAGAGCTCACGGTCCTCACCGGTACGAATGGACTCCAGGTTGCAGCCGATGACCTCGATGTTGTACTTGTCAAGAACGCCAGCCTCGCCAAGGCCGATAGTACAGTTCAGAGCAGTCTGACCGCCCATGTTTGGCAGGAGCGCATCAGGACGCTCGCGCTCAATGACGCGGGTCACAGATTCAATGGTGATTGGCTCAACATAGGTTCTATCTGCAGTTTCTGGGTCGGTCATGATGGTTGCTGGATTTGAATTGACCAGAACAACCTCAAAACCTTCTTTGCGAAGGGCGCGGCATGCTTGAGTGCCAGAATAGTCAAACTCGCAAGCCTGACCAATAACAATTGGACCAGAGCCAATGACTAGGATCTTCTTAATATCAGTACGCTTTGGCATTAGAAGCGCCTCCCCTCACGAACGTCGATGGCAAGGTAGTCAGACTGTCCCTCCATCAAACGCGCAAACGCCTTGAATAAGTAAGATGAATCGTGAGGTCCTGGGCTTGCCTCAGGGTGATACTGAACGGAAAACGCTGGAATATCCAGGAATTGGATGCCCTCTGGAGTGCCGTCGTTAAGGTTGACGTGTGTGAGCCTAACGCGGCCGAACTCCTTTGTCTGGACAACAGGAGCAATGCGCCTTGCGGACCACTCACAGAGGTTGTCAAAGTGTTCGGAGATTCCACCAGACTCCTCTGCAATAAGCTTGCCCAAGCTTGGGAAAACCAGACCGTAATTGTGGTTTTGAGCAGTAATCTCAACCTTGCCGGTCAGAAGATTCATGACTGGTTCGTTGCCGCCATGGTGGCCAAATTTGAGTTTCTCGATATCTGCACCGGCAACAATGGAGAGCATCTGGTTGCCCAGGCAGATACCAAAGACGGGAACCTTGCCCAGAACGCCGCGAGCGGCCTCCTGCGTAGCGTCAACCTGCTCTGGGTCACCAGGGCCGTTGGAGAAGAAGATGCCGTCTGGGTTGTAGGCCAAGGCGTCCTCAGCAGGTGTGTTCCACGGTACAACCGTGACCTCGCAGCCGTTTGCTGCAAGACCCTGGAGAATGCCGTTCTTCTCGCCACAGTCGTACGCGACAACATTGAAGCGCTTCTTGGACGTAGCGGAGACCACGTGAGGTGCGTCAACGGAGACGTCGGGGACAAAGTTGTGCTCGGAGATGCTGGGCGACGCCTGGACGCGCGCGAGCAGATGGGCGGGATCCAGGTCCTCGGTGGAGATGGCCGCCTTCTGTGCGCCATGGTCGCGCAAGTGCATGGTCAGCGCGCGGGTATCGATGCCCTCGATGGCAACAACGCCGTTTTCCTGCAGAAACTCCGGCAGGCTCTGCTTGGACGTCCAGTTGCTTGGCTCGTAGCACATGTCGTGGACGACAAAACCACGCAGGTGCAAAACGTCTCGCTGCATGACTGCAGGATCGATGCCGTAGTTGCCTACCTGCGGATAGGTCAGCGTGACAATCTGGCCGGCGTAACTTGGATCGGAGATAATCTCCTGGTAGCCGGTCATAGACGTGTTAAAAACAATCTCGCCGAAGGTCTCTCCACTAGCACCACAGCACCTCCCCTCGAAGGTTGTTCCGTCTTCGAGAACAAGCAGCGCGCGAGGCTGCGAGGTGGCACTTGCCAGTGGATTCATATACTCTCCGATCTGCGTAGGAGCATGCCGAGCCATAAAAAAAGAGCACTCCTTGTGGAGGCTCAACAGCGAACATGCGCACTCAACGCTATGGGGCCTTGCCGGTGTCTCGCACCGTCCTTAAAGGTTGGTAGTATTGTAGCGCATAACCAATAAAGGAGATGGCATGTATCCAGATTTTCTAGAGAATCCCTCAGATGTGACCGCGCCACTGCTTCTGGGATGCACTCTGACGAGGACAATTACGCTTAATGGCGAGAAACACAAACTAGTTGCAAGAATTGTAGAGACCGAAGCCTACGACCAAGACGACCCTGCAAGTCATGCATTTGGCGGACCTAGCGATCGCAACGCAGCCATGTTTGGACCTGCAGGTCATCTGTATGTGTACGTTTCGTACGGCATGCATCACTGCTGCAATGTGGTGTGTGGACCTGAGGGTTTTGGCAGCGGATGTTTGGTGCGCGCCGTTGAGCCTCTTGAGGGTGTAGAGGCTATGCGCGAGCTCCGCGAGGCGGGGCGTGCACGCAGGGCGCAGGCGGGGTGCGTGGCTGCGAGCGCTGGCCATGACTGCGAAGCGCAGGCGAGACACGAGGCGGAACAGGCGGAGCGCGTGCGCAAGCACCCGCTCAAGCTGCGCGATCTTTCTAACGGACCTGGTAAAGTGTGTGCCGCACTTGGTATCGACAAGGGGTTGTACGGGCATGACCTAACAGTTGAGCCGCTTGTACTGGACTATGCTCCCCTGCTACCAGGAGAAACGATTGGACGCTCACCTCGCGTTGGTATCAGTAAAAATGCTGATGCTCCAAAGCGCTATTTCATCGAGGGAAACGCGTTTGTTTCACGAGCGTAGGCATTTTAGGAGCGTAGGGCACTTCAAGAACGTAGAGCGCGAGAAAACTGCAATCAATAAGCGATACAAAAAGGACCTTGGGAGACCAAGGTCCTTTTTGACAATTGCGTTAAGCCAACAATGCAGTTTCTTCAATTAAGTGCTGCAATAACGGGCTTCTCGCCAAATGCGATGCAAACTAGCAAACACCCTGAGCCATCATTGCATTTGCAACCTTGAGGAAGCCAGCGATGTTTGCGCCAAAGACCAGGTTGCCGGGGTGGCCGTACGTTGTTGCGGCCTCTGAAGCAGCAGTGTAGATGCTCTCCATAATTCCCTGAAGCTTGGAGTCTACCTCCTCGAACGTCCAAGATAGGTGCTCGGCGTTCTGGGACATCTCAAGACCAGAAACAGCTACGCCGCCTGCGTTTGCAGCCTTGCCGGGTGCGAAGAAGACCCCGTTCTCGATGAGGTAATTGGTTGCCTCGAGGGTGGTTGGCATGTTAGCGCCCTCAACGACGTACTTGGTACCGTTGGCAACAAGTTTCTGCACGTCGGCGAGCTCGAGCTCGTTTTGAGTTGCGCATGGCATAGCAATGTCGCACTTCTGGCTCCAAGGACGCTCACCTGGGAAGAAAGTTGCGGAAGGACGTGCGTCGGCGTACTCCTTAATGCGAGCGCGGCGGACCTCCTTGACGTCTTTCAGCAGCTCAACGTCGATGCCCTCTGGATCATAGACATAACCTGAGGAGTCGGAAACGGTTACCACAGTTGCTCCCAGTTGCTGTGCCTTCTGGGCAGCGTAGGTAGCAACGTTTCCGGAACCGGAGATGCAGACCGTTTTACCTGCGAGTGCATCGTTCTTCTCGGCAAGCATGTGAGTGAGGAAGTAAACCGCGCCGTAGCCTGTAGCCTCGGTGCGAGCAAGGGAGCCACCGAAGGAGAGGCCTTTGCCGGTCAGGACGCCGGTCCACTCGTTGCGGAGGCGCTTGTACTGGCCAAACATGTAGCCGATCTCACGTGCGCCGGTGCCGATGTCGCCAGCTGGAACGTCGGTGTTTGGACCGATGTGGCGGGAAAGCTCGGTCATGAAGGACTGGCAGAACGCCATGATCTCGCGGTCGGACTTGCCCTTTGGATCGAAGTCGGAGCCACCCTTGCCACCGCCCATTGGAAGCGTGGTCAGTGAGTTCTTGAAGATCTGCTCGAAACCGAGGAACTTCAGGATAGAAAGATTAACGGTTGGGTGAAGACGGAGGCCACCCTTGTAAGGTCCAATTGCGGAGTTGAACTCGATGCGGTATCCACGATTGACCTGGACGTTGCCGGCGTCATCAATCCATGGGACACGGAACATAACAATGCGCTCAGGCTCAACAAGACGCTCAAGCAAAGCGGCTTTCTCGAACTCTGGATGTGCGTCAAGCGCAGGCTGGATGGTAGTTAGGACTTCTTTTGCAGCCTGGATAAACTCAGGCTGATCTGCGTAACGCTCTTCAAGCTGTGCAATTACCTTAGATGAGTAGCTCATAAAACCCCTTTCAAAGTGGTTACGAATAGCATAGTCATCCATTGTTTCGATTACATAACAAAATTGAGAAATCTAATTGACGAAAAATTAGTTTAAAAAGATTGCAATTTCTTCTTGCTCTCGGGCGATTTGTCACCTATACTTTTCTCTCGGCTCGGGGTGTAGCGCAGCTTGGTAGCGCAACTGCTTTGGGAGCAGTGGGTCGCTGGTTCGAATCCAGTCACCCCGACCATTTTTTTCTTTTTGCTTTACCCTTGCGGCGGTAGTTCAATTGGTAGAGCATCAGCCTTCCAAGCTGACTGTTGCGGGTTCGAGTCCCGTCCGCCGCTCCATAAAATTCCCTATTTTTTCCATCAGTTCTCTGCTCTAGGCATTATTCTGCTTATTCTTACTGTGTGTTTGGCGAGCACGCTGATGACTTTTAGGCGCATTAGTGTCTATTTCTGCGTCTCCCCCTGTTTTTTGTGCCTCTCCCTGTTTTCCCAGACATTTTATTAGCAATTTTCCTCTTTACTTGTCATGACCAACTTTTGATTTATTTATTTGAATATTCATGAAATTAAATTCATTTCCATGCATACGTAATTTTTGCGCTCAAAATTATGTGCCGAAAAAGGTAAAAAAGGTCGTGTCCCGAAAAGTGGTGTAAGTAAGCATTTCAGGTGTTTAAAAGAAG
>CAUPCM010000029.1:0-13076 GCA_963509815.1 uncultured Atopobium sp. | reverse complement strand
TCAAACATACATGCTCCTATCATTGTCCGTTTAGCGGTGTATAACGTTCTGCAAGTCTATCCACACAAAACAATAGTCGCAGAAACAAACCTATCTTTGTACAGAGTAACATTTTTTTGACCTGTTACGTTGTGAGTATCTTTAAATAAAATTTTAATTAAAAACACTTGGCGAGAAAATCTTTCTTGCCAAGTGTTTATACGTTCAGGATAGCAAAGACGCTCTGTTTACTCCACGCGATAAGAGTGCACCATCTGAGGGTTTCTCGCCAAAAGAACTATGCGTTCTAGCTGCGATTACTACTCAGAATCTGCAAGCCAAGAAGACTTGCCCTCGCGGCTCTCCTCTTTCTGGCGAGCAAGCTGAATCTCTTCTGCGATAGAAGCAGGCATTTCTCGGCCCATCTTCTTGTAAAGAGCGGTAACAACGCGATCAATGGTTGCGCGCTTTGCGATTCCTCGACTTGCTGCAGTTGCAGTACCGCAAGCAGAAGCGTAAATAAGCGCGGTGTCGTAATCGTAGCCAGCGGTGGTCTTTGCCAGGAAGCCTGCGACCATGGAGTCACCAGCGCCAGTTGCGTTAACCAGACGAATCTTAGCGGTTGGAACAATGTGCTCGGTTCCGTACTCGTCCAGAAGCAGAGAACCTGCGCCACCACAAGAAACGATAACGTTGCGAGCGCCGCCATCCTGGAGCTTCTTTGCAAATGGAATGCACTCTTCTGGGGTCTCTGGATTGGCATCAAAGATACGGCCAACCTCGTGGTTGTTAGGCTTGATCAGGAATGGCTGAGCCTTGATAGCCTCCATAAGCAGCTGACCAGGAGCGTCGACAACAAACTGGATGCCGCGACCTGCAAGCTGAGCCATAAGGCGAGTATATATATCCTCTGGAAGTGAGCTTGGAATAGATCCCGTAAGAACCAGGGTGTCACCTGCGCCAACAACGTCCATACGCTCCAGCAGCTCATCAACCTTTTTCTCTGGAATGCGTGGACCATTGCCGTTGACCATGGTCATAACAATGCCGTTGAGCTTGACATTAATACGAGTAAAGCCAGAATCCAGCTTGACGAAGTTGCTTGGAATTCCCTGACGCTGCAAGTCACTGAGCAGGTATTCACCAGTAAAGCCACCAACAATGCCCATGGCAACGGTGACCTTATCAAGCTCATTGAGAAGCGTGGAGACGTTAATACCATTACCACCGCAGTGCAACTCTTCTGACGAGGAGCGGTTGGTAAAGCCCATGTCCAATGTGTTTGGATGCATGACATAGTCAAGCGCGGGATTAAGCGTCATTGTGTAAATCACGGCGAGTCCTCCGAACTACAATAAAATCATGGAGACTTCAGTATGACGCAATCACTCGAAACAAACAATCAGAAACTAGCGACTTACAAAAAAATAAAACCCCGACGCATGCCGGGGTTTGAGATTCAAATGGTGGATCGTCAGGGGTTCGAACCCTGGACCTTGGGATTAAGAGTCCCCTGCTCTACCAGCTGAGCTAACGATCCAATTAACGTTTCGAATGGGGTGGGAAAAGGGGCTCGAACCCTCGACCTACGGAGCCACAGTCCGTCGCTCTGCCAACTGAGCTACTCCCACCATTTTGCCACCTCATGAAACGCAGCTAAATCATTATTACAGAATCAGAAAAAGATGCAAGCGAGAAACGCAGTTTTTTCAAACTCTTTTTTGATTTTCTTTGAAAACTGCCGACTCGACGGGTTTCTCGCCATACAAAACGCGGAGAAGAACGAGCTTCTCCGCATGTGATTTCATACGCTAAACGCGCAGGTATATGGTGTTATGTCAGTGGCGCGGCGCCAAGAAACCACAGTAAGCACGCATAAAACGCAGTCAGCGCGCGCAGAAATCGAAGACTGCTCCTAGAAACCGTGGGCCGTAAGGGCTGCGTCCAGACGATCCAGTGCCTCTTCGATCTCCACACGAGGAGCTGCCAAATTCCAGCGCTTGAAGCCTTGGGCGGCCTCGCCAAAGAAGACGCCGTCGGTGAAGAAGACCTGGGCCTCAAACTGCAATAGGTGGTCAAGCTCTTCTGGCGTGAGACCAAGATCTCTGAAGTCAAGCCACTGAAGGTAAGTTCCTGTGATTGGCGCGAGCTTCACGCGAGGGTGCTTGGTGGCAAAGAAGTCCAGGACCAGCTTCTGGTTGTCGTCGATGGCCTTGATGCATGCGTCTAGCCATGCTCCGCCCTTGCTGTAAGCCAGCTCACAGGCCTTGAAGCTGATTGGATTGCATGAGGTGGTCTCTCGAGCTTGAAGACGTTTCTCGAGGCGTGTGCGTAGCTCTGGGTTGCTCACGATGATGTTGCTGAACTGCGTGCCAGCCAAGTTGAAGCTCTTTGAAGCAGAGGTGCAGGTGATGGTACGTGCTGCGACCTCATCAGAGATTGTTTCAAAGACGGTATGTGTGGAACCTGGCATGATGAGGTCGTGGTGGATCTCGTCAGCGACCACGATGAGGTTGTGCTGAACCGCAATCTCTGCAATGCGCGTGAGCTCTTCTTTGGTCCACACACGACCGCTTGGATTGTGAGGCGAACACAGGATGACCATGGTGTTCTTTGGCTCGGCGGCAAGCTTCTCAAGCAGGTCAAAGTCAATGTCGTAGTGAGGACCCTCTGATAAGACAAGCGGACACTCTACCAGCGCACGGTTATTCTCCTCAACCGCCATGTAGAACGGATGGTAGACAGGCGTAAACAGAATGACACCCTCGTCTGGCTTGGTGAACTCGGCAACCGATGCAAAAAGCGCAGGCACCACACCTGAAGAGTTGAGCAGCCACTCGGGCTTTACATCCCAATTGTGGCGAGTCTTCATCCACTTGCACACAGCCTGCTTCATCTGATTAGTTGGCATGGAATAGCCAAGGATTGCGTCATTGATGTACTCCTTGAGACCTTCGACAATCTCTGGAGCTGTGTGATATTCCATGTCAGCAACAGAAAACGGTGGAATACCAGGAGCTACATCAGGATTAACGTCGTACATGACGTTCCATTTTCTAGAACCAGTACCAGCGCGATCAACGCGAGATTCAAAATCGTAAGACATACCGTCTCCATTCACATAAGCCTATCACCAGTGTAGCTGCTTTTAGTGTAGCCACTTTTCTTTTCCTTTGTCATTCTTCTGATAAGAAAATCTTTGATGGCGCAACGTATTTGCAGTCCTTATTGCTATAATGAACGACGCTATATGTCTCCTTAGCTCAGCTGGATAGAGCGTCGGTCTTCTAAACCGCAGGTCGCGCGTTCGAATCGCGCAGGAGGCACCAGAAACTCCAGGTAGATGGCTTGCCGTCTACCTTTTTTGTTAAATTTTTTATCAGCTGCCTCCATTTTGCCTCCAAACTGTATGGCTACTGCGTAAGAAATTGCGTTTTCGTGTCCGATTAACTGACATCGGACAATTTGTGCATAACCAGTGGCTAATATGCAGGAAAACTAATCAAGAAATTGATATATCAAACGAGAGGTACTGTTTTGGGTAAAAAACCCGTTTAGTTGGGGATTATTTTTGGACTTCGGAGTTTTGGCACTTACGTTTTCCCAGTTCAGAAATTTTGTGATAATTTCCAAAATTTTGTCCACGTAAAATTGCTGGTAGATAGCTTGCATAAAATCCGAGCATTTCTGGATTCCCCAACTAAACGCATTTTTTACCACTTTGCCGCCGAACGGCACATTTTTTCTGAAAAATCCGACTTGTACACAAAAATTACCCGTCCGATTCCATGAAATAGAATCGGACGGGTACTGGTTCAGCGAAAATACTGTACACGACCGCGATGAAAGCCCACGCGTCAAGTGCGCTTGCGCTCGGAGCGCGTCGAGCGCTGCCGTTCAGCGCGTGGCCAGACAGCGAAGTCACGCAGCAACGCGCGGGATATTACAGCAGGTACTCTGCAATCTGGACGGCGTTAGTTGCAGCGCCCTTTCTGATTTGGTCTCCGCAGCAGAAGAATGTCAGTGCATGAGTGTCCTTATCAGCAGAGAGATCCTCGCGAATACGACCAACATAAATGAGGTCCTGGTCGGAGGTATCAAGAGGCATTGGGTACTGAAGCTCTGCAGGGTTGTCCACAACCTTGATGCCTGGTGCGTCTTCAAGAATAGCGCGAGCCTCATCTGGGCTCAGAGGACGCTCGAACTCAACAGTGATGGACTCAGAGTGAGAGCGCATCGTTGGAACGCGGACGCAGGTGCAGTTAACGCGCAGCTCAGGAAGGTGCATAATCTTGCGACCCTCATTTTGCATCTTCATTTCCTCAGAGGTGTAGCCAACCTCATCAAAGCCGCCAATCTGTGGAATCAGGTTGACTGCCAGCTGGTATGCAAAAGGAGCAGTCTCGGTTACTTCCCTACCTGCAACAACATCAGCCATCTGGTTCTTCAAACTGGTAAGACCAGGAAGTCCAGCGCCGGATGCAGCCTGATAGGTAGAAGCGATAATGCGCTTTGCACCTGCTGCCTTATGCAGAGGATACAGAGGTACCAGGCCAATAATGGTTGCACAGTTTGGATTAGAGATGATGCCGTTATGATTCTTGATGTCTTCAGCGTTGATCTCTGGAATTACCAGAGGAACGCTTGGGTCCATTCTGAATGCATGAGAGTTGTCAACGCAGACACAACCGCGCTTAACTGCCTCAGGGAGCAGCTCTTTTGCCTGCTCGTCACCGGCTGCACCAAGAACAATGTCCACGCCTTCAAAAGCCTCAGGAGTTGCTTCACGGATAACAATCTGCTGTCCTGCAAACTCAATAGTCTTACCTGCACTTCGAGCCGATGCCAGAAGCACTAGCTCCTTAATAGGAAAATTACGCTCTTCAAGGCACTGCATCATCTGGGCACCAACAACGCCAGTAGCACCAAGAATTGCAACAACCTTACCGTTTGGATCAAAAACCATAGTTACCTCGAAACCATTTCGTCACGAACAAATCCGTTATAAATGACGCCAATTGTGCGATCAAAGTCCGCATTATCAACGCCCACGATAATACTAATCTCTTCTGAGCTCTGCGTAATCATACGAATGTTGACGCCCGCATTACCCAGCGCACCAAAAATCTTGCCGGAAGTGCCGGAACGCCTGGACATATTGCGACCAACAACAGAAACAAGAGCTAGGCGGTCTACCATTGTGATGTCATCAGGCTCAATCTCGCGGCGAATATCGCTGATGATCGAATAGACCGTGTCCTTTACATCGGAGGCATTTACCACGATACCAAACGAATCAACGCCTGTTGGGATGTGCTCAACAGAGACGCCATAGCGCTCAACAATATTGAGCGCACGGCTAATAACGCCAACCTCGTTGGACATGTGAGCCTTCTTGACGTGAATAGCCAGGAAGTCCTTCTTGCCTGCAATACCAGTGATCAAGTGCTCGTTTGTATCGCCATCAGCGGTCTCTCGAATGACGGTACCTGCATCTTCTGGGCGATTGGTGTTCTTAATCTGGATTGGAATATTTGCCTCGCGAACAGGGAAAATTGCCTCTTCCTGAAGAACGGAAGCGCCCATGTAAGAAAGCTCGCGCATCTCGTCAAAGGTAATACGTCCAATGGCGCGTGGATTCTGAACAATGCGAGGATCGGCAGAAAGGAAGCCAGAAACATCAGTCCAGTTCTCGTACAAATCCGCGTCTAGGCAGCGAGCAACAATTGCGCCGGTAATATCGCCACCACCACGCTGGAACAGCTTAATTGCGCCATCAACGGTAGCGCCATAGAAGCCAGGCAGCACAAACGAACCGCTACGAGCAACAACCTCTTTAAGCCTAGAAGCAGTGCGCTCCATATCAATAGTGCCGTCATGATGGAACAGCATAACGTCGGCAGCATCAACAAAAGGCAGGCCAAGATACTCAGCAAGAATCTGACAGGTAAACCACTCGCCCCTACTTACCACATACTCTGGCGAGAAGGACTTGATGTTTGAAGCAAACTTCTCAAACTCCTCGGCGACAGGCCACGCAACTCCCAGCTGGTCAGCAATCTCCACAAAGCGAGCCTCAATGTCTGCAAGCAAAGACGTGCAGTCAACGTGATACTCGATATGGGCATTTACCAGCAATAGAAGGTCAGTAATCTTGTTATCAGTCGAATGACGCTTTCCTGCTGCAGACGAAACAATAAAACGCCTATCAGAGTCAGCCTCAACAATAGCTTTAACTTTTTTGAACTGCTCTGCAGAGGCAACACTTGAGCCGCCAAATTTTGCAATTTTGATCATTTCTAATTCCTCTTTTCAAGTGCAGCCATAAAGGTTGTGGGGTCTTGCAAAAGTGCGCTGGTAAGGAGCTCACGGGCCTTCTCGGCACTTAAGCTCTTAACCAGCTGAGCACCTGGCTCCCAGAACGAACCGACAGGAATTTCAGCTTGCGTCCTAAACACGTAATCGGAAACAAGCAGCTCAGGATTATATGAAAGGCCTGCCGAGAAGGTCTGCTGGCCTCCAACTGGAACGCCGGCACAGTCAATAATATCTTGAACGACGGCGTTTGCCGTTGGGTCGCCACCAGCGCCTTGACCATAGAACTTGAGCTCGCCAATGGTACTTCCCACGGCAGTTGCAACATTAAAGTTTGTTGGAACGTTTGCCTCAATGGTTGAGAGCGGAACTGCAACTGGCTCAACAGCAACCGCGTAAGACATGCCGTTAGAAACGCCGCGTCCAAAGAGCTTGATGGTCATGTCATGGCTGCCAAACATGGCAAGGTCTCGCTTAGTTAAATTTCTGATGCCAGACATAGGAATCTGGTCTGTGCAGATTACATCAAAGGCAATGGACGCAGAAATCATGGTCTTAGAGCGGACATCGATGCCATCAATATCGCTTGACGGGTCTCGCTCGGCGTAACCAAGCTCCTGAGCTTTACTTAAAACCTCAGCAAAGTCCGTTCCATCTTTGAGCATGGAATAGACAATGTAGTTGGTGGTGCCGTTCATGATTCCCCAGAACGCAGAAATCTCGTCAATACGGCGAACTTTCTGAATTCCCGCAATCCAAGGAATGCCGCCACACACGCAGGCTTCAATCTTAAAGTTGACACCTGCCTCAGCAGCGAGGGTCATGAACTCCTCAAAATGCGCAGATACCACGGCTTTATTTGAGGTGACAACATTTTTCTTAGCAGTGAGTGCTGCTTTAATGTACTCATAGGCTGGCGAGAGACCACCCATGCACTCGACAACCGTATCGAGTGCAGGGTCAGACAAGAGCGCATCAAAATCTGACGTTGCGCGAGGGTCAACATGCTCTTTACCAGCTCTAACCAAGATGGACGTCAAGTTAGCGTCAGAAACGCGCTCGTCAAGAATGCGCGCAACTGAAGCACCAACCGTTCCAAATCCAAGTAGGGCAACGTTTTGCATATAGCTCCAAATCTAGCAGCCATCTTCGCGAGAAACCCAATTGCCGGCAAGGCTAAATGAATAGCAAACAACCACACGCAAAGGTGACTACACTGATAACAATCTCATAGACAAAAACTACCAAAAACCTAGACAGAATCTAGTCGACAGTTTTTCTCGTCTTCATAATGCTATGAACAATTCTATGTTACAAGCAACATTTACTTCTCACTGTTAAAATAATAGAAACGCAACACGCAAAACGCGCATACGCGCACGCACAACATGCGAAACGCGATACGTTCAACACGCGCAGCGCGACCCGTTCAACACGCGGCACATTCAACAGATTGGTGGTTTCATGGCCGTCGCATATCACAGCACAAGAAGCTCTGACCATAACGTCTTGGCTAAGCAGGCCATTTTGCAGGGAATTGCTCCCGATGGCGGCCTTTACATTCAAGATTCTATTGGCGAGAAACCCCTTGATCTTGCAAAGGTTTGTGCTCAGGGCTTTAAGGCTACTGCTTATGACGTGCTTTCTTCTCTGCTGGATGATTACTCTGCTGAAGAGTTGAATCGCTGCATTGAGGGTGCTTATGGCGCTCAATGGGATACCGAGGCCATCACCCCTGTTTCCTCTATTGGCGATGATTGGCTGCTAGAGCTCTTCCACGGTCCAACGTCGGCTTTCAAAGACGTTGCACTTCAGATGCTCCCCCGCCTAATGAGTGTTGCTCGCGAGGATGTGGGCGCTGCAGGTGCTGCAGGTGCTGCAGGTGCTGCGGGTGCTGCAGGCGTCGCGGGCGCTGCAGGCGTCGCGGGCAAAAACATCATGATCGTGACCGCTACCTCTGGAGACACCGGTAAAGCCGCACTTGAGGGCTTCAAAGATGTTCCTGGTATGGGCATTACCGTCTTTTATCCTGAGGGAAAAGTCTCGGACATTCAGCGCCTGCAGATGGTGACCCAGAAGGGCTCCAACGTTGCTGTTTGCGCAGTTAAGGGCAACTTTGACGACGCGCAAAACGCTGCTAAAGCAATCTTTGCTAACAAGGAGTTGGCTCAGGAGCTTGCAGGCAACGGCACCGTGCTCTCCAGTGCAAACTCAATCAATATTGGTCGTTTGGCTCCACAGGTAACCTACTACTTTGATGCATATGCCCAGCTCGTTGCCAAGGGTGCCATTACGCAGGGCCAAAAGGTCACATTCTGCGTGCCAACCGGCAATTTTGGCGATGTCCTTGCAGGTTACTTTGCAAAAGAAATGGGACTTCCTGTTGATCGCCTCATTGTGGCTTCTAACAGCAATAAGGTGCTGACCGATTTCTTGGAAACCGGCACCTACGATCGTAGACGTGCATTTGAAAAGACGATCTCGCCATCGATGGACATTCTGGTTTCATCAAACCTTGAACGACTCCTCTATCTTGCGTCCGGCAAAGACACCGAACTTGTCAGCTATCTGATGAACCAGCTGGTTACAAAGGGTATCTACACAGTTCCTGCCCAGGTCATGGATACCATCCGCGAAACCTTTGATGCTGGCTTTGCCACCGACGACCAGACGCGTGAGACTATCCGTTCTACCTGGGAGAATTGTCGTGTGCTGATTGACCCTCACACAGCCGTCGCAAAACACGTGCTCGACAGGGTTTCTCGCCAGGCGGGCGACGTGCGCGTTTGTCTGTCCACCGCAAGCCCGTATAAGTTCTCGTCCGACGTGCTTGCCGCACTGGGCCACCCGACCGCTGGCCTGGATGACTTTGCGTGCATGCATACGCTCGCCGAAATCACGGGCACTAATCCGCCAATCCAGCTTTCATCGCTGAATGATAACGTTATCATTCATACTGACGTTCGCGAGAAGGAACAACTTGCTTCGTACGTTTCTGAAGCATGCGGGCGTATTTTTGCTTGTTAGACTCTGAGAAAGCAGGTTCTACATGCTCGACAACACTATCTTGACCGTTTCTGTACCTGCTACCTCTGCAAACATTGGCGTCGGCTACGATACGCTGGGCCTTGCGTTTAACCTGCGCGCAAAAATTACGTTTAGGGAGTCCTCTACGCTCATCATTGACGGCTGTCCTGAGCAGTTCAGAAACGATGACAACCTTGTGTGGACGTCATATATTCGCGCCTGCGAAAAGCTGGGCGAAGAGCCCACTCCTAAGCACATTACTATCGACTCGCCTATTCCGCTTTCCGGCGGACTCGGCTCAAGCTCTACTTGCGTTATTGCAGGTATTGCAGCCGCGATGACCGAGTCTCACAGCGGTTGGGATCCTGAGCGTGCGCTTGACTTTGCCTGCCACTTTGAGGGCCATCCCGACAATGTTGCTCCTGCTATTTATGGTGGCTTAACCTCGTCTTTTGTTGAGGGTGGTCATACCATTTGCACCAGAAGACTTGTAGCCCGCGGACTTTCCTTTGTTGCGATTGCACCGCCCTACACGGTTAACACTGAGGACGCCCGTAAGGTGGTTCCGCAGGAAATCTCACTTGAAACGGCCGTTTACCAGATGGGACGTACCGTTGCTGTCACACACGCCCTGGAAACAGGAAACGGCGGACTGTTGGCAGCAGCCTGCAACGACAAGCTTCACGAGCCATACCGCAAGGAGCTCATCTCCGATTACGAGGAGCTCAAGCAGGTAGCAAAGCTTGCCCGCGCATGTACGTTTGTCATTTCCGGATCTGGTGCCACTATGGTTGCTATCTGCGACTCCCCTGTCACCGCACGCGCCGTTGCCGAGAATGCCAAGCAGGTCAGAGGCGATCTCTGGATTCAGATTCTTGAGCCAGCTCTTCTGGGTACCGTCCTCACTTTGGACGACGGTCAACAGCACCACAACACGTTCGACGAAATTTAACACCAGCGTTTGGGAGCGCCACGCGACAGAGCGGGTTTCTCGCCAGGAGCGCCAAAGGCACGTTCTTCTCACTAAGGACGACTTTGCAACATTGCGCGCCTAAAAAGTGCAAAGAATCTGTATTTGAGACACAGATTCTTTGCAGAAATCAGGCAAATCCACAGTTTCTTTTACATTTTTAGGCAAAAGTCACAGATTCTTTGAGGAAATCAGGCGCGTGAAGATAGGCTGCGCTGCTCCAAATTTTGCGAGCCTGAAAACTGCACCATGTCTGAGTAAAACAGCTCAGACGTGGCGAGAAAAACAGGCAAATAGCTCAGATATGGCCTGCTTTTCCGGCAAATTACTCAGACACGACAACAAAACCCGGCTCCTACGTTGTGTGGGAGCCGGGTTGTCGTTTAAGCCGAGTTGCCGTAACAGCACATTTGCCATAGCAGCACGTTTACCGCAGCGTCACGCTTACCGTAAGTCGCGTTTATGCGCCGAGGTAAGCCTTGCGAACGTCATCGTCATGCAGGAGTTCCTGGCCAGTTCCGTGCTTAGCAACCTTGCCAAGCTCAAGAACGTACGCGCGGTCAGCAACCTTAAGTGCCATGTTAGCGTTCTGCTCGACCAGCAAAATGGTAGTTCCTGCATCGCCGAGCTGGCGAATGATCTGGAAGATCTCCTCAATCAGGATAGGAGCCAAACCCATGGAAGGCTCGTCAAGCATCAAAAGCTTTGGTCTGCTCATCAGAGCACGACCCATGGCAAGCATCTGCTGCTCGCCTCCAGACAGCGTTCCTGCCAGCTGATTCTTGCGCTCACGAAGACGTGGGAAATGCTCGTAGACCATCTTGACGGTCTTTGCGTTCTGAGAATCTGACTGAGTATAGCCACCCATCTCGAGGTTTTCGGCAACACTCATGCGAGAAAACACACGGCGGCCCTCAGGACATAGCGCCAAACCAGCCTCAACAATCTTGTGTGCGCGCTGGCCTACAAGGTTTTTCTCGCCAAGGGTGATGGTGCCAGAGTCAGGCTTTACCAGACCAGCAATGGTGTTCAGTGTAGTTGATTTACCTGCGCCATTAGCACCAATAAGAGTAACAATCTCGCCCTCGTGGATGTCAAAAGAGATACCCTGAACTGCGTGGATTGCTCCGTAAGAAACGTTAAGATCCTTGACGGATAGCAGAGTTTTTTCTGCGCCTACTGCCTGGGTGTTTGTAGTTTCAGCGGCCATTAGCGCACCTCCTGCTTTCCAAGATAAGCCTCGATAACACGAGGGTTGTTCTGAACTTCTTCTGGTGTACCTTTTGCGATGATGTTGCCGTGATCAAGAACGGCCAGGCCCTCGCAAATGCCCATAACAAACTTCATGTCGTGCTCGATGAGAAGAACAGCAATCTTGAAATCATCACGAATCTTAAGGACATTCTCCATAAGCTCGTCGGTCTCTGCTGGATTCATACCTGCAGCTGGCTCGTCAAGCAGCAAAATCTTAGGCTGCGTTGCCAGAGCGCGAAGAATCTCAAGCTTGCGCTGAGCGCCATAAGGCAGGTTACCTGCAAGGGTATTTGCAAGATTCTCCATACCAAAAATGCGCAGGAGCTCGCGAGCGTTATCAGCGCTCTCTTTTTCCTGCTTCCAATGAGCCGGAAGGCGGAAGACGTCCTCCAAGAAGTGAGACGTCATGTGGCTTCCCTGACCAACCTGAATGTTCTCCATAACGGTCATGTTGTTGAACAGGCGAATATTCTGGAAGGTTCGAGCAATGCCCATATGATTTGCCTCAACAACGCTCTTACCAGCAAGATCATAGCCGTCAATCATGACAGAACCGCGCGTTGGCTTATAGACACAGGTAAGCAAGTTAAAAACAGTTGTTTTACCTGCACCATTAGGGCCGATGATGCCGGAAATCTCGGTAGGACCAAGAGCGATGTTGAAGTCATTAACAGCAGTCAAGCCACCAAAGTCAATGCCCAAGTGCTCAGCCTGAAGAACTGGAATTGCGCCAAGGTCTCGCTCAGGAATGAGGTTGGGAGACTCTTGCCTGATAAGTTTTGTGGTGTTTTTAGTTGCCATCGCTCTTACGCCTCCTTCGAATCAGTTGAGGCTTCCGCCTGAGCGTCCACCTGTGCGCTTACCTGTGCGTTTACCTGCACTTCTGCCTGTTTGTCCGAGTCATCCTTGTTCCAAGGGAAATCCCTGTTCATGACTCGCTCAATGATGCGAGACAAAGAGAAGTCATACGAGCCAAACAGACCCTCTGGCCTAAAGATCATGACCAGAATCAGAACGATTGCATAAGCAACCATACGGTAGTCGGCAAAGGCACGCAGAGCCTCTGGAAGCACGGTCAGGACTGTTGCAGACACAACGGAGCCAAACATAGAGCCCATGCCGCCCAGAACAACCATGACCAGAATCTCAACGGACTTCATGAAGCCAAACTTAGCAGGCGCCATAACGCCAATGCAACCCGCGTAAAGACCGCCCGCAATACCAGCAAGGAATGCGGAGAAGACAAAGGCCAGGGTCTTGTAGTACGTAGTGTTGACGCCTGATGCCTCTGCAGCAATCTCGTTATCGCGGATGGCGAGAATAGCGCGTCCATGCCTAGACTTCATAAGAGTATGAATAGCAAAGATGGCAAGAGAAACCACAATTGCGGTGTTCAGGTAGCCGGTATAGGCTGGGATGCCAGTCAGACCCGATGCGCCACCAGTAAGCTTGAAGCCAAGAGCAGAGTCAATGTTTACCAGGACAACGCGGATAATCTCTGCAAAGCCCAAGGTAATGATGGCCAGGTAAT
>CAUPCM010000028.1:0-13575 GCA_963509815.1 uncultured Atopobium sp. | reverse complement strand
GTGGAGTTAGGAACGATGTTCTCTGCACCAGCACGGGAACGACGGAAGTTACCCTTGCGCTGTGGGCCGTCGAGGATCATCTGGTCACCAGTGTATGCGTGAATGGTGGTCATGATACCGGACTTGATAGTTGCGAAATCGTTAAGACCCTTTGCCATAGGAGCAAGGCAGTTGGTGGTGCAGGAAGCTGCGGAGATGATGTTGTCATCTGCAGTGAGGGTCTCATGGTTAACGTTAAAGACGATGGTTGGGAGATCATTGCCTGCAGGAGCAGAAATGACAACCTTCTTAGCACCAGCGTTGATGTGAGCCTGTGCCTTGTCCTTAGAAGTGTAGAAACCGGTGCACTCAAGAACAACGTCAACGTTGAGATCGCCCCAAGGCAGGTTGTTAGCGTCTGCCTCCTTGTAAATAATAATCTCGTGACCGTCAACGATGATGGAGTGGTCAGTTGCCTCCACCTTGTGATCGCGGGAATAGTTGCCCTGAGTAGAGTCATACTTCAGAAGATATGCAAGCATCTCTGGAGAAGTAAGGTCGTTGATTGCAACAATCTCAGAACCCTCGTGACCAAACATCTGCCTAAATGCAAGGCGACCAATGCGGCCAAAACCGTTAATAGCAACCTTTACTGCCATACGTAATGCTCCTTTCGGTGACCCAGAGCCATTCTCCGGATTCATTAACATTAAAACCGTACACTGTGTATTTTACCGCACTCGCCGATAACTTATGCATCTTTTTCTAAATCCTGAACGATTTTTTCCAAACGAAGCAATCGGTGGTACATAGCGGACTTGGATACGGGTGGTACAAACGACTCCCCTAGTGCAGATAATGACAGCTCAGGGTTATCTTTTCGTGCAAGACAAAAATCTCTGACCGCTGGTGGCAGAGCTCTAAGTCCAATGAGTTTCTCGGCCTTTTCTATAAGCGCCAACTGGTCTGCTGCTGCATTTGAAGACCGCGTTTGATTTGCCATCTCTGCGTTAACAACTCGGTTGACGTTGTTGCGATAATGCTTTTGTACACGCGTAAACGCAATAGCGCGCGCCATGGTGGGCGCACCAATCTCTCGCAAAAACTTGATGATGTCGTCAGAGCTCTTAAGGTAAACGGCATAAATTTCTCTGGTACGCATGAGCGCATTAGTATGACGGTTACGATGATTAAGACGCGCCTTAACGCCAATGGATCCCATGAGTTTTACCAGCTCAGTGGCAAATCTTTCTCCCGAGACAGCAATCTCTAGGTGAAAATCTTTTAAGGGATCGGCCAAAAATCCGCCCGCCATAAACGCTCCACGCAAAAAAGCCCGCTGCGCCTGCTTGGTGCGAATAATACTCTTTGGAATGCCGCTTACCAGGCCTTCTCCCGGTATGTAAATGCCAAGAGCAGAAAGCGCTTCTGCGAGCGAATCCTGATTGGAAATCTCAAGCAAATAGTTGCGTTTCTTATGCATGATAGAGCGACGGTACTCAACAGAAGTGCCCAGATCAAACAGACGGCGAGAAGAACTAATGACCGTACGGGCAACAGTGCCAGTCTCGGTAACAATGCGAACGGCAAATTTACCAGGGCCGTGCATTGACAACGTTCCGGAAACACGAATAAGCGCAGAAAGCTGTGCTAATTCACACTCCGTCTGAAGTTCTGGTACGCTGACCAGCTCATTTTTTACTAGCGCTGTATAGGACATGGCAGACTAACTTCTACTCAGCCTGCTGAGACTTCTTCTGAGCCGCGTCAAGATCGCGATGGAACAGCGTTACGCGATAGCCTTGGCCAGTAAGATGCTCTGCCGTAGCGCGCGCGATTGCAACACTTCTATGCTGGCCGCCTGTGCAACCTACCGCAATAGAGAGCAAGCTCTTGCCTTCCTGTACGTAACCAGGCATAACTACATCAAGCAGCTCAAACCAAGACTTAAGGAATTTCTTGGTAGTGCCATGCGTAAGAACAAACTGAGCTACTGGCTCGTCAAGACCGGTAAGTGGCCTGAGCTCTGGATCATAGTAAGGATTGGGAAGGAAGCGCACGTCAATCATAAGGTCAGCCTCAACGGGCAAACCGTTTTTGAAGCCAAAGGAGAACACACTGACATCCATGAGCTGCTGTTCAGCAAGTTCTGAAAATGCGCGACGAAGGCGACTCTTTAACGTATTAGTACGCATGGACGAGGTGTCTAGGACCACATCTGCCAGCGCTTTTATGTCTTGAAGCTGTGAGCGTTCCTTAGAAATTGCAGATGAGAGATTTTCTCCCTCCTGCGCCAAAGGATGACGCCGGCGATTCTCGCTATAGCGACGCATAAGTACTTCGTCTGAAGAGTCCAGGTAAACAATCTTGTAGGTAAGCTCGTGATCTGCAAGTGACTTCAGCGCTTCAGAAATGTCATCAAAAAGACCTTGCGAGCGCAAATCACAGGTAACTGCCAAGTGGCGGCCAACGCCCGTGTTAATGCCTACAAGGTTAGAAAGCTGCAAAATAAGAGCTGGTGGCAGGTTATCAATGCAGAAATAACCCATGTCCTCAAACACATGAAGCGCCTGCGTGCGACCCGATCCAGACATACCCGTAATAATGACAATGTCGGGAATAACTGAAGGTGTAGGATCGTTTTTCTTCACAGGCGCTCCTTAAATACGTGACGAGAAAACCTTACCGCTCCAAGCGTTAATCCTCAAGTGCTGCTGCAAACCAAGAGGTAATTGAAGTTGGATGCGTAATGGCAGTACCTGAAACAACTGCCCAAGCGCCTGCATCAAGAGCATCTTTTGCGTCTTGTGGCGTATGGACATGACCTTCGCAAATAATGGCAATACCTGGGAACTCAGTAGTTGCTTCCTTAAGAAGAGCAATGTCAGGGCCATCATCAAGCGTTGTATCAATAGCAGCCTTGTTGTGAGAGAGCGTGGTTGAAACAAGGTCACAACCAGCGGCAACAGCACGACGGATATCATCCATAGTCATGCAGTCAGCCATAATCAGCACGTCAGACTCTGCGCGGAGCGCCGCAACGGTCTCTTCAAAAGTTCTACCATCTGGCCTTGGGCGGTCTGTTGCATCCAAAGCAACAACGTCTGCACCTGCGTGAATACAAGCACGTGCATGACGAAGTGTAGGAGTAATGTAGACGCCTTCATGACCCTCTTTCCAGAGGCCAATGACAGGAATTTCAACCCTACCCTTAATGGCAGAGATATCAGACAAGCCCTGGCACCTAATAGCAGCAGCACCACCAAGCTCACAAGCGCGTGCAATCTGAGCCATGGTCTCTGGATGCCTCATGGGCTCACCAGGATACGCCTGGACGCTAACGATGAGTTTTCCTTTAAGTGACTCAACAAGCTCTGAGTGTGCCACGGTATTCTCCTTACCAGAATGTACGTACGTTAAAGGTATGTGTCTTTGCGGCGTGCTGAATCAGCAAGCCAAGTCAGCAAGCCAAGTCAGCAAGCTATTAGTGACTTGGCGCTTCTTGCCTAAAGACGCGTCTCTAAATAGCCGGGTAAAACAAGGTTTTCTGCAGCGCCAATAAGAGGGGCTTCTCCACCAAGGGTTCCCTTCACAATAGGTGTTGCCTGAACAGGAGGCATTGCCTGCAGCTTAAATGCAGCTTCAAGCGCCTCGTGCCAGTACTTACCGCACTCTGCAACGGAGCCAGACAGGATGATGACGGAAGGGTCAAGCATGTTGCACATACTGCCCAAGACCTCACCAAGTGCGCGGCCTGAGCGCTCCTCTGCAGCCTGAGCGATCTTCTCGCCAGCAAGAGCCCTGCGGTCAATCTCTGCGCCATCAAGAGCGGAGCCATCTTCAAGCGTATCGGAGCCACCGAGGCGGACGTACTCGCGAATAATACCAGGACCTGCGGAAACAGGCTCAAGGTGAGAAGTTCCACCACAAGGGCAGTCAACGCCTGCTGCTGCTGGAGTTGCAACGTGACCAATGTGGCCAGCCTCGTCGTGAGCACCCAGCATCAAAATGCCGTGGTTCACAAAAGCGCCACCAATGCCCGTGCCAACCGCTACGGTTAAAACGCTGTCTTTACCGTGACCAGCGCCGTGACGAGCCTCACCCAGAGCATGGGCGTGAACGTCATTGAGAACGCTGCAAGGAAGGTCAAACTCGCTGGTAACTGCTGAGCCAAGGGCAGTTCCGCCCCAGCCTGGCATAAGCTCGTTTGCGTAGGTGATGTCTCCGGTGCGAGGATCAACAACGCCAGCAGAAGAAATACCCACGCCAGAGATAGTAAGACCTAGCTCCTCCGCACGAGAAAGAGCCTCCCTAATTGCCTGCAGAACGGTAGCAAGAACTTGCTTGCCACCCTCTTTTGCGTTGGTAGGAACCTTCTTTACGGACTGAACGTTTGGAGCGTCGGTGCCGTTAAGGGTAACTATGCCACAGGCGATTTTTGTGCCGCCAATATCAACGGCACAAACATGTGTTGGATAAACAAACTTAGAGTCCATGGTGTCCCCTCTTGTTTAGAGAAGGCCGTTTGCAATAAGAACCTGCTTGATTGCCTCACGGTTCTGGCCATCAAGTGGCTTAACAGGACGAGGCATCTGGTCAGAATCAAAGATGCCCATGAGATTAAGTGCGCACTTGAATGCGCCAACGCCAGCACCATAGCCCTGAACACCTGAAGTGACATCAAAGATGTGGGAAATCTCGTTGAGTCGGTCCTGCTCACGCTTGACCTCTGCCCAGTTACCCTCCTGAGCTGCCTTCCACATGCGGACGTAGCCCTCTGGTTCAACATTAGCAAGACCAGGGACAGAACCGTCTGCGCCAGAAAGAAGAGCGCCGTCAACAACAATCTCGTGACCAGTCAGAAGGGTCAGAGGGTGACCGTTCTTCTCGTTCTCCTGAACAAGATACCTGAAGGAAACGTCATCGCCAGAAGAGTCCTTAACGCCTGCAAGAACACCCTCTGCGCCCAGACGAGCAAGCATCTTCCAAGAAAGCTTGGTGTGCACGCAGACAGGAATATCGTACGCAAACAGAGGTGCGTCCAGCTCCTGGTGAAGGATGCGGAAGTGCTCCTCAATATCAGCTGGGCCACCAAGTGCGTAAAAAGGAGCGGTTGCTACAAGAGCGTCTGCACCCAGTGCGAGGGCACGGCGACCATGCTCCAGGACGCGCTCGGTCTCGGTATCAATGATGCCCACAAGGACCGGAACGCGGTGGTCAACAATGCGGACAGCCTCGCGAACAATCTGATCACGACGCTCATCAGTTGCAAAGACAACCTCGCCAGAAGAGCCAAGGAAGAACAGGCCGTCTACGCCAGCCTCAATGAGACGGTTAATGGAGCGCTCAAACGACACAACATCAAGCTGATGGTCTGGGGTATCTGGGGTTACAACTGGTGGAACAACACCGCTAAATGGTACGTTACTGGACATGCTTTATCCTTTCACACGTTGGAAAATCCAACTGGTTTCATACAACAATGTACTGAAGTGGCCGACCAAAGCATTGATCAAAAGCAACTTCAAAGAACCTACGTAATTATAGTCCGCTTAGTTATGACAAAGCCCTGATATAACCTCGCAGAGATAGTTGATTTGCTCATTCTCAAATTGATTGATGCGCTCGTGGCCATACTTGGGGTACACACGCATTTCCTTCTGTCCTGGCAAGCGATTGTACAACGCAAACGTTCCCTCAGTTGGCGCGCTCTGGTCCAGCAAGGCCGTACCGATAAGCGCAGGTACACGCACTAGCTCTGCCGCACACGCGCTGTCGAGAAGACCGACCGCGTCGATAGCTGCATCTGACTGCGGGGTGTCTCCGCACCCGACAACCGAGCGCAGGGTTGTTGCGTTGTCGGCAAAGAGCGGGTTCAGCGCCATGGTAGCGCTCACTTCCCTGGGCAGAAGTGCTGCCACAAACAAAGCCTGCGAGCCGCCTAGACCTTCTCCCCAGGTGACGGTTGTGCGCCCGAGGAAGCGCGAGGCAACCGCGGTGGTTACCAGCGCGTCATCGATGAGCTGCTTGAGCGTGGAAGATGCAGCGTCATCTGAGTTGATGAGCGCATGGGCAAGCTCCTCTGCGGTAAAGGCTCCCCTCCAAGCGTCTTTGAGCTGGGGCGCACACGGGCGAGCTTCCAGTGCCACAATGGGCAGACCAAGTGCCGAGAAGCGCAATAGGTGCAGCCAGCTGCGCACTCCCCGACCAAGATCGGAGAAGAGCACCACCGCGGGCAGCTTTGCCGATGCGGGCAGCTCTGCCGAAGCGGACAGCTCTGCCGCAGCCAGCGGTTCTGCCACCGACACACCTGCTGGAAAAATGACGCGGGCGCTCAGTTGCGTCTGGTCAGTTGAGGTGAATGTAATGCGCTTAAACGTTGCGGTCTGGGTAGCAGACGGAAGCTCAACCACACTCTCTACCTGCACATTTTGTGCAAACGCTACAGACGTCTCCCAAAATGATTCAAAGTTTGATGGTCTAAGCCAAGCGCCTCGATAAGAGCGAGCATCTTCAAGCCTTTGTGTTAAACCCCTCATGCTCCCGCCTCGCATTCTGCTTGATCGGGAAATGAAGAATCCAACTCTTTAAGAGCTTGCTCTCCATTTTCTGAGCAGAAGAAATCAATGATCTTATCGTCAAAATCACCAATCTCTTCATGCGTATACCCGGGATATAACAAATGTCTCTTTGGACAGGTCAGAGCATTGTAAGCAGCAAATTGAGCCTCTGGTGGAACAACCGGATCATCAAGTCCGGTACCAAAAAGCACAGGACAGGTAACCAAACGTGCAAAATTGACTGAATCAATGTAGGCAAGCTTTGCAAAGACCTCATCAACGCGAGAACCATCTGCATCAAACCAGCGGGAATAATAGCGAATTCCCTCGTAGGCAACCTCGTCAGCATTAAGTTCCCATACGCACCTAAAATCGGTAAGGAAGGGATAAAGAATTGCTGCTCTAGTAATAAGGTCCGGGTTAAGTGCGCAGGTAGCAAGACCAATACCGCCACCCTGCGACGCGCCGTTCACAAAAATGCGGTCTGTATCAATGCCTTCAAGCTGGCGAACAATCCTGCAGAGCAAGCGAATGTTCTGATACAGGTGCGCAAAGTAAAGATCCTCTACTGGTCCATCCAGTCCAAGCACCAGGTGACCAGAAACGGTAGTGCTCTTATATGAGCTTCCATCCAAACTACGACCACCCTGCCCAGGGTTATCAAGCGCAATCAGCGAGCAACCCAAGCCTAGAAATGAGCTCTGCTCAAACCAACTGCGAGAAGCCCCTGGATAACCGTGGAACTGTAAAACAAGCGGAGTTTGTACGCCTGAAGCAGTCTGTGGGCGCAGATACTTTGCGTAGACTTCCGCGCCATCAATTCCCACAAACGTCAAATCAAAAAAGTGAGCTAAAGCAGATGACGTGACTTCTGTTGAAGGTACAATCTGCCAGCTGAGAGGAGCGTTATCCGCCTCCTCCATACGTGCCTTCCAAAACGCCTCAAAATCTGAAGGATAAGGCGTCAGAGCATGAGCTGCCTTCAATTCTGCAAGCTCAAGCGTTTCTTGGTGCATTGATCCACCTAACAAGCTAAAAGAGCGCAGCCTAAGCTGCGCTCTGGTCAAACAAAAACGTAAGCGCTACTCACCCAGTTTTGGATGAAGCAAAGATGGCGCAGCACCCAAAAGCGTCTTAGTGTAAGGATCTGTTGGATGCTCAAAGACCTGCTTAGCAGGACCATCTTCCATAATCTGACCGTGATTCATAACAATGATGCGGTCAGAAACATAGCGAACGGTCTGGATATCGTGCGAAATAAAGATCATCGAGAGACCCAGCTCAGACTTAAGGTCTGTAAGCAGGTTCAAGATCTGTGCACGAACAGAAACGTCCAGTGCGGAAGTAGGCTCGTCAGCAATGATTGCCGATGGATTCAGAGAAAGCGCACGTGCAATAGCAACACGCTGACGCTGACCACCAGAGAGCTGACCAGGAAGGGCGCGAAGTGCCGAATGTGGCAGTCCAACCAGACCGACAAGCTCATTAATACGGGCTTCTCGCTCCTCCTCTGTTCCTACCTTATGTACCAGCAGCGGATCCATAAGCTGATCTTTAACAATCATGCGAGGGTTAAGAGCAGTTGCTGGGTCCTGGAAGACAACGGAGACAACGCGGCCAATCTGCTTCCTAAGCTCTGGAGTACGCTTGGTAACATCCATTCCCTTGAAGTACACATGACCGGACGTTGGTGACTGAAGACCACACATGACATTTGCGGTAGTAGACTTTCCGCAGCCAGACTCGCCAACAATACCAATGGTCTCACCAGGCATAAGCTTGAGAGAAACATTCTGTACTGCGTGAACCTTATTAGGCTTAAAGATTGAGCCAGTACGCGTCTTAAACGTAACCGAAATATCATCGAGGAAGATAATTGGCTGCTCTTCAGTTGTTGTAGCCATTTACCTCACCTCCTTTTGAGAACGCTCAAGGTAAGGCACAAGACCATGCTCCTTCAGATACTCATCAGGCAGCTCGGAGAAACGATGGTGCTTACCAGGAATCTCCTTAATAACAGGATGTACCTCAAGACCCAAGTCTGGGTGGCTTGAACGAGGAGCAAACCTATCGCCTGTTGGGAAGTCCTCTGGAGAAGGAACAGAACCTGGTACCTGGTGAAGTCTGGTACCGTCCTGTGCACCTTCCTCAATGGAAAGAACAGAGCCGAGAAGACCGCGGGTGTACTCGTGAACAGGATTGGTCAGAAGCTCAGTAGTAGCTGCCTGCTCAATAACCTGGCCGGCGTACATAACGGTAATCTCAGAAGCAACCTCTGCAACAAGTGCAAGGTCGTGGCTTACAAAGATCATTGCGAAGCCAAGACGACGCTGAAGGTCATTTAAGAGCTTGATGACCTGCTTCTGAACAGTAACGTCCAGAGCGGTTGTTGGCTCGTCGCAGATAACCAGAGAAGGATCGCGGGTAAGTGCCATAGCAATTAGAACACGCTGGCGCTGACCACCAGAAAGCTCATGTGGATAAGACTCAAGCGTACGCTTTGGATCCAGACCTACAAGCTCCAGAAGCTCCTCTGCAGAACGGGTGCCTCCCCTGCTGGTTAGCTGCTTCATCTGAGAAGAGATAAGCATGGAAGGGTTCAAGGAAGACAGAGCGTCCTGGTAGACCATTGCAAGCTCGTGTCCGAGCAGCTTGCGATGCTCTTCTTTGGAAAGCTTCAGGAGGTCTTGGTCTTTGTAGAGAACCTGGCCGGTAATGGTCTCTTTTGGATCAGTTAGACCCATGATGACCTTGGTGGTAATAGACTTACCGCAGCCAGACTCGCCAACCAGTGCCATGCACTGACCAGGACGAACATCAAAGCTTACGTGGTCAACAACCTTAACGTTTCCGTGAGACTCAAAGCTGATACAAAGATCTTTAACGCTAAGCAGTGGCTTTACATCAAAGTCAGGTTTGCGCCTATCTGTTCTGGACAGCTCAACCTCTTTAAGTGCGTTGAGTCTGCGCTCCAGAGACTCTGCCTGCTCTGCATAGGCACGAACTGGATCAGATGCCAAGATGTCATCTGCACGCCTGGAGTCAGAGTTCTCTGTATCTACAGGAGCACCAGGTGCTGCTGCCATAGCGTCAGTAAGACCCTCAGAGAGGATATTCAGTGCCAGGCAGGTCATCATAATGGCCAGACCTGGGAAGAATGCCTGCCACCAACGGCCAGCAAGAACGCCAGCACGAGCATCAGCCAGGATGTTACCCCATGTTGGAGTTGGCTCTGCAATACCTGCACCAATGAAGGTCAGGGATGCCTCAAAGATGATTGCGTCTGCAACAAGCGTAACGGTAAAGACCATGATGGGAGCAATGCAGTTACGAAGAACGTGCTTCCATAAAATCCATGGTGCACGAGCACCAGAAACAATGGTTGCCCTTACGTAATCCTCGCCGTACTCGCTTACGATATTTGCGCGAACAATACGAGCAATCTGTGGCGTGTACATAAAACCAATAGCAAAGATGATTGAAGGAACGCTGTTACCCAAAATAGAGACAAAGACTGCTGCAAGAGCAATGCCTGGGAACGACATGATGATGTCGAGCACACGCATGATGACCTCAGAGACAGCCTTTCTAGAAACAGCTGCAATTGCACCAATAATTGAGCCACACAGCAGTGCCATACCCGTAGCGCCAAAACCAATGACCAGTGAATACTGACCACCATAAAGCATACGAGAAAGAATGTCGCGGCCCTTATCGTCAGTACCAAAAATAAATCCATTGCCTGGAGCCTGACGAGCATTAAAAATCTCAAGTGGGTTATGTGGAGCAATAAAGTTTGCAAAGACAGAAGCAAGGACAACAAAGACAAGAATGACAAGAGCAATCTTGGAAGCTGTCTTCATCTTCTTAAAGCCACCAAAGGTAGAACCCTTTGCTGCAGCTTCTTCGAGCTTCTCGACTTGTTTTTTTCTAATTTGTACCATCGCACTACACCGTCCTAATGCGTGGGTTAATCAAGATGTACAACATATCAACAACAATGTTGATGATGATGAAGGACAGTGCAACGACAACAACAACGCCCTGAACAAGCATTGCCTCGTTACCCTGGATGCCCTCGAGAATAGCAGTACCCATACCAGGAAGGTTAAAAATAACCTCGATAACAACGGCGCCACCCATGAGGTAACCAATCTTGAGACCAAGCGTGGTTACAGGGGTAATAAGAGCGTTGCGAAGTACGTTTCTTGCAATGACGATTCTCTCTGGAATACCAGCGCCGCGAGCAGTACGGACGTAGTCCTTATCCAGCTCCTCAACCATTGCGGTACGAACAATACGAGTCATTTGACCAGACATTGGAACCGCAAGTGCAAATGCCGGCATAATCATACGAGCCAGGTAGCCGACAAGATTTACCGTAGGATCTGGCAGTGCTCCAGAGGCAGGCAAAAGCTTGAGCGTAGACGCAAAGACCAGAATCAAAAGAACTGCCAACCAAAATGATGGCGTTGCAAGACCGGCAATTGAGAATACGCGGATGATTTGATCGGGCCATTGGTCTCTATAGAGAGCCGCAATAACGCCCAACGTAAACGAAACTATTGCGCCAATAAAGAGACCCATAAAGGTTAACTGCATAGTTACTGGCAGAGCCTTTGAAATTCTTTCAGCAACTGAATAGTGAGAAGTGCCATAGGTACCCAGGTTTCCATGAGCAACATCACCGATATAACGTACATATCTCACAGGCCATGGGTCATCAAGACCATTCTCAATGTGATACTGCTGGATAGCTTCTTCAGAAGCAGACTCTCCCAAGGCATTGTATGCAGGATCAACATGCGAGAAAGACATTAGGAAGAATACGAGAAAGGTGACGCCTAAAGCCATAATCGGCAGCGCAATAAGACGGCGTCCGATAAGACGTAATAGGTTGTTCACTATCTCCCCCTCTCTCTTTAAAACAAACCGTACAAATAAAATTTTGATGAGACTTTGCGCACCTCGGGACTAAATTTTGCGCACAAGAGCCCGAGCGTTATAGGTAAAACGCTCGGGCCCCAATGTATGAGATGCTAAGCGCGTGATGGCAACAAATTAGCTAGCAGTAACTGTGTTGACATCAATGAAGGACATACCGGTGGTTCCGATACCCTTGAAGCCCTTGAGAGCAACACCGTTGCTATTTGGCTTCTCGCTCCAAGAAGCGGTGAAGGTCTTAGCAAAGAGAACTGGGTACAAAGGTACGTTCTCAGCGATGATGTCGAAGCACTCGTTCCAAGTGGACTGCTGATCAGCATCAGACTGGCCAAGAGCCTTGGTCATGAGCTCGTGGAGCTTAGTCCACTCAGCGGACTCCTTCCATGGGCAACGCTTGGTCATCCAGACGTTATCGCCATACCACCAGTTGAGCAGCAGGTCAACGTCTGCACCGAAGCAGGAAGGATCGCCAGGGGCAAGCAGGATGTCCCAAGAGCCGTCAGCTGCGTCAATTGCAGCATAGGTTGCTGGAGAAGTATCGGAAACGATGCTTACGTTAAAGCCAAGTGCGTCGAGGTCGTTCTTGACCTGAGTTGCCATAGACTTAACCTGCTCGTTATCGGTGGTGCGAAGAACGACATCACCAGGAGTGATACCAGACTCAGAAATAAGCTTCTTAGCCTTGTCAACATCGTGTGCATAGACAGTGGATGCCTTGTGATAGTTAGCAAAGGAAGAAGGAAGGTAGCTGGTGGCAACCTCAGCCTGACCAGAGAATGCGTTTGCAAGCATCTTGTCTGTATCAAGTGCATAGAGGCATGCCTGGCGAACCTTAACGTTGTCCCAAGGAGCCTTGCCAAGGTTGAACATTGCAAAGCGGACACCAAAGCCCTGAACAGCGTCAACGGTGCAGCCAGCGCCCTTGAGCTGGTCTACAGCGTCTGCAGGAACCATTTCCATAGCAAGGGTGGTTCCATCCTGCTGAGCGGTCAGACGAGCGGTTGGATCCTTAAGGACGTCATAGTGGAGCTTATCGTCCTTAGCAGGAGTTGCGCCGTTGTAGTTTTTGTTAGGAACAAGGTCAAGAGTGTTGTCAGAGATGGACTCAAACTGCCATGGACCGGAACCAACTGGCTGCTTCTTCATCTCATCCTGGGAGCTGCTTGCTGGAACAACGCGAACAATGGACAGACGCTCCTTGAGGAGGGAGAAATTAGCAATAGTGGTCTTAACGGTGACAGTCTTGTCATCCTTCTTCTCTACGGAAGCAATTGGAGCGAGCATTGGAACGTAAACGCTGCCCTTTGCAGAAGAGCGGTTGAAGGACTCAACAACGTCATCTGCCTTGACTTCATTACCATCAGAGAACTTTGCGCCGTCACGGATGGTAATCTCAAAGGTGTTATCGTCAACCTTCTTAGGATCAGCAGTAGCAAGCTCATTGAAGGTGGAATAGTCGTGGAAGTTAAGACCATAGAGGCCCTCAACTACCTGCCAGTTGACACCAAGAGCAAGTGCTGATGAAGTAGTAGATGGATCATAGTTCTGGGTTGAATAAGCGGTACCAGCAGTAATTGTGCCGCCGCCTTCCTTTCCAGATGGAGCTTCAGCTGCCTTCTGCTGTCCGCCACCGCAAGCGGTGAGACCTAGGCCAGCTGCTACAGTTGCTCCGCCAAGGAAGCCGCGACGCGAAAGTGGACGGTTAATAAACTCGCTCATTTCTGCCTCTTTCTAAAACTCTCCTTGCCACAACGTGGCACCAATGCCACTTGTGTGGCTTACATCTACATAACTATAAGAAGAAAAGATATTTGTTCTGAAGACAGTTCGCCCAACGGTATTAATTTCTCGCTCATTGGCTGCTCAAAATATGAAAACGTGTTTTGTTGTATTATTTACTGAATATAAATCTTAATAGCAGCTTAGAAGGCTCGCAGTTAGCGGGCTTTACTATTATTTTACCTTGTATAATATATAAATTATTTAACTAACTACATAAGTAGTAAGCAAAGTCAACTACCGTTTACCGATGATTTACTACCGTTTGCCTTTAGAAATTACGGATATGTTGTGAAGATTAAACAAGAGTCAG
>CAUPCM010000027.1:0-13935 GCA_963509815.1 uncultured Atopobium sp. | reverse complement strand
GTAGGCTAGAAGGCAGTAAGGAAATAGCCTTACACCACTTTTTGAGACGTGACTGTAAAAAACCCGTTTAGTTGGAAATGAAAAATGAAAATTAGCCGATTTATCTCCAACTAAGACGATTTTTTACCGCGCCAAAAACTTTTATCTGGGCAAACGTTGTATGCAGAAAAATGAAATCTCCAACTAAACGCATTTTTTACCACTTGCAAGATATGCTCGTCCTCAAACTGCATCGATTGCACAGACTACGCAGGTCAGTATGAAGGTCAGCGTACAGGTTAACGTGCAAGTCGGCATCCAACTAAGCGTCCAACTAAGCCAGACTTCCCTCATCAAAAAAGAGGCTGTGCGAAGCACAGCCTCTTTAACACTTGTAATCTGTAAACCAATAACTAACGGCGAACCTTTACAGAGTACGCAAGACCGGAAGCAATAATACCTGCAGCTGCAAGTGCGCTTGCAATGGACATTGCATCGCCGGTATCTGGCAGGTTAGACCTCTTCTTCTTAGGAGTCTTAGGCTTTGGCTCTGGGTTAGGATCTGGCGTTGGAGTTGGTGTAGGAGTAATTGGCTTATCAGCTGTGGTAACTTCCGCAGGAACAATAGTCTCATCTGCAGCGTTAAATGTTGCAGGAGCTACGGTAAATGGAATCTGATTTGTATTGAGCTCGTATCCCTCTGGAGATGCAGTCTCAACCAGATAATAATCGCCCGGCGTCAGGTAGAACTTATCTCCATCCTGATAAATGCCCTTAGTCAGTAGGTCTGCAGTTGCCGCGGTATTCTGAACCAGTGCGGTTAGCTCTGTCTTTGTAAGAATATCACCGGATGTGAAAGTACCATCAGCGCCAGTAGTGATTCCCTCTTTGACCAATGTGCCGTCAGCCTTATAGAGGCTATAGGTAGCACCAGCAACAGGATTGGAAGCGTCGTCGGAATCGGTCTTCACGAGCTTCAAAGGAGATGGAACTGCACGATACGTGAGGTAATACTGCCTGGTGCGGTTTACAGAACCGTCCGCATTGAAGCCAGGAGCCAAAACGGAATTATCGCGAGGACCAGAGTTATACGTACCAATCGCAAGAGATGTTCCCTCTGGAACGTCAATATCATTTGCGATATAGACGTAAGAATCACCAGGTCCTGCAGCCTTGATCTCGTCGACTGACTTGCGAACAGTGGTTAGCAACAGGTTGGTTGATGGATCGGTCTCAAATTTATTACCGCCAGCAACAGAGTCATCTGCAGTAACGCCAGCATACTCAGGCATATACACGACATGACCCTTTGTGTTGTAACGAGCAGACACCTGACGATCCTCAAACACTGCAGAAGTCGTATACGTAGCAGCAAGGTCATCAAGACCAAGAACGCTCACTGCGCCATTACCATAAATAGGAAGACCAGCATTTCTTTGAGCAATAGGATCACTGAGGCCAAGGCCGTTAAGCTGCCTATACGCAAGGTCATCGACATAGTGATACACAGCTGTTGCGGTATCAATGACTCGCGCAGGATAACGCTTGGTATATGCGTGAGAGCCTCCCCAAGATTTCTTAATGCCACCCTGAATTCCCAGCTGATAAGACCTATCAGAGATGTTCAATGGTGCGGAGAACTCAATGTACTGACGAGCTGTAACTGGTGCAGTAAATACGGCCGCAGGCTCCTCATATGAAGTGCCACCCATAATGGGCTGGCCATTTACCTTGACAGTGAACATCAAATTGGTCTTTGGACCACCACCCGAAAGAGCACCTGTTGCATCCATTGGCTTGTAGGTATCAACGGCAGCATGAGCTGAGACAGCTACCTTGCGCAGGCCATAACCATTTGGGTCGTTCTGTGGGAAGTTGATCAAATTCTCTGCATCGCCGAGAAGAACGTAGTACGCACGAATTTCTCCGCCCTCAGCAATCATCTGTGCAACGGAATATTTAGTTGGATCCATGTCCAGCTTGAGCGCAGTACCATCAGGCTTTACCCAGTAATAACGCACGATGACACCCGTACGGTCCTCTCGCGGCTTGGCAGCCTGAGCATTAATCTCTGCCTGAATCTCAGCATCAGAGATAAAATCTGGGAATGGATTTGCCGAGGTATGTGTACCGTCCAGCGGAGCACCATCCACATCTTCAGAATATACTGTTGGATCAGCAGCAAATGCCGTGCGTGGAAGGGCAAACGCCAGAATTGCGCCCACAAACAGCATGCAAATTGCTAAAACCGTAAAGCGAGAAAACCAAGCGCTTTTTACAGAAGTGCTGTTCATACATCCTTCTTTCAGCATGAAGGGTGAATATTTATGTATATACCATAGCTCATTTCTTGTCATTTATGCAGATGAGACCAAAACAGATGATATTTTTGTTCATTAAATCGCTAAGGAAACACATTCAAGCAGCCTAGACTACTGGTCTAGGCTGCTTGTTAAGGTCGCTTGTTAAGACTACATTAGATCGCTGGCTTAAGTGGTGGTTTGCTGGTCCGTATTGCTTACATCTACTTGTCAGGGGTAAGATGCCAAATCTCATCGTTATATTCAGCGATGGTTCTATCAGATGAGAATGTTCCTGCCATAGCAATATTCACAAGAGACTTCTGAAGCCACGCTTTCCTATCCTCATAGTCATCGAACACGTGCTCTTTTGTTGAAATGTATGCTTCCAAATCAAGAAGTGTCATGAACCAGTCTTTTGAGCACAGGTTTTTGTGAAGTCGCTCCAGGCGTTCCTTATTTCCAAGAGAAATAAATTCTGGACTGATTAAGAAATCAACGAATGGTTTAATCTGGGGTTTCTCATAAAACTCTTTTGCTTTATACCCTTTGCGCTCATAGAGATTCACAACCTCATCGCTTGATGCGCCAAACGTGTAGATATTCTCCTCGCCTACCAAGTCGGCAATTTCAACATTAGCGCCGTCAATAGTGCAAACTGTAATGGCACCGTTAAGCATGAACTTCATGTTAGAAGTTCCAGAAGCCTCCTTGGAAGCCAGTGAAATCTGCTCAGAGATATCTGCTGCTGGAATAACGTGCTCAGCGGCAGTAACGTTGTAATTCTCGATCATTATCACCTGAAGATATGGTGAAACATCTGCATCGTTTGCAATCAAAGACGAAAGAACAAGAATTGCATGAATGATATCTTGAGCAGCCACGTATGCTGGTGCAGCCTTACCACCAAAAATAACAGTAATAGGATGCTTTGGAAGGTGACCAGACTTAATATCAAAATATTTCCAAATCAAATAAAGCAATAGCATTTGCTGACGCTTATATTCGTGGAAACGCTTTACCTGGACATCAATAATGGAATCAGCGGTAACTTTTACATCTTGATTATCCAGTAAAAACTTAACCATTCGATCTTTTGCAGCTTGCTTAATGTCTTGTAGTTTATTGAGGACCTCTTCGTTGTCTCGATACTCTAAAAGTCCCTCGAGATGAGCAGTTGTTCTCCAGCTATCTCCTAACAACGTATCAAGATACTCTGCGAGCTCAGGATTACAACCCATTAACCAGCGACGGAACGTAATTCCATTAGTCTTGTTTGAGAACTTTTCTGGATACAAATCAAAGAATGGTTTGAGTTCTGTCTCTTCCAAAATCTTAGTATGAAGTGCTGCAACACCATTGATACTAAAGCCGTAATGAATGGCAAGGTTAGCCATGTGAACTTTCTTATCAATGATGACTTGTACGCTTGGATCAGCAACGGTACTGCTGATGCACTGATCAAGCTTTTTGATAATCGAAGCAATCTTAGGAGAAACTTCCTCGATGAATTTAAGGGGCCATTTCTCAAGCGCTTCTGCCAAAATCGTATGATTTGTGTACGCAACCAGTGAAGAAACAATGTCTACAGACTCTTCAAACGAGATATCGTATTTCTCGGTCAAGATACGAATAAGCTCTGGAATTACCATCGTGGGATGCGTATCGTTAATCTGAATCACAACATAGTCAGCAAGGTCGTGAATGTTGCTACCGCGCTCAACTGCCTCTTTAACAATCAGCTGCGCAGCATTAGAAACCATAAAATATTGCTGATACACACGAAGAAGCTGACCATCCTCATCAGAATCATCAGGGTACAAAAAGAGCGTTAAATTCTTCTTTAATGCAGTCTTATCAAAATCAATAGCGTCATCAGAAACTAATGATTCATCAATACTCTGCAGGTCAAACAAACGAAGTCTGTTTTTCTTTGTTCGACCATATCCCAAAACGTCAATGGAATAGAGATCAGACGTCACCGAGAAATCTCTAAATTCCACGGTAAATGACGTCTTCTCGTCTTCAAGCCACCTATCATCAGCAAGCCAAGCATCTGGAACGGCAGTTTGCTGTCTATCTAAAAACTGCTGATGGAAAAGGCCAAAATGATACTTAAGGCCTACACCATCGCCTGGCAGACCAAGTGTAGACATAGAATCGATAAAGCATGCTGCCAATCGACCAAGACCACCGTTTCCAAGCGAAGGCTCAACTTCAAGCTCTTCGATGTCTTCTAATGAATGACCTGCCTTGGAGAGCTGCTCTTTTACCTCGTTATAAATTCCCAGATTAATGAGGTTATTTGAGAGCAGTTTTCCAATGAGAAACTCTGCGGAGATGTAATAAAGCCTCTTCTTACCATTGTTTAACGGTAGAGCGTCTGACTGACTCTTAACCACCTGAAGTAGTAACTCAAAAACCTGACTGTCAGTAATTTCAGACAGAGGTTGACCAAATTGTTGAAGAGATAAGGTGTCTAAGTTCATTACTTCTCCTCTTTGTACACCCTGAAGTACATCTCAGTGATAGTTCGTAAGAAATCTTCTGTGTGACGCGTAATAGCCCCCTGCTTCATGCGCCAGCACCAGTTGCCGCCAACAGTGGCCGGAATATTCATGCGTGCAGAATCGTCTAAGCCGAGAAGATCTTGCATAGTGTGAATACACGTATCACTTACAGAAGCTGCAATTCCACGCGATAGTGCCTCGCCAATTGGCTCATCTTTTGAACGATGCAGGTAGATATCTGCCTGTTCACGCTCTCTATCACTAGCCTGTGTCTCGTACCAACCACGAGCAGTTGGATTGTCATGTGTTCCTACATATGCAATGGTATTTGCAGTGTAGTTGTGAGGAAGATCTCTTGAATCATGCTTTCCGTCAAATCCGTATTGCAAGATTTTCATCCCTGGGAATCCAGTTTTTTCTCGCATAGCAATAAGTTCTGGTGTAATTAAACCCAGGTCCTCTGCAATGATTGGAAGCTTTCCAAGCTGCTTCTCGAGCTCCTCAAACAGCTCCATATCTGGGCCCTTTGTCCATTTGCCCTCAGTAGCTTCCGCAGCTCCGTAAGGAATCTCCCAGTATGCTTCAAAGCCCCTAAAATGATCGATTCGAAGCACATCAAACATCTCAAGATTTGTTCGTACTCGCCAAACCCACCATGCATAGTGCGATTTCTTCATATATTCCCAGTTATAAATCGGGTTTCCCCAATATTGACCAGTAGAAGAAAATTGATCGGGAGGAGTACCTGCAACCGTAATGGGCTGTCCTGTTTCATCCGTTTTAAACAGTTCTGGCTGTGCCCACATCTCAACAGAATCGCGAGAGACATAAATGGGAAGGTCGCCGATTATAAGCACTCCCCTTTTATTGGCATAAGCCTTAACCTTTGCCCATTGAGTAAAGAAGAAATACTGAGTCATCTTGTGATACAGAACTGACTTTTGCAGTTTCTTAATCTCTTGTGCAGTTGTTTCATTTCTTTGCTGGTAATGTTTTGGCCACTCCCAGTAGGCTTTATGACCAAACTCTTCCTTCAAAGACATGAACTCCGCATAAGGATCAAGCCACTCTGCCTGATCGTGGCAGAACTCCTCAAAATCAGCAGGTATATCTTGCACAAACCTATCAAAAGCACGATTAAGCAAGCGACGATGATTTACAAAAAGCGCCCCATAATCAATGCAAGTTTTGCTAGTCCCAAAAGAAATATCTTCAAAGTCATCTGACTTTAAATATCCAAGTTTCTCAAGATCTTTTAGATCAATATAGTAAGGACTTCCTGCTGCTGCAGAAAACGACTGGTAAGGAGAGTCGCCATAACTTGTAGTAGTAAGGGGTAAGACCTGCCAATACCTTTGTTTAGTTCTGACGAGAAAATCGATAAAATCGTAGGCTTCTTTGCCAAACGTGCCAATCCCATATGAATTTGGAAGAGAAGAAACGGCCAAAAGTACTCCGCTTGCTCGTCCCATAGTTGCCTCTTTCGCAAAAAGAGTACTGGCTTATCTCTTTCAAGATAAGCCAGTACAAAGCTTTAATACTTAACTAGATTATCTTGCGTGTTCTTATCAAAGAGATGAACGGCGTTATCTTCAAATTTAAACCATACCTGGTCGCCAATGTTGAGATTTCGTTTTGCAAGTTCAGTTGCAGGAACGATAAGAACAAAGTTGCCGTCATCAGTATGAACATGAAGGTGAACTGTGGAACCCATAAGCTCGCTTACTTCAAGATTGCCCTTGAAAGCACCAATTTCATTTGGCTCAGTCAGATAAATCTGCTCTGGTCTAATGCCAACAATAACGTCTGTTGCTGGTGCAGCCACCCACGACTGTGCTAACAGATTTGCCATCTCAGGAGAAATATCAAATGACATGCTATCTGTCTCTACATGGAACTCATTGTCCACACGGATAAGATGTGCGTCAAAGAAATTCATTTGTGGCATGCCAATAAATCCAGCAACAAAGAGATTTGCAGGCCTATTGAACACTTCTTGAGGAGTTCCAATTTGCTGAACAAAGCCATCCTTCATAATGACAATGCGGTCGCCCAAGGTCATAGCTTCTGTTTGGTCATGTGTAACATAGACAAAGGTTCCATCAACCTTCTGACGAAGCTTAATAATCTCTGTACGCATCTGGTTTCTCAGCTTTGCGTCAAGGTTTGAAAGTGGCTCATCCATCAAGAAGACTTTTGGATCACGAACAATTGCACGACCAATTGCAACACGCTGACGCTGACCACCGGAAAGTGCCTTTGGCTTACGATCAAGATATGCCGTGATGCCTAATGTTTCTGCAGCTGCACGGACCTTCTCGTCAATGACTTGAGGATCAACCTTTTTAAGCTTAAGGGTAAATGCCATGTTGTCGTAGACGGTCATATTTGGATACAGCGCATAGCTTTGGAAGACCATTGCGATGTCGCGGTCTTTTGGCGCAACGTCATTAACAAGCTTTCCGTCAATAAAAAGCTCACCAGCAGAAATATCTTCTAGGCCTGCAATCATGCGAAGCGTAGTAGATTTGCCGCAACCCGAAGGACCAACAAGCACCACAAACTCATGCTCCTTGATAGTAAGATTGAAGTCTTGAACGGCGACAACGCCTTCTTCAGTTACCTCAAGGTTGCTCTTTTTCTGCTCAGTTTTCTTACCAAAGAGAGACTTGCGCTTCTTCTCATTTGGATAAATCTTTTTTATATTCTTTAAAACGATTTCTGCCATGATAAAACCTTTCAGAAATGCCTATAGCTTGTTGCAATACATTGAGATTTAGCCTTTTACAGCACCAGAAATGACACCGTTGATGATGTAGCGCTGGCACAGCAAATACATAATGACAATAGGGATAATAACCATCATTATGCAGGCAAACATTGGACCCATTTCTACGCGTCCATATCCACCTCTAAAGTACTGGATCAAAATTGGGATAGTTTGGTATTTAGTCCTATCCAGTACAAGGTATGGAAGCAAATAGTCATTCCAGACCCACATGGTTTCGAGAATACCAACAGAAATATACGTTGGCTTCATAATAGGCAAAACAACATGGAAGAACGTCTGAAGTGGGTTGCAACCATCAATAGTTGCAGCTTCTTCAATCTCAAGTGGAATGGTCTTAACAAATCCAGCAAACATAAATACCGCTAGACCAGCGCCAAAGCCCAAATAAATGAAGCAAATATTGAAAGGAGTATTAAATCCAAGCGTATTTGCCATATTGGACAGCGTGAACATAAGCATCTGGAAAGGCACTACCATCGAGAAGACAAATAGGTAGTACAAAATGTTGCTAATGCGATTTTTTACACGGACAATAAACCATGCACACATTGAGCAGCACACCAAAATCAGCGCAACAGATGTGATGGTAATTACTAAAGAATAACCAAAGGCTGCCAAAAAGCCCTGCTTCTCTACAGCAGCAATGTAGTTAGCTAAACCTGCAGAGTTCTCCGAAGTTACAAGATCAAATGCCGTAGATGTAGTAATAGTTGTTTCTTCCTTGAATGAATTCATCAAGATCATAACCATTGGATAAATCCATGCAAGAGAAAGGATAGTAAAGAATACAGCAAGAATTTTATTAATGATTTTATCGCGCTTCATTATTGCTGCACCTCCCTTGACCTGGTGGCTCTCAGCTGAATCATGACAATACAAATAACTAGAATGCAGAAAATAACAGCTTTAGCCTGGCCGATACCCATCCACTTTGCTCCCTGTCGAGCGTAGAAGGTATTGTAAATATTAAGAGCAAGCATTTCGGTTGCATGCTTAGGCTCACCTGCAGTAAGCGCCAGGTTCTGATCAAATAATTTAAAGCCATTTGTTACCGTCAAGAAAAGACAAATGGTAATAGTAGACATTAAGTTTGGAATTTTTACCTTCCAAAGTGTCTGCCAAGCATTTGCTCCATCAACTCGCGCTGCTTCAAGATAGTCACTTGGAATAGACTGCAGGCCGGCAATATAAATAATCATCATATAACCAACCTGCTGCCAAAGGGTAAGAAAAATCATTCCCCAGAATCCAGCAGTGCTATTAAGCGCAAGAAGCTGCTCGCCCACAATAGAGAGCGCGCAGTTAATCAAAATATTCCAGATGTAACCCAAAACAATGCCACCGATAAGGTTTGGCATAAAAAAGACAGTCCTGAATGAATTGGTGCCCTTAAGGTTCTTGCGAGTTAAGGCAAGTGCGATTGCAAGCGCCAACACATTAATAAGAACTGTTGAGACAAGCGCAAATAATGCGGTATACCAAAAAGCATTAGCAAACTGTGGGTCAGAAAAAGCTGCTACATAGTTATCCAGACCAACTGGTTTAGCGTCGCTGATGGTAATAAATTTACAAAACGAGAGATAAAATCCCTGCACAAACGGAATCAAAAAGCCAAACAAAAAAGATAGCGCAGTAGGCAGAACAAATAATGGCCACCACCGCTTCAACATCTTAGCCATAGAGATACCCTCCAATAACAAGAGACGAGAAGAGAGATCTCTCTTCTCGTCTCTCACCAATCAAAGCATTACCAGAAGGACTACTACGCGTTAGCCTCTTTTTCAGTCTTCCAGCCATCGATAAATGCAGACTTAACAGCATCCCAATCCTCAGTTCCTGCTGCATAGCCCTTAAGTGCACTGGAGAGATTGTTCTTCCACTCCTGAGAAGGAATGTAGATGAAGTCCCAAGCCACGGGCTCATTGCCCTTCTTTGCATACTCAGCTGCAATATTTGCAAGGGCGTTCTTAGTTGGCTTTGCATTCTTGAATGGAATGGTGAAGCCCATTTCCTCAGCGATTGCAGTGGTAGCAGTATCAGAAGTTACGCACCAATAGATAAAGTCAAGTGTTGCTTTCTGGGAAGCGTCATCTGCCTTGGAGCTTACACACCAGTAGTTCTCGCCACCAGAGCACATACCCTGCTTCTCTTCACCCTTTACGCCAATATAAATTGGAATCATACCAAGGGCATCGTCACCAAGCTTCTTGATGTCATTGTATGCCCAAGTACCATTCTGGTAGAAGACTGCGTCGCCATTGACAAACTCTGCGACAGCGTCATCACCGGTCTTGCCAGAAAGCTCTGTTGGGCTGCATGTAGCATTGTTGATATAGAGATCAAAAATCTGCTTGTAGTTAGGGAGATACGTTCCCTTAATTTCCTTAGCCTCAGGCTTACCGGTATCCTTGAACTCATAGTACAGAGGAAGATTTGCAAGGTGTGTAGTAAAGCGCCAGTCAGAACTGGAATCAAGACCAGCGCTGGTGAATGCGCCCTTTACACCAAGCTCTGCTTTGCGAGCCTGAATATCCTCAACAACCTTCTTCAGTGAGGCAAAGTCCTTGATGTCATCAGCCTTATAGCCGGCCTTTTCAAGCAGCTTCTTGTTGTAGATAATGCCGTAGTCTTCCTCTACATAGTCAACACCGTAGACAACGCCATCCTCCTGAAGCTTAAGAGCATCATTGGTGAGCTCACCAAGAATCTTGGCGTCCTTAAGGTCAATACAGTAATCCTTTACGCCAATAAGACCGGAAGGACCATTTGTCTGGAACAGTGTTGGAGCTACAGAAGCATCCTTGTTAATCTCCGACTGGAATGTCTGTGCATAAGTATCAGAAGCAGCAGTTACTACCTTTACAGGAACCTTAGTTTCCTCAGTATACTTAGCTGCAAGATCTTTCCACTGCTGATCAGACTCAGGCTTGAAGTTTAGAAAATAAACTGAGCCTTTTGCTGAATCAGAATCTCCCTGCTTTGAGGGGTTATTTCCGCCACAAGCAACAAGACCCAGTGAGCAAAGAGCTGACGCACTTAAGGTGACAAACTGCCTACGATTGATACCAGACATAAGACTCCTCCTTAGAGAGCGCTCCTAACCCTTTGCTAGGTTGACGTCTCTTCTCATGATTTTCATAAGCCATGCTTTGACACACTGTCAAAACAATTTTGCTTACGTCTACAAAGAAAAGTATATTTGTACTATCAAGTTGTTCAAACAACTCACTTCCGAACGGTATGAAATTGTCGGTAAATGGTATGAAAGGAACCATTTTATGTTTGTTTCATTTTTATAAAGCTACTATCTAATCAAGGGTAGTTTGAACACGTAACTTTGAACTTCAGCAGCTTGTTAAGGAAATACTATGCCAAGCGCACGATTCGATACGATTTATCAGGATTTGAAAAATAAAATCTTAGACGGTACCTACGCCTATGAGTCCTATTTACCCACCGAGATGGAGCTGACCAAAACATATTCTTGCTCAAGAAACACTGTCCGACGAGCACTCACTCTCCTATCGGATGAAGCGCTCCTTCAACCAATTCATGGCAGGGGCGTGCGTGTCATATGGCAGAAAAAACCAAGTGAAGTTATTGGCTCACTAGAAGGACTTGAGTCCTTTCAGGAATATGCCCATAGAAATCATCTTAAGCCCGATACAGATGTCATTGTCTTTGAGCATGTACCATGCACAGATGACATTTCTCATCAAACTGGTTTTAGGGCGGGAGAAGAACTTATTCACATTGTTCGAATCCGCAAACTCAACGGATCTTCTCGCCAGATAGACAACGACTACCTTTTAGCGTCCGCAGTGGGAAATTTAACCAAAGACGATGCGGCAACCTCGATTTTTGCGTATCTAGAGAACACGCTTCATATGAAAATTCTCAAGAGCAAAAGAACAATCAGTGTTGAGCTGGCAACTAAAGAAGACCTTCAGCATCTGGAGCTTGGATCTTTTAATTGCGTAGCGGTGGTAGAGAGCCATTCATTTAACTCGAAAGGCGTTATGTTTGGCTTTACGCAAACTCGCAGTCACCCAGAAACGTTCTGCTATAAAGTTATTTCAAAGAGATAGCCTGACGTTAAATATGCAGAATAAATTTCTTCTCTAGTTTGTGGAAGACAGTATAGCCGATAACTAGGGCAAGAACCGCAGAAACAAGGCAACCTAAAATGGTGCTTGTTGCAGGGAATTTCTGGAAAAGAAGACAGTCTCGAATAAACGTTACAAAGTGGAACATTGGATTAAAGCGCTCGATCTGAAGCATCCAAGGCGACATGATGTTAACGGAGTAGAACAGAGGCGTACCATACATCCAGGCGGTAGTCACAACACTCCACAGGTGGATAACGTCTCTAAAGAAGACCGCAAGAGCCGAGAGAAGCATTGCAAGGCCAATGCAGAAACAGGCTAAAAGCAGCAAAGCCACAGGTGTGAGCAGGGCGTAAATTGTGAGCGGGATGCGGAAGACAAGCATGACAATGCCAACAGCAATGAGCGAGAAAAGATAGTTTACAACCGCAAAAAGTACTTTCTGAACAGGGAATACAACGCGGTTGATACGAACTTTTTTAAGCAGGCTGGATGCATCAATAATTGAGCGCATTCCCATAGTAGTTGCATCATTCATCAGCTGAAATGCCGTGTTACCAAGAATAAGATACAGAGGATAGTTCACAACATCCTCGGCACGGTTACCCAAAAAGGTAGAAAAGACAACCGCCATAACGGTCATCATCAAAAGTGGGTTCAAAACCGACCACACAACGCCCAAGATAGAACGACGATACTTAAGCTTGAAGTCTTTGCTTACCAGCTGACGCAAAATGAACTGATCACGCTGGTGTGTTGGGTACCACGCATCTCGAGCAGAAACAGCTACAAGACTTGCGCTTGCACCATTAGTATTTGCAGAAACTATGCTTGCATCCTGCGCATTATTGGTTTGTGTTGAAGACTCGCTCACGCGCTATCCTTTTCTACCGATTTCTGTATGGTTTATCCTAGCACAGACAGAGAAAGCCGTTTAAACTTGAAACGTTGTTGAACTGTTTTCTCCACTATTTTGTTTGTACGTGTGGTGACAAAACTATTTAGAAACAGTGCCACTTGGCGGCCTTTTGTAAGAATGCTGCTTTGCAGTCCTAATAGAAATGGTGCAAAATGTCTCAATCCCCTCTTGGACGCACACTTATCATAGCTAATCCCGCTGCTCACAGTGGTAAGGGCGCTGCAGGTGCAGAGTTTGCTCGTCACTTTTTGACCAGCTATTCAGCCGCGACTGACGGATATGAGCTCAAACTCACTACAGCTATGGGAGATGCTCGCGTCATGGCTGCAGAAGCTGCAGATTTTGATACGGTTGTTGCACTTGGCGGAGATGGCGTCATCCACGAGGTGGCCAACGGCCTCATGACCTTATCGCCAGAGGTTCGTCCAGCGCTTGGTATTATTCCTATGGGTTCCGGAAACGATTATGCACGCACGCTTGGCATGAAGATTAACGACCCAGAAGGTGCTTTTGCACAGCTGGTTCGCGGCAAAGTTACGCAGCTAGAGATTGGTCGCATCAACGACGTCTACTTCATGGAGACCATGTCGTTTGGACTTGATGCAGCTATCGCAGCCGATACCACAAAGCGCCGCGCAAACAATTCGTCAACCGAGGGCGAAGCGCTCTTCTTAACCTCGGGTCTCAAGTTTATGGCCGCAGGTAGCAAAGGCTATTCCTGCACCGTCTCGTTTGATGGCGAGAAGAACATTGATCTTCAAGCGCTTATCATGGCCTTCCAGATTGGTCCTACGTATGGCGGCGGCTTTAAGGTCTGCCCACATGCCCTACCAGACGATGGCCTGCTCACGGTCTGTTACAACACCAAGGTGCCTAACATTCCTCACCTGCTAGCTTTGTTTGGCCTGGCAAGGGCTGGTAAGCACGTCAACTCCCGCATCATTGAAGAGCGCCACCTTAAGCGCGCAGAGGTGACTTTCCACGAGCCGGTTCCTGTTCAGGTTGACGGCGAAGAGCTCCCCTTTGCGGAAAAGTTTGTCATTGAGGTCATTCCCGCCGCGCTTTCCGTGATTGTTCCCTAGCGCCACGCGACTCACGGGTGATGACAAGCGCAACACGTCGCGTCATGTAGCGAGAAGATCGGTCTTCTCGCCATCGGTCTTCTCGCCATCGGTCTTCTCGCCATCGGTCTTCTCGCCATCGGTCTTCTCGCCACAAGGTTTTCTCGCCAGCGGTCTTCTAACGAACGTTTCTTCTCGCCAAAAGGTTTAACGCTAAAGAAACAGGGGCATCTGCCAGCGCAGATGCCCCTGAATTTGTTTGTGTGAGC
>CAUPCM010000026.1:0-14416 GCA_963509815.1 uncultured Atopobium sp. | reverse complement strand
CCACGCTGGTCATTAACAACCTGACACCTCAGGACATTGTTGAGTCCGCAAATGCGCTGGCAGAGTCCATCAAGAAGAGCCAAATTGTCATGATTCCAGGCGGTTTCTCCGGCGGAGACGAGCCAGACGGATCTGCTAAGTTCATCTGCGCCCTCTTCCGCGCACCTCAGGTAACCGAGGCTGTTTGCGAGCTTCTGCAGCAGCGCGATGGCCTTATGCTGGGTATCTGCAACGGCTTCCAGGCACTCATCAAGCTGGGCCTTGTTCCTTACGGCGATATCCGACCCATGGACGACACCTGCCCAACACTGACGTTCAACACCATCGGCCGCCACCAAAGCCAGCTTGTTCGTACCAGCGTTGCATCCACGATGTCGCCATGGCTTTCCAAGTGCGCGCTTGGCGACATCCACACTATCGCAATCAGCCACGGAGAAGGTCGCTTTGTTGCTTCCGACGAGTTGCTTGAGACGCTGAAGGCTAATGGCCAGATCGCAACGCAGTACGTTGACGCAACAGGTGTTCCGAGCATGGACTTCTCCGTTAATCCTAACGGTTCCGTCCTGGCTATCGAGGGCATTACCAGCCCCGATGGTCGCGTCCTGGGCAAGATGGGCCACACGGAGCGCTCCGGTGCAGGCCTCTACAAGAACATCCCTGAGCTCACTGCTGGCGACCAGTTCCAGCCTCTGATTGAGGGCGGCGTCGAGTACTTCAAGTAAGGCGCGAGTGCGGTAACAGCAACGCTGCAGGTCAGCGCCGCGTGCGTACACAGGTTGCAAGCAATTTCTACCCGGTATCCATTTCGTGTGGATACCGGGTTTCTTGTGCGAAAGCGCTGCTAGTGGACGGGTTTCTCGCCAAGCGGGCGGTGCGAGCTGGCACGCAATCAGCGCGCGCCCGCCGCGCGCCAGGTGTACGCTTGGGTGCGCCTGATTTCTACAAAGAATCTGTAACTTCTGCCTAAATAAGTAAAAGAATCGGTGGATTTGCCTGATTTTGTCAAAGAATCGGTGTCGCAAATACAGATTCTTTGCACTTTTCAGGCGGACTTTTCTAGACGTAACTCTGATTTCAAGATTGGTTTTATGGACGCTCTCATGGAGCCTGATTTTCTCGCCATGTCTGAACGATTTGCCTGAAAAGAGCACCATGTCTGAGCTATTTGCCGGTTTTTCTCGCCAAGTCTGAGCGAATTTACTCAGTCATGGTGAGGTTTTCAGGCTCGCAAAATTTGGAGACAGAGCCCTAGTTAGACCGTGCCTGATTTCTTCAAAGAATCTGTAACTTCTGCCTAAAAGCATCAAAGAATCGGTGGATTTGCCTGATTTTCTCAAAGAATCGGTGCCTCAAATACAGATTCTTTGCACTTTTCAGGCTCGCATAGTGAAAGTTAGGCGCGCGATGGCAGAAAGACCCGCTTGCCGAGAAACCCGTGCGCCCGCACGCGCACCTGGCGAGAAACCCGTGTGCTCGCACCGTACAACGCTTTGCAGAAAAGCCGTATACTTATGACGATATAAGTCCACGAAAGGATTGATATGTCTGACACTCTGATTCCACAAAATTCCTGCGTACTTGTCACCGGTGGCGCGGGCTTTATTGGCAGCCACACCGTTGTTGAACTGCTCAATTCCGGCTACGAGGTCGTAATTGTTGATGACCTCTCCAATGCTTCGGCAAAGGTTATCGATCGCATCAAAACCATAGTGGGAGAAGAAAACGCTAAGCGCCTTTCGTTCTACGAGGCAGACGTCAACGATGCAGATGCTCTCAACCACATCTTTGATGAGCACGCCATTAACTTTGTCATTCACTTCGCAGGCTTCAAGGCTGTTGGCGAGTCCGTCACCAAGCCTATTGAGTACTACACAAACAACCTGGGCAATACCCTCACCCTTCTTGATGTCATGAGAAACCACGGTTGCAAGTCAATTATTTTCTCGAGCTCTGCCACCGTTTATGGAGATCCAGATAGCCTTCCTCTAACCGAGCAAAGCCCCAAGAAGAACGCAACCAACCCTTATGGCTGGACTAAATGGATGATTGAGCAGATCCTCACCGATGTTCACACCGCGGATCCAGAGTGGAACGTTGTCCTGCTTAGATACTTCAATCCTATTGGCGCTCACCAGTCGGGCCTCATCGGAGAAGATCCTGCAGGTATTCCAAACAACCTGGTACCTTATGTGGCTCAAGTTGCTGTGGGTAAGCGCGAAGCTGTTCACGTCTTTGGTGACGACTACAACACCCCAGATGGCACGGGTGTTCGCGACTACATCCACGTTTGCGACCTTGGCTCCGGCCACGTAGCTGCACTTAAATGGATGGCTGGCCGCACGGGAGTTGAAATCTTCAACCTGGGCACTGGCACTGGTAGCTCGGTACTTGACGTTATTAAGGCGTTCTCAAAGGCCTGCGGCAAAGAGATTCCTTACGTTATTGAGCCTCGCCGCGCAGGCGACGTTGCAACTAACTACGCAGACTGCCAGAAAGCTGCTGACATGCTTGGCTGGAAGGCTCAGTACGACCTTGCCGACATGTGCCGCGATTCCTGGAAGTGGCAGTCGATGAACCCAGACGGCTATCGCGGCTAGGACTTTCGTGAACTTCGCCGACTACCTCACACAAAAGCTTCCTGCCGTCGAGGCAGAGATCATGCGCGGGCTCCCTGCAACAACGCCCGCAGCACCCGCAGCGCCCGCGGCAGCAACATCCACGCCCTCGGAGCGCACTCGCGCAGACCTGAACACCTACCTCTACCAGCCACTCGCTCACTTCAGCGCGGGCGGCGGCAAGCGTGTGCGTCCGGTCCTCTGCTGCCTGGGCGCCGAAGCTGTCGGCGGCTCAGCAGAAGCCGCCCTGCCTGTGGCCTGCGCCATCGAGGACTTCCAGTCGGCAGCCCTTATCCACGACGACATCGCAGACAAATCAGAGCTGCGCCGTGGCGAGAAGTGCCTCTACAAGACACTCGGCACCGGACTTGCCATCAACGTTGGTGATTCTGCCCTGGTCAATGTTGTCAGACGCGTTACCGTGGCCGACCACCTCTCTGACCAGCTTAAAGTTCGCGTTATCGACGCCCTTCTCGCCATGCAGGAGCACACCCTTGAGGGTCAGGCGCTTGACCTTGGCTGGGCTCAAAACGAGCGCTGGGATGTTACCTCTGAGCAGTACCTTTTTATGGCGCTCTCCAAGACCGCTTACTATTCAGCAGCATATCCCCTGGTACTGGGTGCGCTCATTGGTGGTGCCGACCAGAAGACGCTTGATGCGCTCAAAGAGTTTGGCCTCAAAGTTGGCCTTGCCTTCCAGCTGCAAGACGATCTTCTCAACCTGGTAGGAAATGCCGAAGTACAGGGCAAAGACTTTAGGTCGGACATCACTGAGGGCAAGCGTACGCTCGCGGTGGTCTACGCGCTTGAGCACCTCACCGAAGCAGAGAAGGCGGAGCTTGTCTCCATACTTTCTGCGCATACTACCGATACTTTGAAGCTTCAGCGCGCTGTGGAGCTTATGGAAAGCGCTAATGCGATAAAATTTGTCCGCGCGCACGCTCTTGCCTTAGTTGATGAGGCAAAGCACGTGCTTGAAAACGTGATACTTACTGAAGACGCTCGCGACACACTTTTGTCTATGGCAGACTTCTTTGTGAACCGAGAAAGGTAATTATGGATCCTATTACTCCTGGTAGCACTGGTGCTGCCGTTGAAGACATTCAGGAACGCCTCGTAAAGCTTGGCTACACCATCGAAGACGATGAGCGCCAGAGCCACACCTTTGGCAAGTCAACTGCGCGTGCGGTTGCACGCTTTAGGCTTGACCATGACCTTTCTCTTGGAGAAGAAGTAGATGCCTCTACCTGGGCAATCATGGTCGATGAGGGCTATGAGCTAGGAGACAGAACCCTCTACCTGCGTCTTCCTAACTTCCACGGCAATGACGTGCGTCAGTTGCAGGAGCGTCTCAACATCTTGGGTTTCTCGTGCGGAAAAGTTGATGGCCATTACGGTGTTCACACTGAGGCTGCTGTTAAGCTCTTTCAGGAAAGCGTCGGCGAACTTGCTGACGGTATGGCATTCCAGGATACCCTCGACGCTATTGAGCGTCTGCGTCACGTTTGGTCCGGTAAGCAGGCAAAAGGCCCTCATCCACAGGGTCCTATGGGCTTTGCGCGTGCTGCCAACGTTCTTGAAACCACCTGCATTGCCATTACGGGAGAAGATCCTATCTCTAGAAACGTAGCCGCCCGCGTCTATAACCTTTCTAAGGCAACTACCGAGGCAAGCGGCATGACCATGATTGATCGTGCTGACTCTCCTACTGATGCAGCTACCATTTTGGTTCTTACCACAGCCTATGCCCCAAGCATGCCCGCGCGCGGACAGGTGGGTATTGGCTCTGTTTCTATGGAAGAAAATGAATCGTTGCCAGCAAGACTTCGCACTGCTATTGAATCTGCTGATGCAACGGGTTCCCCTATCAAGATTGTGCTGCCAGAAGGAACAAACGTAGACGGCTCGTTTACTACCGCAGACGCGCAGACTTTAGCAGTTCTTGTTCTTGATGCAATTTGTGGAGCATTTGCCTCGCTAAGCTGATACACTTAATAGGGTTGCGGACAAAACCAACGTAGTGATTACATTGGGGTATCGTCCAACGGTTAGGACACGGGTTTTTGGTGCCTGGAATGTGGGTTCGAATCCTACTACCCCAGCCATTTTTACGCAACTTTTGTGTAGGGACGCACTCGTATCGAGTAATACGAAGTACTTTGGAGGCTTACGTATGCCACTTACTGCGATTGTCCTCGCTGCAGGCGAGGGAACGCGCATGAAGTCCCACCACCCTAAGATTGTGCACAAATTACTAGATAAACCCCTTGTTTGGTGGAGTGTCAACGCCGCAATTACTGCTGGCGCTGACCGCGTCATTGTGGTTGTTGGTAACCACGCTGACGAGGTTAAATCTGCACTTTCTTGCTTCCCTAACCTTGAGTATGTTGCCCAGACCGAGCGTCTTGGCACCGGCCACGCCGTCAAGGTTGTAAAGGATGCTCTTGGTGGCTTCAAGGGACCCGTTGTTGTTATCAACGGTGACGCATCTCTGTTGCGCGCACAGTCTATTCTCGACCTTGTCGCAGAAACTAAAGCTCACCACAACGCATGTACGGTACTCACAATGACGCCCCCAGATCCAACCGGATATGGTCGCGTCATTTCTTCTAATGGCCAGGTAACTGCCATTGTTGAGCACAAAGACGCTACGCCAGAGCAGCGCGAGCAAGAGCGTGAATGCAACGTTGGCGTGTACTGCTTCTGTGGCGGAAGACTGACCGCAAACATCGATCTTCTCGGCAATGATAACGTTCAGGGCGAGTACTACCTCACCGACATGGTGGGCCTTTACGTCAGCCAGGGCGAGCCTGTTGCTGCCGTCCACGTTGACGACTACAAAGAGGCGCTGGGCGTCAATTCCCGCTCCGAGCTTGCCGTTGCCACCCGCATCATGCAGGAGCGCATCAACGAGCACTGGATGAGCCAGGGTGTTACCATGCTGGACCCAACTTCCGTCTGGATTGGCCCCGAGGTCACACTTGGTATGGACACCGAGGTTCTCCCACAGACCATGCTCTACGGCAAGACCTCAATTGGCGAGAATTGCGTGGTAGGCCCTAACACTCGTCTGACCGATACAATTGTTGGCAACGACGCTGTTATTGACGAGACTGTAGCTATCAACGCACAGGTAGATGACTTTGCTACCTGTGGTCCTCGTGCATACCTGCGCCCAGGCACACACCTCATGCCTCACGCCAAGGCAGGCACCCACGTTGAAATCAAAAATTCAACTATCGGCGAGGGCTCCAAGGTTCCTCACCTCTCCTACATTGGTGACACTACCATGGGCTCCGGCGTCAATATTGGCGCAGGTTCAATTACGTGCAATTACGACGGTTACCACAAGTTCAAGACACGCATCGGCAACAACGTCTTTGTTGGATCCGATACCATGATGGTGGCACCTGTCTCAATTGGTGATGGCGCACTTGTGGGGGCAAGTTCGTGCATCACAAAGGATGTACCAGCAGACGCGCTTGCACTCGAGCGCTCTGAGCAGAAAATTGTTGAGGGATACGCCGCCCAGAGGCGTCACAAGCTTGAGAAAGAGGACTAGATGTTCGAGAACCTGAGTGAACCACTGTTAGTTGCTAGAAACATCAAGCTCTACACCGGTACAGGTAACCCTGAACTGGCTCGTAAAGTTGCAGACATTCTTCACCTAGAGCTACAAGGTCTTCTCCTTGAGAAGTTTGCTAACGGAGAAATCTATGCTCGCTTTGACGAATCTGTCCGCGGCGACGAGGTCTTCTTCATTCAGTCTTTGGCAGGCGTCAACGTCAACGACCTGGTTATGGAAACACTGATTGTTGCTGACGCTGCAAAGCGCGCATCTGCTAACAGCTTTACCGTAGTTATCCCTCACTACGCATATGCTCGTCAGGACCGCAAAGCTGCTGCTCGCGAGCCTATTACCGCTCGTCTGATGGCAAACTTGCTTGAGAACGCTGGCGTCGACCGCGTTATCACCCTTGACCTGCACCAGGGCCAGATCCAGGGCTTCTTTGACATTCCTGTTTCTCACCTGACTGCTCTTTACCTTCTGGGTGATTACTTTAAGAGCAAGCCATTCGACTGGGAGAACACCGTTGTTGTCTCCCCTGATATGGGTCGCGCAAAGGCTGCTAAGAAGCTTTCCGACTACCTGGACTGCGGCCTTGCTATTGCACATAAGAGCCGTCCTCGCCACAACGAGAGTGCTGTTATGGGCATCATCGGCGACATTAAGGGCAAGACCTGCATTGTTAACGACGACATGATTGATACCGCAGGTACCCTCTGCGCATCCGTTGTGAAACTGAAGGAAATGGGTGCGGGCGACATCTACGTCTGCGCTACCCACGGCGTCTTCTCTGGTCCTGCAATCGAGCGCCTCAACAACGCTCCTATCGAGGAGTGCGTGGTTACCGACGCAATTCCTTGTGCAGCAGCAAACCAGGACGGCTCCAAGATTAAGACGATTACCATCGCAAACGAGATTGCCGAGGCAATTTACGCTGTCTACACCGACCGTCCTGTCTCCGACATCTTCGGTGGCGACTTCAACCTGTAATCCCGCAGGTCAGCGCCGCACGCGAGCGCGGCAACGACGGCAACACCGCAGGTCAAACGCGCGTGCGGGCGCGGACGGCCACGAGCACGGTAACGCCGCAGGTCAGCGGCGCGTGCAGGTCGCGAAGCGATTTCAACCCGGTATCTACTTCGTGTGGATACCGGGTTTCTTGTGCGGAAATGCTAGGAGTGGACGGGTTTCTCGCCAGGCGGGCGGTGTGAGCTGGCGCGATCAGCGCGCGCCTGCTGCGAGCCTGGGCGTGATCAGCGCACGCCTGATTTCTGCAAAGAATCTGTAACTATTGCCTGAAAACATCAAAGAATCGGTGGATTTTGCCTGATTTTATCAAAGAATCTGTGTCCCAAACACAGATTCTTTACACTTTTCAGGCTCGTATTCCAATCGTAGTTGATCCAAAACCTGAGTAATTATGTGTTCCCTGATCCATGCGAGCTAGCATTGTAGATTTTCCAGGGTCAATTGATCCAAAACCTAGGTAATTATGTGTCCAGTCAATCCAAAAGTAGGGTAATTATGTGCCGAATGGCACATAATTAGGCACCACCAGTAAACATCGTTCTTATCGACTGCAGTCACCCGTAAACCACGAGTTTGATCCAATTGCGAGAAGAACCCCGTGTTCTGGTGGATTTACCCCGCCGTAATCTCGTTCAGTGGTGGATTCTCGGCCTCGAAAGCCTGAAGCCTTCCATACAGACGTCTTTCCCTTCCGTGGCAGACGCTTTTTCCGTAAAGGCAGCAGGGAGCAGAGCTTAGTGGGTAGTTCCGAGAGACTCGCCGGCGGTATCCACCTCGTGCTCCACAGCGGCTGCCAAGGCAACCTCAAGGCCGCGTGTCATAACCTCAATAGGAAGACTTGCGGTATTTGCCGGCTGCTTTGTTGCCTGCTCGGTTGCGAAAGGAACGTGCAGGAAAGCTCCGCGAGCATTGGGGTGCTTGATGGCAAGCGCGTGCAACATGGAATACATCACATCGTTGCAGACATACGTACCTGCTGTATACGACACAGCGGCAGGTATACCTGCTTCATTCATTGCCTCTGTCATGGCACGAACGGGAAGCGTCGCAAAATAAGCATCGGGACCATCCTCGACGATCTTCTCGGCATGCGGTTGGTTGCCGTCGTTGTCGGGAATGCGAGCGTCGCGATAATTGATGCCCACAAACTCCGGGGTAATCTTTGCGCGACCTCCTGCCTGTCCAACACAAAGCACGATATCGGGATCAATATGATCAATCGCTGCGGATACCGCGTCGGCACCTGAGCCAAAGACCACAGGAATCTCAAGTTTCACTACATTAGCACCGGCAATGGTATCCGGAAGCGCTCGGACGGCTTCCCATGCCGGGTTGATTTTCTCGCCACCAAAAGGTTGAAAACCAGTTACAAGAATCGTTGACACAACGACCTCCTTAAGACGCATTTAAGTACTCTAAGTACCCACCACGACGGATTTCATACATGCAAATCGTTGCTGCCGCACGTCGCGTTCGTTGCACGCCCACCTCACCTGCCGCCCACGTCGAGCCGGCAGTATCGTGCCCGTTGCACTCACGTCATGCTCTGCTCGCCACACCTGATGTACTTGTCGTCTTTGGGTCTGTCTTAAAACGCCACAAGAACGATCATCATAAGAACCTGAACGGTAAGCATGAAAATCGCAGGAATAACCTGCTTTTTAATGACTCCGTATTCGTCGTCCATCTCGAGAATTGCCACCGGAACAATATTGAAGTTGGCAGCCATGGGCGTCATAAGAGTTCCACAGAATCCACAAGTCAGGGCAAGCGCTCCCACAACCGTTGGGTCGGCGCCCAACGAGAGGACAAACGGAGCTCCAATACCCACCGTCAGCACGGTAATTGCCGCAAAGGCGTTGCCCATAATGGCGGTAAAGAGCGCCATGCCGACGCAGTAGACAATGATACCGACAACCAGATTGCCCTCCGGAATGACGGTTCCCACAAGGTGAGAAATGACCTCCCCAACGCCGGCCGCCGTAAAAGTGGCACCAAGAATCGAGAGGAGCGTCGGCAGCATAACCAAAGGTCCGACAATATCAAGCATGCGCCTTGAGTCGTCCAAGAAAAGCTTAGGCGTATTGACGCCGGGGCGCATCGCCAAAAGGATTCCACAGCCCACTAAAACACCCACGGTCAAACCGACCAGAGTTGAAATCTTTGGAAAGAAAAAGGCAGACAGAAGCGCAAAAACGCCGATACTAAACGACGCGAGAAAAATCTTGTTTCCGACGCTCGTATATGCCAGAGACATTTCTTCCTCAGTCGGCTTTATTACATCTTCACCGCGTCCGACCTGCTTGAACACTGCCGGAAGCAACATAACAATAAGGCCAACGCCTGTCCACTCCGAAGGGATCCACTTGCCCACAATAAAAAGAAAGCCGAGCATGGTCCAAAATACCCCGGTACCGATGCGCTTTGCGTTGGTCTTGTCGCGAAAGTTTGAAATGCCCGCATAAATTGCGACAAGGCCAATCAGCACAAATACAACTTCAAGCAATTTTGTTGAAAGCGTAATCTTGGGATCGGTAGAGGTATAAAACGCGATAATGGCATCCATTATGCCTCGCCTCCTTCTACGGTAGCATGAGCGTCGCCGGCAGCATCGTCAGCGACAAGAGCTGAGGTAACAGCCGTGTTTCCTGCTTTTTCAGCAGCAGCCTCAAGGTCGCGCTTTTGGCAGCGACGATCGAGGAAGATGTAGTATGCCGAGGTAAACGCCACAGCGATAAGAGCCACCGGAATTTCTATGGCCGCAAGATGCGCAAGCTCAACGGCGTATCCCAGCTCCTTGAGTGTGTTCTGCACCAGAAGCATGCCTGATGAACCCACAAAAAGCACCTGACCAAAGAACCATGCCACATTTTCCATACCGGATGCCATGCCCTTGAGGTCATCGCGATGCTTCGGTGTCATGAGCGTGCCATCAGGGTCGTCCGCGGCCTCGGCCATCGGCATCACGACCGGCTTGATGAATCCGGCAACGCCGCCAAAGCCAACATTAAATGCGGCAAAAATGACGCGAAAAACACCATATGCTGCCATGATAATGCCGCCGCTTGCGCCCTTGACGCGCCTCATCAGCTCGCGAGCCGCATTGCGAAGGCCGTTTCGCTCAAGCGTTCCCGTAAGCACAAAGACCACTACGCAAATCAGCATGGTTCTCGATGAGACAAAGCTCTTACCAAGCGTCTGCAAAAACACAATCGGATCCATGCCGGCAATCACGGCCGTTGTTACTGCCGCTATGAGAATCGTGAGAATGGAGTCGAGCTTCAGCGTAAAGCCGACAATGACCACAATAATTCCCAGCAGTTTGACCAACTCAGATATATCCATACCGCCTCCTTGATATGCGCCTTTCTTACCACAAGATTACACACAAAATCCCCGACACAAAGGTAAAGTACAAAAATTTGAATAATATGTTACATTCCGTAAACAGAACTACTCAGAGCGTCCGGGAGAAATGATGAGCGCACAAAGGCAGACACACCATGAACCGAGAAGATCTTCCGTGCCTCAAACGCCCCGTGAACTCCTCGAATCTCCGGTTCTTATCTGCGGCCTGGGAAATCCTGGCGAGAAATACGCGCGCACCAGGCACAATGCTGGCTTTGCCGTCGTCGATGCCCTTGCCGAGCGCCACGGCGTTTCGTACTGGAAAAGCGAGGCGGGCTGTCAGACAGCCTTGATTACCGTTACCGGCACGAGCGCTCAAAGTCCCGACGGTCAAAACACCGGCAGCCAAAACACCGGCAGCCAAGGTTCCAACGGACGTTTCAATGGTCAAAAACGAGAGGTGCTTCTCGCCAAGCCACAAGACTTTATGAACACAAGTGGAGGCCCCCTCTCAAAACTTGCCCGTGCTCACGGCATACTTCCCGCTCAAATATTGGTTGTTCACGATGAAGTTGATCTTGAAGAAGGCCGCATTCGCGTTCTCGCAGGTGGCGGGCTCAATGCCCACAACGGGTTGCGTTCCATCGCTGACAAATTAGGAACCCGTGATTTCATGCGCCTGCAATGCGGTATTGGCCGACCACCCGGTCGTATGGCCGTTGCAGATTACGTGCTGAGAGAGCTCAAAGGTACCTCACTTGAAGCTTTTTGCATAACGGCGGAAGTCGCCGCCGATGAAGTCGAACGACTCATTCGCTCATCTGAACAAAACACCACGAAGTAGGATAAATCAAACCAAGCAAGAACATGAAATTTTGCAGGACAAACAGCTTTTCTCGCCACATTAACATGCGGCACGTTATACAATAATGGTTACGCATTTTTCGGCCATCACCCAGGTGGTCGTTTAAATGATCAGCAGGTCGAGCATAGCCTCGATCAACTGCACGAGGATATCCGGTTCGGGAGAGGAGTACCGCTGAATGTATAAGATCCTCGAAAAGACGCAGTTCTCTGAAAAGGTTTTTAAGTTCCGCATTGAAGCACCTGAGATGGCCAAGCATGCACACGCTGGTCAATTCCTTATGGTTCGCGCCAATGAGACCGGCGAGCGTGTTCCGTTCACGTTTGCTGACTGGAATCCTGAAGAGGGTTGGGTCGAATTCATCTTTATGGTAATTGGTAAAACCACAGAAATGCTGTCCACCTACGAGGCAGGCGACGCCATCCAGGACGTTACCGGTCCTCTTGGCCAACCCACTGAAATGGGTGAGGGCAACTGGGCGGTTATCGGAGGCGGCGTCGGCTTGGCCATTGCCTTCCCCGTTGCACGCCAGCTCAAAGCCACCGGTCATGAAGTTCACGCCATCATGGGCGCACGCACCAAGGACCTCCTGCTCCTTGAGGATCAATTCCGCAGCGTGCTGGATGACGAGCACATCCACATCACCACCGACGACGGCTCGTATGGCGAGAAGGGCGTCGTCACTGCACCGCTTGAGCGCCTGCTTCAGGAGAAGAAGGTTGACCACGTTTTCTGTGTCGGCCCCGTTCCTATGATGAAGTTCTCCGCTCTCACTGCCGAGAAGTACGACACACCTATCATTGCCTCCCTGAACCCCATCATGGTTGACGGAACCGGCATGTGCGGTTGCTGCCGTGTCGAAGTTGGCGGCGAAACCAAGTTTGCCTGCGTTGACGGCCCCGACTTTGATGCCACAAAAGTTGACTGGAACGACCTTCGCGCACGCCAAGCAGCGTACCTCACAGAAGAAGGTCAATCGCTCAAGGCATATGAGGAAACGAGGTGCGCATGCCACAGGTAAATGGTCGCTACATTCCTAATGTAAAAGCTCCTCGTACCGCTGATAACGAAGAGCCAGCCGATGTCCGCGCAAAGGACTTCCGCCCGGTAGATAAGGGCTTCACCAAAGAGATGGCAATCGCTGAGGCCAATCGCTGCCTTGACTGCAAAAACCCACTCTGCGTACAGGGCTGCCCGGTCAACATTAATATCCCTCGCTTTATTGAGGCCATCCGCGCCGAAGAGTTCGGCCGTGGTTTGGACATCATCCACGAGGCATCGATGCTTCCCGCTGTCTGCGGTCGTGTATGCCCCCAGGAAAACCAGTGCGAAGGCGTCTGTGTCATGGGCAAACGCTCAGAGCCCGTTGCCATCGGCCAGTTGGAGCGCTTCCTTGGAGACCAGCCTGAACTTGCTTCCAAGCCAGCAATCGCTCCAAAGAACGGCAAGAAGGTTGCAGTTGTAGGCTCTGGTCCTTCCGGTATTGCTTGCGCTGGCGAGCTTGCTCGTAACGGCTTTGACGTTACCGTCTTTGAGGCATTCTTCACCGGCGGCGGCGTTCTGGTCTACGGTATTCCAGAATTCCGTCTTCCAAAGGCCGTTGTTAAGCGCGAGATTGACGGCCTCAAAGACCTTGGCGTGAAGTTTGAGTACAACTCGGTTGTAGGTCGCATTACTGATGCCGACGAACTTTTCGAGAAGGGCTTCGATGCCATCTACATCGCAACCGGCGCCGGTCTGCCAAAACTTCTGAATATCCCAGGTGAAAACCTCCCTAACGTCTTCTTCGCAAACGAGTATCTCACCCGCGTTAACCTCATGAAGGCTAACAACTTCCCTGAGTATGACACCCCTACCAAGCACGGCAAGAACGTTATCGTCTTTGGTGGCGGAAACGTTGCCATGGACGCCGTCCGTACGGCAAAGCGTCTTGGTGCCGAGCGTGCCATCATCGCATATCGTCGTACCGAGGAAGAAATGCCTGCACGTCGCGCCGAGTTGCACCACGCAAAGGCGGAAGGCGTTGAGGTTATGCCGCTTGTCTCCCCGCTTGAGTTCATTGCCGGAGAAGACGGCACGGTATGCGCCGTTCGTGTCCAGAAGATGGAACTCGGCGAGCCTGACGCTGACGGACGTCGTCGTCCAGTACCTATCGAGGGTGCTATCGAGGACATTCCTTGCGACGTTGCAATTTCTGCAATCGGCACTAACGCTAACCCATTCGCAAAGATGATCGGCGATATCAAGCTCAACAAGTGGGGCTACATTGAGGCTGACGAAGAGGGTCGTACTTCCGATCCTCGCATCTGGGCCGGTGGCGACATCGTAACTGGTGCTGCAACCGTCATTCTGGCAATGGGCGCTGGTAAGGTAGCAGCTGCTTCCATCACCAAGCACCTCGGCTAATCCGCTGGTTCCAACTAGCGCAGCCGCAGCTCACAGAGCTAGCTAGCACGGCTTCGGCTCACAGAACGAGCTAACATGCAACAAACAAAGGCCTGGTACCACATGGTATCAGGCCTTTTTCATGCCGAGAAGCCACGCAACCCCCACGTACGAGCGCACGGGTTTCTCGCCAGACGCACCGCGAGCGCACGGGTTTCTCGCCAGACGCTGAACACCACAAGAAAAAACCGCTGGTACATGACGTATCAGCGGTTTTTGCGTGCGGCTTGGCGAGTGTCTCTAGAAAGATTTAACTGCTGGCTGTAATGTCTGATCCAAAACTGATGTAATTATGTGCGTGGAGCTGGTGATTGTAGATTTTTGGAGCTAGATTAATCCAAAAGTGCACTAATTATGTGTCGAGAAACCCGATTTTGATCCAAAACTCACCTAATTATGTGCCTTTCCACACATAATTACCCCACTTTTGGATTGACCAGACACATAATTACCCGGGTTTTGGATCAATCGACACTGGAAAATCTACAACGTGGTCGTGTCCCGAAAAGTGGTGTAAGTAAGCATTTCAGGTGTTTAAAAGAAGTG
>CAUPCM010000025.1:0-14521 GCA_963509815.1 uncultured Atopobium sp. | reverse complement strand
CGAACATCCTGCGTTCCATGACGCCTGCCAGACTCTTGTCCCCCGCCGTAACTTTGAGCTTTAAAGGGAACCTTGGAACGCATAAGCACTGCGGCAATACCCAGAGGTCCACCAATTTTATGGGCAGCAACAGTCAGAGCATCTACGTCTTCTACCTCAAGAGGAATACGACCAAACGCCTGAACAGCGTCGGTGTGGAAAAGCGCTCCAACCTTATGAGCAGCGTGTGCAAGGTCTACAACTGGTTGAATAACGCCCGTTTCATTATTGGCATACATCACAGAAACAAGAGCTACCGACTGATCCAAAAGACCCTCAAGGGCTGAAGCCTCAATCTTTCCTTGACGGTTAGGCTGAGCAATTCGTACCTCAAAGCCCTTCTCGCGAAGAACAGGTGCTAGGTCCAAAACAGAATCATGTTCAATTGCCGAGAAAACCACCGTGTTGCGCTTGTGATCCTTGTTACGAATACCTTCTGCCATACCAAGAACTGAGAGGTTATTGCCCTCGGTACCGCCGGAGCAAAAGACCACGTCAGGAGCTCTAAATTTGCCGCCTACCGCACGTGCAATAACACCACGAGCACCATCAAGCTCTCGCGCTGCTTGACGACCAAGCGAGTGCAAAGAGTTTGGGTTCACCCCTGCAATGGGTGAAGCTTCATAGGTTTTCTCGGCATCAAGCGCCTCTTGGCGCATTGGTGCTGAAGCTGCATAGTCTAGGTAAACGTAATCCATAACGTGTTTCTGTTGATTCAATCTTGGTAGTTTATATGCAAATGATGCTTGAGAGTGCGACCTAGCCCTGAACGGTAAGAGCAGACTCGCCTGCGTCGCGGATTGCCTGGATAGTTGCACCGCGGTCTTCCTGGCCAAATACAGCGCTGCCCGCAACAAGCATGTCTGCACCAGCGGCTACAACATCAGCTGCGTTAGCTGCACTGATACCACCATCAACCTCAATCAGAGGATGAACGTTATGTTTGCGGCAGAGCTCTTTGAGAGCCTTCAGCTTCTCAATTGAGTGAGGAATAAACTTCTGACCACCAAAGCCAGGGTTAACCGTCATGATAAGCACCAGATCAAGGTCTTCGATAAGATCCTCAAGAACGCTTACAGGAGTTCCTGGGCAAAGTGAAATGCCAGCCTTAGCACCGGAATCCTTGATAAGGTGAACAAGGCGATGAGCATGAACCTCGGCCTCGTAGTGGAAAGTGACAACGTCAGCACCACGGTCTAGGAATAGCGACACAATCTCAGCTGGATTAGTTACCATCAGATGGACATCAATAGGCAGCTCAGAAGACTTTTTGCAGTACGAGAAAATATCTGGGCCAAATGAGATATTTGGAACAAAGTGACCATCCATCACGTCGTAATGGATGTAGTCAGCGTTTGCAATTGAATCAAGCTCGCTCTTAAGCTTGGAGAAATCTGCAGATAGAACAGATGGTGCTACCAGGATGTTATTCATCAAACTCTCCTATCGAGTCATTCCATAAAATTCTTCATTTGGAAGGCGGTTAGTAAGGCGAGAAGTAATTTCTTCTGGCGTAGCACCTTCGTAAAGTACAGCATGAACAGCTGAAGTGATAGGCATCTCAACGCTCATCTGCTGACCAAGCTCATAAAGACCAATGACAGCCTGAGCACCCTCAACAACCATACCGGTCTCTTCCTGATAAGACTGAAGCGTCTTACCCTTGACCAAGGCTTCTCCAAACGTTCTGTTTCTAGAATGCTCAGAGGTGCAGGTTGCTACCAGGTCTCCCATGCCTGCAAGGCCCATGCAGGTGAGTGGGTCTCCGCCAATAGCACATACTACGCGTCCAAGCTCTGCAAGACCGCGGGTCATTAGGGCTGCAAGAGAGTTATCACCGTTACCTAAACCAACAGCAATACCGCAGGCAATAGCAACAACGTTTTTAGCAGCAGCACATGCCTCGACACCGCGCACGTCAGAGCTAATGTAGGTCCTGAAGTACGGACGAGAAAGTAGTGACTGGAAGCGTTTAGCAACCTCAGCATCCTCAGACGCTACAACGGCTGCAGAGATTCCCTGTTTAATGACCTCTTCTGCGTGGTTTGGACCGGAAAGTACGGCGATTCTCGCAGGGTTTCCAAGCTCGTCAGCAGCTACCTCATGCATAAGCTTGTGAGAACCTGCTTCCATACCCTTGGAGAGGATCAAAACATCAACCTCTGGATCAAGATATGGTGCGCAAGCAGCACAAACAGAGCGCAAAAACGCGGAAGGAGCAGCCATAACAACAGCATCTACACTGGTGAGAGCCTCAGCCTCACTAGTGGTAGACACAATATTGTGTGGAAGCTCAGAATCAGAAAGATGTCTGCAGTTGACGTGCTCTTTATTGATGGATTTGGTAACATCGGCTTCTCGAGACCAGATAATTACCTCATCAGATGTTGAAGCAAGAAGTGTTGAAAGCGCGGTACCCCATGATCCCGAACCAATAACAGCAACTTTTTTCATGATTAGTTGTCCTTTTTCTTTTCGCCGAAAGAGAATTTAGACTCACTACCAGCATTAAGACGATTGATATTCTCGCGATGTGCCCAAATAACTGCCGCCGCAACAACAAATACAGGAATGGTTGCCACGGGATCCATACCAAATAGCAGGCAGAATAGTGGAATGGCAACAGCTGCGCCAATGGAGCCAAGCGATACGTACTTAGTTGGTACGGCAAGCGTAATAAACACCGCAAGAGCTACAAGAGCAGCAAGTGGATTTACTGCAAGGCCACCGCCAAATCCAACAGCAATTCCCTTACCGCCATGAAAATGAAGCCACGGCGAGAAGATATGACCAAGAACACAGCAGGCATACACAAAAGAAATGATGAGCTCAGCCTCTGCGTGATCATTTCCCGAGATCAGAGGAGTAAATCCCTGGGCTCCCAAGAACCAACGAACCAGCATGACGCTGACAATGCCCTTACCTGCATCGCAAAGAAGCGTAAGAATACCTGCGGCTTTACCAGCATTTCTTGCAACATTGGTGGTGCCAATGTTTCCTGATCCAAGTTTGCGGATGTCCTCATGAGCCATAACGCTTGCAATAATCAGGCCAAATGGAATGCCACCAAGGCCAAATGCAATTAGTCCAAAAATCAGAGCAACAACAATTCCAGGCATTAGTTAGATTCGACCTTCTTACGGAACTTCAAACGAATAGGTGTACCAATCAGAGAGAACTTCTCGCGAAGTCTGTTCTCAATAAAGCGCTCGTAGTTGTCATCAACAAGGTCTGGAGCATTGCACCAGAACGAGATAACAGGAGGCTTAGAGCCCGTCTGAGTAGCGTACTGAATCTTAAGGCGGCGGCCTCGGTCAGAAACCGTGTGTCCGCCTTCTCTAATCTGGGCGAGAAGCTCGTTGAGCTCGGAAGTCTTGAGCTGAAGAGCGCGGGATTCTGCAGCCGAAAGAGCAGCGGCAAGTACCTTATCAATAGCGCGGCCAGTAAGTGCAGAAACGTTAATGGAAGCAATCCAAGGCGCAAAGGCCAGGCGCTTTGCTACAGAGGCTGCTACCTCATCGCGCTTTGCCTCAGAATCAATAAGATCCCACTTGTTCAGCAGGAGCACTAGCGCGCATCCACGCTCTACGGCCATGTTTGCAAGTTTCTGGTCCTGCTCGGTTACGCCAACAGAAGCGTCAACAACAAGAAGACAGACGTCTGCGCGGTCCATTGCTTGCAGGCCTCTGACCAGACTGTAGTACTCAACATCCTCGTGTACCTGGCTCTTTTTACGAATGCCTGCGGTATCAACAAGACGAATGGGAGTTCCCTTCCATTCAATCATGGTGTCAATAGCGTCACGCGTAGTACCAGCAACATCAGAAACAATAGAGCGTTTCTTGTTAGCCAAGCGGTTTGCCAGCGAAGATTTGCCTACATTTGGTCGACCGATGATGGCAAGGTTAAGAATGCCGTCATCCTCTGGCTCTTCATCAGCCTCAGGAAAAGCATTGACAATGTCATCCAACAAGTCACCAGTACCGTGACCATGTGAAGCAGACAGAGGTAGAGGCTCGCCGCAGCCAAGTGCATAGAAGTCCCAAAGACCATCCTGCTCTGTTGCAGGGTTATCTTTCTTGTTGACAACCAAGAACACGGGTTTGTCGCTCTTGCGGACAATGCGTGCAACCTCTTCGTCTTCATCGGTAACGCCGGTAGAGCCGTCTACCACAAAGACAATAACGTCTGCTTCTTCGCATGCAAGAAGAGCCTGCTCACGAATGTGTGGAGCAAAGCGATCCTGCGATTTAATTGACTCAATACCGCCGGTATCAATGAGCTTAAACTCACGACCATTCCAGTCAGCATCGTGATATGAGCGGTCTCGGGTTACTCCCCTTGATTCGTGCACGATTGCATCGCGTTTCTCGGCAATTCTATTTACCAGCGTGGACTTTCCAACATTTGGGCGTCCAACAATAGCAACAATGGGCTTAGCCATGTCTCACCTTTCATTCAGTTAGTTTAATAATACCAGCAATACGTGGCTAATCCCACTCTTTGAGCGCTTTAATGCACGACTTGGCAATGTTTGTGGGACCAGGAATTGACATGATTACTTTTGCTCCACGTGCCTCTAGCTGTGCAGTTAAATCGGCTAGTGACATGCCATCAAGGGTGACTTTATCAAAGTTAAACATAACCTCAGGAAGCACCACCAGAACATCTGTGAGGTCTTCTGGTACCTGGGCGAGAAGATCAACGGCGCAGATAAGTCCTGTGACGTTAACGTCTCCACCAAAGAAATCGTTGCGCACGGCAAAAGTAGAAACGTTGCCATCAGCTGACCAGTCGTCGCAGAAAGTCTGGATGGTTTGCTGAGCAGCCTCTCCTACAATCAGCAAAATCTTGCGAGAACGAGCAGAAAGATAGGTATCTGCCTCATCAAGAGCAGTACGCATAGCATGACACACCTCTTCAGCTTCATCCAGGAAGCTTCTGAGCATACCAATACCGTCATAAAATTGCGGATAACCGTCATAGGTATACGCAGGTGGAATAGGTAGCTGAGCATCTACGTAGAACTCGTCAGAGAGCTGGAAGCGCGTAATGCCCAATGACGCACGTGCGCGCTCCTGGTAGGGTTCAACAATCTTGACTACAGAACGGGACAGCTCCACATCATCAGAATACGAATGCGTAAAGCGTTTAGAATCTTTGGTATAGCCAAGGGGAACAATGGCCAAAGAGGTAATCTGCTGGTGAGCCTCCACCCAATCAAGCGTTTTATCAAGCTCTTCACCGTCATTGATGTTAGGGCACAAAACAATCTGGCCGTGAATCTCAATACCAGCGTCCATGAGTTTCTCGAGAACTTCAATGCCTCTAGCAGCGCGAGCGCCAATTAAATTACGACGCACGTCAGGAGAGATTGCATGCAGAGAGACGTTCATAGGCTCAAGCTTGTGAGAGATGATGCGCTCAACATCCTCATCGGTGAGGTTAGTGAGCGTAACAAAATTGCCCTGCAAGAAACTTAGGCGATAATCGTCATCTCTGATTGAAAGAGAAGGGCGCATGTCTTCTGGCAGCATAGCCATAAAGCAGAATTGGCACGCGTTTACGCAGGTCTTGATGCCATCAAAGAGAACGTCAACAAAGTCAACGCCCCAGTCTTCTCCGGATTCACGTTCAAGCACGCACTCATAAAGTGCGTCATCACCAGGTACAGAAACTTCAAGCTCACAGAGGGAGCCGTCGGCCTCCCAACGCCAATCAATCAGGTCTTTTGGCACCACGCCATTGACCTTCTCTATAATCATGCCTGGCTCAAGGCCAGCCTTCCACGCAGGACTACCCTCTTCAACGGACTCAATCAGTGCGCCAAGTCCACCAGATTTTGTGTTTCCGTAGTCTGCGCGCTGTTCCATATTAGGCGCCTACAATTTGTTCAATAGCTGATTTAACTGCGTTGATATGAGCCTCTGGCGTAGAAGCTCCTGCGGTAATGCCAATGTGCTCCGCACCTTCAAACCAAGAAGCCTCAAGCTCATCAGCGCCCTCAATGTGATAGGTTGCGGGGCAATAGAGCTTTGAAATCTCTGCCAAACGAGTGGTATTAGCAGAAATCCTGCCACCAATAATAATCATGACGTCAGACTCTTTTGCAAGCCTCATGCACGAGTCCTGATGGCCTGCGGTGGCCTCGCAGATGGTATTCATGACGCGAAGCTCGTCAACAAGCGGAAGTACCGCGTTAACCACCTCAGAAAGCTTTGCAGCGCTCATGGTGGTCTGTACCACCAGACCAACCTTCTTTGCAGCTCTCATGGCGTCCGCCTGAGCGGCAACCTGTTCCACCGAGTCTATGGCCACAGATCCTGGCACGTGCGCCAGTGTGGCCTCTACCTCAGGATGTCCTGACTCTCCTACCACGTACACGGCATAGCCCTGCTTGGCGAGAAGTTCTGCGGCTCCGTGAGCCTTCTTTACAAACGGACAGGTTGCATCTAACACGTCAACACAGCCGTCCTTGGCAATCTGCTCCTCTTGAGGGGTTACACCATGAGTGCGCAGCAGCAGCGCACTTCCTGCAGCTTCAGAAGCGGAATCAACAACCTCTACGCCCTGGTCTTTAAGAGACGTGACAACGCGAGGGTTATGGATAAGTGGACCAAGCGTGCGTACGGGAGCATGAGCATCTTTGACGGCCTGCTGGACCATCTGAAGAGCTCTTTCTACGCCGTAACAAGCGCCTGCTTCGTCAGCAATTCTAATAGTAGGCACGAACTAATTCCTTCCGGGATGCTCTTTGAGCATTGCATCTCTCAGTTCGTATACCCGCTCCATGGCCATCTCTTCCATCTCTTTTGCCTGATCTTTACGTTTTGTAGAAGTCAGATCACTAAAAGAGACCTTCTGACCTGCGCGAAGATAAACCTTAACAGGCTTAACCAGAGGTGAACCTTTTTTCTTAATATCAAGGGCACCAATGATTGCCAGAGGCTGTACATCCACCTTGGCAAGCTGTGCAATAAGCGCAAAACCGCCGTGGGTTTCTCCACGTTCAGTATTGCTTCTGACTCTGGTACCCTCAGGGTAGATAAGAAGCATTTCTCCCCTAGAAAGTGCCGTGGTTGCACGACGAATTGCCTTCATGTCTGCAGTTCCGCGGTCTACTGGAATACCGCCCAGTCTAGAAAGCGCCCACTGAAGCGGTTTGAATTTGTTGAACTCACTCTTATAGATGGTTCTAACAGGAATGCCATGAACAAGCAGGTGAACAACAGTAACAATAGGGTCCAAAAACGTTGGATGGTTCATGATAAGAACGCGAGGGGTCTTATCGCCAACAAAGAGCTGGTCATTGTCCCAACGCCATCTAAACCAGATTTTTGTAATCAGTCCAAGCACACTGACTGCCAGCCATTTAAAGAACTTGGCTGGAGCTGGAAAATCAGCAAGCGCGGTATCGTAATAATCGTCAAATGAGTTTCCGCCAAAAGGACGCAAACGCTTAGATGCCGCTGCTATAGAAGACTTTTTCTCGGAGCGCTTAGGCTCTTCCGTGTGAGACTTCCCATCATCAGAAGAGCTGCTCTCTGATCCATTTCCCTGGTGAGAAGCCCTGTGGTTGCGTGCATCTCTTTTGCCGAGTCCTGGATGCAGGGCAATAATAGCTGCAATAACCTCTTCAACAGAAAGCGCAGAAGAGTCAATGTGGTGGGCATCTTCTGCAGCACGAAGTGGTGCTGCCTTACGCTCAGAATCAGCCTTATCGCGAGCCTTGATGTCTTCGAGGATCTTCTCCTCACTCTTGGCGTCAACCTGAGCATCGTTTCCGGTAGCTGCGTCTCCACCCTGGCGCTGAACGGCTCGGCGGTGAGCTCGAGCAGCAGGATCCGCGGTCAAGAAAACCTTTACATCAGCCTCGGGGAATACCACGGTGCCAATGTCACGACCTTCCGCGACTACATCGCCATTCTCGCCAGCACGACGCTGAAGCGTGACCATAGCCTCACGGACCTCAGGGATGGCTGCAACAGCACTAACGTTTCTGTCTACCTCGGGAGTACGAATTTCTGTCGTAACGTTTGAGCCGTTTGCGTAAACGGTCTGACCGTTTGCGGAGTTGCCAAACGAGATGCTGATGCTGCGTGCAACCTGAATGATTTTCTCGGTATCAGTCATATCGATGCCTTGACGCAGGCATTCTACGGTTACCGAGCGATACATTGCACCCGTATCAAGAAAAATCAGATCCAGGCGATCAGAAAGGGCGCGAGCAACCGTAGACTTTCCGGAGCCTGCTGGGCCGTCAATAGCAACAATCATTACTTATCCCCCTTGGTGACACCCCAAATGTCACGAAAATCGTAAAAACTTGGCTCAGTGGAACGACGAATAACCTCTTCTGGATCAAGGTTAAATCCACCAAGCTTGAAATCAGAACTGCCTGTACTAGTAAAGAAGATTGAAGAGACATTTGCAAGATGTACATTCCAGCTTGAACTACCTGGGATGCCAAAAATCTCTGCCATCATAGAACGCAAATAGCCGCCGTGAGAAATACAAACAGTCCGTCCAGAAAGACTGGAAAGCTCGTTAAGAATCGTGCGACACCTGCTTCTTACCTGCTCGTATGACTCTGCTTCTGGAGCAGGTATGGAGTGGCCGTTTTTGTCTGAGGCCCAAGGAAACGTAAGGCCATAGGGCTTTAAAATCCCTTCTGCGTCAGCAAAACGCTTGCTTTCTAGAATGCCAAAATCCATCTCTGCAAGGTCGTCTTTTACCTCACAAGGAATACCAAGCTCGCTGGCAGCCATCTGGGCCATGTCTTTGCAGCGAGACAATGGAGAGGTCCAAATTCTATCTGGATGAAATGCAACAAGTGCACGAACGGCGTAATCTCGCTGTTCAACGCCATGCTCGGTAAGCTCAACGTCTCTTCTGCCGCTGAAAAAGCGCTGTGTATTAGCCACACTCTCTGGGTGGCGCATAAACAAAATACGATGAACCTGAGCTGGAACTTCAAATGGCTGCATTATGTCTCCTCTCTGGGCGTGTTTGAGCTGTTTGACGTGCGTTTAGAAATCGTGCGACTAGTAATTACTTGATGGCATGTAAAGGCATGATGGGAGAAGCACCAGGCTCTCTACCAATAGTGCGCTCCAGAGCGGCAACTTCCTCTTCTGTAAGAAGTCTCCACTCACCTTCTTTAACGCCTGTAAGATGGAGCGGCCCAAACGTGTCTCTGTGGAGTGCGAGAACTCTATGATGAATAGCCAGAAGCATCTTTTTGACCTGGTGCTTTCTGCCTTCTCTAATAGTTACGCTGACCAGGGAGTTTGGCTCTCCTCCACCGGTTTTTCCTAAACCCTGTGGGGCGAGAAGTGCCTTCATCTTGGCATCGTTGGATACAATCTTAACCTCAGCAGGGGCTGCAAGGCCGTCTTCAAGCTCAATACCTTCGCGCAGGCGATTTAGTTGCTCTTCTGTAGGTGTACCTACTACATGAGCAACATAGTGCTTCCATACATGCTTTGAGGGATGCAAAAGCTCTTGTGCCATCTGGCCATCGGTAGTAAAGAACAAAAGACCCGTGGTATCCATATCAAGACGTCCAACAGGGAAAAGTCCCGGGTATTTGTCAGTGGGAACCATGTCCACAATGGTTGGTCTACCCTGAGGGTCTTTCATGGTAGTCAGATACCCTGCAGGTTTGTTGAGTATCAAGTAGACGGGTTTCTCGGCAATTGAGCAGACAATGCCGTCAACTGCTACAACATCTACTAGCGGATCAACCTTACTGCCAAGCTCGGTGACTACCTGACCGTTTACCGTGACGCGACCAGAGGTCATCAGGCGCTCGGAGCCACGGCGACTAGCCACTCCTGCGCGCGCCAAAAAACGCTGCAGGCGCATGGGGACAATACGCTCTTCTGCCACGACCTATGCATCCTCTTGCGTATCGTAGCTGTCTCCCAAAAGGGAACGCTCATCGTCAATGTCTTCTGCGGCTTCTTCAAGCGTTGAAGTGAAGCTTCTGCCAGAGAGTCTCTCGCGAATAAACTGCTTGGACTCCTCATCAGGGGCAAAGTCCTCCAGCGGCGGCAACTCTCGCAAAGATTTGAGGCCAAAGCGCTCCAAGAAAAGCGCAGTAGTGCCATAGAGAATGGCTTGTCCCCTATCTGCCTCTTTACCCACTTCACGCACAAGGTTCTTCTCGCGAAGTGAAGAGATAACACCATCAGAGTTAACACCACGAATAGCACGGACGCCCTCACGGGTTACCGGCTGGTGATAAGCAATAACCGCCAGCGTCTCAAGAGCTGCCTGAGAAAGGCGGCGTGTGTCCCAGGAAAGGACAAAGTCGCTGACAAGCTGGTGGTGGGCTGGGTGCGTAAAGAGACGCCAACCGCCAGCTACCTCTCTAAGCTGAAAGCCCCTGTTGCAGCGCGTATACTCCTCTGCAAGCTCTTTAAGAGCTTCAGCTACCTCGGCGGGAGCTGCGTTGGTGACCTTGGCAAAGTCAGCCGTGGTAATAGCATCTGTTGCAACCAACAGCAGCGATTCTAGAGCGCCTTTAAGCGACTCGGAATCTAAATAGGTAAGCTCTTCTGCCATAAGTTATTCCGCCTCTTTCTGTGCTTCATCGGGCGTTTGAGTTAACGATACTAGCGTCTGCTGGACGTCTTGGAGCGCATTTTGAGACAAGTTAAATCCTTCAAGGTCTGGCTCATCACCAGATAGTTCTTCTAGTTCCAAAAGAACCGACTCATCAAGCTGGTATGAATCTGCGCCCTCTATGTGCTCAATCTCAATCTCGCCAAAGATGACATCCTGCTGAACACGAACAAGACCGCGCTTAAATAGCTCAAGCACTGCCAAAAAGTTTGCAACCACAATTTCTGGCGTATCTTGACCGTCTAAGAGCTCAGAGAACGTCACCTTGCCCTTAGAGCGCGTGAGTCGGTCCACAGAAGCTACCGTCAGAGCTACTGGGAGCCTTTTTGGGGCCACATGTTCCGCTTCAAGCAAGAATGTCTCACGTTTTGAGTCAATGTCCGCACAGATGACAGCAAGGCTTCTGAGGGTAATGCCCTCAAGATAGTCTGGCATGAGATTCAAGAAATCTGGATCTGGGCCCACTGAGCGCGGGAACATGTATGATTCCGCCTCCATGCGGCTACCCAGTGCGGCACCAGCGTTTCTAAACTGCTTATAGGCAATAAGGCGAGCAATAAGAACTTCTCGCGCCTCATCAGGAGAAAGGCCGTCAAGCTCGTCATCATACTCATCTTCATCAAATGAGCTTTTAAGCGAAACGTCTTGAGGCACCAGGGCATGAGCCTTCATGTCCAGAAGCGTTGACGCAACAAGGACAAAGTCACTGGCAACGTCCAGATCAAGCTCCTCCATGGCGTCAACTTCTGCCAGGTACTGATCAGCAACCTCAGAAATAGAAATGGATCCAATGGCCACCTTCTGCCTACTTACCAGCTGAAGTAGCAGGTCAAAAGGACCAGAATATGTTGCAGTGTTTACTTTGTACGACATTAGATGATTCTCGCAAGCAGACTCAAAATGACGTTAGAAATGCCCCCGATAATGGACGAGAAAAAGCCTGGCGCAAAGAACATGAGTCCCACTACAGCAATCATGCAATAGGGCTCGATAGCATAGAACTTTTGACGGTTTTTCTCGCCAAGAAAATAAAGCAGCAGCTTAGAGCCATCTAAAGGCGGAATAGGCAGCATATTAAAGACAGCCAGGCTTACGTTGATCTGGATGTAGAAAATGACCAGCGACGAAACGTAGTACAGTACCAGCGGATTTAAAGCCGCGCCAAAAGCAATGCTTACCGCGTTGAGCAAACGCAACAAGAGTGCGCCGAGAAATGCCTGCAAAATATTGGAAGTAGGACCCGCGAGTGCTACCAGAATCTCGTCACGACGACGATCTTTGAGGTAGTTGGGGTTATAGGGAACGGGCTTTGCGTAACCAAAGCTAGGACCACCCATCAATACCAACATAAACGGCAAAAGAACCGTACCAAACAAGTCGATGTGTGCCAGTGGATTGAGCGTCAAACGGCCAGACATTTTGGCGGTAGGATCTCCGCACTTGTATGCCACAAAGCCATGCGCAACCTCGTGAACCACAATGGCAAAGATTACCAGTGCAAATTCAGCGAGCGTTGTCAAAAGCGATGGAACTGATGTTAAAGCAGTTGGCACAACAATCCTTATCTCAACATCTGCAAAGACACTACAGACGGACACGTACAGACGTAAGCCTCAAGTACAAGGCGTTTGATACAAAACAGTAAGCACAAGACATTTGGTACAAGACATTTGGTGCAAGACATTAGCTACAAGACAATTTTACCCAAGATTGGCAAAACTACCTACTCATCAATGTCTGCTTCCATTTTTTCTGAAAGCTCCAACCACTCAGCCTCAAGAGCGGGAATCTTCTTTGAAAGTGCCTGGTATTCAGCCATGCACTCATCAAACTTTTGAGGATCGTTATAGAGAGCCTCATCGGCCATAAGCGTCATAAGCTCATCGTAGCGTTTGTGCGCAGGAGTTAGCGCCGCCTCAACCTCGTCCAGACGCTTCTTGGTCTCCCTGAGCGCGCGACTTCTACGATTGCGCTCCTCCGCCTCAGCTCTTCTCTGCTCCTTAGTCTTCACATTGCGAGAAGATCCTGCAGCTTGACCTGCCTCTGGACCAGCACTCTTAACCGCTCTTGCACCCGAAGTTCCATACGAGGACACGGTCTTGCTCGACGACTCCCCCTGAGCTGCTGCTTGAAGCTCTGCAAGCTTAAAGAGGAAGTAATCGTAGTCTCCGTCGTAGACCGTAACCTTGTGGTCGCGAACATCCACAACCTTGTTTGCTACAGCTCTGACCAGGTGCTCATCGTGGCTGATCAAGATGATGGTACCCGGGAAGTCCACAAGCGCCTTTTCCAGGACGTCAACGGAGTCAATATCCAGGTGGTTAGTTGGCTCGTCCAGGAGCAACAGTGGATCTGGAGAAACCAGCATCTTAGCAAGGGCTAAACGAGCACGCTCGCCACCAGAAAGTACGTTTACGCGCTTCTCTACGTCATCGCCGTGGAACAGGAAGGCACCCAGCAACCTGCGCTCTTCAGAGGTGGTCCATTCCGCAGCTACTGTATCGAGCTCTGCAAGTACCGTATTTGCGGGGTTGAGTTCTTCAAGCTGATGCTGTGCATAGTAGGCTTCAGTGACGTTTTGACCAAGAGTGATTACTCCGGCATCTGGCTTCAGCTTACCGGCAATGAGCTTCATAAGAGTAGATTTACCAGCGCCGTTAGGACCAACAAGCGCTACGTGATCTCCGCGATACAGCTTGAGGTCAACGTTATCGTAGACAAAGTTATCCTCGTAAGATTTGGCTACGCCCTCAAGGGAAATAACGGTATCTCCGGTACGAGGGGGCTCTGGGAACCTAAAATGCATGTGATGAGACTGCTCTGGAAGAACTACCAGCTCTTCACGGATTTTCTCGACCTTTGCTACGCGCTCTTGAACCTGTTTAGCCTTGGTTGGCTTATACCTAAAGCGCTCAATGAAGGTCTCCATATGCGCAATGTCGCGCTCTTGAGCTGCACGTTTAGCGCGAAGCTGCTCAAGATTTTCTTCTCGCTGATGAAGATAGCCGGAATAGTTGCCGGTATACGTGACTAACATGCGATTCTCAAGTGCCGCAACGTGCGTCACGCAAGCATCCATAAACGAACGGTCGTGGCTTACCAACAAAACCGTTCCGTCATATGACGATAAGAACCTCTCAAGCCACTGGACAGATTCCAAGTCCAAGTGGTTAGTAGGCTCGTCCAGAAGAAGAACATCAGGACGACGCAGAAGCAACTTTGACAGAGAGATACGCATCTGCCAACCGCCCGAGAACTCTTTAGCGGGCTTGTCAAAATCTTCTACCGGGAATCCAAGACCTGCAAGAATCTGACGAGCTCTACTTTCAAGTTCATAGCCGCCAAGACGCTCAAAACGCTCCATAGCATGAGCATAGTCTTCCAGGTATTTGTTAAGCGTAGCGCCTTCAGGGGTTTCAGCAATCTTGAGTGAGAGGTTATTAACCTTTCTCTCCCACTGTTTAATCTCATGCGCGGACTCAATTACCTCGTTGAGGGCGGTTCTATCCCCCATGAGTTCTGTCTCTTGCTCAAGGTATCCAAGGGTAGCGTCTTTTGCAAAGGTAACGGTTCCCTCATCAGCAGACTCTAGGCCCATGATGATCTTTAGAAGCGTTGTCTTACCAGCACCATTGGGGCCAACTAAAGCCCAACGCTCTCCTGCATTGAGCTGAAGTGTTGCATTTGAATAAAGGACTCTGCCGCCAAATGACTTAGAAATCTTATCCGCAAGAGCAATCAAGTGAACTCCTCATACATATCTGAACTGGATAAGTATAAGTCATTCACTTGATTTACGTGGTGAATTATGTAAATGAAGCTAGGCTTGTGAAGATTTATTGACGCTTCTTAT
>CAUPCM010000024.1:0-15923 GCA_963509815.1 uncultured Atopobium sp. | reverse complement strand
ACAAGGAGATGTTGTATATGAAGATGCAGAAAGCTGCTGTTTCTCAGGCGCTGGTAGATACCTGTGCGTTTGCAGTTGTTCGCGTCCCAACGGTTGAGCGTGGTATTGAAATTGCTGAGGGCCTTGCAGAAGGCGGCGTTCATGCAATGGAGATTAGCTACACCCTGCCAAACGCAGGTGAGGTTATTGCTGCAATTAGAGAGCGTCTTGGCGATAAGATGATTGTTGGTGCAGGTACCGTTATGGAGCCAACAACTGCTCGTCTTGCTATTATGGCGGGCGCTCAGTTCATTGTTGCTAACTGCGGCTCTGATGAGGTTGCTCGTATGTGTAACCTGTATCAGATTCCTTACGCGCCTGGTTGCACTACTATGACCGAGGCAAACCACAGTCTTGAGATGGGCGCTGCCTTTATTAAGTGCTTCCCAATTTCTAACGTCTATGGTCCTGAGCTGGTCAATCTCTTTAAGACTCCAACTCCTTGGATGCCTCTGATGGCTTCTGGCGGCATTAATCTTGACAACCTTGCTGAGTGGCTTGAGCGTGGCGTTGATTGCTGCGGCATGGGAAGCCTGCTCACTAAGGGCTCAAAAGAGGAGATTGCAGCTAACGCAGCTAAGGTACGTGCCATCATTGATGAGACACGTGCAAAGATGCAGACTGCATAAGTAACGCTTTTTTTGCGATTGTCAGACCGCCTTTTCTGAATTGAACTGCCTCCCATTTCTTGGACACGAGAAATGGGAGGCAGTGCAAAACACACCTAAGTCAGATAATCTGTCAAAAAGACGTATACATTACGCTGAAAATACCTCAATCATGCAGATTATCTTCATTTGATGTGTAATATGCCCGCATCTGAGCAGAATATCCGACTTAGGTGTGTTCCGTAGATACAGAATTTATTGATAGTTAAATTTCTTATATAAGTCTATTCATGTTTAAGCATATTAGATGAAGTTTATGCATAGAGATGCATATCAGGTAGTGCAACCGCCTAGCTGCCTGGCTCTCTTGATTAAGAACATGTCGATTCTTCAGCAGAACCTACCAAAGCTGCGCTATTTTGTGCGCCAGGCCTAAAAGCCGACGCTAACACGCTGCAGAATCATAATCACCCGCATATGAACTGCCTCCCATTTCTTGGACATAAGAAATGGGAGGCAGTTCAAAAAGAAGAGGCGGTTTTTCTGTGGATGAACTGCGTGACGTATAACATACCTGCACTTTTGGTAAAATAAACTCTGTATTTGTCTCTTCGGAGTAAGAAAAGGAGCAACTGTGGCTAATCATTTTCGCACTGATGAGCAACAGGAGTCCTCGTTTGATGACCGTTTTGGGGTAATTTCTCAGGATGATCTGAACCAGCTTGACCAGCAAGACGTTATAGCTGATCAAGTTGAAACCCAGGACTTTTCTGCTGATGTGCCAGTGGCCCAGGCTGCTGAACCTGTAACAACTGTATCTGATCCATTTGCTTCAGGAGTAGAGCCTGTACACGTGGTAACTGCTGAGCAGCAAAATAACCCTGAGCAGGCGCCTCTTGATCGCGCAAAGTTCTTTGCTGATCTTGCACAAGACGCACCTCAGGTTGAGCGCACTGGTACTCCTACCATCTCTTTTAAGGGTGCCTCGCTTGTGTATCCATCACAGCCAAATCGCCCAGCACTGGATAACATCAGCGCTGATATCTACCCAGGCGAGTTTGTCTTTGTAGTTGGACATTCTGGTTCCGGTAAGTCATCTCTCTTGCGCCTTATTACGCGCGAGCAGAAGGCAACTCACGGACAGGTTATTGTTGCTGGTCAGGACCTTACGCGCATGCGTAACTCCAAGGTTCCGTATCTGCGCCGCCAGATTGGTACCGTCTTCCAGGACTTTAAGCTTCTGCCCGATAAGACCGTCTATGAGAACGTTTCTTTTGCACTTGAGTGCATTGGCAAGCCTCGTTCTGTTATTAAGGTGCAGGTTCCTGAGGTTCTGCGTCTGGTAGGCCTTGGACAGAAGATGGACGCTTACCCAGATCAGCTCTCTGGTGGTGAGCAGCAGCGTGTTTCCGTTGCTCGCGCAATGGTTAACCGCCCACCACTGCTTATCTGCGATGAGCCTACGGGTAACTTGGACCCAGCAATTTCTCTGGGCATCATGAAGCTTCTTGACCGCATTAATCGTGCGGGCACTACGGTTGTAATGGCAACACACGATCGCGAGATGGTTGACTCTATGCGCAAGCGCGTTATCGCACTTGAGGCCGGTCATATTGTCCGCGACCAGGAGAAGGGAGGCTATGGCTACTATGGGGCTCTCTAATTTTGGATACTCTCTGCGTGAGGCCGGAAGCCACTTTAGAAGGAACTGGTCTACCGCTCTTGGTGCAATCGTAACCATCTTCTTGTCTCTGTTCATCATCGGCCTGTTTATTCTTGGCTCCGCTCTTATCGAGAACATGGTAGGAAGTGTCGAGAATCGCGTTACTATCCAGGCATTTCTTTCTGATGATGCAGATCAGTCTGCAGTAACTGCTTTCCAGCAAGAGGTTCAGAGCTGGGATACGGTTGAGTCCGTAACCTATAAGAGCAAAGATCAGGCTCTTGAGGAGTACCGCACCACCATGAGCTACCGCAATGCTTCCGATGCGGTTTCTGCCCTTGATGGTCAAAATCCAATTCCTGCATCTCTTGTGATTAAGCTCAAGGATCCTAAGGATGTCCAGGAAGTTGCTCAGCGCATTGCTTCTTCAACGTCTTTTGCAGCTATTGCGGATAACAAGAGCAATCCATCTGGTGATGTTCAGTATGGCCGTGAGACCGTTGAGCGTCTGTTTAGCGTAACAGCATACATTCGTATTGGCGCTATTGGCCTTGTTGGACTTCTGGTGTTTGTCGCCTTTGTCTTTATTAACAACACCATTCGCCTTGCTATTAACGCTCGTCGTCGTGAGATTGCAATCATGCGTCTGGTTGGTGCATCTAACGGCTTTATTCGCGGACCATTCCTTATGGAAGGCGTGCTTGAGGCACTTATCGGTGCTCTTCTCGCCATTGCCGTTCTGGTTGTTGGAGCCCACATGCTTCTTCCTGTTATGGCAGAGAGCATGACCTTCTTGACCTTTGCTATTCCTACAACGGTCATTCTGGGCATGAGCGGCCTTCTGCTGCTCCTTGGCCTGCTTCTTGGACTCTTTGGTTCCGCTATTGCTATGGGCCGTTATCTGAAGGCATAGCAACTAAGCAGCCTGGTACTTCAATTGTCAAAGCGAAGTATCAATTAAGAAAGTTTTTTGCCTTAAGATTGCAAGGTAAGACCTCGTGAAAACCGCTCACGGGGTCTTTTTGCGTTAAACGGTATTTACCAATTTGCAGGTAGAATGATATTTTTAAGCGTGAATTGTTAGGCCACGTACTTGAATGGGAGCCAAGTATGGAGACCAATCTGTATAAGTTCCAAGCGTTTACCTCTGCGGCGTATCACAGTAGCTTTACGGTAGCAGCAGAAGAGCTAGGATGTACTCAGTCATCGATCAGCCGTATGGTTGCAAGTCTAGAGAAAGAGTGGGACGTCCGCTTGTTTAACAGGCATGGCGGATATGTAAGTCTGACTCCTGAGGGAAAGACGCTTCTGCCTGTTGCAGAAGAAGTGTGCCAGGCATACAGCAAGTTGAGCAATCAAGTTAATCGCGTCAGTGCTATTGAGATGGGCAATCTTGTTATTGCTGCGCCTTCGAGCTTTCTTTCACGAGCACTACCAGGTCACCTAAAGAAGTACATGACCGATCATCCAAACATCAAAGTTGAAGTTATTGAGTGTACGTATGGAGAAGCCCTGCGCCTGATTAGTAAGGGTAAAGTGGATATTAGTTTTACTATGACTCGCGCAACTGATCAGGGATTTACTTCAACATTATTTGATCATGATGAAGTTGTTGTTGTTTCTCAAAAAGGACATTACGAGAAGGACCTTGAGACAATTCCCGTCAAGCGTCTTATTGAAGAGCCTTTTATCGTTGATATTGAGACAGCTCCGTTGCTTCAAAAGCAACTTAAAAATGCGCGCATGACATTTGCGTCATCGGACTCTTTTACCATTATGTCCATGGTAGAGTCGGGTCTTGGTGTAAGTTTATTGCCACTTGAAGCAACAAAAGGTACAAAATTTGATATTGACGTACATCATCTTGAAACTCCTGTACATCGTAATGTTTTCATTACACATCGTGTAAAAGGCGAGATGTCGCGCACTACAGAAGAGTTTTTAAAATATTTAAGTTAAAGATTGATATATATCTGCGTACGTTCACTATTTGAAAATTGCATAACTGTTATTAGATTTTGGTAAAGACGTAAAAAGATTTAACTACCGCTCGCGGTTGTAGCCTTTACGCTTACGGGTTTATCTGACGCCCAGAGGGCGCTACTTCTTTTTTCAAATGGCTTCGGGTGCAAACATAGTCTCATTAAGTTCTTCGTCCGAGTTATTACGGGAAGGAGTGGGACATGGCAGAAAATGCCGAGGCACCTGAGATGCAAAAGTCGTTGAGTCTATTCAACTTCTTTACCATCGGATTTGGTGCGATTATTGGTACCGGATGGGTGCTCCTGGTAGGCGACTGGATGGTTCTTGGTGGAGGACCATTCCCCGCGATGATCGCATTCGCAATTGGCGCAATTTTCCTTGTACCAATTGGATGTGTTTTTGGCGAGCTTACTGCTGCTATTCCAATTTCTGGTGGCATCATTGAGTACGTCGACAGGACATTCGGTCGCCCATTGGGCTTCTTTACTGGCTGGATGCTCCTTCTGGGTAACGCTCCACTGTGCCCTTGGGAGGCAATTGCTATTTCCACGCTTCTCACCGACCGTTTTGGTGCATTCCCTATTCTTTCTTGGTTGAGGTCCGTTAAGCTCTACACCATTCTTGGTGCAGATGTTTATCTGTGGCCAACAGTCATCGCTCTTTGCTTTGCTATCCTGGTCATCTTCCTTAACTTTAAGGGTGCTGGCGCAGCAGCTAAGCTTTCGAGCTTCCTGACTAAGGCTCTGCTGACTGGTATGATCCTTGCAATGGTTATCTCCTTTGCAACTGGTTCTCCAAGCAACGGCCTCCCAGTCTTCTCCCAGGCAACTGAGGTTGCAGGCGGCGAGGCTACAAAGGCTACCAGCTTCTTTGGTGGCATCATTGCAGTTCTTGTTATGACTCCATTCTTCTACGCTGGCTTTGACACCATTCCACAGCAGGCAGAAGAGGCTTCTGCTGACCTTGACTGGAAGAAGTTTGGCATCATTCCTGCACTTGCACTTATCGCTTCTGGTGTCTTCTATCTCATCTGCATCTATGCATTCGGAACCATGATTGACTGGCACGAGTTTGTTAAGTCTTCCGTTCCTGCACTTGCAGTTCTCGAGCGCATCAACCTGTTCTTCTACATTGCAATGCTCATCATTGCAACGCTTGGACCTCTGGGCCCAATGAACTCCTTCTTTGGTGCTTCCACTCGTCTGATGCTTGCTCTTGGTCGTAAGAAGATGCTCCCTGAGTCCTTCGCAAAGATTGATCCTAAGTCTGGCGCACCTCTGACTGCAAACATGTTCATGGCTGGCCTGACCCTTGTTGGTCCATTCCTTGGCCGCAACATGCTTGTTCCTCTGACCAACGTTGCTTCTCTTGGCTTCATCTTCGCATGCACCATGGCTGGCGTTGCCTGCCTGCGCCTGCGTCAGACCGAGCCAGACCTGCCTCGTCCTTACAAGGTCAACGGTGGTATCGCAGGTATCCTTGCTGCAATTCTTGCTGGTAGTATCATCATCGGTCTGATGGTTGTTCCTTTCAGCCCTGCAGCACTGAAGCCAGTTGAGTGGATCATCACCATTTCTTGGATTGTCATTGGTATGGCCATCTTCATGATCTTTGGTCGTCAGCCTGAGAAGGCAGCAGCATAAGTTGCTTGCAAGCTCTAAAGGTTTCATCGGTACGTTGAACTAAGCACGTTATTTGTTTCTTTAGTTTGGATTTTTTGCGCCCAAAAAGGGTGGGCGCAAAAAGATAGTTTTTATCATCTACTAGAGGGGGAAAGAAATGAGTAAGATTGCTTTTGTAGGCGGAAAGCTCGTTGACGGCACTGGCGCCGCTCCTGTTGAGGATTCTCTTGTCCTCGTAGACGACAAGAAGATCGCTTATGCTGGTCCTCGCACTGAGGTTCCAGAGGGCTATGAGGTCCGTGACATCCAGGGCCGCACCATTATGCCAGGTCTTATCGATACCCACCTGCACTTCTCCGGCAACCTGACCGACAACGATAACGACTGGGTTATCGAGTCCGTTGCTCAGAAGCAGGCATGCGCAGTCAAGCAGTCCTGGGACGCTCTCTCTCACGGTCTTACCACCGTCTGCGAGATTGGCCGCAATGGTATCGCAATTCGTGACCTCGTCAACATGGGTATCATGGAAGGCCCACGTATCTACGCTACCGGCCTTGGCTTCTGCCGCGTTGCTGGTCACGGTGACTGCCACCAGCTCCCACAGGAGATTTCCAAGAATGGTCACCCATGGGGCGATCAGGTAGACGGTCCTTGGGATCTTCGTAAGGCAGTTCGTCGTCGCCTTCGTGAGAACCCAGACGCAATCAAGATTTGGGCAACCGGTGGCGGCATTTGGCACTGGGACTCCGGTCGCGATCAGCACTACTGCTACGAGGAGATCAAGGCAGTTTGCGACGAGGCAGCAATGGTTGGCATTCCTGTTTGGTCACACTCCTACAACAGCTTCTCCGCAGCTTATGACTCCGTCCGTTGCGGCTGCGAGCAGATGATTCACGGCTTCGAGCTTGATGCAAAGACCATGGACCTCATGTGCGAGCAGGGTACCTTCTTCACTCCTACCATCGGCTTCCTGCCAACTTGGTACGGAACTTATCCACCAGAGTGGACTCCAGAGCTTGACGCATTTGCAGGCGACACTGTTGTTGAGAAGGGCCTCAACCGTACATACGAGAACCTCCGTGCTGCTAACGAGCGCGGCGTCACTCTCACCATCGGCTCCGACTCCTTCAGCTTCGTAACTCCTTACGGCTATGTCACCATCGATGAGATGTATGACTTCGTTGAGAAGGCTGGCGTCACCATTCTTGAGACCATCAAGGCTGCTACCCTTAACGGCGCTAAGATGGTTCACCACGAGGATGAGTTTGGCTCCCTCGAGGCTGGCAAGCTTGCTGACCTCCTGGTTGTCAAGGGCGACGTTGCTGCTAACATCCGCGACCTTACCCCAGATAACATGGAAGTTATCATGAAGGAAGGCAGCGAGGTTATTCGCGGCACCTTCTAAGAGGTAAACCAATCCCTTCTGGAGCCCCTATGCAGTCTCTGCATAGGGGCTCTTTTTGTGTGTGCAGGGATGGCGAGAAACCCGTCGAGAGCCCCGATGCAAACTCGTCAAGAGCCGCGATGTAAACCCGTCGAAATGCTCAGCGGGGTCCCTGGAACTTCTCGCCTTATCTGTGCATCGTCTATCACAAGGCACTTTAGGGTACATATCAGAAGATTCATTGGGTCAGCGCAAAAGGTGCTGACTTCTACCTACAGGAGGATTTTTGGCTAGAAAACGCATACATAAAGGAAACCGTCGTCAGGGGCGTGCAAAAGTCTCAAAGCGACCATCGGCGCTGCTTACAGGCACGCTCAGTCTTTCTCGCCCAGGAGTTGCTACCGTAAGCACCCCTGAGGGTACGTATGCGCTGGCCAAGCACGGGATTCATGAGGCAATGCACGGAGACGAGGTCCAGGTTTCGCTGGTCTCGGCCAAGGGAAAGACTCCTCTGGCAAACGTGCGTTTTGTGCTTACGCGTGCTACTCAGACGTTTTTGGGCATCTACCATGACGCCGGTCCACTTGGCGCTGTGGTGCCGCTGGATAGTCGTATTCAGCGAGATTTTTTTGTGCTTCCAGAAGACCCTTCTGTTGGGCGTCATTACGTTTTTGAGGGCGACGTGGTTGTCGCGCGCATCACAGAGTATCCAACGCGTAAAAGCGCTGCTGTAGTCACTATTGAACGCCGCGTGGGATCAGCCGAAGATCTGGACATGAACGTTGAGGCAACTATTGCTTCGTACGGTTTGGCAACGGAATTTCCTATCAAGGCACTGAGACAAGCCGAGAAAATCTCCGTTGACGCAGATAAAGCCCTTGCAGAAGATGCTTCAAGACACGATTTGCGAGAAGAGCTGTGCATCACCGTAGACCCAGCAGATGCTAAAGATTTTGACGACGCCGTTGGCGCGCGGAAGCTTGAAGATGGTGGCTTTGAGCTCTGGGTTCATATTGCAGATGTGGCCCACTACGTAAAATGGGATTCTCCCATTGACCTGGAAGCTCGCATGCGTACCTGCTCGGCATATTTAGTGGACCGCGTGTTGCCTATGTTGCCAGAAAAGCTCTGCAACGACGTGTGTTCTCTGCGACCAGCTGAAGATAGGCTGGCTATGTCGGTAAAGATGAAGCTGAGCAGCTCGGGCAAGATTCTTGGCGCAACTGCCATGAATTCCGTCATTCGCTCGCGGGCGAGGCTTAGCTATGACCAGGTAGATAGCTATCTTCAAGGAGACGCCACAGCACTTGACTCTGCCGTGCCTAGAGAAGATGCCGGCGCAATCAAAGAAATGATTAACGTGCTCAATCAAATCAGAGCACTGAGAGAAGAAATTCGCGAGAAACGCGGCTCAGTAGATTTTGAGAGCGTAGAGACGCGCGTAGTGCTTGACCAGGATAACAAGCCTATTGGCGTATCGGTGCGCGAGCGCACCCAAGCAACGGGGCTCATTGAGGAAGCAATGCTTGCAGCCAATGAGAGCGTTGCGCACATGCTCAGTCAGCATGACTTGGAGTCGGCATATCGCGTGCATGAGCAGCCTTCTCCGGAGTCACTTAAGCTTGCGGTCACTCCACTTGTGGCGATGGGTGCTCTTGAGCCAGATGTTGCGTCTCGTATTGCCATTGGCGATCAGGCGGCATTGCAAGAAGCGCTGGAGTCGGTTCACGGCACGCGTTATTCTCGCGTGGTAAATGCACAGCTGCTCAGGGCCCAAAAACGAGCCATCTATCTGCCAACCAACCAGGGTCACTTTGCTCTGGGAGCGGATGCGTACTGCCACTTTACCTCGCCAATCAGGCGCTATCCTGACGTGATAGTTCACCGCACACTCAAACGTTTGCTTCGTGGTCAGACGGCATCTCGCGCAGAGTTGAGCGCGTTACCGGACATCTGCAGTACCTGCTCTGAGCAGGAGCGCAAGGCAGATGCGGCGGCTCGTGCTACGCAAAAGATCAAGCTGGCTGAGTACTATCAGAGCCGTCTGGGAGAAGAAACGTGGGGAACCATTGACGGTTGCGAGCGTTTTGGCCTGTTCATTACACTGGACGGTACCTACGCCGACGGGCTTCTCGCCGTGAGGGATTTGGGTCACGAATGGTACGTGTATGATCAGGAGACTCTGGCGCTGATAGGGGAATCAACAGGAAAAACGTATCGCATTGGCGGACGTGTGCGCGTGAAGATTTCTGGCGTAAATGTGGCTCGTGGTCAGATTGATTTGGCACTTGTGGAATAATAAGCAGGTAGATTACGTGCGGGTTTATGAAGCATCCGCACAGATGATTGCATGATTGATATTGAATGATAGGTGAGTAAGATGGCACTTTCGGCACTTTCAGATGAGCTGATGCGCGCTGAAGGCATGATGATGCAGGACCAGAACGAAGAAGCCCTTGAGCTGCTGCTTCGTTTGGCTGAAGACGCTGAGGAATATGTGGATTGTAACTGCCAAACCACAGATGAGCTGCAGTATTTTGCGTTCCCCACGCTGTTTGACCGTTTAGCGTATAGGCGCGTGGAGAACGACCCTCGCAAGCTTGAGGACGTTCATGAGCCGTTTGATCGCCTGTACGGAGACCTTGCAATGGCTTACGTGCGTACTGGCGATTACGAAAACGCCATGAATGCGCTGAAGACTGCCATTCGTTGGAATCCAATGAACTGCGGATTTAGGCTTGATTTGGCTGACCTGTTTAAGATTGCAGGAGATATTCGTGAGCATATTGCCCTGACATTTGGCGTCTTTGAGCGCGCAAGCGAGGCAAGGCATCTGACCAGGGCGTTTTTGAACTTTGCTGCTTGGTTTGAGGCTCAGGGTAGGCTTGAGCAGGCTGCAGCATGTCTGAGGGCTGCTCGTCGCTTTGAAGTCAAGGACGGTGCTCTTGAGGCTGCGCTTGACCAAGCTGCAGGCACCCCTAAAGACCCTGATGGTCTTACCGACGAAGAGGCAAACGACCTGCTTGAGGTAGAGGGCCTGCCAACAGGTGCCAACGCCGAGATTGCGGTTTGCCTGCTGATGTGTGCGCAGGATTGCGCCGCCATGGGCGACAGAGCTACCGCAACTGAGATGACCATTCGCGCTCGCGATCTTGTGGGCGAGCAGGCAGCTCTTACGCTTCTGCAGCTTGTCCGCGACGCCGCAATCTCCGAGGGCGTTACCGCGGGCGGCAATCCTGTATCTGGCAACTCGTCCGGTAATACATCTGGCGAGAAAACCGATGCAGCTGAAACTTCAGACGGGGAAGGCAAGTAAGCATGGCCGAGACCCAGGGAAAACAGCAGGGCAAGAAGTCGATTGCACGCAATCGCTCTGCTCGTCATGAGTACGAGATTGGCGAGACCTTTGAGTGCGGCCTGGTGCTCACCGGCACCGAGGTCAAGAGCCTGCGCGAGCGTGGCTGCCAGCTGACCGATACGTTCTGTCTCATTCGCGACGGTGAGGCGTGGATTCACGGCATGCACCTGCACCCGTACACAAACGGTGGCGTGTGGAACGTTGACCCAGATAGAAAGCGTAAGCTGCTGCTTCACCGCAGGCAGATTGACTATCTTGACGGAAAGCTTCGCCAGAAAGGCTTGGCGCTGGTTCCGCTTGAGATTTACTTTGACGAGCATAACCGCGTCAAGCTGTTGATTGCGCTTTCGCAGGGTAAAAAGCTCTACGACAAGCGTGCGTCTGCAGCCAAGCGTGATTCTGACCGCGAGATTCAGCGAGCTCTCAAGGAGCGCAGCCGCTACTAGGAGCACGCGGCCGGCGGAAGCGCCATTGCTCGGAGTGCGTTACTGGAAGCGGTCAACGCTCGGAGCACACCGAACTTCTCGCAAAAAATTTCGTGCGAATTTTATGAGAATCATTCCTATTTTCGAAATAATGCTTTAGAATCACTCAAGATTTGTTACTATCTGCATGAGCACTTAACCGCGGATAAGGGCCACGGTTAGTTGCCGTCCGCGTTAACTGCGCGAATAGAAGGAAAAGCGCATCAGCGCTTGGAGAGAGGAATAAAAATGGCAGAGACTACTTACAAGTTTGTTTGCACCGTTTGTGGCTACGAGGTTGAGGTTGACACTCCAGAGCTTCCTGAGGACTATGTTTGCCCAGTTTGTGGCGTTGGTCCTGAGATGTTCGAGCTTGTTGAGGAGTAAACTCCCCACAAATTAGTCAGACAGGTTGTCCGTGCAAGATTGCACTTTGGTAACCTCTTTGATGATCACCCAAACAAAATCGTAAAAGCGATGTAGGATTTAACCTGCATCGCTTTTCGTATACGTCTGCGTGATATGCGTCGTTGATGTGCGCATTTTGGTTGGAGTAGTCTTGAAGCACGCACTACAAATGTCAGATTCGGTGGAAGTTGCTGCATTTTTGGCCTTCTCGGGCGGAGTTATGGACGCCTATTCCTACCTGGTGCGCGGCGGTGTTTTTGCCAACGCTCAGACCGGAAACTTGCTGCTTTTGGGCGTGAATCTGACCAGCGGATCGTTTGAAAAGTGCCTCAAATACGCTCTGCCAGTTTTGGCCTTTGCTATAGGTATTGCAGTTTCGTATGCCATACGAGCCATTGCGCGAGAAGAACATCTGCACTGGAGGCAGCTGGCGGTTATCGTAGAGATTGCGCTTCTAGGTGTAGTTTCTTTACTTCCAACCGATATGAACCTGCTGGCAAACAGCCTGACATCTCTTGCGTGCGGTATTCAAGTCCAGGCATTTAGAAAGCTTCACGGACACGCGTTTGCCACAACCATGTGCATTGGAAACCTCCGTGGCGGAACGCAAGAAATAGCCGCATATATGCACACGCACGAGTCCGTCCACATTGAGACCTCGCTGCTCTACTTTGGAACTATTTTCTGCTTTGTAGCTGGTGCGGTAGTGGGCAACTTGCTTATTCCGTTGATGGGTACTCATATGATTTGGCTCTCACCTGCGGCGCTTTTGGTGGTTATTCTGGTCATGTTTATTGATCGCGAGAAACAAGTTCTAGAAGCTCACGGTAAGTCTTCAAAGTAAGCCGTTAAGAAAGCTGCAAAGTAACCGTCAAGTAACCGCAAAGTAAGCCGTTCCCAAAATAGTCATATCTTTTCTGAAAGAATGGCAGTTCATGGGGTATACTCTCTACACTTTGAATTGCAGGCGGCGTCACACGCACACGCAATTCAGGAACATTGAAAACTGCATGGTGGCAGTTTCTCTCATTATTGGGGGTGACTGGATTCGACAAGGTGAGTTTGCGGTGGGCAGCAAGCCGTGGTCTCCTCGCCACGTAAAACAGGGGTAACGTCAAATTGAATTGACAACACTCTTACTTTTGAGCCTCGTATGGCTCTCGCTGCTTAATTTAGTTCAGCGCGTCTAACTGGGATTTTCTCCTGTTCTCAGGGTGACGTCATTTTAGGGAGATGCTTGTAAGGACGTAGTCGGTATGCCTTACAAAAAGATTGAACCAACTGGAGTACCAAACGCCTGTTACTAAGTGTGCGGTACTTGAGATTTAATTAGTAACTGAGCTTGGAGACACCTGCCTAGGATTTGCTTTGGACCGGAGTTCGATTCTCCGCACCTCCACCATACATTCGCCATTTGAGCTATGTTTGCTGTAAATACTATTTCAGCAGATTTATAGTCTTGATTTGGTCTTAGATAAAAAAACGGATGAATGTAGTTGTTGTGTTCATCCGTTTTTTTCTATCTGTAATAGTATCATTGTCATAATTGCAGATATTCGCTTGTTTGGCCTGTATACGGGAGATAGTTTTTTTCGAGAATTCAAATTGGAGGCATCGACCTCTGTTGGACTCTCGTTTAAGCAATCGATTTGAGGGGTGACAGTTGTGGCGGTGTTTTCTAATTACATAAAAGCCCTCCGCAACTTCGGTGTATCGAAGAGCTTTGGCTTAGAAGGGTGCTATTATGCATGGGGAGAATATCAATCAAGATAAGCAACAATCTAAGATACATAGTAAACTTCAAGAGTTCAAATTCAATGCTAGGAATTGGTTTGACGACACTATCCAAGAGTTAAAAACCAATCCGAGTCACGCTGTTTGGAAAATTAGCTCAGCTGCGGTGTTTTTTGTCGCAGTAATATCCTTTCTTTATACACTTTACAGTTTAATTACAGCTTACGCGACGGGAGCCGTTCATTTTGAGCTTTCCACAAATGGAACTTCTTTTGGATTAATATATTTATCTGGCTGGGTTGGAATGCTGGTTTCTCTCCTAATTGGCACAATGCTCATCTCAATGGCCATTTCATTTGTGAGTGAAAGTAAGGGTGTTGTCCGTATTCTGGGTGAAATACTTACTGGACTTATCATAGTCGGCTACGTAATGAGATTCCTGCTCGTTGGTGATTTGGGAATTTTCATAAACAACGCGGAGATGATTGATTCATTAGCGCTTTTCTACGACAAAATTTGCTACAGTCTTTCCTTGAGTTTCGGTGTTCTTCCGACAGACGTGATTAATGGTGTCCTATTTGTGATGTATGCTCCTTATATTGGTCTTATTCTTCTCATTTGGTTTTCTGATATTGATATGAAATTTGAATTGAATACTTCTCTAAAGGTGTTCTTATGTATTCAAGTACTGTTTAGAATTGTACTTTGGATTTTAGACAATCTTGGCGGGATTTTATGGTTTGTGTCTATTCTTATTGCTGGTTTGGTTATTTTATGGGTGTTTGGATCTGCACTGTCGGGGTCTTCTGGAGATCATTCAATCTTTACCAATGATCTTGGAGAAGAGATTAGAATTGACCGCACTAAGAGAGTGTAAATAATAAATTATTGATACTAGCTAACGCAAATTTATATATTCGGTGTGATGAGTTAATTATTTCACAATGCTTGGGTCAGAATTGTTGCTGGACGTTTAAAGTCTGACTTTACTTATTCTGTCAACGTCGTTTATAACAACTTCATTTGACCTCACCCAAAAAGTAAGCAGCGTGAGGCGATTGAAATTTGCACGAGAGCAATTCTTAATGCGCGAGAAGGCTATCTCGATAGAACGCTCGCAGAGTTTTATGATCAAGATAAGATGCCTATGGATTTGTTAGAGGCTCATAGAGCACTCGATATGCAGGTTGAAGCTGCCTATGATGTCGATTTTAATGGGGATGAAGAAAAAATTGTAGCGCATCTATTTAAATTATATGCAGGGACCATTGAGTGGCGAGAAACCCCGTGATTCATGAGTACTTTTTTAAACGCAACATTGTGTTGTACGTCTGTAAAAAAGCCGCATTCCGATGTATTTGGAGTGCGGCTTTTGCTGTTCAGGATTTATTTTTACGTTGGCGTTTGTTTTTTACTCGTTTAGCGGAAAGTCATAGGCTACGGGCAGTTGAGGGGTAATATTTAGTTAGCAAAATCTAACAAACATCAAAAGACAAGTTCAGACACCATTTTCTGCACGTATAGTCCATCGCGTTGGCGGATTGCTTTTCAAATCAAATGACGCCGTGAATGGAAAATAGGATCGAGGCGAAGCAATGTCAAAGAGTGCTACAAGATTTCAAAAAGTACTGATGTCATGGGTGTATCGCGGTAAAGAAATATTTAAGCCCCTTAACACTGGTGCCATTGATGAGCACGTGAGGTGCATACGTGAGTATGTGGCCAATATTTTCTTCTACACTAAAGGCAGTACTACCATCATGATTGACGCAGGGTACAGTTATGATCGCCTGCAAGAAAAGATGGACTGGTTGGGAATTGACCCTAAGGCAATCGAGCACATTCTGATTACTCACCTGGACACCGATCATATTGGCGCAATTGAGTCGGACAGTGACCAGCTTTTCAGCCACGCGCGGGTTTATATTGGCGATGTTGAGAATAGGTATTTAACAGGAGAAGTTCGTCGCCGTGTAATGAACGGCTGGTTCAAGCTGCCAAAGGTGATCATTCCAAATAAAAAGACACTTCTGCACGATGGGGAAGTGCTTGATATTGATGGCATAAAAATCGAAACAATTCTTGTTCCCGGTCATACCTGGGGTCACGTGGTGTACCTGATTGATGACGAATATTTATTCTCTGCCGATACCATCTGGCTGGGAGCAGACGGCGGTTATAGCTTTATCAATAAGCTTGCAGAAGACAATAAACTGGCTGTTGAATCGCTTGCAAGGCTAGAGGGCATTCTGCGTGAGCGTGGACTTAATCCCAAAATTATCACCGGGCATACAGGCTGGGCAGACGACATCAACTTTGTCTTTGCTCATACTGATGAGGTGTGTAACGTCAACAAACCAGTCAAAGTTCATGACCCTAAGGCTCCTTACGACGCATATGATGAGCGCAACGATACTCGTGAAAGTGCAGTTAACACACCGCTTCTGCCCTGTAATAGGTAATGCTGGAGCACCGGAAAACATACGTTAATCGCATGTTAGGACTCTGCCGGAAATGGCAGAGTCTTTTTTGAGGCTTTAGCCTGTTGAGTGCGGAAAGCGCGCAAAACATAAAACCTTCCATTTCTTATGTCCAAGAAAGGGGAGGCAGTTCACGATGCGGGTCTGCGGCCGCCGTGGGACTACGCCGTGGCGATCCGC
>CAUPCM010000023.1:0-16155 GCA_963509815.1 uncultured Atopobium sp. | reverse complement strand
TTAGATCGTTCTGAAATCTGAGCCTGAATATCCTGGGTCTTACTTTGTGTCCCGTAAGTAAACTTAGAAGTTTGTTTTTTTAGTTCGTTTATAAGCTTTCTTTCGCTTTCAGATAACGAGGTTTCAATCGCATATTTGTCTGAAGTTGGAAATGAGGAATAATCGCTGGTTTTACTTCCACAGGAACCGCAAAATTTTGCATCACGAGGCATTTCAGCTCCGCACTTGCTGCAAAAGGTATTCTGCACCTTTGCTCCACACGAGTAGCAAAACTTTGCGCCCTCTTCTAAATCTTGACCACACTGAATGCACTTCATTTGAACTCCTTTTGTTGAGGATTTTCCTTGTCCCTTACTAAGACGAGAGAGTTCTCCAAAAGGTTCATTATTTTTTTATTCAATTAGTTTTTATCAACGAACATTGTTTGCAATTCTATACATATTTCTTGTCATTTATTCTTGTAATACTCACACTCCACAAAATATGGCGAGAAGACCAATTGATCTTCTCGCCATTTGCGTGTATGGGTGCGCGGCGTGGAGTGCAGCACACGGCTCAATGCAGCCTGGGTGCTGCTCGACAACCGTCCGCCGGCCGCTCGCCGACTGCTCGACAGCTACTCGCCGAGAATTACGTGCCTGAACTCGCCGTCCTCGTAGATTCCGCAGCTATGGGTGCCGTCTTTTGGAATGCCCACAGAACCTGGATTAAACACAGTGACCTCTGGGTGGTCAGCGCTTTGCATGTTCACTTTTCTGTGCGTATGACCGTACACAAACGCGTCCATACTTGGCGTCTGAGGCCACTTATCAACACTGTTGTGAATACCAGGGCCAAAGACGTGACCGTGAGTAAAGAAGATGGTGAACTGCTTGCCCGTCTTGGGATCCTTGTCAAACAAGATGTTGTAATCAGCCATGCAAGGGAAGTCCAGAACCATCTGGTCAACCTCTGCCTCGCAATTTCCGCGGACCGCAATGACCTTATCGGAAATGCTGTTGAGCATCTCAATAACGCGCTTTGGTGCATAATCTGCAGGAAGATCGTTGCGAGGGCCGTGATAGAGCAGATCTCCCAGAAGCAAAACGTACTTTGGCTGCTCCTCCTCTATGACCTGCATGAGCTTCTCGCAATAGTCGGCAGCGCCGTGAATATCTGAAGCAATGACAACCTTCATCAACGTATCCTCTCTATACGTGTTTCTACACGTAGCTTCATACGCGTGTATCAATAAATTATTTTATGGTATTAATGATGTCCAACCAGTTACAAGCGCTGGCAATTCGGTCACCGTGTAAACGCCTGCTTAGAACCTACCGGTCATCCTTGCATCAGGATCAGCCTCGGAAACACGCTTACGAAGATCTGCAATAGCCGCAGGTATCTCGTCTGTGTTGTACGGCGTCATCTGGTACACCCAGTTAATCCAGTTGCGATACAACAAGTTGGCGTGCGCACGCCAGGTAAACAGCGGCTGCTTTTCTGGATCGTTATCAGGGAAGTAGTTCTCTGGCAGGCGAATAGGCAGGCCCTTGTGGAAGTCGCGCCAATACTCCTCTGCAAGCGTATCGCGATCATATTCAAAATGACCGGTTACAAAAATCTCGTGGAAATCTCTGGTGGCGAGAAGTGCGGGTCCGCTGGTAAATCCCTCAGATAGCACCGCAAGCTCAGGATGATCCACCAGAGCTGATGTCTCAATCGCGGCGTGGCGAGAATGTGGCATGTAATGTACCTCGTCAAATCCATTGGTGAGGAAGCAATACTCATCGCATAAACGCTGCGGGAAAATACCAAAAAGCTTAGCGCCCAGCATTTTCTTGGGAATATCGTGCAAATAGTACAGGCCAGCTAGTGCGCCCCAGCACAGGTACATGGTAGAAAAGACGTGTTCCTGAGACCAATCAACAATGCGACAAAACTCATCCCAGTAGTCAACGTCCTCGTATTTAAGGTCCTCGATAGGAGCGCCGGTAACAATCAAACCGTCGTAATTTTTATCTTTGAAGTCATCAAAAGTTGAATAAAACGTGACCAGATGGTCTGCAGCGGTGTTTTTAGATTCATGCGAAGAAATACGCATAAAGTCGCACGTAACCTGTATAGGAGACTTTGAAATCAAACGGAGAATCTGTGTCTCGGTCTGAATTTTCTTAGGCATTAAATTCAAAATTGCCAGGCGCAGTGGACGAATCTCCTGGTGTTCTGCAACTTCTTCCTCAAGCGCAAAAATGCGCTCTTCTTGCAGTGTCTTCTTAGCTGGTAAACCATCTGGAATATTAATAGGCATGGCAACTCCCTTTAGCTAATCGTTGCACATAAGTATACTTGTTTGTATGGAAATAACTTTTGCCGAGCTCGGGCTAAACGAGCAAATTCTGGCAGGCGTAGCAACACTTGGGTTCAACGCGCCTACTCCCGTGCAAGCCGCAGCAATTCCCGCCGTCCTCGCGGGCAAGGACGTTGTTGCGTCTGCGCAAACGGGAACGGGTAAAACTGCGGCGTTTATGTTGCCTACGCTGCAGCGCATTGCTGTCGAGAAACCCCGTGAGGCCGAGAAACCCGACGCCAAGGAGCGTAACGCGGGCGCCGGACGCAGCGCAGCCGCCGAACGCAACGCCAAACGCGGCGGCGCAAACCGCGGCGCCGCTAAGCGCAACGCGTATCCCCGCGCGCTCATCATCACTCCGACACGAGAGCTCGCAGCCCAAATTGACGACGTTGCTAAAAGCGTTTGCGCATCCACTGGTCAGCAAGCTGTCATTGTTACTGGTGGCGCTCGCTACAAGCACCAGATAACCGCACTGCAAAAAGGTTGCGATGTGCTGGTGGCAACACCTGGCCGCCTGATAGATCTTCTCGACAAGAAGCATGCAAGCCTGGAAAACATCCAGGTGCTGGTACTTGACGAGGCAGATCGCATGCTTGACATGGGCTTTTGGCCAAGCGTCCGACGCATTATGGAGCAGCTACCTAAGGCGCACCAAACGTTGCTTTTCTCGGCAACACTTCCCGCATCAATTACCTCAACCATAGATGCGCTGCTCAAAGACCCAGAACGCATCGAGATTGCAAGAACCGGACAGACTGCAGCAACAATCGAGCAACATTTATGCTCAGTTACCCAGGGACAAAAACCGCAGCTCTTAAAGGCTCTTATCGACTCGTTTGATCCTGCGCCAGAGCGTGTGTTGGTGTTCTGTAGGACAAAGTCGCGCGTTGACAGCATTTACAAAAACCTTAAAGTCGCAGGTCTCAAGGTTGACGTTATGCATGCGGACCGTCCGCAAAAGGCTCGCGCAAGAGCACTGGAACGATTCCGCAGTGGCGCCATTCAGGTTCTTGTTGCAACCGATGTCATGAGCCGCGGCATTGATATCCAGGGCATTGACGCCGTTATCAATTTTGATGTGCCGCTTGATCCCGAGGATTATGTTCACCGCATTGGTCGAACGGGTCGCGCTGGAGCTGCAGGTCAGGCCTATACATTTATGGGGCCCGACGAGGTTACGCCGCTCAGAGAAATTGAATATTTCACAAAAGCGCTCATTCCCACATGGGATCTACCTGGCTTTTCTTACGATGAGGGCCGTATTATGCTCCAGGATTCCCGCTCTACCACCAAGACCACGCGTTCGATGTTCTCGGGCTCAAGATCAAGGGGCAAAGGATTTGGATTTGGCGGCAGATACGGCCGACACACGTAATCTATAATCAAACGCAGGCAATATTCCCTCTTATGGCTCTCTGCAATTTGATTCTGTAACTTTTAAACACCATCGCTAGGCATATACAAGCACCCAGCCTTTTGTAAGCACTTCTCGCGAGAAGGAACATCATGAAGCAACTCCGCCCTTATCCTCAGGTTATTGTCACCAAGAAAGCAGCTCGCGCGCTTGCGGGCGGACATCCTTGGGTCTTTGAGGGCGAGGTTATCCGCATGGAGGCATCTCCAGAAAGCGGCGAGCGTGCTCAAAATGGTTGCATTGTTGATGTTTTTGAAGAGAACGGAACCTACCAGGGAACTGGTCTTCTGTCAGAAATGAGCAAGATTCGCGTCAGAATTGTGACAAGAAACGCCAACGATAAGCTCAACGAAGCGTTTTGGAGTCGCAAGATTAGCTGGGCGTGGGAGCACCGCAAGACCACTATGGGAAACCGTGCTCTACCAGGTACTGAGCCCGATACCAATTGCTGCCGCGTTATCTTCTCGGAGGCCGACGGCTTTCCTGGCTTGATTGTTGATCGCTACGAGAACGTACTTGTTACGCAGGTGGGAACTGTTGGCATGGAGCGTCTGCGCAACGTTATCTATCCGTTGTTGCTTGAGGTTTTACCTGCAGACGGCCAAGTCATTGATGGTATTTACGAGAGAAATGACTCTCCTTCGCGCCTTAAAGAAGGACTTCCACAATATAAGGGCTGGTGGACAGGCGCTTCTCCTGACGAGAATAGCCTCATTGCAGAAAGTTCCCTTGCTCTGCCATCAACTCACGTTCTTGCAACTGAAAACGGACTCAAATTTAATCTTGACCTGGAGAACAGCCAGAAAACCGGCTTTTTCTTGGATCAAAAATACAACCGCCGAGCAGTTCGCCAGCTTGCTCAAGGTCGTCGTGTACTGGATTGCTTCTGTCACGTTGGTCCGTTTGGCCTTAACGCAGCAGCGGGAGAAGCAGAATTTGTCCGCTGCGTAGACGTCAGCCAGACCGCCATTGATCTTGCCCGCCAAAATGCGGAGCTCAACGGCTTAGCTGATCGCATGGACTTTACCTGCGCAAATGTTCTTGAATACCTACCAAAGCTAGCCAACGACCGCAGCCAACTCAAGGCAGAGGGAGGTCCGTTCGACCTCATCATTCTGGATCCGCCTGCATTTACCAAAACGCGCGACAAGGTTCGCAGCGCCATGCGTGGTTATAAGGAAATCAATGCTGCAGCCATGAAGCTCTTACCTCGAGGCGGCTACCTGGCAACTTGCTCTTGCTCTCACTTCATGACCAGAGATCTTCTCGCCCAGGCAATTGCCGAGGCAGCTCACCACACCAACGTACAGCTCAAGCAAATTGAAGAGCGACAGCAAGCTCCTGACCACCCAATTCTTTGGGGTGTTCCCGAGAGCCATTACCTTGATTTCTTTATTTTCCAGGTGATCTAAGAATAACAATTCTATTCTCCAAAGAACACTTTATGAAATTTATTCCATATTGTGATATAATACTCTTATAAATTATTTTATGAATTTATAAGAGTACTTACATCATACTTTGGAGGCTCTTATGGCTGAGACGGATGTCAGTAATTTATCTGAACAAGTAACCTCAAGCAAATACCAATCCCGCTTAACCTACGGGCTATTAGCTTTTGTTGGTGGCTTTGCCGGACTTCATACATTTTATAGAACAGGAAAAATATCGTTTTTCAGGGCTGTATTATCTGGGTGTTTTCTCTATTTTCTTGTCTCTTACAACTATTGGTATCTCTATGCTCTTCTCGTGCTTATAAATTCTTTTATTACGCTCTCTATCGTCTTTGATAAAAATGTAACTATTCAAAATATCCAAGGACACGTGTCTCAGTCCCAAACAGCTGACGATAAAGACAAATTAATCTTAATCACAATCACTGTATTTGCATTATTCCTGTTAGTAAGCGCGACTCTATCTTTTGTATTTAGCATCTCAATGGCTATAAAGCTCATTCTTGTAGTGGCTTTTATTGGTCTTGGGGCTTTACTGATAAACGCTAGTGGAATCAAAATCGCTTTTAAATAATTCTTCCAGAATTCTTATTTTTCCAAAATTTTGCTTTTACGACGCTCTTTGAAGAAAGCTTTGAGCTGTGCAGATGCTTCGTCTGCTAATACGCCGCCCGAAACGGCAAACTCGTGGTTAAGCCTTGGGTCGCTACTCACGTCAAATAACGTGCCCGTTGCTCCGCCCTTGGGATCAAACGTGCCAAACACGCAGCGATCAATACGAGCGTTGACCATCAATCCCGCGCACATCAAGCAAGGTTCCAGCGTCACGTACACTGTGCAGCCCGAAAGCCTCCAACGTCCAAGCTTTTTTGAGGCCTCTTGCATGGCGAGAAACTCAGCGTGCGCAGAAGGGTCGTTATCAATCTCACGACGATTATGTGCAACGGCAATAACCTCTCCATCGCACACCACAACTGCTCCGATAGGCACTTCCCCTATCTGCGCTGCAAGCTCTGCCTGCTCAAGAGCAAGTTTCATGTACTTCTGGTCAAGAGCAGCTTGTGGGGTCAAAGGCTCTTGCGATTCACCACTCATGGCTGCTCCTTTCTTGTCTGATTGCTGTCGTAAATCTTACGCAGTTCTGACGCGAATCCGTCACGAATCTGACGCTTATCTTTCACATTCTGACGCGGTTCTGTCGCAAACCTGACGCGATTCTGACGCAAATCTGTCCAGAACCTGTCGCTCGTATGTCTGCCCTCAATTATGAAGCAAAACCTAACTTACTAAATCCCCTACTCGCAAAAAACTGAATTATGAGGTAGGATATTACCGCTTTGGAGAGGTGGCAGAGTGGTTGAATGCGGCGGTCTTGAAAACCGTTGAGCGGTGTCCCCGTTCCGAGGGTTCGAATCCCTCCCTCTCCGCCATTTTTGGCGGCCCTCAACTCCACGTTTTGCTTTCAGGTATTTTTTAGTTTTTCTACGGCGTTTTTAGAACTTCCATTCCATCTCACGTCATTTCTAGCTCAACGTTCTTCTCGCCAGTGTGTGGGCGCGCATTCCATTCACCGAAAGACTCCTTAACAAGTTAAAAGCTTTAATCAAAAACGCCTTAGATTTTTAGTTTTGGGTATAATTAACCTGTCCAAATGGATGGCTGACACAAAATTGTCAGTGATTGAAAGGATTTAGCATGATTATTGCCGCAGTTGTAGTTATTGTCCTTCTGGTTTTCTGGGCCATTAGCATTCACAACAACATCATCCGCGCAAGCAACAGGTGCGATAACGCTTGGGCAGCTATCGATACACAGCTTCAGCGTCGTAACGATCTGATCCCTAACCTGGTCAACACCGTTAAGGGTTACGCAACTCACGAGTCCAAGACTTTTGAGGCAGTTACCTCCGCTCGTGCTGCAGTTGCAAACGCTCACACTCCTGAAGAGAAGATGCAGGCTTCCGGCACTCTTTCCAACGCTCTGACCAACCTGTTTGCTGTTGTTGAGAACTACCCAGAGCTCAAGGCAAACCAGAACTTCCTGGAGCTCCAGGCAGAGCTTACTGACACCGAGAACCGCCTCAGCTACGCTCGCTTGAGCTACAACGACGTTGTTATGAACTACAACAACATCATCGCTGTTTTCCCAAACAACCTTCTTGCTGGTGGACGTTCCCCACGTACAAGCTTCCAGGTTACCGACGAGTCCGCTCGTCAGGCACCAAACGTACAGTTCTAAGAGCTGTTTCGTTACACTTTGTACCAGCTCAGTCCGGTATCTGCATTCCTGCAGGTGCCGGGCTTTTTTGTGCGCCGTGAAGCTTCGTAGATCGGGCCGGTCGCACGCTGGCCGCGCGCTGGTCGTGCGCTGAACGCGTGGCGGTCACACCTCAGCTGCAGCCAAATCCGAGCAGCTAGATTATGTGAAGAGTCTTTACAGCCTCGCGAGAAAATCGTTAAAATAGTTACATCTGTGAATTGTCCTCGCAAGCACAATTCACGTCCTATTGGTTGAAGAGAAAGGTCAGCATGAAACCTCGACCTCACAGTCGCTGACCTCTTGCGGTGTGCCGATTTGCACCGTGAGGGGTGAAATCGCAATGCAGTCCCCGTGGCAATTACGCGGAGTTTCTCGCCAAAGCCACGCTTTAGTCTTCGGACGCATGTAAGGAGCACACATGATTTATCTTTCCCAGTTAATGGGTAATCCGGTTCTAGATTCAGAAGGCGAGAAAATCGGTTCTGTCTCTGACCTTGGAATTGCTACCGGAGAAGTTTTTCCTCGCATCACTTCCCTTGCTTTTATGGGCCCTGGCCGCACGCCAATGATGATTTCTTGGCGCAAGTACGTTGATACCTACGATGAGGACGTCATTAGGCTCAAGGTGCCTTCAACTGAGATTCGTTTCTCGTACCTGCAGCCTAACGAAGTTCTTCTGGCCCGAGATATTCTGAACAAGCAAATTGTTGATACGCGCGGCATTCGCGTTGTCCGCGTAAACGACCTCAAGCTTTCCGATACTAGCTCAACGCAGCTGCGTCTTCTGGGCGCAGAGGTTGGCGCACGCGGTCTGCTGCGCAGCCTTTCTCCCCAGCTTGAGCACCTGGTCACTCGCATTGCGCGCGCTATGGGTCACCCTATGCAGGAGCGCATCATTGCGTGGAGTTACATGGACCTGGTTGAGCGCGACCTCTCCAACGTCAAGCTCTCCGTTTCCCACAAGACTCTGGACGAGCTGCACCCTGCTGACGTCGCTGACATCATCGAGCGCTTGGACTCTCGCCTGCGTAGCCAGGTGTTTGCCCAGCTTGATGACGAGCAGCGAGCCGGCGCAATGGCAGAGTTCAACGATGATGCTATGGCAGTTGAGCTCATCGGCGGCCTGAACGAAAAAGAAGCATCCCGCATCCTGTCCGAGATGGATCCAGACGATGCAGCCGAGCTTGTCTCCGAGCTAAGCTATGACCGTGCCGAGAAACTCCTGCGCCTGATGGGCGTTAAGGAGCAGCGCGCTATTAGGCAGCTGCTGGGATATCGCGAGTACACCGCCGGCCGTATTATGACGTCCGAGGCACTTTCTGTTCCTGAGGACCAGACCGTTGCCTACGCCTTTGATCGCCTGCGCAACCTGGACGAAGACTTTGAGACCGTCCGCTACCTCTACCTTACTGACGAGGATGGCCGTCTGTCCGGAACTGTTACCTTGAACCGCCTGATTGTCTCCGAGCCAGAAACCCGTCTGGAGGAGATTGCCAATAAGAACCTGGTCACAGCCTCGCCGGAAGACGACCAGGAGGACGTTGCTCGAAACATTGCAAAGTACAACCTGCTGGCTATGCCTGTTGTCTCTGACGACAACCGCCTGTTGGGTATTGTTACCGTCGACGACGCTCTTGACGTTCTTGAAGAGGAGCACGCCGAGGACCTGCAGATTGCTGGTGGTGGCAGAGGCGATTCCGATTCTGGCGACCGTGGCCGCAACATTATTTGGTTCCTCCACCGCAACCTCTGGCTCCTGTTCTGGGTAGCCTCCGTTGTAGGTGCTGCCTTTGTAGTAACGGCTGCAACGTCCAATCCAACTATGGGCATTTTCGCAGCTCTTTGCACCATTACGATGCCAATCTCGCTGAACCTAAGCGAGAATACCGTCAACTACGTGACAAATTTCTTCCTCACAGATGATCCTGGCAGCGAGAAGTCTCCTTCTATCTTAGGCTTTGCCTTCCGCTCGCTTCTACTGGGTCTTCTGGTCAGCGGACTTATTTGCATTCTTGGCGCCGCAGCTCACGCCCTGCTAGAAGCGCTATTCCACCCGTACGATCCAAATGCAGGCGTATTCTACGCGGCGCTCTTTGACCAGACCATTATTCAGATCTTTGGCGCAGCAGCAGGCTCTACGCTTATTTCCTTCCTGCTAACCCCAATTTTCTTGGCTGTACTTCGCCATCGTGAGGAGAAAAACCAGGAAACCTCAGGTCTCACGCTTACGCTGATTTCCATGAGCCTTTCGGTGGTGACATTCTTCGTCCTCTCTTACGCTCTCTCGCTTGTTGGTGTGATGTAAATGGCGCAAGAGAACGCACGGGTAAAAGACATAGATGCAGAGCTGGACGCGGTTGCAGAGCAGGGCAAACGTACGTCTAAAGAGAAGGCTCCGGTCAACAAAAACAGCCTCAAGTACATTTTGATGGCAATGGGCCCCGGTCTTCTCGCCGCATTTGCTGGTAACGACGCCGGCGGCATTGCAACCTACTCCAGCGCGGGCGCAACGTTTGGCTATTCGCAGCTGTGGACCGTGCCGCTCATGTGCTTCCTGCTGATTGTTGTTCAAGAAACCGCAGCTCGAATGGGCTGTGTCACCGGTAAAGGTATTGCATCGCTGGTGCGCGAGCGCTTTGGCATCCGCCTTTCCACGCTAGCAATGGGCGCGCTGCTGCTCTCTAACATTGCAGTTACCTTCTCCGAATTCGCAGGTATTGCGTCCAGTATGGAGCTCTTTGGCATCCCGACGTACGTCTCAGTGCCTATCAGTGCGCTTATGGTGTGGCTCCTAACTGTTGGCGGATCGTACCGCCGCATCGAGAAGATTCTGCTGGCAATTAGCTGCATTTTTGTCACGTACGTGGTGGCCGGCGTGCTGGCTCAGCCTAACTGGGGCGAGGCCCTGCGCGTCACTATCATTCCGCAGCCTTCCGCCGACCCGTCCTACATTTCGCTGCTGGTCGCAAACATTGGTACCACCATCAGCCCGTATATGATCTTCCTGGTTGCATCAAATGTTATTGAGAAAAACCTGGATACCAGCGACATTCCTGCACAGCGTGCAGACAATGTTGCCGGTGCAATCTTGGCCGAGGTCATCACCTGGTTCATTATGCTGACCACCGGTGCGGTGCTCTTCCCTCATGGAATCTCTGTTGACTCCGCTGCCGACGCTGCTCGTGCTCTTGAACCACTTGCTGGTCAATACGCAAGTACGCTCTTTGCACTGGGCATGGTTGGCGCATCCTTCCTGGCAGCATGCGTTCTACCAGGCATTACCGCAAGCGCCATCTGCGAGGCATTTGGTTGGGAACGCGGAGCCGACCGCAGTTGGCAGGAAGCTCCTGTCTACCACGGCATTATTACCACCGTGCTGGTTATTTCCGCGCTGGTTGTTTTGATTCCAGGCATGAGCCTCTTTGGTATCATGATGGCCGCCCAGGTCATCAACGGTATTCTGTTGCCGATTCTGCTCATCTTTATGGTTATCATCGCGGCCGACAAACACATCATGGGCAAGTACGCCAATGGCCGCATCTGGAACGCACTGACCTGGTTTACCATCGTCACCGTTATCATCCTGACCATCGTGATGTTCATCCTGCAGGCCATGGGCTTGTAGCGAGCGTCGCACAGCTCCGCTGAGCGCCAACTCTGTACGTGCGATCACCGCGCTGCGATTACTGCGCTGTGACCACCGCAGCTCCGCGACACAAAAACAGGGCGAGAAGATCGGTCTTCTCACCCTCTGTTTTATGCGATTAACAGCAGTTTATTACTTGCTGGCCTTATCGAACTCATCCTTGAAATCTGAGAACATCTTGCCCATGCGGCCAAGCTGCATACCAAAGCCCTTAGCTGCCTTGTTAGCGGTGGCCTGTGCCGACGACTTGCTCGCGGTCTGAGCGTCGGACTTACTAGCAGCGGCTTTGTCCGAAGCTGCCTTTTCTGCGGCAGCCTTTTCTGCGGCGGCCTGCTCCTCTGGAGATGGCTTCTCGAGGCGAACATCCTCTGCAGCAACCGGCGCTGGACGCTCGGAATCGTCTTCTGCATCGGGCTCGGTGGCATCTTCGATGGCACGCTTTGCCTTGGCCAACGTCTTACCCAGGGCAAATGCGCCCTTCTCGGTAGCCTCTGCAACAGCCTTTCCGGCTTTAGCGGTAGCCTCAGAAGCCTTTGCAGCAGCTGCCGCGTAACCCTCGCCCGCCTTTGCAGCAAGACCACCGGTGAGCTGGGCATCTGCTGCCTCATCGGAGAGGACCATTGCGCCGTTAGAGTAGCCAAGCAGCCACTCTGGCTTGATGGCAAAGGAACCCACCAGTGCCTCTGAGCCAGCGCCGTCTCCTACAAAAAATGCCGAAACCACGCCTGTGGCCTGGTCAAACTCAGCGCCACTTACGTAGCCCAAGCTCTTTCCGCTCTTGGTGCGAGCCTCCATGCCGTGCCATAGAATGCAGTTATCAAAGTCCAAGTTCAGGCGCTTAATTGCCGCTTTATCAACGTTATTCTCGGGATCTTTTACGCAAAGACCTTGCTCAATAGTCTCTAGAGAGTCCAGCGTAACAAAAGCGTCGTCCTGCTTAATCATGCCAGCAATGTCGGGCTTCTGAACCATCACGCCCACTACCTGCGAGAACTGGCCCTGTTTGAAGGGTGCAAAAACGACGTTGTGGATTTTTCCTAACTTGGAAAACCGCTCTTCTCCCGCGTGTTTGCCCTTTGTAGCAGGCTTTTTGGGGAGAAGGACTTTTGCGCCAAGGAACTCGGTTGTTTTCACGTGAAACCTCTCTATAAAAAACGGGACGTCATAAGGCGTCCCGTCACATTGCTTATAAGTGAGGCTTATGCCTCCTGGTAACCCTCGCCAGCGTTCTCCTGCTCGTGGGACTCAACGTTCTCGATGCGAACTGCCTGGGCCTCAGCGGTTGTGGCGGTTGGCTCTGGAACAACAAAGGAATCTGCAACAACATCGGCAGCGTCAGCAACAGTGTTAGAAGCAGAGGTCACAGCGTCAGAAAGCGACTCGCGGAGCTGATCCATGCGCTCACGAGCAAGATCAACCTTTGCGCGGAGCTCGTCAGTCTTTGCGTCAACAGTAGGCTTGACCTCGTCAATCTTAGTGCTCACAACCTTAGATGTGCGCTCGTAAGAATCAAGTGCGGAATCCCATGCGTCATTGACAGCATCTGCAGCCAAAGCGCGAGTCTCCTCGCCGGAACGTGGAGCCAGGAAAAGACCAGCTACAGCGCCAGCAGCAGCACCAAAAATAGCGCCTAGAAAGAAACCAGCAGACTTCTTGCTCATAAGTACCTCCTGTTAAACAGCAAAACGCTGTACGTAATCATACCGCAATAAGGGCGTTTATCGAACGGGCTTTGAACGAGGAACGTTAATCATATTCCAATCGTCTGGGACGTCGGTGACCTCGGAGTCATCGGTGGCGTCCTCGGCGGCTGTTGCCTCGGCGAACTCGTCGGCGATGGCCTCGGCGGCGTCGGCTGCGGGTTCGGCGACATCTGCGGGCGCAACCGCGTCCTCGTCAGTTGCGTCGATGCCTACGACCTCGGCGTTGTTCTCCTCAGCGTCTGCAACCTCAGCCTCAACTGCATCAGCGGCTGCGGCGTCAGCGACGTCCTCGGAGGAGTTGTCGGCAGCGTAATCCTCTGCATCTACGCTCTCTGCCTGGGGTGCAGCGTCCGCCTCAGGTTCCGCAGAGTCTGCGAGTTCATCGGTCTTCTCGCCGTCAAGGCTCTGGATGAGCGCAACGAGGCCAGAGACGATAGCGTTGATGTCTGGATCGGCCTCGTCCTGGCTGCCATATGCCCAGTTGAGAAGCCACACGGCGCTGGAAAGCGAGGCCGCAACCAGCACGTCGTCTGGACATGCGAGGATAATCTCGTAGAGGCCGCGGCGAGAATCTACCAGGGAAGTCTTACCGGAAGCAACGTCTCCCGCAAGGTTAGTCAGGGCCAGGAGCTCCACGGTTACGTGCTCAAGCAGGTGCGCAACCTCGGTATCGTTGGCAACAAGTCCAAAGCGGGCGTCGGCGTCACCCAAGCACAGGTGCTCAGAGAGGCCTGGCAAAAGCTCAAGCACGCGCTCGGTTGCCTCAGCGTTTTCTGAGGTCAAACGTGGCGCCTTGGCCGAAAACTCAACGGTAGCGGTCAAGTTTTTGGGTCCTACCACAACTTTTTTGATAGAAATCAACTGCGCCATTTCAACCTCTTTCTATTGGTTCACTCTATTGTAATCATTCTTTTAGTTATTCATTTTCTGATGTGTCAGAGTTTTCGCCGGCTGGCTCAGATTCACCGTCTACCTGTGGTTCTGGTGCAATTACGCGCAGCAAAGAAAGGCGACGGCGACGCATCGACTGCACGCGGAACACGTAGCCATCCTTCTCAAACACCTCACCAGGACGAGGCAAATGACCAGCCAAATCCAGCACAAAGCCCGCGATAGTCTCATACTCCTCGGACTCCCCTACTGGCCATCCAAGTTCATCCGCATCATTGAGCGAGAAACGGCCATCTACCAGCCACTCTCTATCAGAGAGCTGCGTCAGGTACTTGTTGTCCGGATCAAACTCGTCCTCAATCTCGCCGACAATCTCCTCGACGATGTCCTCGATGGTGATGACGCCAGCAGTTCCGCCGTACTCGTCAACTGCGATAACCATCTGGTCGCGACTGGTCTGCATTTCGGTGAGCAGCGGAATGATGTCTTTGGTATCAGGCACATAGTCCGCGGAACGCACGAAGCGCGCGATCTTCTCGTCACTGGCGTGCTGATCAAGCACCGGCTCCAGCAAATCTTTGATGTGAGCAATGCCCACGATGCGGTCAATATTCTCGTGGTAGATGGGGATGCGCGAGAAACCTGTCTGGCGCATGACGCGAAGGACCTCGCTGATAGTTGCGGTGTCCTCCATGGCGGTCATGTCAACACGCGGGACCATTACCTCACGGACAACGGTGTCGCCCATCTCGATGACCTCGTGGATCATGGATTTTTCTTCTTCAGAGAGGTCCTCAGAATCCTTGACGATGTAGCGAAGCTCTTCCTCGGTGACCTCTTGATGGTCGTTGGTAGTGTCAATGCCCATGAGCGTGGTAACCGCATCTGCCGAGGCAGACGTGATAAACACGAGTGGGCGCACAATCTGCATGAACGCCTTCATAGGTCCGACGACTGCTTTGGCCACTGCCTCGGAGTTTGCTAGACCGATACTCTTTGGAACCAGCTCGCCGATGACCACGGAAAAGAACGAAACAATCAGCGTAATAGCCACGACGGCCAAAGGAAGCGCCAGGTCAGCGTGGACACCAATGTTGACCAGCCAAGCGCCGAATGGCTCGGAAAGACTTGTTGCCGCAAATGCCGAAGACGCAAAGCCTACCAGGGTAATCGCAACCTGGATTGTTGCGAGAAAATAACCACGATCAGCTGCGATATCAATGACCAGCTGGGCCTTGAGATCGCCCTCGTCCACGTCCGCCTCAAGCGCGCTGCGATGAGCGTTGACAATAGCCATCTCGGCCGCAGAAAAAAAGCCGTTTACCAGGGTAAGCAGCAGAGTTATTCCAATACTTAACGCAATGTCCATCGAGTGTATGGGCACCTACCTCTTCGAAGTTACTTTTTGTGTAGTCTATTGTACTCTAACGCGCTCTACCTTGTAGTCTGCAGGAATTTGACACAGTCTCGCCACGAAACGCTGGATGTACGAGTAAGCACGAATCGGGTGGATGCGGCATGATGACACCAACTATACGTGCGGCATAATGACACCAGCTGAATGAGCGGTCGCACGGTGCCATTTTGATGCCATTGATTGCTGTTTTCTCCGTGGATTCGGCTAACAAACAGCCGTCGATTCTACTTAACAAGCAGCTCCCAATATTTGATGCAAGATTTTGAATAACTTACCTAAATAATTCATCTATATGAATACGTAACATTTACGCCTAGAATTATGTGCCCAAAACGGTAAAAAATGCGTTTAGTTGGGGTTGAAAGTTAAAAATTTGCCAAAATAACCCCAACTAAGACGATTTTTTACCGTGCTGAAAATTTTTATCAGGGCAAACGCTATATGCAGAAATGTGTATTCCCCAACTAAACGGCTTTTTTACCACTTCAAGGTCAATTCGGGATCACTTGCATCATTCCTATCCGCTTAGCTCGCTGAACAGCAAAAGGCCCTCACATTCGACTGAATGTGAGGGCCTTGGTCTTGCTAAATTTACCGCTAGATTAGAGCTGCTTGCCAGCCTCGACAAGGTCTTTGACCTGCGCACGAACGGCGTCCAGGTCCTCGTCAGAAGGAATCCAGCCGATAGCGTGGACAGGCAGCGGCATAGTGAACTCTGCTGCCTCAAGCTCGGCCTGGACCATCTTTGGTCCGAGTGGAGCCCAGCCGTAAGAACCAAACGCAAAGCCAATACGGTGGTCGTTCTTTGGAGACAGGCCGCTCATATAGGTCAGGAACGCAGAAACGTTTGGCAAGAACTTAGAGTTCAGCGTAGGCGAACCGACGCAGACATACTTAGAATCCAGGAAGTGATACATGACGTTGGAGATATGAGTCTCTTTGAGGTCGATGAGCTGGGCAGGAATGCCTTCAGCCAAAAAACCATCCAGGAGAGCGTGGGCCATCTTGTCGGTTGAACCCCACATGGAGTCGTACACAA
>CAUPCM010000022.1:0-16576 GCA_963509815.1 uncultured Atopobium sp. | reverse complement strand
CGCTCAGCAATCAATTCCAACGTATCAGCAGGTAGTTGAGTTTTAGGTTAAAATTGCAGTGATTGTTGCTTCATAACTCGCAGCCCACACGCAGCTCAAAACGGCTCCAACCAAGCCAAATCGCAGTTCAAACACGTTCTACGCATAGCTCAAATACGTCTTACACGCAGATCAAACGTACAAAGGAGACTTATGGCAACGCTTTCAACTAAGACGCGCGTCATCATCGACACAGATCCTGGAATCGACGACGCCATTGCGCTGGGATTTGCCCTGGCCGCAAAAGCGCTGGATATCAAGCTTATTACTACTGTCAGCGGAAATGTTGGCATAGAGAACGTCACCAACAACGCCCTTAAGCTGCTCAAATTCTGGAACCAACACGTGCCTGTTGCGCGAGGCGCCGCCGAGCCGCTGCTCAGAAAACCAATGGACGCAAGCGATGTCCACGGTGCGTCCGGTATGAGAGGCTATGAGTTCGATGGCATTCAGTCGGACTGTCTTCTTGAAGAAACCGCACTTGAGGCACAGCGTCGCGTCATTATGGAAGGCGCTTCCGCTGGCGAGAAAACCACGTTGGTGACGCTTGGCCCTCTGACCAATATTGCGCTGCTGCTTAAAGCATACCCGCAGGTCAAGGAACATATCGACCGCATTGTCATGATGGGTGGCGCTCTGACCCGCGGAAACCTTGGCGTCATGTCCGAGTTCAACGTGGGCGTTGATCCTGAGGCGGCAAAGATTGTCTTTGCATCCGGCGTTCATGTGGCTATGGTTGGCCTTGAGGTGGGCGACGCCGCTCGCGTGATGCCCGAGGACATCGAGAACATCCAGAACTCCGGCAAGAGTGGCGACATGCTGGTTAAGCTGCTGCTCAATTACCGCGTCCACTACCAGGAGGAGGGCTTCAGCATGTACGACCCAACGGCCGTGGCCTACCTGCTGGCACCTCAGATGTTCGAGACCAAAGACGTGTTTGTAGACGTTGAGTGCAACGGCGCTCTGACAAGCGGTTGCACCGTTGTTGACCTAGCCGGATATCTTGGCGAGAAACCCAACGCAACCGTATGCGTGGGCGTTGACCAAAAGGCATTCCGTACTTGGTTTGTTCACCAGTTCCAAAAGTGCAACGTCCTCGACGGCTCTGCCTCTGCAGTTGAAGGCGTGCTGCTAGACTAGGGTATTGCTGGACTAGGGTACTGCACCGCCGGGGTAGGGCGACCCCCCGCAAAACTCACAAGAAAGAAGCCTCTTCTCGCCATTGAACTGCCTCCCATTTCTTGGACGTAAGAAATGGGAGGCAGTTCATATGCGAGGGATTATGATTCTGCAGCGTGTTAGCGTCGGCTTTTAGGCCTGGCGCACAAAATAGCGCAGCTTTGGTAGGTTCTGCCGAAGAATCGACATGTTCTTAATCAAGATAGCTAGGCAGCTAGGCGGTCGCACTACCTGATATGCATCTCTTTGCATAAACTTCATCTAATATGCTTAAACATGAATAGAGAAATATAAAGAATTTAACTATAGATAAATTCCGCACCTAAGGAACACACCTATGACAGATATTCTGCACAATTGCGGCCATATTACACATCAAATGAAGATAATCTGCATGTTTGTGGTAATTTCTGCGTCATGTATACGTCTTTTTAACAGATTATCCGACTTAGGTGTGTTTTGAACTGACTCCTATTTCTCGTGTCTAAGAAATGGGAGGCAGTTCACATTGAGAAGAGGCTTTGTTGTGCGCAAAAGTGCTGTTAAACCGAGTTTCTCGCTAAATTATTTGCCGTTAAAATTCCGTACGGGATCCGTATTGCGTATTAGAGCTCTTTGTAGACAGGGAACCACTTGAGGGCGTCAACTGCTTCTTTTGCATCGGCGATTGGCTCGCGGTTCAGGCCCTGCTTAATTGCTTCCTCTGCAACGCCAACAGCAATACGCTCGGAGAACTCGGTAATCTTGGAGACTGGAGGAAGAATTGCAGCTCCAGGCTTTGTGGTGTCGACGATTCCGCCAAGCGAGTGGGCTGCGAGGGAAATCATCTGGTCCGTGAGAAGGCGAGCCTTTGATGCAAGAACACCCAGGCCAAGTCCAGGGTAGATCAGAGCGTTGTTGGCCTGACCAATCTGGTAGGTTACGCCGTTCAGCTCCACGTCATCGGATGGAACGCCGCAGGCCACAAGAGCGCGACCGTCGGTCCAGGTCAGCAGGTCCTGGGCGGTTGCTTCCGCAAGCTTAGTTGGGTTGGACAGAGGGAAGACCATGGGACGCTCACAATGAGCTGCCATTTCACGGATAATCTCCTCGGTGAAGGCACCGTGAACAGTAGAGGTACCAACCATGATTGTTGGGTGGACCGTCTTTACAACGGCAGCCAGGTTGGTGAGCTCATCAGCGTTTGCAAACTCAGAACGCTTGCGAGCAAATGGCTTTTGCTGAGGAGTGAGGTTGTTCATGTCGTCGAAGAGCAGGCCCTGGCGATCTACCAGGTAAAAGCGCTTGCGAGCCTCCTCGCGATCCATTCCCTGGTCCACAAACTCCTGCAGCACACGCTCAGCAATGCCGCAACCAGCAGTTCCTGCGCCAAAGCAGAGATATACCTGGTCGACGAGTTTCTCGCCAGAAATGTTGAGGCCACCGAGGATGCCTGCGAGGGTGACAATGCCAGTACCCTCGACGTCGTCGTTGAAGACAGGGTAGGTGTTCTTGTAGCGGTCCAGGATTGCCGCGGCGTGTGAGCGGCCGAAGTCCTCGAAGTGCAGGTAAAGGTTAGGGAAGAGCTTCTCGACAGTGGTCACAAAGTTGTCAATGAAGGCGTTGTAGCGATCCTCGTCGACACGCTTGTGGCGCTCACCCAGGTACAGTGGGTCATCGAGCAGCTCCTGGCGGTTGGTGCCGGCGTCGATAACAACAGGCATGATACGGTTTGGATCAACGCCGGCTGCGGCGGTGTAGACCATGAGCTTACCGACGGAAATCTCAACGCCGTTAGTGCCCCAGTCGCCGATGCCCAAAATGGCTTCTGCGTCGGTAACAACAATCAGGTCGATGTCTCTACCTGCAGCTGCGTTCTTCAGTGAGGTCTCTAGGTCCTCGGGATGGTCGGCGGAGAGGAAGCATGCGTACTGCGAGTCAACGTAGCGTTGGGAGTACCGCTCAATGTCAGGTGCAATGGTTGGATCGTAGACGATAGGCATGAACTCTTCGATGTGTTTTGAGAACAGGTTGTAGAACAGCGTGCGGTTTTCAGAGAAAAGCCTCATCAGGTAGTGACGCTTAGTCTCGAGGTCAGGGTATTGTTGAAAGAGCACATATGCCTGCTCTGCCTGCTCCTCGATGGTCTGGATGTTTGGAGGAAGAAGACCTACCAGGCCATATTTCTGGCGCTCCTCCTGCGTAAAAGCGGTTCCCTTGTTCAAAAACGGATCATTCAGTAGTTCAAAACCTGTCTTCATAGCAACTCCCAAGTGCATTGTATTCCCAGGTACATTGACTGATGCGTAGCGCGTTTAAGCGTGCGGCATTAATGGCGCTCTCGTAGCTTTTCAGAAATAACAATAATCATTTCACGTTATGTTTTCTTGGGAAATTGAGGAATTTACTTCTCGGCAAAGGTAAACGGGTCAGAAATTGCGGTACAAAGCCGTACCGGGGCGGTACAAATCACAGCCAACTGCGGTTTTGTTGCGCGCTCGGGGTGCAAGTGGTAAAAAATGCGTTTAGTTGGTGTATGCAGTAACAGTTGATTTTTATGCAAGCTGTTTACCTGCGTTTTTTAGTTGGACAAAAATAGCAAAATCTGGATATTTTTTGCCACCTGTGCAAATTCCAGGCAGAAAATTCCACAATCGTGATTTGATCCCCAACTAAACGGATTTTTACCCAAAAGAGGGGATCAGATTTGATGGGTTGAAATCTTGATACAAAACTCCGCATAAACAAGGTGGAATATGCAATTTCTTTGGGTGATTGGATGTTGCTTGGTCAACTGGATAGCGGTCAGCCCTCAAAGTGATGTTATTTCACTACAACGGCGCCATCAGGAAGCGCAATATCCGCATCGGTTGCAATTAAGAGGTTGTTACCTGGGGCTTTAGGAGTATCAGGCCACTCGGGCACATACGCGACGTGAGCAAACTCGCGTGCGAACACTGCTGCAACCTGCGAAAGTAGCGCAGATCCGCGACCTTCAAGCGGACAGCGAACATCGGCCAGATAAACTCCGCCAGACGCAAGCTTTTCCTTGACCACTTGTGCGCCAGCCGCTGTTCCTAGAGGTCCAAGTGATTTGCGACCAGCAAACACCTCGTTCACTAGCACGTCTATGCTGCCGGCGTCTGCATTCTGCAGAACCTTCCATGCATCATCTTCGATGATTCGCAGGTTACTTGAAGCCACAGCCAACGTTTCGTCCAAAAAGAAGTGCTCGCGCGCAAGCGAGACAATCTTCGGATCAATCTCAATCGCCTCAACGGTAGCTCCGCGCATATGCGTGGCCAGGTACTTTGGCAGCGAGAAACCTCCTCCGCCCAGAATCACAACGCGACCCTGAGGGGCTACCTGCTGGATAAGCTGCGCCATCATGCGGTGATAGTGAACGCAAAGCTCAAAGCGCAGTTCAGAAGAAATATAGCTCACGGACTGGAACGTACCATTAACGTTGAGCAGTCTAATGGGCGTACCGTCGGCGTCCTCGGAGTCAAAAATCATTGTGAGACCAAATTTTGTACGCGTCACAAAAACGCCTCGAGCGCGCAGAATTAACAGAAATAGCTGGTAAATGCCAATAACGGCAAGCCCCGCTACGGTCGACCAGATAAAAAATGTCCAAAAATCATGTAAGACCATGTTAATTCCTTGTTAGTAAGGTTTCCCTCGGTTATACTAGCCGATACGGCGTTTTTTCTGAACGCTTTTACAGGAAAAGATTTTCTGGGGGTTTATATGATTTTAGGACTTGGTATTCCTGAGCTTCTGATTATTGTTGTCGTTGTTATGGTCATCTTTGGACCTAAGAACCTTCCAAAGCTCGGCAAGGCTGTCGGCGAGACCGTTAAGAGCGTTCGCGAGGGCATGGAGTCTGAGGCCAAGGAAGAAGCCAAGGAGCCAGAGGCTGAGCTCGTTGAGGACGAAGAGTCCAAAAAGGCTGAGTAACCCCATCTCACACGTATAGACCGACTGACCCATCAACAGAAAGAACACGATGGACACTACTAAAGAGATTGTACTTACCCCAGAAGGCCGTCAGAAGCTTGTCGATGAGCTGGCTTATCGTGAGGGCGAGAAACACGACGAGATTGTTGAGCGCATCAAAGAGGCTCGCGGTTTTGGTGACCTTTCTGAGAACTCCGAGTATGACGCTGCAAAAGAAGAGCAGTCTCACAACGAGTCCCGCATTAACGAGATTCGCCAGATTCTCTCTGTCGCAAAGGTTGTCGAGGGCGGCAGCAAGCGCAACGTCACCGTTGCAATCGGCACAACCGTCGAGCTTGCTGATGCAAAAGGCAAGACAACTAAGTATGTAATTGTTGGTACTACTGAGACTAACTCCCTTGAGCACAAGATCTCTAACGAGTCCCCAGCTGGCGAGGCTCTTATTGGTCACAAGAAGGGCGACGAGGTTGAGTTCACCACGCCAAACGGCAAGGTGAAGAAGTACACCATTACCTCTATTACTCGCTAGACTGGCACAAAAGATTTTGGTCGCCCCGTGTCCGTCTGGCGCGGGGCGTTTTTACGTGGAGGATACATGTCCGAAGTAGAGAACAACATCGCTGGTAGCTCGGCCGCCGCTGACGCAACCGCCGCCGAGAACGTCGACTCAATCGAGGTCACCCCAGAGGCTTCCATCAACGACGAGCGTGCTCAGCGCCGTGCCCGTCGCCAGGCGCTGCTTGACGCCGGCGTTGACCCATACCCAATCAAGTCCACCGTCACCGCTCACGTCGCTGAGCTGGAGGAGCGCTACGCTGACCTCGAGGACGGCCAGACTGGCGAGGAAGTCTATTCCGTGGCCGGCCGCGTCCGCGCCATCCGCAACCAGGGCAAGATCGCGTTTGTCGTGGTAGAGGACTATACCGGCCAGATTCAGCTCTTCTGTCGCATTAACAACCTTGACGAGAAGAACTGGGAGCTCCTAGGTCTTCTCGACCTTGGCGACATCATCGGCGCAACCGGCGCTATCATGCGTACACGCCGCGGCCAGCTTTCCCTGGCAGTCACCTCGCTGGAGGTCCTCTCCAAGTCGCTGCGTCCTCTGCCTGAGAAGTTCCACGGCCTCACCGACCGCGAGGTTCGTTATCGCCAGCGCTACGTTGACCTCATCATGAACCCCGAGGTCCGCGACGTGTTCCGCAAGCGCTCCCAGATCATCTCCATCATCCGTCAGTTCATGGAGGCGGACGGCTACATGGAGGTTGAGACCCCTGTTCTTCAGGAGATCCTTGGCGGCGCAAACGCAAAGCCGTTCATTACGCACTACAACGCGCTGAACACCGAGAACTACCTGCGCATTGCAACCGAGCTTCCGCTGAAGCGCCTGCTTGTTGGTGGTCTTGAGCGCGTTTACGAGCTTGGTCGTCAGTTCAGAAACGAGGGCACCGACCTCACGCACAACCCAGAGTTCACCTCTATGGAGGCATACGCCGCCTACTCTGACCTGGCCGGCATGCGCGAGCTTTCCCAGAACCTCTTCCAGGAGATTGCCCGCAAGGCTTGCGGCTGCGAGGAGGGCCACGAGGTCATCACCTACCAGGGCACCGAGGTTGACCTCTCCGGCAATTGGCGCGTCGCGTCCCTGGCAGAGATTGCGTCCGAGGTCACCGGCGAGGAGCTCTCCATTGACACCCCTGTCGAGAAGCTCCGTGCAGTCCTGGATCGCTACGAGATTGAGTGGAGCCCAGAGTGGCAGGCCGGCAAGCTGCTGTTTGAGATCTATGACGAGCTTGGCGAGAAGAGCATCGTAAACCCAACCTTTGTCTGTGATTATCCTGCAGAGGTTTCTCCGCTCACCAAACGCAAGGCAGATGATCCTCGTCTGACCGACCGCTTTGAGCTCATTATCTGCGGCGCAGAGTACGCAAACGCATACTCCGAGCTTAACGACCCCGTTGACCAGGAGGAGCGCTTTGCTGCCCAGATGGAGGCTAAGCGTCAGGGTGACGAAGAGGCCATGGAGTACGATTACGACTTCATCCGCGCGCTTGAGTACGGCATGCCACCAGCAGGCGGCATCGGCTACGGCATCGACCGCATGATGATGCTCTTCTGCGATCAGCCTTCTATCCGCGACGTCCTTCTCTTCCCACAGCTTAAGCCCGAGAAGCGCTAAGAGCTTGGAAGCTTAGCTGCCCTGCGCAGCACACAAACGTATCAGCCCGGTATCCGCTCGTTGCAGGTACCGGGCTTTTTGTGTGCGGCGGTGCGACGCGGAGTTTGCGACAGCGCGGGTTTCTCGCCAGGCGTTTGTGTGGTTCGTACGGAGGAGAAAAATCCAACGCGAGTCGTATGTTTGCAGAGCCTTCTGATGGGTATAAATCAGAAATATATAGAGAGTTTTGAGAGGTTTCAGCACATGTTTGATAAATTCACTGACAGAGCGCGTAAAGTCATGAGCTTGGCTCAGGACGAAGCTCGCGGTCTTGGCCAGATGTATGTTGGTACCGAGCACCTGCTACTTGCTCTCATCAAAGAGGGGGAGGGCATTGCTGCTCAGGCTCTGGCTAAGCTAGAGGTCTCGTATGATGAGGCCCTAGCAACTGTAAAAGAGCTCACCACGGGCGCAGGAGATCCTATTCCTGGCGGCCACATTCCGTTTACTCCGCGCGCAAAACGCGTGCTAGAGGACGCGTACAGAGAAACCATGACCCACGGTCAAAGCTATATTGCAACAGAACACCTGCTCTTGGGTATTGTATCCGAGGGTAACGGCCGTGCTATGGATGCCCTGCGTACCATGGGTGTTTCTGGCGATGCCGTAAGAAACGCCGTTGATGAGCTGGTTGCCCAGACTCCAGAAGATGCACCAGCTGGTCCTCGTATGGCAGAGCCTCGCATTGAAGGTGGCATCTTTGGCATGCCTGTTGGCGCTGGTCAGATGCGTCCTAGCGCAAACGACGACGCTTCCATGTTGGAGCAGTTTGGCCGCAACCTTACTAAGCTTGCCGCAGATAAAAAGCTTGACCCTGTCATTGGTCGTGACCGCGAGATTGAGCGTGTCATGCAGGTTCTTGCCCGCCGCCAGAAGAACAACCCACTTATCCTGGGCGATCCCGGCGTTGGTAAGACTGCCATTGTTGAGGGCTTGGCTCAGCTCATTGCTTCTGGCAACGTTCCTGATATCCTGCGCGGAAAGCAGGTCTGGACACTTGACCTGGCAAGTCTGGTAGCAGGATCCAAGTATCGCGGTGAGTTTGAGGACCGCATGAAGAAGGTTGTTGCTGAGCTGGAGAAATCCAAGAATGACATCCTCTTCATTGATGAGATTCACACCGTCATTGGCGCAGGTTCCGCAGAAGGCTCCATCGATGCCGCATCCATCTTGAAACCACCGCTGTCTCGTGGAGAAATCCAGGTCATCGGTGCAACTACGGCAGAAGAGTACCGTAAACATGTCGAGAAGGACGCTGCATTTGAGAGGCGTTTCCAGCCTGTCAACATCGGCGAGCCAAACAACGATGACACCATTTCTATTATTCACGGTCTTCAGGACCGCTACGAGAAGCACCACCACGTCCACTACACCGAGGCTGCCATCAAGGCTGCCGTTGTGCTTTCGAGCCGCTACATCCAGGATCGCTTCCTGCCAGACAAGGCAATTGACGTCCTCGATGAGGCTGGCGCCCGCGCACGCATCCACAAGATGAGCCTTCCACCAGAGATTGCCCAGGTAGACGCAGATCTTCTCCGCGTTCGTATCCAAAAATCTGAGGCGGCAAGTGCTCAGGAGTTTGAGCAGGCAGCTCGTCTGCGTGACCAGGAGAAGTCCCTGGTAGCAGAGAGGGATCGCCTGGAGACTGAGTGGCGCGAGCAGCTGGACAAGAATATTGTCACCGTTGACGAGGACGACATTGCAAAGGTTGTCTCTGGCATCACCGGCGTTCCTGTCTCTAACCTCACCGAGACTGAGGCTTCAAGGCTGCTTCGTACAGAAGACATTCTTCACCAGCGCGTTGTTGGTCAGGACGAGGCTGTTGTTAAGGTTGCAAAGGCAATCCGCAGAAGCCGTAGTCCTCTCAAAGACCCTAAGCGCCCCGGCGGCTCCTTCATTTTCTTGGGACCTTCCGGTGTAGGTAAGACTGAGCTTGCAAAAGCCCTGGCAGAGTTCCTGTTTGGCTCTGAAGATGCCCTGCTATCATACGATATGTCCGAGTACATGGAGCGCCACACTGTAGCTAAGCTGGTTGGCGCACCTCCAGGATACGTGGGCTATGATGAGGGCGGCGAGCTCACCAAGGCTGTCCGCAGGCGTCCGTACTCTGTTCTGCTCTTTGATGAGATTGAGAAGGCACATCCAGACGTCTTCAACATCTTGTTGCAGATTCTGGACGAAGGTCGCTTGACTGACGGTCAAGGCCGTCACGTGGACTTCTCCAATACGGTTGTCATCATGACATCCAACATTGGTGCTCGCGAGATTGCCCGTACCAATACTATGGGCTTCTCGTCAGAAGGCTCTAAGGGACTCTCCGACAAAGAGATTACCAGCCGTGTTATGTCTGAGCTCAAGCGCGGATTCCGCCCGGAGTTCTTGAACCGTGTGGACGAGATTGTTGTCTTCAAGTCGCTCTCTACCGAGCAGCTTCGTGGCATTGTTGACCTCATGGTTCTTGAGCTGCGCGATCGCCTGATTGCCAATGGCATGTCCATTGAGCTCACCGAGGCCGCAAAGGATCTGATTGCCAAAGACGGAACCGATCCTGTCTACGGAGCTCGTCCGCTGCGCCGCACCATTCAGTCGATGATTGAAGATCCACTGTCTGAGGAGCTTCTCTCTGGCCAGTGGACCGCAGGCGACATTGTTGCTGTTGATGTTGACGCTGAGGGCAAGAAGCTTGTGTTCACCAAGACCACGGGCGTTATTCCTGAGCCTCGCAAGAAAGAGACAATGGCGCAGCTTGATCAGATGGACGTCAGCATGGGACCATCCTCGCTGCCACAGGGTAGTGCAGGCGGTTCGTCCGACCTGATGTCCTCCGCCGAGTAAGACACTCCGACCCGAGGTTCTGCCTCGGGTCTTTTTGTATCGCAGCTAAAACGCACAGTTCTCTTGGCAGAAGCTCTTGGCGAGAAACCCGGGCGAGAAACCCGGGCGAGAAACCCGTCTTCTTCAAACCGTCACTACACGCGCCGGCAACAAAACCGTATACTTGAAACGTTGAAACAAATTGAAGCCATAAACGTACCAGATCGCAAAACGCAGCCTTTAAGCTGCAAGTAATTGAGGGAGAGCCATGGAGCCAACGCAACTTGATCCAAGCGCAACAGAAAACGAGGACCGTATTGCCACCGCTCTGAAGATGACTGCCCCTGGTACGGCGCTCCGCGTTGCACTGGACATGATTATCGCCGGCCGCTTGGGCGCTCTCATTTGCGTGGGAGATACAGAAAACGTCCTTGCTGCGGGCGGAGATGGTTTCAAACTTGATGTTTCCTTCACAGCAAATCGATTGTTTGAGCTCTGCAAGATGGACGGTGCTGTGGTGGTGGACAAAGACCTCACCAGAATTCTGCGCGCCAATTTCCACCTCAATCCTGATGCAACGCTTCCAACTGCAGAAACAGGCACTCGCCACCGTACTGCCGCTCGTATGAGCTTGCTCACCAAGTCAATTGTGATTGCTGTGTCTTCTCGCCGTTCGTTGATTACCGTCTACGTTGATGGTCACGTTATTCCGCTGAAGTCGGTACCAGCCATTATGTCTACCGTCAATCAGCTCTCGGTTGCTATGCAAAATACGCGCCAGCAGCTTGATCGCGCACTTCTGCGCCTGACTGCTCTTGAGCTTGATAACTACGTCACCCTGGGCGATGTAGCAGGTATTTTCTACCTGTTTGAGGTTCTTTTGAGTGCCGCTGACCAGCTTGATTCTTGTCTTTTGGAGCTGGGTAGCGAGGGAAAAACTACCGCTATGCAGCGCGAGGAATATTTGGGCGGTATCGACGAGGCCTATAACCTGATGATTCGCGACTACGCTGTAGATTCTTCCGCTGAAGAGGCGCGCGCCATTCGCCGCCGCTTCCACGAGACGGCAAACACAGAGCTTCGCTCCCCAGAAAGTGTTGGCCAGATTCTAGGTTACTCCGATGGCCGCGGAGAAGATGCGTCCATGGAGCCTTTGGGCCTGCGCACACTTTCCCGCGTTCACGTGGTCAACGATGAGATTGCGGCCAGAATTGTTGACGCCTACGATAACCTGCAGCAGCTGCTTCACGTTGCAGAAAACGATACGTCTAGCCTCAAATCTCTGGGTGTCGAGAACCCCGGTGCACTTGCTAACAGTCTCCGCAGAATGTGGGGTAAGTCAGAATAATGGCTGCAAGCAGCACTTGTGCAAAGGTCGTGTCAAAGCCACGTCCTTCTCGCCTCACAACTCATGGAGCAAAAGCCGATACCGTTGCCGTCATTGTGGCCGGCGGTATTGGCGAGCGCTTTGGATATCCTGACGGTAAGCAGTTTATTTCTGTTTGCGGTCTTCCGCTGATGAGCTGGTCAATCCTTGCGTTTGATCACGCCCTAAGCGTAGCTCACATTGTGATTGCTTGCTCTGACGAGAAACGCTCTGCAGTTCAAGAGAGTGTTGTGGGCAAGCTTGTACTTCACAAGCCCGTTCACTTTGCAACGTCTGGTGCTACCAGACAGGAATCGGTTTACAACGCGCTCCAGGTAGTGCCTGCTGGATATGATTTTGTTTCTGTTCATGATGCGGTTCGTCCACTCATTGAGGTAGAGACTATTGAGCAGGTCATTGGTACAGTTCGCAAGTCGCCTAAGATTGCGGGAGCAATTTTGGCTCACCGCGCAACTGATACGCTGAAGCGCGTAGATGGTGCAACCATTGTAGATACGCCTGACCGCTCAACGTTCTGGGCTGCTCAGACCCCTCAGGTGTTCAAGACACGCATACTTCTTGAAGCCCACGAAGTAGCTCGCCAGGAAGGCTACCAGGGAACCGATGACTCGTCGTTAGTTGAGCGACTTGGTCTTACGGTGCTGTGCGTTGAGTCGCAACGAGAAAACGTGAAAGTTACGTACCCGTCTGACCTTGCAATTGTTGAGGCTACGCTCAGCCGTCGCCTGGTAGAAGGCGCAACCGGAAGTGAGGCTGTTGAGTGAGCATGCCAGAGCTTAAAATTGGCCACGGATACGATGTTCATCGCCTGGTAGGGGGCAGAGATCTTATCTTAGGTGGCATCAAAATTGAGCACACCAAGGGTCTTCTCGGCCACTCCGATGCCGATGTTTTGACTCATGCTCTTATGGATGCCCTGCTAGGAGCTATGCGCGCCGGCGACATTGGTCAGCTTTTTCCTGATACAGACCCTGCTTATGAGGGTGCTGATTCTATGGTGCTTCTGTCCCATGTTATGCAGCTTGTTCGTAATGAGGGCTTTGAGCTTCTGGATTGTGATTGCACCGTTGCAGCTCAGGCGCCCAAGTTGCTCCCTCATCGCGATGCTATGAGAAACCGCATGGCAGAGGTCATGGGTGTTTCGCCAGATAAAGTTGGCGTAAAAGCAACCACTACCGAAGGCCTTGGCTTTGTGGGCACTCAAGAAGGCATTGCTGCCTGGGCAGTTGTACTACTGGGACGTAGCGCGCAATAAGTTATAGCTCTACGATATGGTCGGCTGCCTCCACCACTTTAGGGTCATGAGATATGAGCAGTATTATGTGGTCTTGTTTGACCTTCTTTAGAAGAGTAAGTAGGACGTCAACACTTTTTTGATCTAACGCAGAAGTAGGCTCGTCAAGCAACATAACACTTGGATTCATAAGCATCATGCGGATAATTGCAATCTTTTGCTTTTCTCCACCAGAGATAGCAGAGCTTCTTTCACCCAGGCGAACGTCAAGATTTTGATCGTCACCAAGCAGCAATTTTTCCAAATTGAATAGCTTGATATAGCTGATTATCTCTTCATCTGTTGGTTGGTTTTTGCATAGCAGTGTCAGATTATTTCTTACTGTATCGTCAACAATGCTTGGCTCTTGCTCGGTAAATCCAAGCGTATTTTTTCGAAGCTCATACTGATTAATTTGAGTTAGCAAATCCTCATTTATGGCAATATTGCCTGATAGATGAGATGACCACTCTCCGTTAATGAGCTTCAGAAATGTAGATTTGCCTGTTCCGTTTCCGCCGGTAATAGCGTATATATTTCCTTTTGTAAAACTACAAGACAAGTTGTTCATCAGTACTTTATTGGTATGTGGATAAGAGAAAGACACATTTGTGCAGGTAATTTGATTGACATCGTCTGATGGAACGATAGTTCCAACGGATTCTTGAGGTAAATCTAGAATCTGCTCAATTCGATTAAGACTTACCATAATGCTCTGATAAGCCATACCAAATTCCATGAGAAGCGTAATAGAACCTAAGAGCGATACAAAATAGCTTGAAATAGTTGCAATATAGCCAGGCTGCAGCGCTCCAAGGAAAATTTGATATGCACAGGTAATAAAGACAATGGCTTGGAATACGGCAATCACAGCATTGTTTAATTCTTGTACGCCAAACTCAAGCTTGTACTGCTCATGAATGGCACTACGAAGCTTTTGATTGACGGCATAGTGCTGATTAAAGAAACGCTCAAAGAGGGAATGACGCCTAATGAAATCTACATCAGTGAACTGCGAGAGTTCAATCGATCCATACTGGGACTGCAGCTCTTTAGATTCTCTGTATCTTTTATAGGCCGAAGCTTGGATTTGCTTATAGATAATAAAACTCACCAATAGCAGAACAGCTGTTACAAGAGCGGTTAATGGGTTCAAATATAAAATAATCGCAAGCGTGCCTAAGACGGAGACCGTAGTTGTTGCAAAGCACATACATTGTGTAAGTATAAAAATCGAAACGTCATTAGAATCGTTATTTACTGTCTGACGGTAATGTCCAGAATCATATGACGAGAAAAACGATGAATCTGCATGTTGAATCTTGTCAATCAGCTGTCGCTCAATAGTAAACGCAGAATCAACCTGTAACTGACAATACCGTGTTTTAGCAAGATAGGAGCAGCCGGCAATGAGGATTCCTAGTGCGGCAACTACAGCGCAATAGAAAAGTATCTCGCTCCAAGTTGTTCCTGAAATAAAAAGATTAATTACAAATCCAACAAGAAGCGGTTGGATCACCATAAGCGCTGTGACAAAGAATGACAAAAAGAGAAATATCGCAAGACTGCCCTTATCCAGAATGGTAGATATACAGTAGCGGATAATGTTAAAAAACTTACTCATTCGAATCACCTTCTGAAGTTGTTAAGAGCAAGATTTTTTTGTCTTCTAGTTCTTTGCAGTTTTGATTCAAATATAAATTCTTAAAATTTTTATTCGTCAAGTTTAATAAAACAAAAAAAACAATCCAGCACTAATCCGTGAACGGTAACAAAATTGAATCTTGATTAGTAAGGTATGGAACTTAAAGGTTTTCCACAAACCGTTTATACTTACACCAATACACAATGGTTTCGAGGAGTATGCATGCTTGTCTATAACACTCAGACGCATAAAAAAGAAGAGTTCAAGCCAATCGACGAGGGCAAAATCCGCATGTACGTGTGCGGTCCTACGGTTTACGATCAGATTCACATCGGAAACGCCCGTACCTTCCTCTCGTTTGACGTTATTCGCCGTTATCTGATGCACAAGGGTTATGAGGTCACCTTTGCTCAGAATCTGACTGACGTTGATGACAAGATTATTCAGCGCGCCATTGAGCAGGGAAGGACTGCTCAAGAGGTTTCTGAAGAGTTTTCTCAGGCGTTTATCGAGCAGATGCATCGCTTTAATATTCTGGATCCGGATATTCGTCCTCACGCAACGCACGAGATTGAAGCCATGCTTCAGATGATTCAATCTTTGATTGAACAGGGTCACGCATACGCGGTGCCTTCGGGCGACGTGTACTTCTCGGTTCGTTCTGACCATGGTTATGGCGTTCTTTCTGGTCGCGATCTTGATCAGCTTCGCGCAGGTGAGCGTGTTGAGGTTAATGACGAGAAACGCGACCCATTTGACTTTGCGCTCTGGAAGGCTGCTAAGCCTGGTGAGCCTAGCTGGCCAAGCCCTTGGGGAGAAGGTCGTCCAGGTTGGCACAGTGAGTGCTGTGCCATGATTCATCGCTACCTGGGCACTCCAATTGACATTCACGGCGGTGGCTCTGACCTGGTATTCCCTCATCATGAGAACGAGACTGCTCAGGCATCTTGCGCCTGGCACGCTCCTCTCGCCAATTATTGGATGCACACCGGAATGCTTCGCGTTGATGGCGAGAAGATGTCCAAGTCTTTGGGCAACTTCTACACACTCAAGGAAGTTTTGGATAAGTATCCTGCAGATGCAGTAAGACTTTTGATGCTTCAAACGCACTATCGTGCACCACTTGATTTCTCGTTTGAGCGCCTTGAGGGTACCGTTGGTACGCTTGAGCGCATGAAGACCTGCGTTGCAAATCTCCGCTGGGCTTTCAAGCAGTCATCTGCTCAGCACGAACTTTCCGACGCTGATAGCACGCTTGCTGAGGCAATCAATACAGCTCAGAGCGAGTTTGACGCTCAGATGGATGATGATTTCAACACCGCAGGAGCACTCGCTGCTATCTTTGCGCTGGTAACTGCTGCAAATACGTACCTTGCAGAGGTTGGTCAGAACGTTGGCGCAAGTCCTGTTCTCCGTGCAGCAGATATGTTGTGCGAGCTCACGGGAGCTTTGGGAATTGATTTGACTCAGGCGGCGTCTACCTCTGATTTACCAGAGGAGCTTGTGGCGCTTGCCGCTCAGGTAGCAGGCTATGAGGGTACGTCAGCCGATGAGGCTGCAGAGGCTTTGCTCGCTGCTCGTCAGGAAGCTCGCTCCCAGAAGAACTGGGCAGTTGCTGATCAAATTAGAGACGGCATTGCCGAGCTTGGACTTTTGATTGAAGATACCGCCGCTGGCGCTCGACTTAAGCGTAAGGCAGACTAACTATGGCAAGAAATCAGCGTTCTACCTCTAAAAATACTCGTTCCGAGGGCGCTACTGGTCGCGGTGGAGCTGCGGGGCGTAGTACTTCCAGTCGCGGCGGCTCTGCAGGTCGCAGCTCCAAAAAGGCTGCCGACTGGGGCGGTTATTTTGGCGCCAAAAATGGTCAGGGCTCAAAGGGCGGCCGCTCCGCACAAGGCGCACGCGCAACTCAGGGCACCCGCGGACAGAAAGGCGCTGGTGGACAGCGAGGCGCTGGCGCTGGACGTCCCGGCAACAAGAAGCCTGCAACTGATCTTATCGAGGGTCGTCGCGCAGTAGCAGAGGCACTGACCGTTGGTATTCCTTTGAAGAATGCGCTGGTACAAGCCGCAAGCGGGCAGA
>CAUPCM010000021.1:0-17235 GCA_963509815.1 uncultured Atopobium sp. | reverse complement strand
CTGGATAATCGCTCCAGGTACCACCAAGCACAATAAGCTCCACTTTGTCAGTTGAGTGACCCATCTGATGAAGCGCCTGAAGGCGGGCTGCAACCTGCACGTATGGATCAAAAAACGTGAGTTCAGCGCGCTGGCAAGCAGGCTCGTTAGCAAGGTAGCTCTTAGGCATACGCAGATCACACGGGCAATAAATGCAATTACTTGAGCAGGTATGCGGCCTGGTAATCACGGTAATGGTAGCCACGCCAGAAGCAGTGCGACGAGGCTTCATGCGCACAGAGCGGATAAACCTTTCTTCCAGCTCAGAGGTCACATTCCACGATTGCCACAGCTCATTATTGTTCTGCTTGACCTGCAAAAAATAGGGGAGAATTGCTCGTTTAGGAATGAGTTTCTCGCGCTCTGTACTGTGGGCGCTAGAGTCAATTCCGCTGTTGTGCGAGTTAATGAGCATCTCAAGCTGATGCGTATCAAGAGCACCTTGTGAGCCATCTCTGAGCTGCTTCAATATGTCCAAAATGAGTTCATCCATACAAACAGTATAGGCAATAAGGTGAGCTTCTGGCCTTTGGGAGCAAGGCGGTGACGTAAAATCTCTGTATGGAAACTTCTTCAGACAGAACACATACACAATCTATCAGCACATCTACCGCTGAGCAGCTGATCTACGTAACCTCTGAGTTTTACACTCAGCAGACGCAGAGTTTCTCGGCCACACGACAGATGCCTTGGCAGGGGTGGCAGCAGTGCCTAGACGCCATGCCTCAGCTTTTATCTGGCGAGAAACCCTCTGTTCTTGATGTGGGTTGCGGCAACCTGCGCTTTGCTCGCTTTTTACGCGATGAGGCGGGAATTGTCCCTGCAAAGTATTTTGCTGTAGATAATTGTAAGCCACTGGTAGAGAGTGGTGAGGCAGACACTCATGTCTCTGAGCTGGCATTTATTGAATTAGATGTGATAAAGAGTCTGCTTGATAACACGCTTTCTTCGCGTCTTACTGTTCCGTCCTGTGATTTAGTGGTTGCGTTTGGCTTTTTGCATCATGTGCCAGGTGCACAAAAGAGAATCCAGCTTCTGCACACTCTGTTAGATAAGACTAAACCTGGCGGCTTTGTGTGTGTTTCTTTCTGGCAGTTTATGAACAGCCAAAAACTTGCTGCTAAAGCTCAAGAAACCACTGCTCAAGGGCTGCGTGCGCTGGGTATAGACGCATCAGATCTTGAGCAGAATGACTATCTGATTGGCTGGCAAGATAAGGCGGATACCTGGCGTTATTGTCATCACTTCTCGCAAGAGGAACTTGATGAGCTTCTTGCAAGCCTTGGCCCTGACGTGCATGTTTGTGCGCAGTTTAGTGCGGATGGTAAAGATAACAACCTTAATCGGTATGTGATTTTGCAACGTGTATAACTGTCCAGACAATATCTTGCTAAAAATGACCTCGTACAAGATAATCCCCCGCACAGAAATTGAACTGCCTCCCATTTCTTGGACACGAGAAATAGGAGGTAGTTCAAAACACACCTAAGTCGGATAATCTGTTAAAAAGACGTATACATGACGCTGAAAATACCTCAATCATGCAGATTATCGTCATTAGATGTGTAAAATGCCCGCAATTGAGCAGAATATCCGACTTAGGTGTGTTCCGTAGGTGCGAAATTTACCTATAGTTAAATCTTTTATATGACGCTATTCATGTTTAAGCATATTAGATGAAGTTTATGCATAGAGATGCATATTAGATAGTGCAACCACCTAGCTTCCTGGCTATCTTGATTAAGAACATGTCGATTCTTCAGCAGAACCAACCAAAGCTGCGCTATTTTGTGTGCCAGGCCTAAAAGCCAACGTTAACACGCTACAGAATCATAATCCCCCGCACAGAAATCGTACGGGGGATTTGCATTCAATAGGCAAAGTGGACGTATAAGCCGGGTTCTGTCGCGGACAACCATTTATCTACTACCAGCATTGCTACTGGTCTCTAGCGCGCAACCCGAGCGCAGTGCGGGCCACACCATAGCGCTCCTATTTGCGTTTGCTCCGGATGGGGTTTACCAAGCCACGCTGTTGCCAGCATGCTGGTAGTCTCTTACACTACCGTTTCAGCTTTTCTCTTTACGCGAATGCGCAGGTGAGAGTCTTCTTTTCTGCGGCACTTTCCGTCGGGTCACCCCGCCTGGCCGTTAGCCAGCATCCTGCCCTGTGGAGCCCGGACTTTCCTCATAGCACCCTTCCAATTGGTTGGATGGGCACTCCGCGGTTGTCTGGTCCACTTTGCATGGGCGATTGTATCACGTTCATAAGGCCAGAAGCTCCGAAGTCAAACAATCTCCAAGTAAATGAGATGTTGCGAAGCTGTGGGTTTCTCGCCATACGCTGGGTGGCGAGAAGGGTGTGATTTTGGTACGTCGTGTTCATGAAAAGCAACAGCTGCCTCTTTGAATGCTGCTATGATGGACAGGCTTACATACGAAAGGACTAGCATGGGACTCTTTGATCTTTTCAAGAAATCTTCTAAGACTGCTGCACCAGAGGCTCTTGTTGTTTCTGATTACACTGCTAAAACAATTTATGCGCCAGCAAGCGGAAAAGTTGTTGCGCTAGAGAACGTTCCTGATCCTGTTTTTGCAGGTGGAATGCTTGGACAGGGTCTGGGTATTTGGCCTTCTGAGGGTGTTGTGTACGCGCCAGTTTCGGGCACTATTACCGCAACTACTCCAACTGTTCACGCCTTTGGAATTACTGCCGATTCTGGCGAAGAGGTTTTGATTCACGTGGGCGTTGATACGGTTGAGATGAAGGGTGACGGCTTTACCGCCCTTGTCGAGCAGGATCAGCATGTTGAGGTTGGCCAGCCACTCATGGCCTTTGACCTTGATAAGGTTAAGGACGCTGGTCATCCTGAGGTGGTTATTCTTGCTATCACCAATTCTAGCGAGTATAGCAACGTAGAGATTTTTTCCGCAGCAGACCAGTCAGTTTCTGCTGGCGAGAAGGTCTGTGTACTCGCATAACTGCGACTTTATAGCTGTTCTATGTCTGACACATCCTACAAGACACTCAAGCTGGACTTTGTTGCGGAAGGTCTCTTTGAAGACAGAAAGAGCCGCTTCATAGCCCAGCTTTGTCATGTAGAAACAGAGCCAGAAGCACAAGAGTTTCTCGCCACGGTAAGAGCAAAGCACTACAATGCTCGCCACAACGTGCCCGCATGGATCTTGGAGGACGGCACGGAGCGTGCCTCCGACGACGGAGAGCCTTCCAGAACGGCGGGAATGCCGGTGCTGGAGGTATTGCGCGGAGCGGGGCTTAAGAACGTCTGCTGCGTTGTCACGCGCTACTTTGGCGGAACGCTTTTGGGACCTGGTGGACTTGTTCGTGCGTATACGGCAGCAACTCAAGAGGCTTTGGCTGCTGCTGAGGAAGCGTCTGCTGTTCAGGAAATGCTGCAGGTTGTGAGGGTGGAGTTGTCGGCCCCGTATAACCTGTATGAGCAGATTCAGCGCTTGGTCTCAGATACCTGCGGCAAGGTTATAACGACAGAGTTTGGAGCGGACGTTTTTCTCGCCATAGACTTTAGGTGCGGAGAAGAAACAGCGTTTACAGACGCGTTGACAGAGCTCAGCGCTGGAAAGATTACAGCCGAGGTCTCCGCGGCTCGTTTTGATCTGTTCTAGTGGGTTTAATAAATCTAGCCTCGATAAACCAAAAAATACCAAATAAGAGAATGGTAAGGATAACGCGACCATTTTCTGGCAGCATACCTCTTGAATCGCAATACCAAATTAATAAAAAGAGCACTAAGATTACAGCTCGTAAAATGACACGCTCTTTTGAAATGTATTTCATGAGGGTCTCCTAAATAAGCTTATGCTTTTCAGTATAGACCAGTAAGGCCGGCACAGAAAATTCTGTACCGGCCCTAGGTGCTTTTATGTGCGTGCGTAGTAGGCTGTGGTTGCGTGTACCTTACTTGCGGTTACGGCCACCAAGGGAGTAGCCAAGGTTCTCCCAGAAATCAATCTGGACATCTTCGCCCTCGTCCCAAACCTTGAGCAGGTCCTCTGGAACGTACTGACGACGAACATCAGCCTCGCCGCCGTAGAGGCGGAACCAGTCTGCGCTCATGATGAGGTAGCCGTCCTTACCGGAGTCCTTACCCCAGCTGTTCTCAATGCGCCACTGCTTAGCCTTACCGTCCTTATCAAGCTCAACGCCCTGGAAGGTCATTGCGTGGGTAAGGGAAGTCTCATAGTTCTCAATCATTGCCTCGCGATCCATGTCAAAATCAACGCCAAAGAGGCCGTTGTAATCCATGGTGTCGGTTGAGAGGACGTAGTTGAAGTCCTCATTGTGGCGAGGGAACTCCTGCATAACGTCGCAGGCCATGCAGACAGGGTTGCCGTCCTTCAAAGAAGCAATGGTAGCTGCCTCAAGAACCTCTGACTCAACGTTTAAGAAGCGAGTCTTAATGCCGCCTAAAACGGTATCGATGAAGGTTGGGTGATACACCTTGCCGTATGGATACTTCTTGCTTGGAACAGAAATGAGCTGGACAAAGCCACGAGGATCAACGCCACAATAGCGCTCAGCAAACTCAAGAGGAGTGATGCCAAAGTCGCGAAGAATCTGGGTGCTCTCCTCGTCCTTCTCGCCGTTCTTCTTGTCCTTGTTGTCAGAAGCCTTACTTGGCTCAACAGGAGAGAGCTTTGCCTTATCTACCTGTGCGTTTTTGCCAACCTTGCATTCAAAGTCAAAGGTCAGAGGTGGCTCACCAAGGCAGACGGACAGAATCTGGTGGAAGCCCTTGAGCTGCTCCTGCTTAAGCGCACGAAGCTCATCCAGAGACTTGCCAGCTGCGTATGCTGCGCGGAGCTCGCCAGCACTCTTTCTGAACAGGCGGTCAATGCGCTCATCCATCTGTGTAGAGTTCTTGGAGCAAGCAGTCTCTGGCATGGCATCCTTAGGAACCAGGCCATACTTCTCGACCAAGCTCATAGCAAATGAGTAGTAACCGCCATCGCCAATGCCCTCGGTCAGAAGCGTGTTGACAACACGAGAATCGGTTGGCTGGTCAGCGGTCTGAATGATGTACTCAAGTGCAGAGTTTGCCTTCTCAAGCTTGTCGTAGAACATGCCGTATGCCTGGCTGAACTCAAAGGTATCAACGTCAAGCTTCTTGATTGCCTCCTGGCGAAGCACGTTGAAAGAAGAGAACATCCAGCAGCGACCGCTCTGACGCTGGTTAGTGACGTCGCCCGTCTTTGCAACAGCAACACCGTAGGTATCAGCGTAGGTACGCATGGTGGTGATATCGCGAGCAGCTGCGGAAACGCCCATAGAGGTTACGGAGTTTCGAGCAACGCGGTTAGCACGGTCTGCGCTAAAAGCAGCAGTTTCCTCGTTTGCCCACTGTGGATTTACGGTCTGATCAGCCATTGCGACTCCTTTTGTTTGTAGCGTTTAGAAAAAACCTGGCGAGAAGACCGATCTTCTCGCCAGATGGTTTGTACCTTAGCGAAGCGTTGCAAGAGAGCCCATTGGGTCCCATGGCTCGAGGACAGTTGCTTCCTCGGTCTCAAAGGTCTTGAGCTGCTCAGGAGTGAGGTACTTCTTGTCAACAACAATCTGGTAGACGTACTCGTCAAACCAAGGGTCAGAGATGGTATCAAAGCCATCGCGGCCGTGGTCTTTACCCCAGCTGTTCTCAACCTTCCAGAGGGTAGTGTTGCCTTCTGCGTCAAAGTTAACACCCTCAAGAACCATAGCGTGAGTCATGAGAGACTCGCCGTAGTCAAGGCGTTCAGCACGGTCAAGTGCGCCCTCAACAGGGAAGCCAAAGAGGCCGTCAACGTCAAGCGCACGGGTGTCCATGATGCCCTCTTCACGAAGGTAGGACTGAGCAACATCGCAACCAAACCAGACTGGCAGGTTGTCCTTGAGTTGAGCCACAGCGAGGCGCTTGAGCTCAGGAATCTCAAGGTTGAGGTAACGAACGCCGCCACCCTCAACAACGTTGCCCAAGCGGGAAACGGTGTAGGTGTGGTTGAAAGGCTTGTCAGCAGTAGGAGCAGAGATGATTGAGATGTAATCATCAAGGTTCATGTCAACAGTCTCAGCGAAGAACTCCTGAGGGGTAAAAGTGCCGGAAAGAACGAGGTTATCGTCCTTATCGCGCAGGCGGGCCTCAAAGGACACAGGAGGCTGACCCAGGCAGGTTACTAGCAGGGTATAGACGTCCTCCATCATCTCTTTCTTCATCTCGCGCAAAGACTCAAGGGACTCACCAGCTGTTGCAGTCTCACGAAGACGCTTTGCAGCACTACGAAGATAACGGGTGAGGTATGCGTCCATCTCATGGGTGTTGCAAGAGTTAGCAGTCTCTGGCATAGCACTCTTTGGTACAACGCCGTACTTCTTAACAAGGCTCTTAAACATATCCCACTGACCACCATCACCGATTGGGTCGGTAAGCAGGAAGGATACAAGACGACCATTCAGAGGCTCATCAAGGGTGTCCAGAATGTTCTCAAGGAACCAGTTGGATTTCTCCATCTTGTCCCAGAACAGTGGGTATGCCTGGGAAAGCTCAAAAGTGGAGAGGTTGTATTTCTTGATGATGCGATATCTAAACGTATTGAGTGATGCAAACATCCAGCAACGACCAGAGCGCTTCTGATTAGTGCGGTCACCCTGCTTTACCTCAACATCAAAGGTAAGAGGATTAAGGGCAACACCCTCTGGTACACGAGCTGCTTTTCTAACACCAGCGCTGGTAGCAGCATTCTTAGCTACTGTGTGAGCGCGGTCGGACTCAAAGTTCTTCTGAGCCGCTGTAATGTCGTCAAAGGAAATGCTTTTCATCTGATCCATGTGATCTCCTTAACTGGAATAGGTAATACAAAAACTATATTCCCAATTAAGGTGTCCCTAGTCTAAGAGTTACCAGTTTGAAACTTTTATTTTGAGAAATTTTTGAACAGATGGTTCACGCCAACTAAGAGAGATTTTGTGACGTTATGAAATTGGCGAGAAAATATTTTCATTCAATTTACTAGCGGCAACAGAAGTATTAGCACATAGAACATATGTTTGTATTAGTAGTTATTGTCCGGCGAATCGGCTACACTATACAAAGAAATTAAGAGCCCTTGGTAAAAGAACAAATTTTGAAGCACAAAGAGAAGAGCGTAGAAAAAGATGGCATTTGTTCACCTCCACAACCACTCAGATTTTTCCATTCTTGATGGAGCTAGCCGTGTCCCAGACATGGTTAGTAAAGCTGTAGAGTTTGGTATGCCAGCACTTGCTCTTACTGATCATGGGTATCTCTTTGGAATTCCAGATTTTGACCTTGCATGCCGTAAGTACAATGAGGCGCTTAAAGACTTTGGCCAGTGGTGCCATGATGTGGAATGTTTTGAAAAGGGCTGGGATCTAGAAGAGCCTCCTGCAGATGATCCCAATGCTGGTGAGCATGATAAGGTTCATGCTCAGTGGGCTTCTGACGTTCAAATTTGGAATCAAACACATGACATTGAGGCCGTAAAAGCCAATAAACCTTCTCCACTTATTAAGCCAATTTTTGGCTGTGAAGCTTATTTCATTCTTGATGATTGCATTGAGAAGGGCACTAAGCAGGTACGTTATCACCTTATCCTGCTTGCTAAAAATGAGACCGGCTATGTCAATCTGATGAAGATGATGTCAGAGGCTGGCTCAAAAGATATGTTCTATTACAAGCCACGTACTACGCTTGAGATGCTTAAGCGCTACCATGAGGGAATTATCTGCACTTCAGCTTGTGTTTCTGGCATCATTCCTCGTATGTTGTTTCAAGGTCGCCCAGAAGAAGCAGAGCGTTGGGCAAAAATCTATCAAGATATCTTTGGGGATGATTTCTACCTAGAGATTCAAGACCACGGCTTGTCTGATCCAAGCTGGGGCGGCTATACCGATAGAACCCTTGCTGAGCGCATTGTAAAGATGGGTCATGACCTTGGTATTAAGGTAGTTGCTACCAACGATAACCACTATCTCACTAAAGAAGACGCAAGCGTTCAAGATATTGCTTCCTGCATTGGTTCAGGCGCTCGCGTTGATGATGAGAACCGCAAGCGCATGACAGGCAGCGAGTTCTATCTTAAGAGTGAGCAAGAAATGCGCCAGATCTTCTCGTGGTGTCCAGAAGCTATCGAGAACACCATTGAGGTTGCAAATAAGTGCAATTATGAGCTGGATTGGACCCATATGTACCTGCCAAAGTTCCCAGACTTGGCAGAAGGGGAGACTTCAGAGGAGCGCTTTAGAAAAGAGTGCGAGCTTGGCCTTGCAAAACGCTATGGAGATGATTGGCAAAACGTTGTCATCAACGAGATTAACGTTAAAGACCGTTTTGAGTATGAGTACGACATTATCTGTAAAAAGGGTTTTGCTGATTACTTCTTAATTGTTCAGGAATATGTTCGCTGGGCAAAAGAGAATGGCATTGGTGTAGGTCCTGGTCGTGGATCTGCAGCGGGCGCTATCGTTGCATATGCCATGGATATTACCTCGTTTGACCCTCTTGAGAATGGCCTCATGTTTGAGAGATTCTTGTCTCCTCAACGTTCAGAGATGCCAGATATTGATATGGACTTCGACGATGAGCGTCGTCTTGAGGTTGTTGAGCATGTCCGCCAGATTTATGGATCTGATCGTGTTTCTCACGTTATTACGTATTCAACCATCAAGGCTAAACAGGCAATAAATGACGCATGTCGTGTTTTGGGTTGTCCCGTTTATATGGGACAGCGTCTATCTAAGATGATTCCAGGAGATCCTAACGCTCACCTTAAATTTGTTCTTCATAAAGCTCAAGAAGGCCAAAAGGGTGCCGATCAGTATTCTGCTGACTTTGAAGATGCATACGAGAATGACCCTGATGCTCGAAGAATTATTGATGCTGCTCTATCTATTGAAGGCTTGCATCGTGGCGAGGGTGTACATGCTTGCGCAGTTTTGATTGCTCCAACGCCTGTTAATGACCATGTTCCCACTAAGGTTGATACCAAAGGTGGCGTAGAGATTACGCAGTACGAGGGACACTCTGTCGCTGACATGGGTCTTCTTAAGATGGACTTCCTGGGATTAAGAACCCTAACAGTTATTTCTCGCGCAATTAAAAACGTGAAGGACAACTACGGAATTGATATTGATGTAGATAACATTCCGTTTACCGACCCAGAAATTTATAGACTTCTGAGAGAAGGACGAACTGCTGGCGTTTTCCAGGTTGAGTCTGCAGGTATGACTGCAACCATTAAGGGCATGAGACCAACAGAATATAAGCATATCGTCGCACTTATCGCCCTGTACCGTCCTGGTCCTCTTAACGCAGGCATGGTTACCAGTTATATCAACCGTATGAACGGTAGAGAAGAAGTCAAAGATTACGATCCACGTCTTCATGACATCTTGGAAGAGACCTACGGAACCATGGTCTATCAAGAGCAGGTTATGCAGATTTCTATGAAGATGTCTGGTTTTACCGCAGGCGAGTCTGACAAGGTAAGAAAAGCAGTAGCAAAAAAGAAGATCAAACTTATGCAGGAGGTTGTCCAGCACTGGGATGACGGTACTGATGAGACCATGGAGGCTCACTGGAAAAACGGCGCAGTTCGTAACGGATTTGATCGCTCGGTTGCAGAAAGCATTTGGGACGATGTTCTTGAGTTCGCATCGTATGCATTTAACAAATCTCACTCTGCTGGTTATGCAATTCTTGTTATGCAGACTGCGTGGATTAAGGCACATTATCCACATGAGTTTATGGCTGCAGTTCTTACCTCATACATGGGCAAGACGGATAAGATTGTCCATTATGTAAGTGCTTGTCGCCATGAGGGAATTAAGATTCTTCCGCCAGATATTAACGAGTCTGGTAAAGACTTTACTGCTACTAAAGAAGGTATTCGTTTTGGCTTTGCAGGAATCCGTGGTGTAGGAGCCGGTGTTGGTGAAGCCATTATGCTTGAGCGTCAAAAGGGCGGCCCTTTTGCCAATATCCATGATTTTGTTGATCGTGTTGACGCAAGTCAGGCAAAGCGCAACGTTGTTGAAGCTCTTATCAAGGCAGGAGCTTTTGACTCAACAGGCTATACCCGTATGCAGATGATGAGTTTTGTGGATAAGAACAACCCACAAAACATTATCGATGCTGCTACTAAGCGTCAAAAAGATAAGGCTGTTGGTCAGTTCTCTATGTTTGATATGTTTGCAGAAGTAGAGGGTTCTGGTTTTAGCGATATTGTCCCAGAGCCAGATGGTGTTGAGTGGGATAGGCGATTCAAACTTACCAAAGAGTACGAAGTCTTAGGTATTTATGTCTCTGATCATCCACTTCGTCCATACGAGTATGCCCTCGCTAAGAGCAGAGATTATGCCCTTGCAGAAATTGAAGAGAATATTGAGGTTCAGCTTCCTAACGGTGCTATGTCTCAGCAGTTCAAAGTTCCAGAAGGTAAACCTATTCGCTTTGCGGGCATGGTTACTAATGTTATGAAGCGCACTACTAAAAACGGTGATCCAATGGCAATTGTTACGCTCGAAGACATGGAGGGTAGCGTCACTATTGTCATGTTCCCTAAGCTCTACAAGAAGGCTGCAAGACTTCTTGCTGGCGATGTTGACCCAGAGACTGGTGAGAGCCAGAGTGACATCTTCATTTCCGTTCTTGGAAAGCTTGAGCGCTCTGATAGAGGAGACCAGGTTATTGCTCAAGAAGTTAATCCTATTGAGCTTAACAGTGCTAACAACACACCAAAGACACTCGTTATTCATATGCCTGCTTCTCAACTTCAAAGACAGGCTATCGAGACACTTGGACAAATCTTCTCGCGCTATCCCGGCATGGACTGTATTGAGATTAGGGTAGAAACAGACATGGGCGATGTTATGCGCATGGAAATTCCTACCAGGATTGATGGACGTAGCATGGTTCTTTTGACCGAGCTTAAAGATTTTATTGGTCAAAGCGGATACGCACAGATTGTTTAGATTTTGTCGATTCTAAATTTGCAGGTTACTCTTAAGTAATAACTGTTACTATTTAAGTAGCACTTGCTAAGAAATTCTGACATCTTCGGATGTCGTGAGAGGAGAAAAAATGATCGACGCAAAGTTTTATCGTAACAAGGAGACAGGCGCTGTTGTTTACGGTGTCGCAGGCAACGTAGAGGCAGCAGATCTTGAGCTTCTCCAGGCTGGCGTTACTGACGGTGCAGCTGAGAAGCACGTTCCATTTGTTACTCGTGAGGGCAACACCGTTACCGTCCGTGTTGGTGAGGTTGCTCATCCAATGCTCGAAGAGCACTACATTGAGTTCATTGCTCTTGTTACTGAGAACGGCGCTCAGTTTGCACAGCTTAAGCCTGGCCAGGAGCCAGTTGCTACCTTCACTCTTGAGGAGGGTGTTGAGGCAGAGGCTTATGAGTATTGCAACCTTCACGGTCTTTGGAAGGTTTCCCTCTAAGTCTATTGACTCAACAATAAGCACTAGCTTATTAAGGTCAAACGGAGCTGCTACCTGCAGCTCCGTTTTTTCTTACTACACCTGTTTGTTTTTGGGTAAAAACAAATTAAGCACTTTATGATAGGAATGGTATGCGCATAGCAGTTGCACAAATGAATACTCAGGCCGGAGACTTCGAGTTTATCGCCCAGACCATGCTGGAATATGCTCAGAGAGCTCAACAGCAAGGTGCTGAGCTAGTCATTTATCCTGCGCCAACTCTTACAGGGCTGCTAAGCGTGCCAGAGGCTGACATAGAAGGGCTTTTTGCTGACCTCTCGGAAATTATCAATTCGCTTTCAGAAAAGCTTCCAATTGCGGCCCTTATTCCTGTAGTAACAGAGTTTGATGGAAGTGCAGCGAGCGAGGCTCTTCTCGTTAGAAACGGAGCCGTAACCCCGCTGAAATTGACTGCCCAGATAGCGCACATGAGCGCTCTTGCTCGTTCTGCTAGCTCTGCACAAACATCTGGCGAGAATACCTTTGAGCTCGCAAAATTTGAAGCAGGCGGTCTTACGTTTGGCGTTGCTTTTACCTACGACGATCTGGACGCGTGGCAAGATGTCGACGACTCGTTAGATGCTGTCATTTACCTGCCGTATTTTGGTTTTGCTGTTGATGATTCGTCGTCCGCCATGGGCATGGCGGTGGCAGAAAGCCGCTATCTGGGAGATGTCGAGGAGTTTGATAGCTGGCTTATCGCTGCAAACGCTGTTGGCGCCTATGGTAACCAGGTGTTTTGTGGTTCAAGCTTCTTCTTGTCTCCTTCAGGAGATTTAGTCAAACAAGCAGCCTCATTCTCAGAAGATATGGTTGTCTGCGAGGTTGACCAAGATACTATCGAAAACTTTGATAGAGAAGATACTGCGGGTGTCTATAACAGCGCGCTTACTACCTGGGGCGTATTGGCTACGGGTGTGCGAGACTATACGGTAAAGTCGGGCTTTGACGGCGTGTTTATTGCGGTTGATGGCTCGCTCAATTCTCTTGTCACCGTTGCACTTGCTTCAGATGCTTTAGGTCCTATGCGCGTCCACGTACTGTTGCTTCCAAACAAAGATTCTCGAGCAACAAGCGCTGCGGAGTTGCTTACCGCAAGACTTCGGGTTAATAAAGTTACTGTGGATAGCACGGTTTTCTCGACATTGACCGATGCAAAGTTGGTGAGTGCATACGGCTACGCATATGCTGACCAGCACAATTACTTAACGCTTGAGACTGCCGATAAAACCATCCTTGCGCTCAAAGGAACAGAGATCTCTAGCGCTCACTCTCTGTGGCCTCTGGGAGATATGTATCATGCAGATATTGTTGACCTTGCAAGGGTAAGAAATACCTTCTCGCCAGCTATTGATCATGCAGTTCTCGAGAATATCTCTGAGGTTGTAACTGATGGGCTAGAAAATGCCGCGCCAACGCCTCAAGAACGCATTGAGTTTGTTGATTATGTGCTTACCAGCTATCTTGAGTGGAATAAAAGCATTTCTGCCATTGTGGAAGAAATGGGAAAGGTTGACGAGGTCAAAGCAATTATTTCTAGGCTTCACGCTCGCCAAAAAGACCGCAGAAACACCACTGAGGTTCTGGAAATGTCTTCAAAAAGCCTCACAAATGCCCAAATTCCACACGCATCAGTCTGGCAAGACAAAATTAGAGATACAAAGGCTTCCGAATCTGACCTGGTAGAGTCCTTGCGAAATTCTTTGCGAGAAAATCAAGGAGCTTCTATGCATCTACCTGAGTTGTCAGTTGATCCAACAGAGGCTCAGGAGGGCTTTAAGGATATGCTGGAGCTTTTAAAAGAGCTGGCACAAGAATCTGATGCACAAATTGGCATGGTTGACCCCAAAATGTGGAGAGGCCCTTTCTCAGAAAATTAGTTGCATCGTTTGCGCATACTCTGTGATAATATAGAACGAACGTTCTATATTAGGAGGTGCAATGGTAATTCTTGGAATAGACCCTGGTCTTGCTCACACTGGATGGGGAATTGTAGAGACAAGGGGTTCTGAATGCCGTGCACGCGCCTATGGATGCATAACTACAACCGCAGATGAACCAATAGATATGCGCTTGGGAAGAATCTATAACCAGATTGTTGAGGTTATAGATAAGTTTTCACCAGAAGCTCTTTCTATTGAGAGCATTTACTTTGGACAAAACGTTAAATCTGCTATTCCTACTGCACATGCTCGCGGTGCTGCTATTGTCGCTTGTTCTAAAGCAGGTCTTACGGTTGGAGAATATACTCCAATGCAGATAAAGCAAGCTGTTGTTGGTACAGGAGCTGCTGATAAACAGCAGGTTATGTATATGGTTCAAAACATATTGTGCTTGGACCATCAGCCTCATCCAGATCACGCGGCTGACGCTTTAGCTGCTGCAGTTTGTCACGCTAATCTTGTAAGAACCACCTCGCTTGGAAAGGGAAGAATACAACTATGATTGTCCAGCTTACGGGCACACTTGTATCCGTTACTCCTTCAGTTGCTGTTCTCGACGTTAATGGCGTTGGGTATGAGCTGGGTATATCAGCTTCAACAGCTGTTTCGCTTCCACAAGCGGGTGAAGCAGGCGTTACCGTTTTAACTCGTATGGTGGTCAGAGAAGATTCAATGGAACTCTTTGGTTTTGCTTCGCGAGAAGAGCGAGCGCTCTTTGATCGCTTGCGTGCAATTTCTGGAGTAGGTCCTAAACTGGCTCTTTCTGTGCTTTCTACGTTTACACCACAGCAACTTGCGGTAATTGTGGCTACCAATGACGGAAATCGTCTTAAGAGCGTCTCTGGCCTTGGCAAGAAGAAGGCAGAGCGTTTAGTAATTGAGCTTTCCGATGTGTTTGCAAAAGATGCAGAGCTCAAGCAGCTTGTTGGTCTTACATCTCCTGCAGACTTTGCTGCTATTCCAAAACCGGCTGTAACCTCTGTAGAATCAGAGGCTATTGAGGCTCTTCTTGGAATGGGCTTTACTTCTCAGGAAGCAACGCTTGCTCTTGAGGGCTATGAAGAGGCTGGTGCTATTACAATTGAAGCTGCTATTGGATATGCACTAAGGCGTTTGGGAAGTGGTAATTAATGTGGGAAGCAGATGCAGATAACCTATTTGAGTCGTTGTCTACTCCAGCTCCATTTCCAGGGCACACTTCTCAGCGTGTAGTTTCTAGTGGACTTCAGGCAGAAGACTTGGAGCAAGATAGAAACTTGCGACCAAAAACTCTTGATGAGTATCTTGGTCAGGAGCGCGTTAAATCTAATCTCCGTGTTCTTATTGAGGCAGCAAAAAGTCGCAATGAGCCGCTTGATCACGTTATATTTTCTGGCCCTCCAGGCCTTGGCAAAACAACACTTGCAGGTGTTTTAGCAGGAGAAATGGGCTCAAAGCTTCATACAACCTCTGGCCCCGCAATTGAGCGAGCAGGAGATTTAGCAGCAATTCTCACCAATCTTGAAGAGGGAGATATCCTCTTTGTTGATGAGATTCACAGACTTAATCATCAGGTTGAAGAAATTTTGTATCCAGCAATGGAAGATTTCTTCTTAGATATTGTTATTGGCAAAGGCCCTGCGGCAAGGTCAATCAGGCTTGATATTCCACGCTTTACCCTTGTGGCTGCAACAACAAGAACAGGACTTCTAACCGGCCCTTTGCGTGATCGTTTTGGTATTTCTTATCGTCTTGATTACTATACTGTTCCTGAGCTTCAGACCATTGTCATGCGCTCGGCAAACATCCTTGACGTAGAAGTTGATGAGCAGGGTGCTGCAGAAATTGCTTCTCGATCAAGAGGTACACCGCGTTTGGCAAACCGTCTGTTAAAACGTGTACGAGATTACGCACAAGTTAAAGCTGAAGGTACTATTACCTGGCAGGTAGCCTCAGAAGCGCTTTCCTTCTTTGAGATTGATGAGCTTGGTCTAGATGTAATGGACGTGCGTGTTTTACGTGCGCTTTGTGAGACGTTCAGAGGTCGTCCGGTTGGTCTCACAACCCTTGCAAGTGCAGTCTCAGAGGATCCGTCTACACTTGAAGATGTTTATGAGCCATATCTTTTGCAGCAAGGGCTTATTATTAGAACACCTCAAGGTAGACAGGCAACGCATGCTGCATTTGATCACTTACGTATTCCTGTTCCTACTAACTAGTAGATTGGAACAAAATGCTTCAACGAGATTACATTTTGGAAGTAATCGATGACTTTACTTCAACGGTCACAGCAGGTTTGGGAAATGCTTTAGAGACTCAAACTGAAGAGTCACTTGATGGGGTAGAGGCAGCTGTTGCAGAGCTCATTGATTTAAGCCCAGAGACTGCTCTTGCGCTTTCGCCAGACTCTCTTGTAACTATGATGTTGCTCTCCGGTGTAGCTGATTCAGTTGCAGAGTATGTGGTGTATGCCCTCGATAGGCTCTCTCGCGTTTATGAGCAACTAGGAGACGAGGATAAGGCTGGTCTTAGAAGGCAACAGGCAGTAGCTGTTGCACAGTCCTTCTCTGTAGATCAAAATGCTACTCCAGAGCAATTTAAGGATTTTGAAGCAAAGTATTTTGCGTAACCACATTTTATAAGCTAACAAATAAACCCCAGTTCGAAGTGAACTGGGGTTTATTGCTATAGAGTGATGTAACTAGTTGGGTTACCAAATGACAATCTTGGTACCATAAGGGATGTTGTCATATACCCACTTAGCATTCTCTGTTGCAAGACGGACGCAACCATGGGAGCCGTTATAGCCAAGTCTGCCGTCACGAACGGTGTAGCCATCTGCATGATAAAGAATGGAGTGGATAAGATACTCTCCAGAGATAGTTGTGTAGTACCAGCATCTATAACCAGAGCCAAAGTAGAGTCCCTTGTTACCTACGGTAAATTGACCATGAGGGGTCCACATACCTGGCGCTCCTGTGGTGCACTGCCATTCGTACCAAACAACCCAGTTGCCGTGTGAACCTCTGTATACAGCAAAGCGATTGCCGGTAGTATCAATCTGAATGAGCCAGTTAGTAGCACTGTAATAGTTCTGCGCATAACGATACATATCGGGGTAGTAACAAGGCTGCTCTTCCATTGCGCCGTCTGCGCCAGCCCAATAGAGCTTGCCGCCCCAGGTGGTGTATCCAGTTACCATAGTTCCGTTGGAATCAAGATAATAGTCTTTGCCATTATCTTTAATCCAACCGGTTCTCATTTTGCCGTCAGCACCCAGGTAATACCAGCCACTTCCAAGGTGAATCCATCCAGTCTGTTTTTCACCATTTGCGTTGAAGTAATAATACGTCCCCTGGATATTGACCCAATTTGAGGCAGCTGAACCATCATTGAGGTAGTAATAGTCCTTGCCGTTCTCTTTTATCCAGCCAGTTTTAACTTTGTGGTCTGAGCCAATGTGAAGAGTAAGTCCTGGGAGCTTCACGGTGCCTGTAGGTTGAGTGCCGTTATCAGCGGTAAAGATGCCGTCAGGAGAAAGACGTCCAGTTAGAACTCCGTCTGGACCAGCCCAGCGTCTTATGCCATTGGTAAGAGTTACCCATGAATTGCGAATAAGGCCGTAACTTTCGTCAAAGTAATAGTCTTTGCCGTTAATGGAATGCTCGTCAAGGAAAGCGGGATTACCTAGCTTTGTGGAGTCAAAATACCAGGACCGGCCATTTGGAGTATTAAACCAACCAGATGCAAAAGCAC
>CAUPCM010000020.1:0-18202 GCA_963509815.1 uncultured Atopobium sp. | reverse complement strand
TTTGAGCGGTATGAGACTCTGTTGCAGAGGCTTTTACCTTAAGCGTTACGGTATAACCTTGTAACTGTTTTCGGCGAAGACGTCTGCCTACAACACCAGAGATGTGTCTGATGGCTTCTTCTATTTCTTGTTTATCAAACAGATCTGTTTCAAAGGTTCTCTCGTTAGAAACAGATTTAACATCGCGAGGTTGAGCAGCTTCATGAACCTCTGAGACTTCTTTTCCTTGCGCGCGCAAAATCATCTTTGAGGCAGTATTGCCCACAAGGGAAGTGAGATACGTTGCATCTGCTCTCGAGAGCTCTCCAAGCGTTTTGATTCCCTGTTGATGAAGTGTCTTTGCCATCGCAGGACCAATGCCGCTCATGGCCTCAATAGGCAGAGGAGCCAGAAAGCGGCCTTCTGTACCAGGAAAGACCGCAGTAAGACCGCGAGGTTTTTCTTGTTCAGAAGCAATCTTTGCTATTGTCTTGTTTGTTCCTAGACCAATGGAGCAGGTAACACCTAATGCTGCAACTTTCTTTTGTATGCGCTTACAAATCTCTAAAGGATCTTCTTTAGAAAATCTTCCAGGAGTTATGTCAAAAAATGCCTCATCAATAGAAACTTGTTCGACAAGGGGAGTCTCATCTTTGAGAAAACCCATAACAAGAGCGCTCATTTCTGAGTATCTGTCATAACGTCCTGAAGTCCAAATTGCATGAGGACAAAGCCTCACCGCAGTAGCTGAAGGCATGGCAGAATGAACGCCATACTTTCTTGCTTCATAAGATGCGGTTGAAACAACGCCCCGTTTGTGAGGAGAACCTCCTACAATTACAGGTTTTCCACGCCACTCAGGATGATCAAGTTGTTCTACAGATGCAAAGAACGCATCGAGGTCAAGAAGGCCAATAGCCTTACCATGCCATTCAAAATCACACGATTTACGTGCGGTTTTATCAGATATGTTCTTTGACGTCTCCATAGATATAGTGTATACTTTTTGCGAAAATAGAACAAGTGTTTCATAAATAAATTACGAGTACTTTTTGAAGAGAGCAAATTTATACTTTTCGAGGTTAACGCGTTGTTGTACACTTGTAACTTGATTTGTGGCTTTGCGGTGCAGCCCATCTAACATCCGAGGCACCGCTCGTATGGAGGAGTTTTCATTGGCAGTTAAGATTCGTCTGGCCCGTCACGGTGCCAAGAAGCGTCCGTACTATCGCGTAGTTATCGCTGATGGTCGTATGCCTCGCGATGGTCGTTACATTGAAGAAGTCGGTCGTTATAACCCACTGACTAGCCCAAAGACGATTGATATCAACCTCGAGAAGGTTGACGAGTGGGTAGCAAAGGGCGCTCAGCCAACAAGCGCAGTTTCTCACCTCATTGAGATCGCTCGTACTGGTGCTCCAGTTGCAGAGAAGAAGACCAAGCTCTCCAAGAAGGCACAGGCAAAGGCTGCTGCAGCTGCAGAGGCTGCTGCTGAGGCTGCTGCCGCAGCTGCTGAGGAGTCCGAGGCTCCAGAGGCTGAGTAAATCGTGTCTGAATTCACAGAGCCCACTGAGGTAGACGCTGTCGATCAAGACATTCAGGAGATGCCTTCTGACAAGGTTGCTGACCTTGTTGAGTATATCGTTTGTGGTCTTGTCGATAATGAAGATGCTGTTGCACTCGACGTCACCGATCGCGAGGATGGAGCCTTAATTGAGGTTTCTTGCTCTGAGGAAGACGCTGGACGTGTCATCGGCCGCAAGGGTAGAACCATTAAGGCTATTCGTACTTTGGCTCGTGCTCTTGGCCAGCGTGTTGGCACCTCTGTTGATGTCGAGGTTGTAGGCTAATTTTGCGTAAACACTGGCGAGCAATTGCTCAAATTGTTAAAACGCATGGTAAAAGAGGGGAGGTTGTGACGGTTCCCGTTCACAGCCTTCCTTCTCTTATAGCTGAAGGCATGACAGTTGTTCCTGTTCCGCCTGCACTTAAAGGCTCAAGGAAGTTCTTGGTTGTCTCTGTTGAGTCAGATGACAGAGAAGGTAGTCTTGTAACGTTTGAAGACGTAACTACTATCTCTGACGCTGAAGAGCTTGTGGGTAAAACGCTTCTGGTAGAAGAAGATTGTCTTCCAGAAAACTTTGGTCTGGTCAATGTTTCTCTGCTTGTGGGTAGAGAAGTACTTGATATAGAACATGGTTCTCTGGGTGAAATTTCAGAGGTTCTTATTGGACCTACACAAAATGTGTGGGTAATTGAGGGACCTTTTGGCCAGGTAATGATGCCTGCCGTTGATGAATTTATCAAAGAGGCTCCAGCTGAGGGTCCCATTACCGTCTCAATTCCTCAGGGTCTTCTTAGGTTAGGTGAGTAGCATGCGTCTAGAAACGCTCTCAGTATTTCCTGAGGTCTTCTCGCCCTATTTACATGCTTCTATTATGGGCAGGGCTCAAAAGGCAAATATTTTTGAGTTCTATGCGCATGATTTACGTGACTGGACGCATGATAGGCATCGTACGGTAGATGATGCTCCTTTTGGTGGCGGGCAAGGCATGCTTATGAAGCCTGCTCCAATTTTTGAGGCAGTTCAAGAGATTTCTGATCAGGCAGATGCTAAGCCCCACGTGGTGTTTTTCTCGCCAGTTGGTAGGCCGTATTCTCAGGCTATTGCTCAAGAGTTTGCTCAAAAAGAGCGCATTCTGTTTGTTTGTGGCCGTTATGAGGGCATGGACGAGCGTGTCTATGAGCTGGCAGATGACGTTATTTCTATGGGAGATTACGTTCTGACGGGCGGAGAGCTCCCTGCGCTTACCGTGATTGACTCGGTTGTGCGCCTGCTTCCTGGCGCGCTTGGCGATGAGATGAGCTCGCAGGATGAATCTTTCTCTGATGATGGACTTCTCGAGTATGCTCAGTACACGCGACCAGCAAACTTTGAGGGGCGAGAAGTTCCGTCTGTGCTTCTATCTGGAGACCACGGGGCGGTTGCAGTCTGGAGACGACAATCCGCACTTGCTCGCACACGTGCGTGGCGTCCGGACCTTTTAGAGAGTGCCCGGCTCACAGAGAAGGACAGAGCGTATTTAGCAGAGCTCAATCAACAATCTGGTGATAACGATGAGTAGTGGACACTCTAAAGTACTTGAACTTTTTGAATACCTGGTAATTGTTGCTGTTGCCGTAGCGCTGGCATTTTTTATCAGGACTTTTGTTGCTGAGGTGTATGAGGTTCCAACAGGCTCCATGCTCAATACCATTCAGCTGGGAGACCGTTTGGTAGGAGAGAAGCTTACCTATCGCTTTGGCGGCACTCCTCAAGCAGGTGATGTGGTTACCTTTACCAGCCCTCAAAACCCCGATACGCTTTTAGTAAAGCGTGTTATTGCCACAGCAGGTCAAACGGTTGATTTGCGTGACGGCGCTGTGTATGTTGATGGCCAGCTTATGGACGAGCCTTACACTGAAGGCAAGCCAACGTATTCTCTTGCGGATCGCACAGGTGCCGTAATTCAGAATTATCCGTATACTGTTCCTGCAGGTCATATTTTTGTTATGGGGGATAACAGAACAAACTCGCTAGATTCCAGATATTTTGGAGCAGTTGCGGTTTCTACCGTGACCTCTAAGGCAATGTTTATTTTCTGGCCCTTTGACCATGCTCGCGGGCTATAGTACTTACGTCGGACATTTGAGAGAAAGAACATCATGGGCGCAACACCACTAACGTTTCAAGATATGATTTTGACCCTTGAACACTATTGGGCAGAAAAGGGTTGCACGGTCATGCAGCCATACGACTCTGAGGTAGGCGCTGGTACCTTCCATACCGCAACCATCCTGCGCTCACTTGGCCCTGATGCCTGGCGTACCTGCTATCCACAGCCTTGTCGTCGTCCTGCTGATGGACGCTATGGCGAGAACCCCAATCGCTTGCAGCACTACTATCAGTTCCAGGTCTTGCTCAAGCCATCTCCTGCAGACTCTCAAGATCTCTATCTTGGCTCACTTGCTGCTATTGGCCTTGATCCAAAAGACCATGACGTTCGCTTTGTTGAGGATGACTGGGAGAGCCCAACACTTGGCGCTTGGGGTCTTGGCTGGGAGGTCTGGCTCAATGGCATGGAGGTTACTCAGTTCACGTACTTCCAGCAGGTAGGTGGCATTGAGGTAGATCCTGTTCCTGTTGAGATTACCTATGGTCTTGAGCGTATTGCTATGTATGCTCAGGGTGTTGATTCCGTCTATGACCTGGTCTGGAGCTACCTGCCAGACGGCACCCCAATGACATACGGCCAGGTATTCCTTGAGAACGAGCGTGAGTTCTCAACCTATAACTTTGAGGTAGCCAATATTGAGCTTATGCGCGAGAAGTTCGACGAGTATGAGGCAGAGTGCCATAGCTGCCTTGAGCACAAGCTTCCACTTCCTGCATATGACTGCGTTATGAAGTGCAGCCACGCATTCAACCTACTTGACTCTCGTGGTGCTCTTTCTGCTGTTGAGAGAGCTAACTATATTCTTCGCGTTCGCACCGTTGCTAAGGCATGCTGCGAATCGTATTTGGAGGAGGTTGCTTCTAAGAAAGCACCTGCAGCAACTACTCAGGAGGAGGTGGCTTAAATGGCTGAGGTTAGAGACTTCCTTTTTGAGATTGGTTCTGAAGAGATGCCTTCTGCTCCATTGCAGAAAGCTATTGCTCAGTTCAATAAGCTTGTCGTTTCCGGACTTAAAGACTCTGGTTTGTCATTTGGAGAGGTTAAGATCTTCTCGACACCTCGTCGTTTAACTGCCTATGTAAAGGACGTTGCTGAGGCTACACAAGAGATTTCTGAGGTCAAGCGTGGTCCTAAGGCAGAGATTGCATTTGATGCAGAGGGCAGGCCAACCAAGGCTGCTGAAGGATTTGCTCGTAAGTGCGGTGTAAACGCTGATGCGCTGACTCGTCGTGTAGACACTGACGGTCATGAGTATGTTTTTGCAGAGCTCAATATTCCTTCAGTTCCTGCCACAAAGATTCTCTCTGAGCTGGCAACTTCTTGGATTTCTGCACTTGATTGGCCTCGTAGTCAGCGCTGGGGTTCTTTCCATGAGCGCTACGTTCGTCCTGTTCGCTGGCTGTGCGCTCTCTTTGGTTCAGAGATTGTTCCTGTTACGTACGCTGATGTAACTAGCTCAAACACCACCCAGGGCCATCGTGTTCTTGGACCTGGATACCATGAGGTAGCTACTCCAGCTGACTATGAGCAGGTGCTCAAAAACGCTGGTGTTTTGCTTCAGGAGCAGCGCAAAGACGTTATTCTTGCTGGCATTAAAGAGGTTGAGGCTGCTCGTCCAGGCTCTCACGTTGATATGCCAGAGAAGGTCTTTGAGGAGGTCATCAACCTTACGGAGTGGCCTCAGGTTCTTGTGGGCACCTTTGACGAGGAATTCCTCAACGTTCCTTCAGAGATTATTACTGAGTCCATGCTCTCTAACCAGCGCTATTTCCCAATCTATGATGCAGAGGGCAAGCTGACTCGAGAGTTTATTGTGGTATCTAACGCAGATCCATCTTGCGCAGAGCGTGTTATTGATGGTAACGAGCGCGTTGTTCGTGCTCGCCTCGACGACGCTAAGTTCTTCTTTGAGGAGGACTTGAAGCATACGCTTGATGAGTTTGCTCAGCGTCTAGAGACCGTTGTCTTCCAGGAGAAGCTTGGCACGGTTCTGCAGAAGACCCAGCGTATGGAGGCTCTTGCTGCAGAGATTGCGCTTGACGAGACTTCCAACCAGGAAGAGGCAGAGCTTGCTGCTCGCGCCGCTCACCTTGCAAAGGCAGACCTTGTCAGCCAGGCGGTTGTCGAGTTCACCAGTCAGCAGGGTGTCATGGGTGGCTACTACGCAGAGGCAGCTGGTGAGAAGAGCGATGTAGCTGCAGCTATTCGCGAGCACTATCGTCCTCGCTTTGCTGGCGACGAGCTCCCAAGTGGCCAGATTGGTCGCTTTGTAGCTATTGCTGACAAGCTTGATACCATCTGCGGCATCTTTGCTATCAACGAGCCGCCAACCGGCTCTTCCGATCCTTACGCTGTTCGTCGTGCAGCAATTGGCGTCATTGCGCTGGTCCGTTCTACATCCAACCTTGACCTCAAGAAGCTTATTGCAAGCTCTCTGGAGCTCTACCGCCAGCAGGGTCTTGTTGTTGACGAGTCTGTTCAGTCTCAGGTTGAGCAGTACTTTATTGGCCGCCTTGCATCTATTGCTAAGGACGAGAAGATCTCTGCGGATGCCATTGAGGCTGTTAGCGCAATTGGTGTTATTAATCCTGATGAGTTCCTTCAGCGTGCTCGCGCACTTGATGAAGCACGTCAGAACGAGCCTGAGCTCTTTGAGGATCTTGCTACTGCTTATGCACGTGCAGCTCACCTCAGTGATGCTTCTCTCGGCGTAGAAGTTGATACAGAGCTTCTCACTGAGCCAGAGATGTCATTGCTCGCTGCTTGTGAAGAGGGCCAGAAGCAAGTGGCTGCTGCTCTTGCTGGTGCAGACTATGCTGCTGCTGTTTCTGCGCTGTCTCAGCTGCGTGAGCCTATTGATATTTTCTTCGACAAAGTGCTTGTCATGGATGAAAACGATACCGTTCGCCGAAATCGTTTGCGTCTTTTGAACAAGTTTGCCCAGGTATTTAGTAATGTCGCCGATATTAGTGTGCTTTCTCGTAAGAAGTAGGGTACGCTTAGGTTAGGTAAATGTTTGTATCTTTCTGAATACTTGACTGAAAGGGTTACAGCATGAGCACACTTGATATTGACAACAACACTCTTGGTGATGGTCTGCCTATCGTCTATGTTTTGTCAGACTCTCGCGGAGAGACCGGTGCTGCAGTAGTTAAGGCTGCTGCTGCTCAGTTTGGCGATGATTCCGTAGAGATTGTAAGGGTTCCAAATATTCACAGCGTTGATGATGTACGCGCATACTTCAACGAGCATGAAGATGAGGATCGCCCTCGCGCAGTCTTCCATACCTTTGCAGATGGCTCTCTCAGAAGAGAGATTCGTCGTGAGCTTGATCAGCGCCTCATCCCATCTATTGATCTTCTGGGACCAGCAGTAAACGTTATTTCTACGCTTACGGGTGAAGAGCCAAGCCACGCAATTGGTGCTTTCTTTGAGGGAGTTACGCGCTAAGAGAGTGCTGACGCCTCAAAATATCAAAAAGTTAAATGAGCATCCACTTTGGGTGCTCATTTTCTTTATGGAGAATTTCACAATTTGCAACCATAAGTTTGTAAATCATTCGGTAAACGGTCGATATTGACCGCTCACCGTTATTTTGTTCAGATGAATCGCGTAGGTTGGTAACATACTATGAATGTGAGGATAGAACCAACTTTGTTTGGTTTGATGTCTTTACGTTCAATCGTGTTGGTGCACGCTTTGCGTGTGACAGTTTGAGAGTTTGGAGTGTTATGTCCGAGAAGCACGTTTACAGCTTCGGAAAGGACCACGCCGGTAACGATGTTACTGAGGTCGCTGGCGCATCCGTAGAAGAGGCAAAGTGGATTGTTGGTGGCAAGGGAGCAAACCTTGCAGAGATGTCTAAGATTGGCCTGCCTGTACCTCCAGGATTCTCAATTACTTGCCAAACTTGCGTTGCTTATTCCAACAACGGCAACGTCTGGCCTGAGGGCGTCACTGATGAGATTGACGCAGCTATGGCTACCCTTGAGGAGCGCATGGGCAAGAAGCTCGGCGATGCAGAAGATCCACTGCTTGTCTCCGTCCGTTCTGGTGCACCATTCTCCATGCCTGGCATGATGGACACTGTTCTTAACCTTGGTCTTAACGATGAGTCCGTTCAGGGCCTCATTAAGCAGACTGGTAACGAGCGCTTTGCTTGGGACTCTTACCGTCGTTTTGTTCAGATGTTCTCTGGCGTTGTTATGGGCGTCTCTGGACAGCTCTTTGAGGATGCAATTGCTGCTAAGAAGGCCGAGAAGGGCGTTAAGCTTGATACAGAGCTGGACGCAAATGACCTTCGTGACCTTGTAACTTGGTTCAAGGGCATCTTTGCTGCAAACGTTGACGTTAAGGAGCACCCAGAGGTCTCCAAGAACGGCTACGCTGTCTTCCCATCTGATCCTTACCTCCAGCTCCGCCTTGCTGAGCAGGCAGTCTTTGGTTCTTGGATGAATGACCGCGCAATCCTTTACCGCAAGCAGAACAAGATTCCTGATGAGCTTGGTACTGCAGTTAACGTTCAGGTCATGGTCTTTGGTAACAAGGGTGAGACTTCTGCAACTGGCGTTGCATTTACTCGTAACCCTGCAGATGGTACCAACGAGCGCTATGGTGACTTCCTGATCAACGCTCAGGGCGAGGACGTTGTTGCTGGTATTCGTAACACCGAGCCTATTGCAGACCTCGTTAAGGTTCCTGCACTCAAGGAGGCAGGCGAGGAGCTCTTCCACGTCTTTGAGATTCTTGAGGATCACTACGCAGACATGATGGACATCGAGTTCACCATTGAGAATGGTAAGCTCTGGATGCTTCAGACTCGTGTTGGTAAGCGTACTGCTCTCTCTGCACTTAAGGTTGCAATTCAGATGTATGAAGAGGGTCGTATTACTAAGGAGCAGGCTGTTTCTCGCGTTGCTCCTGAGCAGCTCGATCAGCTTCTGCACCCACAGTTTGATCCTAACGCTGAGTATGAGACCATTGCTAAGGGTCTTAACGCTTCTCCTGGTGCAGCTGTTGGTGCTGCAGTCTTCTCTTCTGCAGACGCTGAGGCTTTTGCAGAGGCAGGCAAGCCTTGTATTCTTGTCCGTTGGGAGACCACTCCAGATGACCTCCACGGCATGGTTGCTGCAGAGGGCATCCTAACTTCCCACGGCGGCAAGACCAGCCACGCAGCTGTTATTGCTCGTGGTATGGGCGCTCCTTGTGTCTGCGGTGTTGATACACTTCGCATTGACGCTGCTAACAAGCGCTTCACCGTTGCTGATTCCGGCCTTGTTGTTAACGAGGGCGATGTAATCTCCATCGACGGTACCACTGGTGACGTCATCCTTGGTGCTGTTGAGCTTGTTCAGCCAGAGCTCTCTGGTGACCTCCAGACCATCCTTGCATGGGCAGATGAGGTCCGCCTTGACGAGTCCCGTGGTCGCGTCATTGGCGTACGTGCAAACGCTGATAACCCAGCAGATGCTCAGACTTCCGTTGATAACGGTGCTGAGGCAATTGGTCTTGACCGTACTGAGCACATGTTCCTTGGTGAGCGTAAGCACCTCATTCAGGACTTCATCCTTGCAGACTCTGAGGACGTTAAGCAGCTTGCTATTGAGCAGCTTGGTCGTGCTCAGAAGGGCGACTTCCTTGGTATGTTCAAGGTAATGGACGGCAAAGACGTTGTTGTCCGTCTTCTTGACCCACCACTGCATGAGTTCCTTGATTCCCCACGTGAGCTTGACGTTGAGATTGCTCATGACGAGGAGCAGGGTAAGGACGCCGCTGCAAAGCGTGCTCTTCTCGCTAAGTTTGACGCCTTCCAGGAGGCAAACCCAATGCTCGGCCTCCGTGGCTGCCGCCTTGGCCTTGTCTACCCAGAGCTCAACGTTATGCAGGTTCGCGCTATCGCAAGCGCAGCTGCAGAGCTCAAGCGCGTTGGTCTTGACCCTCGCCCAGAGATTATGGTTCCTTTGGTTGGCTTCGAAGAGGAGCTTATCCAGGTCCGTGAAGAGGTTGAGGAGACCATCAAGCAGGTTGCTGATGAGTACGGTGTTGAGCTCAACATCCCAGTTGGTACCATGATCGAGCTTCCACGTGCAGCTATCATGTCTGAGGAGATTGCTAAGCACGCAGACTTCTTCTCCTTCGGTACTAACGACCTCACTCAGACTTGCCTTGGCTTCTCTCGTGACGACGTTGAGTCTGCATTCATGCCTCTCTATCTTGAGCGCAAGATTGTTAAGACCAACCCATTTGCAACCCTTGATAAGGGTGTCGCAGAGCTTGTCCGTATGGGCGTTGAGGGTGGCCGTAAGGGTAATCCTAACCTCACCATTGGTGTCTGCGGTGAGACTGGTGGCGATCCAGAGTCCATCCACATGTACTACAACCTTGGTCTTGACTATGTCTCCTGCTCACCATACCGTGTACCAATTGCACGTCTTGCTGCAGCACAGGCTAAGATTCAGGCTAACGGTGGTCCACAGAAGATTGCTACTAAGTAGGTTTTCTTCTAGACACACTGCAACAAACTCTAGAGGGCGGCTTCGGTCGCCCTCTTTTGTTTGACAGTAATATCCTGCTATCATGTGGTAAAGATGCAGGTACAAGGAGGCTCTATGTTATCTATTAGACGAGAAGATCTTGAAGCTCGCGAGCATCAAATCTTATCTCCTGAAGCGGCTTTTTCTGATCAAAGTAAAGGTCGTGCGATTGCAGAGGAACCTGACCAGTACCGCACGTGTTATCAGTGTGATAGAGACCGTATTTTGCATAGCAAGAGTTTCAGAAGACTTGCTCACAAGACACAGGTTTTTCTCGCCCCAGAAGGGGACCACTATAGGACTCGTCTTATCCATACGCTTGAGGTTTCGCAGATTGCACGCTCAATTGCGCGTCCTCTTGGCTTAAACGAAGACCTAACTGAGGCAATTGCACTTGGACATGATTTAGGTCATACGCCGTTTGGCCATATTGGCGAGAAGGCGCTTTCGCACGCCATTAGCCTGTATAGGGGAATGGACCCCGATGCTCCAGAAAATGAGTATATTTTTGCCCATAATCAGCAGAGTGCTCGCATTGTTGAGTATCTGGAGAAAGACGGTCAGGGTCTTAATCTTTCTCATGAGGTTATTGATGGTATTAGATGCCATTCAGGTAATCTACGTGCAGAAACAGCAGAAGGAAGAATTGTTGCCATCTCGGACCGCATTGCGTATGTAACGCACGATATTGATGACGCAAAACGAGCAGGGCTTCTTTCGGAGGAGTATCTTCCAACTGAAGCTCGAGAGGTGTTGGGAAATAGCTCACCTGAGCGTATTGAAAACATGGTTCACGATATTGTCTCTGAGAGCTCTCGTGTAGGCGACATTAAAATGACCGACTCCATGTGGGGCGCCATGATGACCATGAGAGCATTCCTGTTTGCTAATCTGTACGCATCAGGAGACGCAAAATATGAAGAACCCAAGGCATATGACCTCATCATTGAGCTGTTTGATTACTTTGTTAACCATTTAGATGAGGTTCCTGCAGAATACAAATGTCATGACTTTGATCATCCAGAAATCCAAGTAGCAGATTACGTGTCTGGTATGACCGATAGATATGCAACCAGAGTGTTTGAAGATCTTCGCCTTCCTCGTTCCTGGGGTAAAAGGAGATATGTAAAGTAAGTTTTATCCAAACTAACCCTTGTACAGTGGAAAGTATTCACGTATACTTTCCGTCTGTGTGTTAACTATGTGTCGTTCGCAAGGGCGTCGGCACCTCTAGAGATGAGGAAACAATGGACTACATTCGCGCTATTGAGCGTCAGCAGATTCGCGAGGACATTCCTGAGGTCCGCGTTGGTGACAACGTAAAGGTTCACTATCGCATTGTCGAGGGTGACCGTACTCGTGAGCAGGTCTTCCAGGGTGACATCATTCGTCTTTCCGGCGAGGGCTCCCGTGAGACTTTTACCGTTCGTAAGATCAGCTTTGGTATTGGTGTTGAGCGTACTTTCCCACTTCACTCACCAAAGATTGCTAAGCTTGAGGTTCTTCGCCACGGTGTTGTTCACCGCGCTAAGCTCTACTTCCTGCGCGATCGTGTTGGTAAGGCTGCTCGTCTTCGCGAGAAGCGCTAATCAACTTCATATGCTCTTTAAAGCCGCCTCCGGGCGGCTTTTTTAGTACCATAGTCGTGTAGTTTGGAGAAAACATGGCTGATTCTGCTAAAGATATACTTGCTCGTTTAAGCGATGCCCCAGAGACTGAGGTATACGAACTCATAGCTCGTTATAGCGAGGACCCCCGTAAACAGGTTATCAAGGCTCTAGAATCAGCTAAAAAGCGCATTGAAAAAGAACATGCCGAGAAGACCCGTGTAGAAGAAATGTATCGCTTTCAGAAGGAGCTTTCTGGGGGCGGACTTGTTGTTGGTGTTGATGAGGTGGGCAGAGGCTCTGTAGCTGGTCCTTTAACGGTTTGTGCGGTATGTTTGCCAGAGGATCCTATCATCTATGGACTAAACGATTCCAAAAAATTAACCGCAACAAAGCGAGAGATTCTAGCGGCACAAATTCAAGAAGTTGCTACAGCAATTGGCATTGCTCATATTGCTCCTCAAAGAATTGATGAAGTTGGCATGGCTCAGTGTTTAAGAGACGCTATGCTTCAGGCTGTCGAAAACACAGGTATTGAGCCTGAATGCGTCTTGATTGATGGAAATCCTATGCATATCCACCCCAAAGAAAAGACTCTTGTTAAGGGTGATGCACGCATTGCTTCTATTGCTGCCGCTTCAATTGTGGCAAAGGTAACACGAGATGCTTTAATGGTGGCCTACGATGAGGAGTACCCAGGCTATCACCTGGCAGAATGCAAAGGATATGCCTCTGCTGAACACATTGAAGCTATTGGCGAGATGGGGCTTTCTCCTATACATCGTGCGTCGTTTTGTGGAAACTTTGTTAAGACGCAAAGACTGTTTTAATACATCCAATTTAAGCAATCAGATTAACTTTCAGACGCAAACAGGGACCCGTTCATTCCAAGAGGATTGAACGGGCTTTTTCTAGAGGCTCAAATTAATTACATCAAATTTTTTAGTTCCGACAGAAACATTACGCTGCTTGGACAGACAATAGCCAAGTTAGTGTCAAAGTGCTCCTGCAAACTGAACTCTCCCACAATGAAAGGAGAGTTATGAGCAAGAAAGAAGCAAGTAAGCATGTAGGCGCAACAGCTAACGAGGTGGAGGAGAAACCTGTACTACAGGAAGATCCAAAGACTCAGGATAAGAGCCCTCAAGAGGATGACGAACAAGAGGGAAGAATTCCGCTGGAAGAGATGTCTTCTCGTCAAATTGGCGAGAAAGGCGAGGAGATTGCTGCAAAATACCTCATCAAAAGAGGCTACAAAATTATCCAAACTAACTGGACGTGTCAGATTGGTGAGGTTGATATTGTTGCTCAAGATGGCGATAACGTTGTGCTTGTTGAGGTAAAGACAAGACGCATCTTGAATAAAGACGATAGCATCATGCCTGAACTTGCGGTAAATAAAGCAAAGCAGGAAAAATATAGGACGCTTGCGCTTATGTATGCAGCACTTCACCCAGCGCTCACCTCAATTAGATTTGATGTTGTTGCCATCAATTTGGTAGCTCCAAGTACGGCAAGCTTGAGGCATTTAATTGGGGCTTTTAGCTGGGATGAGCAATGAGCCAAGCAACCATTTGCGTTCATACAGCAACTCTAAGAGGGATTGAGGCAATTCCTGTAGATGTTGAAGTGGGCATTTCAGGCGGCATACCTGGAATTACTATCGTAGGTATGCCCGACAGCTCCATTATGGAATCTCGCTCTCGTGTGCGATGCTCACTAAAAGCTGCCGGATTTACTATTCCTCGATTGCTGGTAACAATCAATTTGACGCCTGCGGATATAAAGAAGACGGGCACGGGATTTGATTTGCCTATAGCAGTTGCTATTCTTGCAGCTACTGGACAGATTCCTCAAGAGATTGTGCATAACAGGTTGTTTGTTGGAGAGCTTTCATTAAACGGAAAGATTTCTTCTGTCAGAGGTATGGCAGCATATGCAATGCTTGCTAAGAAGCTGGGGATGAAGCTTATTTCTTCTTCAGACTGTAATTTGTTTGGTTCTGACTGGAATCATGTTATAGGAATCCAATCGCTGCTTAATCTGAGCTTAAGAGACCCATCATTTTGTAAGCCTTTAGCTCAGCGTCAGCACAAGCTGGACAATACAGCTCTGAGCGATAACTTAGATTTTGAAGAGGTTATTGATCAAGAATTAGTCAAAAGAGCAATCATAATCGCAGCTACGGGAAACCTAGGCATGCTCATGATTGGCCCGCCCGGCGCAGGCAAAACTATGCTTGCTAAAAGAATTCCAACTATCCTCCCAGAGCTCTCTAAAGAAGAACGAGATGAGGTGCTGTTAATTCATTCTGTAGCAGGGTGTGAGACAGATTCTATTCAGGCAGGAGTAAGGCCCTTTAGGTCTCCACATCACTCGGCTTCTGTAGCAGGCATGATTGGTGGAGGTAGACCTGTGATTCCAGGCGAGATTTCCCTTGCTCATAAAGGTGTACTCTTTCTAGATGAGCTGCCTGAGTTTGCTTCTAATACGTTGCAAGTATTACGTCAGCCTATTGAAGACGGATATGTACGTCTTGCGCGAGTGGATGGCATCTATAAGTTTCCTTCTCAGTTCCAGCTCATTGCTGCAGCTAATCCTTGTCCCTGTGGTTACTTTGGAGACAAAACGCACACTTGCAAGTGCTCTCCAGGAAAGATTTCTACCTATCAGTCAAAAATTGGAGGTCCTTTGATGGATCGAATAGATATTGTGTGTGATGTAGCTCGTCCTTCTTCAGATCGAGTTATTCAAGGTGAGCTAGGACTCACTTCAGCAGGTATGCGTTCTCTTGTTATCTCTGGTAGAGATTTTGCTTCTTGGCGAGAAACCCGTGGAGTAGAAAGCTCTTCTCGCCAAAAGTACGTGGAGAGTTTTGATGAATCAGCGTTGCAACTATTGCATAGATTTGCTCGAGGACTTCATTTAGGAGGTAGAGCAATAACCCGCACTTGCAGAGTTGCAAGGACTATCGCCGACATTGCTCATCATGAAAAAGTGACAAAAGACGACGTATCTGAGGCTGTGGCTTATAGGTCTCGTTCTTTGGAGTAGTAATGGAGAGATGGGAGATTTCATCAGAAGATGAGGATTATCCAAAAGAGTTGCTACTGCTCAACCATCCGCCTGAAGTGATTTATGGAATAGGGGATAGAAGTGTTTTGCAAGCTCCTTGCTTGTCTGTAATTGGAGCACGTAGAGCCACTCCATACGGTATGGCAATTGCAGAAATGGCTGGTAGATGCGCTGCTGATAACAATATTGTAGTGGTATCTGGAGGGGCGCTTGGCTGCGACTATACGGCGGGTATGTCTGCGCTTAGTGCTGGAGGAAAAACCGTTGTAGTAGCAGGTTGTGGCGCTGATGTGACGTACCCAACTACATCGCTAGATCTTTTTGAAGCAGCACGAAAAGGAAAAGGAGCGGTTATATCTTTAGATAGGTGGGGAACACCGCCTAGGCGCTATGCGTTTCCCAGGAGAAATGCAGTAATTGCAGCGTTAGGAAAAGTGCTTCTGGTAACGGAAGCAGGACTTTGCTCGGGCACTATGAGTACAGCCGAATTTGCTAACTCACTTGGAAAAACTATTTATGCAATACCTGGGTCTATCTTTTCTCCAGCTTCTGCTGGCACCAATAGACTAATTGCTGAAGGTGCTCAAATAATTCCTGACGAGACTTCATTGGGCCTTGCAATTTCTTTAGACTTTGATTGCCTAGTTCAGGAACAAATGAAGCATGATAAGAAGTTGACACCACTTTTATCTGCTCTTATAGCTTCTCCTTCAAGACCAGAAGAGCTTGCATGGAGGTTGTCAGAAAACGTTCTTACTGTGCTTAATTCTCTTACTGATTATGAAGCTCGTGGAATGGTAAAAAGATTACCGGATGGAAGGTATACTCCTTCTAAAGACTTTTATTTGGACTCGTAGTGTGTGATAGGTGAAAAATGACGCAAAAAGTTACTGTAGTAGGCGCTGGTTTAGCTGGAAGTGAATGTGCCTTACAGCTTGCTTCTCGTGATCTTTCTGTAGAACTCATTGAGCAGCGCCCTGTTGTTTCTTCTCCAGCACACCACACAGACATGTTTGCTGAACTGGTCTGTTCCAACTCTCTGAAATCTACCAGAGAAGATTCTGCAGCTGGAATTTTAAAGTCTGAGCTTAAGAAAATGGATAGTTTTCTGCTTCGTATAGCAGAAGAAAACTCTGTTCCTGCAGGTGGTGCACTTGCGGTAAATAGGGAAGAGTTTTCAAAAGCAGTAACTGAGCAGATTAAAAATCACCCCAACATCTCTGTGACTCATGCAGAGGTGACAGAGCTTACAGATGAACCAACAGTTATCGCCGCAGGCCCTCTGTGTTCTGACAGCTTATACCAAGCCATTTCTAAGCGTGTGGGAACTGACAGGATGTCGTTTTTTGACGCGGCAGCACCAATTGTGTCTGAAGAGTCAATCGATCGCTCAATTGCATTTTCCCAGTCTCGTTATGAGGATTTAGGAATTGGGGATTACCTTAATTGCCCCATGAATAAAGAGGAATACGACACATTTGTAGATGAGTTACTCGCTGCTAAACGTGTTATCGGACACGATTTTGAGCAATCCGATTTGTTCCAGGCATGTCAGCCTATTGAGGAAGTGGCAAGAACAGGACATGATTCAATTAGGTTTGGAGCCCTAAAACCTGTAGGACTTATTGATCCCAGAACAGGTAAACGTCCCTGGGCGGCAGTTCAGCTTCGTGCAGAAAATACAGCTAAAACAGCATTTAACCTGGTGGGTTTTCAAACAAACCTTACGTGGGGAGAGCAAAAACGCGTATTTACGCTCATACCAGGCCTGGAGAATGCTGAGTTCGTTCGCTATGGCGTCATGCATAGAAACTCTTTTGTTGATTCCCCTCATGCGCTTGATAGGTCATTTGGAATTCCTGGCACTTCTACTATTCTTGCAGGTCAAATTACAGGTACAGAAGGCTATGTTGAGGCGATTGCCTCAGGCTTGCTTGCAGCGCTTAACATGTACGCTCGTCTATTAGGTAAAGAGGAAGTTAAGCTTCCTTTAACAACCTCGTTTGGCTCTCTTGTGGGATATGCAACAAACCCAAACACCAAAGATTACCAGCCCATGCATGTTAACTTTGGAATTTTTGAGCCATTGGACGAGCACATTAAAAGAAAAGATGAGCGCCGTCAGAAGATGACGGAGCGCGCTCATAAAGATTTTGATGAGTATCTTGCTTCTCGCCACGAACTCTTTGATTGTGTAAAGCGTGATTAATGTGGGCATTTCTAAAGTGCAGGTAAGTCACGTTGAACAATTTATTGAGTATTTAAGCAAGGTTAGAAATCTTTCTGAGAATACTTTAAGGTCATACCAAACTGATCTTTTGGCATTTGAGCAGTGGTGCAGTAGGGAAGGTGTTGAGGTAACTAAGGTTGTTCACAGAAACCTTCGCTTGTATTTGGCTTACCTCAAACAAGCTCAATATTCAGCTAAAACGCTTAACAGACACTTGTCTGCATTACGTGGTTTTTATAAGTGGATGCAGCGAGAAAAACTGATTGCTACTGATCCCGCTCTTGCACTTAGCAATCCTCGAGCGCCACGCAATCTTCCACATACTATGACTGATTCCGATGTAAATAGGCTTTTAGAATCATGTGATGTTTCAACCGCGGTAGGGCTTAGAGATAGAGCATTTCTTGAGTTTTTGTATGCAACAGGAGCTCGTATTTCTGAGGTGGCGTCTCTCAAGCTTGAACAGGTTGATTTGCAAAATGGAACAGTGCGTCTCTTTGGTAAAGGCTCTAAAGAGCGAATTGTTCCTCTCTATGAGTCTGCAATTGAGTGGCTCAATAAGTACCTAAGTTCTTCTCGACCTACGCTTTTGTTGAAAGATAAAGCGGGCTGTGCACGTTCGGCTCTTTTTATTTCCGTAAGAGGAAATACTATGAGCGCGGATTCTTTACGCAAAGTTTTTTCGTCGTATCTAACGGCTGCAGGACTAGATAGCTCACTCTCGCCACACGCTATGAGACATACATACGCTACTGAACTTCTTGGTGGTGGAGCAGATCTTCGTGTTGTACAGGAACTTTTAGGTCATGAATCACTTTCAACTACACAGGTGTATACGCATTTGTCAGTTGACAGGCTCAAAGAAGCAGCAAAGGCAGCTCATCCAAGATCAAAATAACCTGTGCGTTGTTGTGTAAGATCTTGCACAGGGGAGTCAGATGTATTTGCTCAGTATTTGTAGAGGTTATGGTCTAAATTCTTTATAGACGTACCCCTTGTTTTCCTGCTATACTTTCAAAAGTTGTGTAGAAGCACAACATGCTGTTACCAAACAGCACAAAA
>CAUPCM010000019.1:0-18389 GCA_963509815.1 uncultured Atopobium sp. | reverse complement strand
TAGAGCTTTTCAAACCCTCTGGTATCAGGCGTTTCTCGGCACTTGCTGCTGCAACGCCGGGCTGTATTTCTTTAACTATTGGAGAGCCGGGAGAAGACACTCCAACCCCTATTTGTGACTTAGTAGACAGAGAACTTGCAGCTGGAAACACGCATTATCCACCCAACGTTGGTACTCTTGAGCTTAGGGAGGCCATTGCTGCCTGGGAGTCTGCACGTGGTATGAAGGTCGGTCCAGACGGTATTGTAGTTACCGTGGGAGCTGCGGAAGCCATTTCTGCAACTATGCTAACCCTTATGAATCCAGGTGACGAGGTTATTATTCCTGAACCAGCGTATCTGGTATACAGAACACTCTGCCAGCTTAATCGTGGTGTGGTTGTGCCACTTGATACCAGTGACAATCATTTCCAAATTGATGCTGAGCAACTTAAGTCAAAGATTTCAGAGAAGACAAAGCTTATTGTGCTGACTTCTCCTAACAATCCTACGGGATGTGTTTATACAAAAGAGTCGCTTGATACGGTGGCAGAACTTGCCCGCAAACACGGCTTTTATGTTTTGTGTGATGACGTTTATAGGGAGCTTGCCTATGTTGAGGATGTTCCACGTTTTGTTGAGCTCTATCCAGACTTAGCTGATTGCTGCATTGTGACAAATAGTTTCTCCAAACCATGGGCAATGACGGGTTGGAGACTTGGTTGGGTTGCCACCTCTGATGAGCTTGCAGCAGATATTGGAAAGGTTCACGCTCAACTGGTGTCTTCCGTTCCTTCATTTTTGCAGCCAGCTGCTCTCTATGCACTTTCTTATGATGTTACGCCTATGCGTACAAATTATAAAAATCGCAGGCAGATTGTTCTTTCTGCGCTTGCAGAGATGAATCTTCCTGTTGAAGAACCAGAAGGCGCTTTCTATGCGTTTCCATCAATCAAGGAATTTGCTCTTGATTCTGAGGCGTTCTGTGAGCGTGCAATTGCGGAGTTTGGTGTAGCGTTGGTACCTGGTGTTTTCTTTGGTTCTGAGGGGTATGTACGTATCAGTTATGCTGCTTCTGACAAGAATCTGACAGAAGGCCTTTCTCGCCTTAAGACTTTTGTTAATACTTTGCGAGAAGAACAAAACTAGCCCAAATACAGAGCTTTCTGTGGTAGGGTTTTACTGTCAATAGAGGAGCGAGCACGATGGGTTCTGGGTTAGTCGGCAGGCAGTGACCCCAGAAGGAGGCGAGGTTCGCCGAACTTGGCAATCAGGCGTGGTTGTCAGGTGGGCTTGTATGAAACACATGCAAGACTGTCCGAGATTTCGGGGGTGCTACTTTGACGGTGTATTGCGCCCCCAATTTGAGGGGGAGCTTTGAGTAAGAAACCGTTTGTTTCTGTAGATGCCCTAGAGGCAATCACTAAGACGTATCCAACGCCATTTCACCTGTATAACAAGGCAGAGATTGTTCGCCGCGCAAAGCTGTTACAAGAGGCTTTTAGCTGGAACGCTGGCTTTAAAGAGTACTTTGCGGTTAAGGCTACGCCAAATCCTTACATTGTGAGATTGCTGGCAGAGCTTGGCTGTGGCTGTGACTGTGCAAATGCTACCGAGCTCACCCTTGCAAAAGCCTGTGGAGTTGCCGGTCAAAACATTATGCTCTCGTCAAATGACACTACGGTGCTTGACTTTGCTCGCGCTCATGAGCTGGGAGCCATTATTAACTTAGATGCTGGCGGCGACATGCTTACAACGCTTGAAGAAGCAGTGGGAAGCAACATGCCGCAGGTCATGTGCGCGCGCCTTAATCCTGGCGGCGTGTTTGAATCGCAAAACGGCATTATTGGAAATCCCGATGATGCTAAGTTTGGCATGACAGAAGAGCAGCTATTCCAGACGTTTGCGTATCTTAAGACCAAAGGCGTGACTGAGTTTGGCCTTCATGCCTTCCTAGCTAGTAACGCTCAAGAGGAAGATTACTATCCAAACCTTGCGCGCGTCCTCTTTAAGCTGGCCGTTAAGCTGCACAGAGAGTTTGATATTCATATTGGATTTATTGATCTTTCTGGTGGTATTGGTGTGGCGTATGAGCCAGACCAGGTTGAGCCTGACGTCTTGGCTATTGGTCAGGGTGTAAAGCATGCCTTTGAAGAGGTTCTAGTTCCCGCAGGTATGGGAGACGTTGCCATTTACACCGAGCTTGGACGCTGGCTTTTGGGCCCCGCTGGTGCGCTTGTTACCCGCGTTTTGCACCAAAAAGAGACGTACCGCCACTACCTAGGCGTAGACGCGTGTGCGGCAAACCTTATGCGTCCTGCAATCTACGATGCCTATCATCACATCACTGTTATGGGCAAAGAGGATGCCCCTGCAACACATACGTACAACGTTGTGGGCGGACTTTGCGAGAATAACGATCAGTTTGCAAAGAACCGCCAGCTCCCAGAGGTGGCTGTGGGTGACCTCTTGTTCATTCACGATACAGGCGCTCATGGTTTCTCGATGGGCTATAACTACAACGGCCGTCTACGCTCCGCTGAGCTGCTGCTTCTAGAAGATGGATCCGTGCAGCTTATTCGCCGCGCTGAGACAGAGGCCGATTACTTTGCAACGCTTGCATTTGATGGCTCCGATTTTTCTGATCTTGCGCAACAAACAACTACAAACACCACACGTTAGAGGGCGAGAAAAACTATGGACATGAAGAATTTGACTGGTGCAATCACCGCTTTAGTAACCCCATTTGATGCTCAGGGAAATGTTGACTTCGAGGCACTTGAGCGCTTTGTTGACTTCCAGATTGAGCAGGGAATTGACGGTATTCTCGCTCTTGGTACTACCGGCGAGTCCTCAACCATGACAGACGAGGAGGACGTTGAGGTAGTTAAGGCAATCCTTGCCAGAGCTCAGGGCAGAGTTCCTGTTATTGGCGGTGCTGGCTCCAACTCTTCTGCTGAGTCTTTGCGCAAAGCAGAGGCCCTAGAGAAGGCAGGTGTTGATGGCCTGCTGCTGATTACTCCTTACTACAACAAGAGTAACGAAGAGGGCATCTACCAGCACTTCTCGTATGTATTAGATCGCGTTGATGTTCCTTGTATTTTGTATAACATTCCTGGTAGAACGGGCTGCTCAATTTCTGAGCGCAACGTTCAGAGGCTTGCAGCGCATCCAAATGCTTGGGGTATTAAAGAGGCTTCTGGAGACATTGCGTACGCAACAAAGGTTGCTCGTTATTTGAGCGATGACTTTACTATGTGGTCCGGAAATGACGACATGATTGTGCCCCTGCTTTCTCTTGGTGCTTCTGGTGTCATTTCTGTTTGGTCTAACCTGGATCCAAAGATGGTTCATGACCTGGTAGTTGCATGGCACCGTGGCGAGGTCTCCCTTGCTCGTGAGCTGCAGCTTCAGTATCTTGACCTGGTACACGCCCTCTTCTGCGAGGTTAATCCAATTCCTGTCAAAGCCGCTCTGGCTCGTATGGGATTTATGGAAGAAAATTATCGTCTACCTCTGTGGAAGATGACTGATGAGCACGCCGAGGTGCTTGAAAACGCTCTGAGAAAGGCTGGTCTTCTTGATGCCTAGTGCAGTAGTAATTGGTACCGGCAAGATGGGAAAGCTCATTGAGCAAACCCTGATTGCTCACGGCTTTGAGGTACTTGGTGCGTTTGGTCACGAGAATATCAATCAGCTGAATACCGTTGAGCAGACGCCAGATGTGGTTGTGGATTTCTCTGGCGTTGCTGCTTTTGATGCTGTTGTCGGCTTTGTGCGTGAGCGTGGGTGCGCACTGGTTTCTGGCACCACGGGTTTCTCGTCAGAACAGCTTTTGGAGCTGAAGCAACTGGGGGAGAGCGTGCCGGTAATTCATGCAGCAAACTATTCGGTGGGTGTTGCTGTGTTGAGGCGCGCGGTTGCTATGGCTGCTGAGGCGCTTGATGGCTGGGATACCGAGATTGTAGAGACGCACCACAACCAGAAGGTTGATGCTCCGTCCGGCACAGCGGAGCTGCTACTAGCCGCTATTGATCCAGAGGGAACTCGCCCTGTTGTTTCTGGCCGCGAGGGCTTTTGCGGAGCTCGCACCAAAGATGAGATTGGTGTGTTTGCCCTCAGAGGCGGCACGGTGGCTGGCACTCATGAGGTGCACTTCTTTGGACAGGATGAGGAAGTGTGTCTGACCCATCGCGCAACGTCTCGTCAGATTTTTGTGAACGGAGCCGTTGCGTGCGCTGAGAAATTGCTTACAAAAACTCCCGGTTTTTATACCTTTGAAGATTTGATTTTTGGATAAATACACGTGCTGGCCTTTGCAGGTCAGCGCCTGTTTGTTTGAGAAAGGACGCGCATGGACGCCCAGGAAATTATTAATTACATTGCTACGTCAGAGAAGAAGACCCCCGTTAAGCTCTATGTCAAAGAGCGTGAGGGTGCTTCTGTGTCTTATGGTTCTTCTCGCGTTTACGGCGAGGGCACTTCAAAGGTTGTCTTTGGTGACTGGTCTGAGCTCAAGAGCGTTGTTGAGCAGAACGCAGACGCTTTTGAGTATTTTGATATCGAGAATGACCGTCGAAACTCCGGCGTTCCTCTGCTGAACATGAAGGACGTAAACGCACGTATTGAGCCAGGCGCGCTGATTCGTGAGCGCGTTGAGATTGGCAACAACGCCGTCATTATGATGGGTGCCGTTATTAACATTGGTGCTGTTATTGGCGAAGGCACCATGATTGATATGGGTGCTGTTCTGGGTGGTCGCGCAACCGTTGGTAAGAACTGTCACATTGGCGCCGGTACCGTTCTTGCTGGCGTTATTGAGCCTGCATCTGCTACGCCAGTTATTGTTGAAGATAACGTTCTTATTGGTGCAAACGCTGTGGTTATCGAGGGTATTCGTGTTGGAGAAGGCGCTGTTGTTGCAGCAGGAGCTGTGGTAGTTGAGGATGTTCCAGCAAATGCTGTGGTAGCGGGATGTCCTGCACGTGTGATAAAAATGAAGGACCAGAAAACAGAGGGCAAGACAGCTTTGGTTGATGCTCTCCGCACGTTGTAATCGAGGTTACATGCCAGACGGCTCCAAAAAAGCACAGGGTTTTACCACCAAAATTTCCTGCGTACACACAGAAAATTGGGCAGAAGAAAAAGAAGATTCTTGGTTTACCTACGAACTTCTCGCTGAAGATCCCAAGACGCATGCGCGTGCTGGCATCTTCCACACGCCTCACGGTGATATTCCAACGCCTATTTTTATGCCGGTTGGTACTAAGGCAACCGTTAAAGGTTTGATGATCGATACCGTCCGCGACCTTGGCGCCAAGATTATTCTGGCAAATACGTACCATCTGTCTCAGCGCCCAGGAGATGAGCTGGTTGCACAGATGGGTGGCTTGCATGACTTTATGCAGTGGCATGGACCAATCCTGACGGATTCCGGCGGATTCCAGGTCTTTAGCCACGAGGAGTTTATGAAGCTCTCCGATGAGGGTGTTAAATTTCGCGCGGTAGACTACGACGGAGCCTGGTCATATTGGACGCCAGAAACTAATATGCAGATTGCCCAGAACCTTGGCGCAGACATTGTTATGCAGCTTGATCAGTGCGTCGGTTATCCTGCTGAGCGCAAAAAAGTTGAGCGCGGTGTTGAGCTTTCAAGTGCATGGGCCGAGAGGTGCTTCAAGGCTCATACCCGCCCCGATCAGGCGCTCTTTGGCATTGTTCAGGGTGGCATGCATCTTGATTTGCGTAAGCGCTCCATTGAGCATCTTGAGTCCATTGGTGATTTCCCTGGTTATGGCATTGGTGGCTATTCCGTTGGAGAGCCTCACGAGGTCATGTTTGAGACGCTGGCTCCACTTTGCGCCGATTACATGCCACGCAACAAGCCTCGCTACCTGATGGGCGTTGGCAATCCGTCCACGCTTATTCGCGGCGTTGCCTGCGGTATTGATATGTTTGACTGCGTGCTTCCAACGCGCACCGCGCGTATGGGCACCGCGTTTTCTCACGAGGGTCGTATGAACCTCAAGAACGCCAAGTACTTTGCAGATGCAGGCCCTCTTGATGCCAAGTGTACCTGTCCGGTATGCACGGGCGGTTATTCTCGCGCGTACATAAACCACCTGGTCAAGCAGCACGAGATGCTGGGCGGCCAGCTGCTTTCTATGCACAATATTTATTTCTTGCTTGAGCTGATGCACCAGGCACGAGAGGCAATTCTTGCAGGTACGTATAGCGATTTTGTTGAAGAATGGGAAAACTCTGACGGCGTAGTTGATTTCTAAGGTTGATTTCTAAGTTCGTCTGGCGAGAAACCCGTCTTCTTGATAGACCTGCTCAGGTAAGTTTGATTTAAATTTTTTATGACTAGCTCACTAATTTGCGGGCTAGTCATTTTTTGTCCGGTGACACGGGTAGAATGAAAGAGATAAACATTCGCGGGTGCCCAAGGCGCCCCTGGCTGGCTCTGCCGCCACAGAAAAGAGGACATGATGCCCGGCATCGAGAAAAGCACTCGTTGGAGTGTTCTTACACAAGACGTATATCTAGAGTCGTTATTTGAAAAAGAATTGCACGTCACCTCACTTGTTGCCCGTGTGTTGGTAGCACGCGGATTTACTGATGTAGCTGCAGCTCAAGAGTTTCTCTCGCCATCTTTGCAAAGAGATTGGCTTGATCCACAGTGCATTCCTGGAATGGCTGAGGTTGCAGCCCGTGTTCATAAGGCAATTGTTGAGCATCAAAAGATTGCCGTATTTGGCGATTTTGACGTAGATGGCATGAGCTCAACGTGTCTGCTTACGCTGGCTTTACGTCGCTTGGGAGCAGATGTTTTGCCGTATATTCCGCACCGTTTTGGTGAGGGATACGGACTTTCTAAAGAGGCTCTTGCAAGAGTTTTACAAGATAGAAAGCCAGATTTAATTATTACCGTAGATAACGGCATTGCTGCTGCTCAAGAAGTTGCTTGGCTTTTGCAGCAGGGGATTAATGTTGTTGTTACTGATCATCATGAGCCTGCAGATTTGGTGCCCCAGGGTGTTCCAGTAACTGATCCAAAGCTTGTTGAGGATTGCCCTTCCAGAGAACTTGCTGGTGCGGGTGTTACTCTTAAGCTAGTTCAGGTTTTAGGACAGCTTCTTGGTCAACCTCAGCTGTGGCTTGATTACATTGATGTTGCTATGTTGGGCACGCTATCTGACATGATGATGCTCAACAAAGAGAATCGTGCGTTGGTTTCTGAAGGCGTTAAGCGTTTGCAGAAAGGTCTTCGTCCGGGTCTTGTAGCTCTTGCAGCTGTTGCTGGTCAAGATATTGCTCAGATTTCTGCAGATAATCTGCCGTTTTCTATTATTCCTCGCCTTAATGCAGCTGGACGCATGGGCACTACCGATATTGCCCTTGATCTTCTTCTTACAGAAGACGTGGAAGAGGCAACCATTCTTGCTGGCAAACTTGAAGAGATTAATGCTGAGCGTCGTGCTATTGAGGCAAAACTCACCGATGAAGCCCTTGAACAGGCAAAAGAAATCTACGACGGTGGCCACGCTATTGTGCTTGCCAAAGAGGGTTGGCATGAGGGTGTTAAGGGCATTGTTGCCTCAAGAATTGTTAATCGCTATCACGTACCTTGCATTTTGTTCACCATCCAAGACGGTGTAGCTCGTGGTTCTGGCCGCTCTGTTGGTTCTGTTGATTTGTTCCATGCGGTTGAGCAGTGCGCAGATCTTACGGTCCGTTTTGGTGGCCACCAAGGAGCTGTTGGCGTAACAGTAGAAACATCAAAGATTGACGCATTTAGAAAGCGTTTATCCGAGGTCATGGCAGAGCTTCCAGAAGAAGAGTTTGAGTCTTCAGGAGAAGTAACAGCACTAGTAAACCTAGATGAAATCACCATCAACTCTATCGACGCGCTTGAGGCATTGCAACCGTTTGGTCAGGGCAATAAAAAGCCGCTCTTTGGCGTCAAGGGTGTGGTGATGAAGAATCGCTCACGCGTTGGCGCAGGTGGTGCTCACCTTTGCTTTATGGCTTCAAATGGCATCTCTTCAATTTCATCCATCATGTTCAGAACGCCTCATGTCGAGGCAGCAGCTGAGTATGACGGTGCTGTTGATTTGATTTTTGAAGCAGTTAACGAGACCTGGCAGGGTAGAACTAAGCCAAAACTCATGGTCAGAGATATTCTCTACAGAGATTTTACCGATGAAGATGACGGCCCCATTGAAGCAGATCTTCTCGGCAGTGCTGCTGACCTGCCACTTGTGGTTACCAAAGAGGCAACAGAGGCTGATCAGACGTCTCAAGAGCAGGCGCAGCAAAGGCGCCAAGAGCTGGAGAGCCTGTCTTCTAGGGAGCTCACGCAGACCCTGGTAACCTCCATGATTGGTTCAAGAGAGCTTCTGCCTCTGCAGAAGAAGACGTTAGAGGTTCTCTCTCAGGGAACGTCTTGTCTCTCTGTTATGGCAACAGGCAGAGGTAAATCGCTTATCTTCCAGGTTCACGCAGCTCGCGTTGCGCTTCTGCAACACAAGATGAGCGTATTTGTCTACCCGCTGCGCGCCCTCATCAATGACCAGGTCCAAAGCATGAAAAACACCTTTGAGCCTTTGGGAATCTCTGTTGAGGTGCTCAATGGAGAAACAGACCTTACCAGCCGAGAAGACCTGTTTGCTCGTATGGCAAACAATGAGCTTGATATTGTGCTGACTACTCCAGAGTTTTTCTCGCTCCACGCTGATCAATTTGCTACGTCGCAGAACATCTCATTTGTGGTGTTTGACGAGGCCCATCACGTGGGCATGAATGCCTCTGAGGGCAGACTTGCGTACGCGCAGATGCCACAGGTGCTAAAGATGCTTGGAAGTCCGCAGGTACTTGCTACAACAGCTACAGCTACTACGCAGGCAGCGCAGCATATCTGCGAGCTTCTCTCTATAGAAGCAGAGCACGTATACAAAGATAAAACGGCTCGTATTAACCTTGAACTTAAGGACCTTCGAGGCGCTAAGGATAGGGAATGTGCGCTACTTTCCCTTGTGTCTGACGGCACAAAAACGGTGGTCTACGTCAATTCAAGAGAGCAGGCGCAGGCTCTGACGCGTATGCTGCGTCATCGTATTCCAGAGCTAGGCCACAAGATTGCGTTCTACCATGCTGGTCTGACGCCTCAGATACGCAAGAACGTTGGGCGCGCCTTTAGACGTGGAGACGTCTGCTGCATTATTGCCACCAGTGCTTTTGGCGAGGGTGTCAATATCTCCGATATTCGCCAGGTTATCCTGTATCACCTGCCGTTTGGTCGTGTTGCGTTCAACCAGATGAGCGGACGCGCAGGCAGAGACGGTAAGCCTTCTGTAATCCAGATGCTTTTTGATGCGCACGATATGCGCGTGAATGAGCGCATTCTTTCTTCTCATGCACCACAGCGAGAAGCCCTGGTTGCTGTCTACCGTGCGCTTACGGCACTGCAGCCAAAGCTAGGCGCACCTGCAGATGGGTCAGCGCTCACTGATGAAGATATTGCGCAGATGGCGCTAGAAATTGACCCGCGATCTAAGGCTGACGAGCAAACCGTTCGTGTTGCACTTGACGTTTTTGCTGAGCTAGGGTTTATTAGCATTGAGGGATTTGATCAAACGCGAACAATTTCCGTCAATAGTCAAGCTTCGCACATGGACTTGCTGGAGTCTGCACGCTACGCTGAGGGGCTTAAAGCGCACGCTGAGTTTGAATCATTTGCTCAGTGGGTACTTTCTGCTTCACCAGAAGAGCTGGCAGATGCTATAACAAAACCCATCGTTCCAGAAATTGGTTCAACGTTTGATGGGGGAAGGGAGTCCTCTGATGAGTGACGAGAGGACCAAAAAAGAGGCTAAGGCGCCAGGCGCAGATAATTACCGCCTGCTTGAGGGAGCTGTGCGCACGTATCTGCCTGAGGAGGCTCGGGCAAAGATTGCCGCTGCATATGCCTTTGCTGCTGACTATCACAAAGACCAGCGTCGTCGTTCCGGCGAGCCCTACATTAACCACCCAGTTGAAGTTGCCCTTATTCTTGCGCACGATCTTCACATGGATGAAGACACCATCTGTGCCGCCCTTATGCACGATACCGTAGAAGATACGTCTGCCTCACTCGACGAAATCTCTTCTCGCTTTGGTGAATCTGTCGCAGAACTTGTTGATGGCGTCACAAAACTTACGTCCATTGAGGTCAGCTCAATGGACGAGAAACAGGCGCTTAACCTGCGCAAAATGTTCCTTGCCATGTCAAAAGACATTCGCGTTGTTATTATCAAGCTTGCTGACCGCCTCCACAACATGCGTACGTTGGCAGCACTTCCGCCGGATCGTCGTCTGTTCAAGGCGCGAGAAACCATGGACGTGTATGCACCACTTGCTGACCGCCTAGGTATCTCTTCGGTTAAGTGGGAGCTTGAGGACTTGTCTTTCTTTTGGCTAGAGCCAGAGGAGTACCAGCGTGTTGCTCGCATGGTTTCTGATTCTCGTGCACAAAGAGAGGATGACCTTAACAACGCTAAGAAAACCCTGACTGATGAGCTCAACGCCGCAGGCCTTACTGACTTCCAGATTACAGGTCGTCCTAAGCATCTGTGGTCCATCTATCAAAAGATGGTCCGAAAGGGCAGGGAGTTTTCCAACATCTACGATCTTATCGCCCTACGCGTTATTACAAACTCTGTAGGCGATTGCTATTCAGCACTTGGCGCCATCCATGCACTGTGGCATCCAATGCCTGGTCGTTTTAAGGACTACATTGCAACGCCTAAGGCCAACCTTTACCAGTCGTTGCATACAACGGTTATTGGCCCTGATGGCCGTCCTATTGAGATTCAGATTAGAACTGCCGAGATGCATGAGGCATCTGAGTACGGTATTGCTGCCCACTGGCTTTATAAGGAGCAGGGCAATTCAAAGGGCAAAATGTCCTCTGAAGATAAGCTTATTGACTCAACTATCAACTGGATTCGCCGCAGTCTTGACTGGGCCGTTGAAGATGATATTGACGATCCTCACGAGTTCTTGGACAACCTGCGCGTAGACCTCTTTGAGCATGAGATTTTTGTCTTCACGCCAAAGGGCGAGGTCATGAGCTTGCGTGTCAATTCAACACCTCTGGACTTTGCTTACGCTGTCCACACTGAGGTGGGCAATCACTGTGTTGGTGCACGCGTTAACGGGTCTGTTGTCCCGCTGACGCATACGCTTCAGATGGGTGACCGCATTGAGATTTTGACTAACAAGAACGCTCGTCCTTCTCGCGACTGGATGACGCTGGTAAAGACGCCGTCCGCACGCGCAAAAATCCGCAAGTATTTCTCGCAAGAGAACAAGTCTGATGATGCTGAGCGTGGCCGTTCTGAGCTTGCAAAAGAGCTGCGTAAGCGCGGTTATGGCATCAGCGCCACACGTACCGTCAAGGCGCTTGACCAGCTTACCGAACAGTTTGATTATCGCAGCGTAGATGACCTGTTTGCAGGAATTGGTGCAGGTAATCAGTCTGCTAAGCAGGTTGTTAATCGCGTGAGCGAAATCTTGGAGAAGAAAAACCCCGAGGTTGTTACTGAGCAAGAGCGCAATGCCGCGCGACTTCAGGAGAAGAACAAGGCAATTGCAAACGATCAGCCATTGGTTCGTTCGTATGTTATTTCTCGTACCGCTAAGGGAAGTCGTCCCAAGAAATCTAATTGCGGCGTTGTAGTAAATGGCGATCCAGATTTGCTTGTTCATCTTGCGCATTGTTGCAATCCTGTGGCAGGTGACGATATCGTGGGCTTCATTACGCGTGGTCGCGGCGTTTCTGTTCACCGAGCTAATTGCCCTAACGTTAAAGACCTGCTCAACGATCCAAAGCGCATCATTCCTGTTTCTTGGGATGCCAGTGGTGCTACAGAATTTAGGGTAGAGATTGTCGTTGAGGCAGCGGACCGTATGGGTCTTCTCAAAGACGTTACGGTTGCGTTGTCTGACGCTGGCGCAAACATTCTTTCTGCTGCTACACAAGTAGGCGAGCAGGGCGTGGTACGCATGCGCTTCTTGGTTTCAATCTCTGATACCAGCTTGCTCGATACCTTATTTGCATTTGTAACTCGCGTGCCTTCCGTCTACGACGCTCGTCGTATTATGCCAGGTGAAGGCGCTAATCAGATGAGAAGGAGACTCTATGGCTAACCAGAATGAGGGCTGCTCCTGCGGCGGCCATCACCACGACGAAGAGCACGGACACGGCGGTTGCTGCGGTCATCATGGTGAGAACGGCCACGGTGAGCATGGTCACGGCGGTTGCTGTGGTCATCACGGTCATGGCGGATGCCATCATGCAAAAGACCAGATTGGCATCTTTAAGGTAGGCCCCCTTGAGACCAACTGCTACATCTATGTTTCTGGTAATGAGTGCATGATTATTGACCCCGGTGCATCGGGTGTAGAAATTGCTGCTCAGCTTTTAAATCTTGAGCTCAAATACATTGTTGCTACTCACGGCCATGCAGACCATGTAGGCGGCGTTAAGGCTTTGAAGCTTGCGGTACCTGGCGCTCAGTATCTCATTAACGAGGCAGATAATGAGCTTGCACATAAGGCTCATAACTCAAACGAGATTTATGATGATGCTCCAGAGCCAGACGGTTTTCTCCACGAGGGAGATGTTCTCTCTGTTGGAACCGCTCAGTTCAAGATTATGGAAACGCCTGGTCACACTCCTGGCGGCATCGTTTTGGTGGGAGAGGGAACCGCTACGGGCGCCGTTTTTGTAGGCGATACACTTTTCCAGGGCTCTGCTGGAAGAACTGACCTTCCAGGTGGCAACTTTGAAACCCTCAAAGCTTCTTTGAATCGCATCAAGACTGAGCTTGATCCAACCTCTATCATCTTGTCTGGACACGGAAATCAAACATCTTTAGAGGCAGAGTTGGTAACTAATCCATTCTTACAGGATTAAATCAGCTACAACTTTGATGATTTAGCAAGACAGATTTGCATAGGTGCGGTATAGTACCTATGCAAACTTTTTAGCCCGAGTGGCGGAATGGCAGACGCGGAGGTCTCAAAAACCTTTGAGGAAACTCGTGTGGGTTCAAGTCCCACCTCGGGCACCAGCTAAAAGTTTAAGCTAGATGTGAATTTCTCGTCATATCTAACTTGGTACTTGTAATGTTTTCTCGTTAGAGGTAACCTTACAAGGTACTTTTGAAGCGGGATTGAACGTGAGTCCCCACCTACACAGCGCAAAAGCAGCTGTCTGGTCAGACAATTTAACCTTCGCACGCTACCTGTGCGTATTGTCTCCCCAGTTGCTTGTGCACTGGGTTTTTTATTGGCGGACAAGCAATTGTCCAAGAGGGAAGGTGTACAAGATAGCCAAGAACGATGGTCCTCGCATCAATGAGGAAATCACTGCTCGCATGTGCCGTCTGATTGACGCTGATGGTAGTCAGCTTGGTCTTTTTGGCGTCAATGATGCAATGAAGAGAGCTCGTGAGCACGGTCTTGATCTCGTGGAGATTGCCCCAAATGCCGAGCCTCCTGTATGCAAGATTCTTGATTACAGTAAGTTCAAGTATGAGCAGGCTCGCAAGGCCAAGGCAGCTCGCAAGAACCAGGTCAAGATCGAAGTCAAAGAGATGAAGTTCCGCCCAAAGATTGATGTGGGCGATTACGAGACCAAGAAGGGTCACGTACTGCGCTTCCTCAAGAAGGGAGCACGCGTCAAGATCACCATCATGTTCCGTGGACGCGAGATGGCTCACCCAGAGCAGGGTCGTATTGTACTTGATCGCCTTGCTGAAGATTTGAAGCCTTTTGCCACAATTGAGCAGAAACCGCTCATTGAAGGCCGTAACATGCACATGCTCGTTGCTCCAATCAAGGGAGCGTTTGACGAGAAGCCCGAGGGTGCTGAGGATGGCACCACACAGGAGGAGAAGTAGTATGCCTAAGATGAAGACGCACAAGGGTTCGGCTAAGCGTTTCCGCCGCACCGGTACTGGCAAGATTATGCGTGCTAAGGCTTTTAAGAGCCACATTCTTACCAAGAAGTCCCAGAAGCGTATCCGTGGCTTCCGTAAAGAAGCTGTTCTTTCCGCTGGCGATGCAGCAGTAGTTTCTCAGCGTATGGGCGCTAAGAACTAAGCGCGCCACCCACCAGATCAAATAACAAGGAGTGATTAGATATGGCAAGAGTTAAGCGCGCAGTTGCTGGCCGCAAGAAGCGTCAGACGCTCGTCGAGCGCACAAAGGGTTATTACGGAACTTCCTCTCGTACCTTCCGTGGTATGAAGGAGCAGGCACAGCATTCTGGTCAGTATGCTTACCGCGACCGTCGTAACAAGAAGCGCGATTTCCGCGCACTGTGGATTCAGCGTATCAACGCTGCAGCACGCATCAACGACCTTTCTTACAGCAAGTTCATGCACGGCCTCAAGCTCGCTGGTGTTGAGCTTGACCGCAAGGTTCTCGCAGAGATTGCTTACTCTGACGAGCAGGGCTTCGCGGATCTTGCAGAGATCGCTAAGAAGGCTCTCGCTGAGTAACTTCAGCTAGCGACTTCAGCCAAGCGATTTCTTCGCAGCTAGATAGCTACACCCCGTACGTCTTTCGAACGTGCGGGGTTTTCTTTTGGCGAGAAACCCGGGCGCGCTCCTAGTGCTCCGTTGAGGTTCCGGCGAGCCTGATTTTCTCGCCATGTCTGAACGGTTTGCCGGAAAAGTACACCATGTCTGAGTGGTTTTGCCGGTTTTTCTCGCCATGTCTGAGTAAATTTACTCAGACATGATGCACTTTTCAGGCTCAAAATTTAGGGCCGAAGCGCCTATCATTCGCGCGCCTGATTTCCTCAAAGAATCTGTAACTTCTGCCTAAAAATGTAAAAGAAACTGTGGATTTGCCTGATTTCTGTAAAGAATCTGTGCCTCAAATACAGATTCTTTGCACTTTTCAGGCGCGCGATGTTGCAAAGTTGTACTTGGCAAGAAGTGCGTGCCATTTGTGTACTTAGCGAGAAGAACGTGCAGATTAGAGGACGAGAAACCTGCGCAGTAGCAGCTTATGCGGCAAGAAGCAGCTCACATGGACGGAATCGCGGACGCACGGAAAACCGATGCGTAGACTTGCATTTTACCAGTTATTTGCCGTTTCCCAGTTATTCGCTCTTGTGTTCTCTGTGGATGAGCTCTTCGAAATGCTCGTGCTCTTCTTCGTGAAGCTGCTTGATCTCTTCGTCGAATTCTGGATCCTTTGGACCAATAAGCTCATCCTCGCCAGTCTTTGGATCAGTATGGTGCAGCAAAACTGGCTCAAAGAGATGCAGATACTTTGCAAAAAGTGCGGACATCGTAAGCAGCAGGATAAAAATTGCAATGCGAGGCATCGTATTGACCTGCGTCATAATAAGCGAGCCAACGCACAGAAGGGCAGTCCAGCCGTACATCAAAAGAACCGCTTGGCGCTGGTTATAGCCATGAGCCATTAAGCGGTGGTGGATGTGTCCGCGGTCGGCGGTTGCAAAGCTAACGTGCGCGCGTGTGCGTCGAACAATCGCGGAGAAGGTATCGATAATTGGAATACCTGCAACGACGAGAGGAACAATGATGGTTGTGAGTCCCGCCCAACGAGTGACGGACAAAAGCGAAATTGTTCCCAGGGCAAATCCTAAGGTTAGCGAACCAGAATCGCCCATGAAAATAGTTGCAGGATATGAGTTATGAACCAAGAATCCAAGCGTGGTACCTGCGATAGCCGCACTTAAGAGAGCAGCGTCAATTCTGCCTGCCCAAATGGAAAGTACAAACATAGTGGTAGAGGCAATGCAAGTAATACCTGCAGAAAGTCCATCAAGGCCGTCGATTAGGTTAATGATGTTGGCATAAGCGACCAGGTAGATGACGGTTGCCGGATAGGCAAGCCATCCAAGATCCACAAAGCCGTACGCGGAAAACGGGTCAACAACATTACCGATAATCAGACCGCCCGCCGCTGCTATGCTTGCTGCAATTACCTGACCAGCAAGTTTCTGAATCGGCTTGAGAGAAAAAATGTCGTCAAGCAGACCGGTTAAGAAAATGACCACAAATGCAGCGCCAACAATCCAAAAATTGACGTTGAGATAATAGCGAGAAGAAAGATTGATTTCGGCATGTCCAAGGATTGCTTCAACGCCATAACGCACCAGCATAGCAACAGCTAATCCAAAGAAAATGGCGACGCCACCCATGCGAGGGATAGGTTTTTTATTAACTCGACGAGCAGAGGGTTTATCGACAACTCCAAGCTTCCAGGCAAGTTGACGAACGGCAGGGGTAATCAGAGCTGAACCAAGACCAGCTGAGAGGAAAACACAAAACATGGTTACCCAGAGGTTCAAGCCGTATACCCTTCAAAAAAACAGTATTTATCTGCTAAAATCCATACTATTTAATTGTGCTGCTCATTAAAAAACAAGTCAAGACTTTAATCTTTTAATAATTTCTTTATAGTAAAAATTGTCCTTTCCCCGCAGTCTAAACTGGGTGAACCGACAAGTTTTTTCAGGGAGCCTAATCTCGTGTTCAGTACAGGCATCCTTCGTTGTTAAGGAAGCTGGAACGCCCGAGCGCGGCGCCCACCTTATGAAGGTGGGTTCATAGATGACTGCGGGGAAGGATATTTTTCTGCCTCGTCGGCCCTCGGGAGTGCCTCGACAGCCCGCAGGACTGCTGCGATGGCCCGCGGGAGTGTCTCGTCGGCTCGTGTGATCACCCCGACGGCCCGTGGGAGCGCTGCGAAGCCTCGGCACGAGCTTACAGCCGCTTCATTCTGCTCGCATAATCATTGACATACCTGCGTCTGATTGCCACAATAAGTACCGCAACGGGGATATAGCTCAGTTGGGAGAGCGCTGCCTTCGCAAGGCAGAGGCCGAGGGTTCGAATCCCTTTATCTCCACCATGACTTTGACGCGCGCAGAGACCCTGCGCGTTTTTTATACCACCATCTGCCTGGGCAGATACGACGGGAGGCGAGAAACCCTTGGGTAGCGCACCATCACCTCATACCCTTACGTTTTCTGCCTACGACGTCTGCGAACTCTGCCCAAGGCGTTGCCATGCTCAAAGAAACGCTGGTAAAGCAGGTCTTTGTGGCGCTTCAAGCACCATTCGTGTAGCTCGCTCTGCACTGCACTTTTGGGAGGAGCCTCCCATTTCTGGCGAGGCTGGTTCGGGTGCCATCTTTTTCACTGGCTGTCCGCTTAGATGCGTGTTCTGTCAGAACCATCAGATCTCGCAGGAGGGTTTTGGCAAGCCTGTCACAACCGAACGCCTTGCTCAGATGATGCTTGAACTCCAAGCTCAGGGCGCACTTAACATTAACCTTGTGACTCCACTGCACTTCTCGCCACACATTATTGAGGCGGTAACGCTGGCAAAAGAGGCGGGGCTCACGCTCCCAATTGTGTGCAATACCTCGGGATATGAGCTGCCAGAGGTGGTGCAGAAAGTCTCGGACGTCATTGATATTTGGCTGACGGACGCCAAGTACGCAGACCCCGCGCTGGCAAAGGAGCTTTCGTACGCGGCGGATTATCCAAAGATGTCCATGGCCGCGCTTGAAGTCATGCATGACTCGGTGATGAGCCGCGGCGGCCGTAAGCTTGATGATGACGGACGCATGCTGCAGGGCATCATCGTGCGCCATCTGGTCATGCCTACGCATGCAGACGATTCCTGCGAGGTGCTCAACCGCGTCTGGAATCTTTGTCATAATGATGTAGACGTATCAATCATGAATCAGTACACGCCCAACGAGCGCATGCGTGCGGCTGGCGGTCCACTTTCTGGGACGCTTTCTGACGAGGAGTACGAGTTGGTGCTCTGTCATGCGGATGACCTGGGCTTTGAGAACCTGTGGTGGCAGGAGGGCGGAACCGTCTCCGAGAGCTTTGTGCCAGCCTTTGATGCAACGGGAGTTGAAGGCCCCGCGCTCAAGCTTCGCTCGCCTCGCGTCACCGCCGACGGCTCCGGCGCTGCTGGCAACGCCGCCGATGCGCCTACCGCCACGAGCATCCCCGATACATCAACCGAGGAGTAACCATGTCTGTCGAGAAACCCGAAGAGCTCCAAACCACCCCAGCGCCACAGGTGGCGGCGCTCACGGACGCGGAACGCGCTGAGCTCGAAGCCCTTCGCGCAGAGAAGGAACGCGCTGAGCTCAAAGCCCTTCGCGCAGAGAAGGAACGCAGGGAGCTCGAGGCGCTTCGCGCCGAGAAGACCCGTGCAGCCCAAGCAGAAGCGCAAGCAAAGGCAGACGCAGCCGCCGCTGAGGCAGCTGCCGCCGAAGACGCTCAACTTGTTGCAGCTCAGCAGCGTGCCGCACGCAAGGCAGCTCAGCAGGAAGCCGAGCAGATTCGTCGCATTC
>CAUPCM010000018.1:0-19836 GCA_963509815.1 uncultured Atopobium sp. | reverse complement strand
GCGTGGTCTTACCTGCGCCGTTGTGGCCGATAAAACCGTAGATGTCGCCAGGCATGACGTCGAGCGAAAGGTCAGAAACAGCTACCTTGGAACCATACTTCTTGGTAAAGTGCTGGACACTCAACACGGGAACAACCTCGCCAGGAGCCGCTGGTGTTGGGGCTGCTGGGGCTGGGGCCGGTGCGGGAGAAGCCGCAGGCACAGGCGCAGCGGCAGCTGCAGGTGCGGCTGGTGCGGCTGACGCGGCGGGAGCCGCAGGAGCAGCAGGAGCTGCGGGTGCAGCTGGTGCAGCGGGAGCAGCTGGCGCCGCGGGAGCTGCTGGAGGTACGGGAGCGTTAGGAACAGGTGGCTGTGGAATGTTGTCGGCCATGCTAGTTTCCTTCTTCCATTTTGTCTGTCTTATTCACACGAGTGTTGTTAGCTTTTGGAGCGCGCTTTGCCCTTCTTAGAGCGTCGCGCAAAATCCATTCTACCTGAGCGTTAGTTGAACGCATGTCGTCTTGCGCCCAGCGTTCAACCGCCTCCCAGACTTCTGGAGCTACACGAAGTGGATATTGTTTGCGAGGTGCCATGGGTTTCTCGCCATGCTTTACTGCTGCAAGGAACCGGTATTAAGCACAGGCTGAGCCTCGGACTCACCGCAGAGAACAACCATGAGGTTGGAAGCCATGACGGCCTTGCGGTCCTCGTCGAACTCAACGACGCCATTCTCGGAGAGCTGGGTGAGGGCCATGTCAACCATAGAAACGGCGCCCTCGACGATCTTTTTACGTGCAGCGATGATTGCCTCCGCCTGCTGGCGACGGAGCATTGCCTGCGCAATCTCAGGAGCGTAAGAGAGGTGCGTGAGGCGAGCGTCGTCAACGGTGATACCAGCGACGGAAAGGTTGCGGCTCAGCTCGGACTGAAGTGCCTCGGAGACTTCCTCGATGTTGGAGCGCAAGGTAATTGCGGTGTTGGACTCGGACTCATCCTCCATGTGGTCATAGCTGTAGATGCTCGCGACGTGCCTAAGCGCGGTCTCTGCCTGCATAGCAACGTAGCTGTCATAGTCGTCGACGTCAAAGAGGGCCTTGGCGGTATCGCTCACGCGCCAAACAACAACCTCGGCGATCTCGATTGGGTTACCCATGCGGTCGTTGACCTTGAGGACGTCGCCGTTCAGCGTGCGAGCACGGGTGGAAATGATGGAGGTGTGCACGTTTACACTGGGAGTAACGCCTGCAGCGAGAGAAGAAAGGTCACCCACGTTTGTAGAAAGGGTCTTGGCGTAGTATGGATTTGCCCAGCGAAGACCCTCGTCCTTAACGGTGCCAATATACTTACCAAACAGCACACATACCTTTGCCTGACCAGGCTGAAGGCTGAATAGTCCGCTCGAAACAAACAAACCTGCAAAGAAGAATATCAGCGCGCCAATAATGCTTGGGAATGATGGATCCAGGCGAGGATTTCTGTCTGCAGCGATAGCGCTGAATACAAAATTAGCCAAAAATAGGGCTGCAACTGCAAAAAGAGCAATGGTAATCAGCAGGAACAGCCAACCACTCTTGGATTTGATGATTTTCTCGGTGCTCATAAGATCTCCTTTGTGACAATGAGCCATCTGTTGGCATCATTGTGATATCACATTGATTACAAGTCAAGAAAATTTTTATTTAAATGTTGTTTAAAAAATTGCAGGTAAGGAGGATGTTTTGTTGCATGTGTTGCGCGTTCAGGAGCATGTCTGGTCGCGTGCATTGAAATGCCAGTTGACCTGTAGAGCCTGGACCAAGCGCGCCTGACCGTGCGCTTGACCGTGTGTGATGCGCAAGGCGAGAAGTTCTTCTCTTCGAGAATTGCAGCTGAATCTCAAGGCTTACATCAAGCGCGCCTGACTTCTGCAAAGATTCTGTAACTTTTGCCTGATAACACCAAAGAATCTGTGGATTTGCCTGATTTCTGCAAAGAATCTGTATCCAAAACACAGATTCTTTGCACTTTTCAGGCGGACTTTGAAGCGTGCTCGAGATTGCCCCTCCATGGAGCCTGATTTTCTCGCCATGTCTGAACGATTTGCCGGAAAAGTGCACCTTGTCTGAGCGAGTTGCCAGTTTTTCTCATCATGTCTGAGTAAATTTACTCAGACATGATGATCTTTTCAGGCTCGCATTCAGAGCCAATCAAAAAATGGAGAGAGGCAGCTTGGTCGCACAAAAACACACCTCGGGAGAAGCCCCAAGGTGTGTTCGGTGTGCAACATCGCCTGCTCACAGGCTATGCTCGCAGCCGTCACTGCTCGCGCCCGTCGCGGCCCGCAGCCATGGCCGGCACTGCGCGCGTCACGCTAGTCGATACGAGCGTCTACCTCAAGCCAACCGAGTTGGTCGATGTTGCCCTTGACGTGCTCGCAAGACTTGCGCCATGCCTCAATCTCGGAGTCGGAGAGTTCGGGCACAAAGACCTTCTCGACACCATTGGCGCCGATAACCGCAGGAAGTGAAGAGTAGAAGCCCGAAACGCCATACACGTCGTTGAGCAGCGTGGATACTGGCGTGATCAGCTTGGTGTCGTGGACAATAGCCTTGATGACCTCGACAGCGCCGTTTGCAATGGAGTACTCGGTGCACTGCTTGCCGCTGTAAGTGACGTAACCGCCCATGCGACCAGCTTGCTCAAGCTCTGGGAGGTCAAAGGTCTTGCCCGTCTGAGCTGCAACTTCGTCGAGGGTGAGGCAGCCAATGGAAACGTGCGACCAGCAAGCGAACATGCCGTTGCCGTGCTCGCCAAGCATCCAAGCGTTGATACAAGATGCTGGATAACCGGTTGCGCCGGAGAGAGCGTGGCGGAGTCGAGCGGAGTCCAGCGTGGTGCCGGAGCCGATGACCTTATTTGGGTCAGCGCCAGTCAGATACTGGAGCTCGGTGGTAACAACGTCGCAGGGGTTTGCGATGTTGACCCAAACGCCATTGAAGCCAGCGTCTGCAATACGCTTTGCAAACTTCTTGGCCTCGTCAGTAGTAACGAAGAGCTCGCCATCGCGATTGCCCGCAGCAGCAGCTACGTGACCTGCAGCGTTAACGATAATGTCGCAGCCAGCAAGCTCCTCATAGCGGTCATCAAGCTCATAGACGCGAGCAGGGTGTGGATAAAATGGCATTGCATCCAGCAAGTCGTTTACCTGAGCTTTGCACAGAACTTCGTTTGTATCACTAATAAAGAGCTCCGTAACAAGTCCCTGGTAAAGCAGGGCATTTGCAACATGAGCGCCGACGTGATTAGCACCAATGATGCCAATCTTGCTGATAAGAGCCATAATCCACCCCTTTGTCTCGCCAAAATACTGTGCCTGATAGCCTAACGGTTTTTTTACATAAACGGGAAACGATACAAAAAATGAAACATATTAGACACAACAATCCCCTCAACGTGCCATTTAAGCCCGCAAACGGTATAGTAGTAACCCAAGATTTGGAGAGGAACTATGGGATACAAGACACCAACATGCTCTATTGCGCGTAGCTGCGGAGGCTGTGAATGGCTTTCGGTCCCCTATCCTATCCAACTTAAGCGCAAGCAGGCGCAGGTAGAGGAACTTCTCGCCCCGCTGGCAAGCATCAATAACGTAACTATCGAGCCCATTTGCGGAATGGACGAGCCCTTGGCGTATCGCCACAAGGCAGCAACGCCATTTGCGCCGGGTAAAGGCCGCACGGTTCGCTCTGGTTTTTACGCAAGCGGAACGCACAAGATTATTGCTTCAAAGGAATGCCTGGTAGAAGACGGTCGAGCCCGAGCCATCCTCAACGACGTGGCGTATCTTGCCGGCCAGTTCAACATCCACGCCTACCAGGAGGATCGCGGCAAAGGCGCACTTCGCCACGGTGTGGTGCGCTGCGGATATGCCACCGATGACGTTATGCTGGTGCTGGTGGTTAACGGTCAGCATCTGCCTCACGAGCAGGAATTTGTTGCCGCGCTTCGCAAGGCTCACCCTGAGCTGACCAGCATTTTCTTGAACGTCAACCAGAAGCGCACCAACGCAATCTTAGGGCGAGAAACCCGTCTGCTTTGGGGCTCAACGTCTATGAGCGACAAGCTTCTGGACTGCACGTTTGAGATTGGTCCAACCAGCTTCTACCAGACAAACCCCCAGCAAACCGAGGTGCTCTACCAGCTGGCAATCGACGGCGCGCTTGCTGACTCAGAGCCAGCTGGCTCCGAGCAGGTCATCGCTGCGCAGGCAGGCGCTGCGTTGACCGACGCTTCCACTCAGGAAGTCACTTCTGCGCAAGCCACCAACCTGCGAGTTCTTGACGCTTATTGCGGTACAGGAACCATTGGACTTTGCTTGGCGCACGCCGCCGAGGCTCAAGGCATCAACCTTCTGCTCACTGGTGTTGACCAGGTTGAAAACAACATTCAAATGGCTCGCAGAAACGCTCGAAACAACAAACTTGAAGCCGAATTTATCTGCGACGATGCCACTCGCTACATGCAAGCTCTGGCAAAAGATGGCCAGAACTTTGACGTTATTATTCTTGACCCACCTCGCGCGGGTTCAACGCCCGCCTTCCTTAAGGCAACAGCTCAGCTAGCTCAGAAGAAAATCGTGTACGTGAGCTGCAACGTTGTGACGCAGGCTAGGGACCTCAAAGTTCTTCTCGACAGCGGGTTTGCCATTGAGCGCGTGACACCTGTGGACATGTTTCCCCACACCAAGCACGTGGAGACGGTAGTATTGATGTCAAGGGTGAAGGACTAAACAGTATAAAAAGGCTTGAAATCAAGGGATTCCGAAGAACTGCCCCGGTTTGGGCAAATGATCGGAATTCTTTTTTAGACTGTTTGACAACAGTTCTGACTACTGGAAACATAAGGGTTGTAACTACAGAACTGCTTTTTGCCGTATTGAGACTACAGAAATGATAACTCTGGATTTAATGCCAAAGCCAGGTGATGAAGCTTGTTGTATTTTGCTGAATAAGTCTTATTCTTGCATTCGTTTTAACGGTAATTATTCCATTATGGTTATAAGGTTGTGCGCGAACAAACTCTTTGATTTTTTGTCACAGCAAAGTTATAAGCATAGTATACGGCGACAAAGAATGGAATTTGCTAAGGAGGTAGTTTTATGGATTATATACGAGCGATTCTGGACGGGATTGCAATAGCCGCAATCTTTAACGGTGCAGTAGCAGTCTTGGTACTTATTAATCCAAGATACTTTTTTGATTCTTATCCAAAGGCAATTCAGAAAGCTGCACCTGAACAGATGACAAAAAAGGAGAAAAATATAAATTTCATCATAACAATTGTAATTTGCGGGATTTGTTTCATATATTCAATAGCAAGTCTTATACATACAGGCATTTCGGGCTTTTGGAATCTTTTTTGGATGGGGTATATTCAGTGGAGCATATTGAACTTAGGAGATTTCTTTTTGCTGGATTGTTTGTTATTCCAAGGAAAACATAAGAGTAAGATTGTCATCCCCGGAACAGAGGGGCATCCTGATTATGAGCTCGGCAACTGGATGAAGCATTTGGCAATCAAGGAACATTTTGTAGTCACTCCGTTTTTGATCATATCGTTTGTAGCGGCGGTTCAGGCTTTGATTGTTGGAATAGTATGAAGATGAATTTTCGGGTCATTTATCTAAATGGATAGTGAGCTTTTGTTTGGATACGCTTGAATTCTCTTTGCTAGTGCAACAACAAAAGACGGGCAGAACTTTGACGTCATTATTCTTGATGATGGAAAGAAAGTCTATCTCGACAAAATACCTCTATATGATTATATTTATGTAGATACTAAACTTCAGATACAAATTACAAAAAAATCAAGGAGGTATGGTTATGGCCACAAAAAATATTTATGTTTCAGAAGCAGATCTACACTTATTTGATGATGCTGCCAAGTACGCTGGAAGTGTTTCTGCCGCTGTGATACAGGCACTTCAGGACTTTCTAAGTGTTCAACGCAACAAAAGCGAAGGATATGACAAGATTGAATTAAACCTCTATGAAAAAGGGGTAAGAAGAAAGGTAATGTTCTACGGTATGGAGATTACTCGTGTAGAACGTCCGGTAGACGGTGGAATAAGGATTGACACGATTTATAAAACTGCAAAAGGTCAGTTTGCGGTGGCAACCAAGGTTCGCAAGGAGCTTCCGAATTGGGCGAAAGGAAATCCACACGTATGGGAAAACCCGCAGTCTTGGTCACATGATTTTTGGAATCTGGGAGACAGAGTGTTAAACGTATATCCAGACATAGAGAGCCTAAAGGAGAAGGATGCGTATCTTGCCGAGTGCTGCGAATCTTCTCTTTCGGAAAAGCCTTATGAGTTTTTAGATATTTAGATTAGGTATAAATACTAGATTTATAGAACTATAACAAGCAAATAATGAGATAGCTTTGTATTTATATATCATATAAACATTGTGTTCCCGTCATAGTGACAACACATGTGGAATGCGTCGTGGTGCTTTCTCGGGCTTAGATTAAAGTCGCAAATTGAATTGAGCAGCTATGAAAACGGTAGAATTTGGAAAACAAAATAACGACGTAATCATGCTGCTTCATGGTGGCGGCTTATCTTGGTGGAATTATAAAGCCGAGGCTGAACTGCTAAAGAATCGATATCACGTTGTGTTGCCAATCCTTGACGGACATGCAGGTAGTGGCAATGATTTTATAAGCATCGAGAAAAACGCAAGTCGGCTCATTTCTTTTATTGATAAAGAATTTGGTGGCTCGGTTTTGCTTATCGGAGGCCTATCCCTTGGCGCGCAGATTTTAGTTGAGATGCTTGCGCAACGAAATTCGATCTGCCAAAACGCTGTCATTGAAAGTGCATCTGTTATTCCATCTAGGCTGACAAATGCCTTGATTAAACCAATGTTTTCTCTAAGTTATGACTTAGTGAAAAAGAGGCGCTTTGCTCAAATGCAATTTGACTATCTTCATATTCGTAAAGATTTATTTGAAGACTATTATCGGGACACGTCGCAAATCTCAAAAGAGAACATGATTGCATTCTTGGAAGCAAATACATCCTATGAGATAAAGCCCAGCCTTCAAGATGTCAACGCCAAAGTCCATATAGTTGTCGGAGAAAAAGAACAGAAGAAGATGATCTGTTCAGCAGAGCAATTACATAAGGCACTGCCTGATAGCATTCTTGAAATAAAGAAAGGCCTATATCATGGCGAGTATTCCATCAATTACCCAGAAGAGTACACAAAAGAACTTCTAGACATGATGTGCTACATATCTTTAAACAGCTCATCTGTGGTGTTGTAGGATGTTGCTTGAATTTTACCTGACATGATATCGCGCGCTTCTTCCATAGCGGCCAGTGTTTCAGCATTAAACTTTGGGATTTCTACTTTAAAAGGAAGGCCGCCGTGCAAAACGCACTGGCGTAAGAAGATGTTTACGGCACTTGACATATCAATGCCGAGCTTTTTAAACAGTTCATTTGCTTCTGTTTTGACGTTACTATCGATGCGAATTTGAGTAGGACTTGTTGCCATAGTATCAGCTCCTTTTTTAAGGCGATTTTGATACAAATGGTATACGTTGTCAATCAAAAACAGATATATTTTCAACTTCACATGGCGAGAAAATCTGTTTAGTTTAATCCCCTACTGGATTGCTTCGTCCACGCAGGTAATGGACATACTGGTTAGCTGTGGATGCAAGAAAGTAATTGCAGTTAGTTCATAAAAATTTAAGCGTACAATTGTTAGTATGTTCTATTTGGCTTTTCATCAGGGCATTTCTACAAATAGTGAGGCTCATATGAAAGTACAGCAGCTCATTAAAGATACATGTGCGATAGTCTCCGAGGACATCGGCACAGCAAAGGCAGAGCAAATTGCACGGGATGCTCAGAAGCGATACGAAGCGCTCTGCACAGAAAACGCGTCCGATTCTAAAGAGCTCCGCGCCCACTCTTACAAGCGTATTTACCCTGGTATTGCAGTATATGAGGCTCTGCGTGCGGAGGGTATTTCTCAAGAAAAGGCCGTCTGGTATATTCGCGAATACTTCCAGCGCTTTGCCGCCAAGCGAGTTCCTCTGTTCCAATGGGCCATTAAAACGTTTGGCCTTGCGCGCAAGTTTCCTAGCCTCTTTAAATCAGGTATCGAGAAAAGCTGCACATCAAGCGCAGGATTTGCCTTTGAATATCCAGAGAGTCATGGTAACGAAGCTCGCCTCAATATTGTGAGCTGCCCCTACTATGAGATAACCAAAAAATACGGCTGCCCCGAAATAACCGCTGCATACTGTGACAGTGACGATGCGGGATATGGCAATCTGCATCCGCAGCTTATCTGGGGCCGCACAAAAACCATAGGCCATGGTGGCGATTGCTGCGATTTTCTTTTAGAGTATAAAGAAAACTAATCGCAGGGAGACGCCTTCTGCCTGCGCCGTCGCTAGAATTTTGTCATCTACATGACGTGCTATAAGTACGTCTGCTAGGAGTTTTTATGCAAGAAAATCGCATGTTTTCCGACGTCAAGCTGGCAAAGAGACTGACCCCAGCTTGGCTTAGTCCCTTTTTTGCTGTGTTCTTACTGGTCATTGGACAAATTATAGGTGCCATTGTAATGTCCATCTCAGCAGCTCTTATTGTTGCCCCTTACTACATGGCGCACCCAGATCTTCCAAATCGTCTTTCTGATTCCCTCAATCTGAGAGAGATTTTTGGAGATTACTATCTTCTGGTAACGCTTCTTTCCTTCGTTTTTATCGCAGGCCTCTTTTTTCTGTGGGTAAAATGCTTTGAAAAACGACCGATTGTTACTTTGGGATTTTACAAAGATAACTGGAAGAAAGAGCTGCTCAAGGGCTTTGGTCTAGGAGTTCTTCTCTTCTCTATTGTGATGCTGATTCTCATTTTGACCGGATCTTATCAATTAGTTGGCACTACTTTTACGCCTTATGCCTTCGGTTTTGTTCTTCTCACCATTCCGTTTTGGCTAATTCAGGGCGGCACAGAAGAACTTATCACGAGGGGCTGGCTCCTTCCTGTCATGGCAGAAAAATCCAACAAAATTATTGCAATCGTGGTTTCAAGCAGCCTATTTGGTCTTCTGCACATGTTTAACAGCGGCTTTACTATGCAATCCCTGATCGACCTGATTCTTTTTGGCATCTTAGAGACGTTCTATATCATCAAAACTGACAATCTCTGGGGAGCCGCTGGCATTCACGGAGCCTGGAACTTTGCCCAAGGCAACATCTTTGGCGTTCTGGTAAGCGGTAGCACTACAGGCAGTTCTTTGCTGCAGTTTGCCCCTGGCAGTGGCCCGGATTGGCTTACCGGCGGTAGCTTTGGCGCAGAAGGTTCCATCGTTTGCACGCTTGTTATGCTGGTAACTATCCTGATTCTTGCCTATCAGCTCAGGAAATCTGGCAAGCTCTTTACAAAGAAGCCTACCGAGAAACCCGCTGAAGCCGCAGGTGACAATTTATAACTTTTGTATTTGATGAATTTCACAGATAGATCGATTTTCTCGTCCACTTCTCCTGCACCTTAAGGAGAAGTGGATTGTGTATATATGGTCAATTTACAGCTTGAGGAGCAAGTTATTCTCGCCATTAATTATCATTTATTTATCTTGTCGTCATTTGAGGAGAAATAATGCGTGTCAAGAAAGTTCTGAGCATTTTATTTGCTCTTGCTCTTGTGTTGAGCAGTCTACCTGCATCCGCCATTGCAGAGTCTATTGAAGACGCAGGTAAATACTCTGTTGTTGTCTCGTACGTTAATGTGTTGAACGACGAAGAGATTCATGCGCCTTCTAAGCAAGTTGTAAATGAGGGAGAATCTTGGTCAGTTGCCGCTCCAACAATTACCGGCTATAACCTGGAAGATCCTGCTCAAACAACCGTTACTGGCGTTGCTTCTGGTTCAGATCATTACATTAAACAGACCGTCTATTACACACCTAGCTCTGTTCTCTACACCGTTAAGCGCATGAAAGAAATGACTACCGGCAATTACGTTGAGGCGTCCTCTGAAGAAAACTACGGTGTACCTGATGCAATTGTTACGGCTGCAGATGTTACCTATCCAGGTTTTGTGCGCACAACTACAGACCTTTCGCTCAAAGTTACCGCAGATGGCAAGGCTGTAAAGTACATCTACTACGATCGCAATCCTCGCAGTGCAATCTATTTCTCAACTTCTGGCAGTGAGCTATCTCCTGTAATTGGAAACCCTGGAGATGCTGTTCCTACCGTCCCCAATCCAACACGAACTGGTTATACCTTTGCTGGTTGGGACCTTAATGACGATGGTATTGCAGATTCTTTGCCTACCACCATGCCTCAAGAGCCTGTTACTGCAAAGGCACTTTGGACTCCAGCAACAGCAACGTATCACTACGCCTATTTTATTCAGGATCCAAACAATCCCTCTAACTACAACTACGTCACAACCACCGCAGCTTCCGGAACCGTTGGAACAATGACTGCAACTGCTCCTGTTCAGCCAAATACAGGCGTTTTCCGCTTTGAAACATACAGCCACGAGAGCAATCCAACTCCTATTGCAGCAGATGGCTCTACCACTATTAACGTTTACTACAACCTTGCAACTATCACTGTCAACGTGCGCCCAAAGAGAAATGGCTCCATTCTTGCAACGCTGACGCTTCGTTATGGTGACTCGTTTAATCCTTACGCTATTAATCCCAATACGGGCAACAAGTACAGCGATGACATGCTTGCTGCCATGCGCGCTGATGACCCTTCTGGAACCTACTATTGGTATGGCATAATCCCCGGTGTTGGCGGCATTGCAACCACCAACCCAGCAAAAACAACTGACCCAGGAGCCGAGATTACTGCAGATAACGTGCTTGAAATTTACGGACGCTATACCAATTCCTCTGCTCTTGGTCCACGCTACCGCTTCTACTACTATCAAAATCTTGATGGTACTTACGATATGGACGGAGACCACACGCTTTCTCGACCTGGCATGATTACAGAGATTGCAAGAAATGATGTTGATCACTATCTTGAGAGCGAGAGTAGACATCCTGGTTTTTCGTATGACGGCTACCGCATGAGCATTGACCATTTTGATGGAACCAATTATGATGCACTTGGTTGGACCAGTTGGCAGCCATACAACTACGACTACCTCACCACTGATTACAATTCCAACTTGATTGAGCACCGCTATAAGCGCAATACCTATACCGTTACCTACGTAAGCTCTGGTACAACTGTTGCTACGCACTCTCATCTCTTTGGAGAGTCCTTTAATGCCAGCACCGATGTTCCTGGCACCTCTTTAACTTCACCACGCCCTGGTTATGTTTTCAAGGGCTGGTACGACAACTCAGAGACCGTGGGCACCCCTGTTACCGACACCACTATGCCAGCAACTAATACGGTGCTGTATGCCAAGTGGGCGCCTCTTACCGCAACCGTTACCTTTGACTCTGAGGGTGGTTCGCCAGTCAACTCGCAGGAGCTTACCTACGGAGACGCAGCTACAAAGCCTACTGATCCCGTACGAGATGGCTACACCTTTGCTGGTTGGATTCTCTACACCAACGGAAACCCGTCTGTATACAGCTTCTCCGCAGCAGTTACAGGTGACATCACCCTGCACGCACTGTGGAAGAAGAACGACTCCTCCGTCTCCTACACGGTCATTCATCAGACAGATGACGGCCAGATTCTCTCAACTACAACCGAAACTGCGCCAATCGGTTCTCTCGTCAGCAAGTGGGCTCTCGACGCAGCTGATCGCGGAGACTATGCCTATGTAGACGTTTCTTCTCGCTCTATGGTTCTTGATGAGAATGCCGAGAATAACGTCTTGACCTTCACATATAGCAAGGAAGCTCGCTACAGCTATACCGTCCATTACGTTGACGCACAAACTGGTGAGCAAATCCATTCCGACGATGTCATTGGCAGCCAGACGCTCAACCTGCAGAATGTTTCTGCTCGTGAGATTGACGGTTACACACTTCAGGGCGATAGCACTGGATATGTTTCTGGCGACCAGCTTGAATACACGTTCTACTACACAAAGAACCCTGAAGCTCCTGCGGCACCTCAGGCCCCAGCAAAGCGCAAGAGCGCTCTGCCCGATACTGGCGATGCTTCAAGCGTGATTCTTGTTAGCACAGCCCTAACCTCTGTGGCTTCCTTGGGAACTTCCCTTGTTTTGCGTCGTAGGAAAAGAACCGAAGCATAACAGAAAGTTCTAATGCAACTACAAAACCCGAGTGCCTCGCACTCGGGTTTTTGTTTACGTATTCTTGAAGTAGTCGGAGACAGACACAGCTCTAGCCATAAATCTGCAAACCAATCTTCATAACTAAAGCAATAACGTTAAATTCTAATTTCACAGGTAGTTTGATTTTCTCGTTGCCTCATCCTTATAATTAAAATAACAAAGGAGGAGGTGTTTTATGTCAAAGAAACAAATCAATCTATTTGTAGGCTCTATCGGAGCTTTTATCGGAGTATTTGTTTTTATCGCTTATATTCCACAAATTATTGCAAATCTACAGGGAGTAAAGGCTCAACCTTTTCAACCTCTATTTGCAGCAGTTTCTTGTCTCATTTGGGTCATCTATGGTTGGACTAAAGAGCCCAAAAAGGACTGGATTCTTATTATCCCAAATACTGCTGGTGTAATTTTGGGCGGTTTGACGTTCCTTACTGCTTTATAGTGATTAAGCAGTAAATTTAATTTAGAAATCCGACAGCATCTAATGGTGCTGTCGGATTTTAATTAACATGCGTCTTACCTCTGTCGCCATTCTTGGCGCTTTTCTCATTCTGCATCATAAACAAACTCAATAAGCTAGTTCTTAGACACCCATTCCTGGAAAACCAATCTGCCGTAGTGCCTCGTACAGCACAATGGCGGCGGCATTTGAAACGTTAAGCGCACTGACTGAGAACTCGTTAGGGTCAATGAAGTTTCCGCAGATATCCTGCTGTAAAAGCGCTGGATGAGAGTACTGATCATCACCGTCAAGCGCATCGTGCTTTTGGCTCCAGTCCTCGCGATTAACCAGGCTTGCGGAGTCTTGCAACATTGGGATTCTCTCGCACTCATCCGCGTGCTGTGCCAGGAGTTCCTCGGATAATCCAAGGCTTTCTTTGCCAAAGATGAGGTAATCCCCATCGCGATATGTTGCCTGCGTGTAGGTTTTCTTGGCTTTCTTAGTCAGAAAATGTAGTGGAGATCTACTGGCCGTAAAAACACCGTTGGAAGCGGTGCCTGCAGCGGCAACAGCGTCGTGTGCAGCGTCCCCAGCAGGTGCACCAGATGCTTGGGCTAGACCGTTCTTCTCCAGAAATTGATCCCAGTTATCGTAGACAGAAACGTTAAGGCTTTGCCAGTAGGCCATGCCTGCTCGTTTGAGGCTTTTGTCATCAAGCGAGAAACCCAACGGACCCACCAAGTGCAGATGAGTTCCGCTCACCACACAGGTGCGGCCAATGTTTCCCGTGTTTGCAGGAATCTCGGGTTCTACCAATACAACATTGAGCATAGGTTATGCCAGAACAAAGCTGGTCAGGAAAGCGATGAGTCCACCAAGTGCCATGGTGGCTGGCAGCGTTACAAACCAAGCAGCAATAATCTTGCGCGCAACGCCCCAACGTACGGAGCTTCGACGACGAGCAGATCCTGCGCCCATGATGGACGTGGTGATGACCTGCGTGGTGGAAACTGGAGCGCCAAGAGCGGTCATGATCTCGATTGCGACGGTAGAACTTGCCTCAGCAACAAAGCCGATAACCGGTGTAAGCTTGGTAACGCCGTCGCCAACGGTACGCATAATGCGTCCGCCACCAATAGAGGTGCCCAGAGCCATAGTAGTTGCACAAAGCAGCTTAACCCACAGAGGGATACCCATGGAAGGGTCGTGAAGACCTGCGGTTACCAGGGCCAACGTGATGATTCCCATAGTCTTCTGAGCATCGTTGTTGCCGTGGCTGTATGCCATAAATGCAGCTGAGAGCACCTGAAGTCGGTGGAAAAGACCATGGGCCTTTTTAGGTGGCCAATCAGCAAAGATCTCAAATACCAGCTTCATAATAAAGTAGCCCAGAGCCATACCAATAAGAGGCGAGGTAAACAGAGGAATAACAACCTTCTCGATGACACCCGCCCACAGAATATGACCCGTGCTGCCGGTAAAGACAATGGTTGCGCCAATAAGGCTGCCGATAAGTGCATGTGATGAGGAACTTGGGATTGAGAACCACCAGGTAAAGAGGTCCCAAACAATGGCGCCCATCAGCGCAGCAAAGATTACGTAAAGCTGGAGCTGAATATCAACCAGGCCAGACGCAATGGTCATAGCGACCTTCTCGCTCATAAGCGCGCCGATAAAGTTCATGATAGCCGACATGATAATTGCTGTGCGCAGAGGCAGCGCCTTGGTATACACCGTAGTTGCAATAGCGTTTGCGGTGTCGTGGAAGCCGTTGATGAACTCAAATATCAGAGCGGAAACAAGTACCGCAATAAGCAAGATGCTAGCCATTTTTCACGATGACATTCTGAACTGCGTTTGCAACATGCTTGCAAGCGTCAAGGGTTGACTCAAGTCTATCCAGAAGGCTCTTCCACTTAAGAACCTCAATTGGATCATCGACGTTTCTAAAGATAGAGCTCAGAGCGTTACGATACACAACATCGCCCTGATCCTCGTACTCATTTGCAGAACGTGTGTGGCGAATGACAGAATCATCCTTGTGATAATCAGGGAGACGATCGAAGGCCTTCTGCAGCTCCTCTGAAGCAAACAGGATTAGATGTGCCACCTGAACTGCCTCTGGACGCATCTCTTTAATGTCATACATACTGAGGTGTGCAGAGACACTTTCAATACCGTCTGCAATCTCGTCCATAAGCAGAGCAAGGCGCGAGATATCCTCACGATCAAACGGCGTGATAAAGGATGTGTTGAGGGTGGAAATAATCTTTCCTACCTGGTCATCACAGAGCGTCTCATAGTTCTTAATCTGGACTTCATAATCTTCTGAACTTGGGAATGACTCCATATAGGAGACAAACAGTTTTGCTGTAGAAACAATCAGTGCAGAAAACTCAGAGAACATGCTATAGAACTCATCTTCTCTACGAGAAACACGACTCATATGACGCCCTTCACTCGGACTTTTCATTACATACACAGACACATTTAGTATAGCTGTTTAAGGCGTATATACTGAGGATAATAGCAACTTCTGACTCACAATAAAGGGCATCTTGTACGTAATAAAATATGGGAAAGAGGGGCAAGATTATGCGAGTTATTTGGCAACGAACTAACGAATATCTTCTTAAGTGATTAGGTAAGAACCAGCAATCCGTTAATTAACCATTGGAGGTTACTTTACATGACAGAGAAGCGCGCTATTACGTTTGACGAGAACTTCTTCAACAGGATGGGACAGATTGGCAGCGTACTATCAGTCATGATGTATGTTTCTTATATCCCTCAGATTACCAATAACCTTGCTGGAAATAAGGGTAGTTTTATCCAGCCACTGGTTGCTATGATTAACTGCATCGTGTGGTTCATTTACGGCGCTTTCAAGAAAGAGCGCGATGTTCCTATTATGATTGCTAATGCCCCAGGCATTATCTTTGGACTTGTTACTGCAATAACTGCGCTACTATAAGCTGAAAAACACGCAACAAGCTAACTCAGTAAATAGGGCGGTCATATGGCACTTATGGATGTCTATAGGGTTATCTGTATTCCTATGGCTGCCTTTTATTTTTTTACGGTGTATCTGCTTCTGGGAAAGAGGAACTTGAACAAAGTTTTTAAGCACACAAACTTTGATCTACTCCGTTTTGGAATGCTCATGCTCTTCTATATCTTTGTGGGTATCGCCTTTTTTATCGCCCTAGTGTTTCTTACTACCGAAGCCTCGCTGAAGCAACAATTTCTTGTCCCAGCCTTTATGGGCATTGGCGTCCTTATTATTGTTTGTGGCATCTTCACACAAATAGCCAAACGCTCTACTCACGAGACCCTGCAGACTATTAGGGACATAACTGTGCCTCTTATCTGGGGCGTTGCATCGTTTGCGTATATGCAAACCACATTCTATTTAGTGGGCCTGGCAAAATAGTTTTTCTTCTCGGCGCTTGCCTTTAAGCACCCGACTGCTCTTCGGAAGGTTTCTGTCCTTCGGAAGACTTCTGCTCTTCAAGAGCCTTCTGACGACGCTCTTTGAGGTATCTTCCAAGTGGAGCAGTGACAACAAAGTGATTCACAAACGCCCCGCAAGTTGCTAGCAAAGCTGCAACCAGTGCATTTACATAAGGATGCCATGCTGGGAAATACTGGGCCAGCGCTTGCTGGATTGGAAAAGCCCACAGGTAAATACCATAGGACAGCTCAAATTTAGTGCCGAATGTACTAAAGTGGTTGCCCATTCCATATGCAAGACAGAAGCAAGCAATAGGGAAAACCGTCAGCATTGCCAGATTGTCGATGCCGCTAAAGACCATAACAAACCACAGAACAATCGACGCAAGGCCTAAAACAGGCGAGATAGTAACATGGTCTCTAAATACCCAGATTAAAACACCCAAATAAAACAAAAGTACCGCGCGCACGGCACTCAGCTGAAGTGGAGAAAACTTCACGTAATACACTGCTGCCAACGCAAAAACAGGTAGCGAGAGCAGCAAAAACTTCTTTTTATCAAACTTGGTAAGTTTGTAGCTGATAAAGCATAGAACGTAGCAAAGAAACTCAGCTGGAAGTGTCCACAGAGATCCATTAACCACGCCACTAAATGGATTGTTCGTAAAAACTCCAGGTAATTTGTAATCCATAATAAGAATACCGTTGAGAAAATACTTATAAGTCTCTGGGTTTGTAAAGTACTCTGGAAGTGAAAAAGAAGTGACCAAAGGGCCGATTATAAGCACGGTTAATAACACAACAAATAAAAGCTCAGGAAAAAGTCTTAAAGCGCGTGCCGAGAAGAACTTTTTTGGTTCAGGATAATGCTCGCAACTACGAGCAATCAAAAATCCGCCAAATAAGAAAAAAACGCCAACGGAAACTCCACCAGAGCTCAGCCTATCTTCTGTAAATTTCGCAAGAATGCTGCTTGCGTTTCCCCCTAAAACTATCACATAGCAGTGAGAAACAATAACCATCAGTGCAGCAATAAACCTCATAAAGTTCAGGTTATTGACGCGCGATGTTGCTACGTCGCTCAGTTTGATCTGGGCACTTCTCGCCATTTACTTACCTACCTCTATACGAACCTTTTGGCCCTCAACGTGGACCTTATCCTGTGCAAAGAGCCGCAACACCTCAGGATACAGCTGATGCTCTACCTGATGAATTGCCTCTTCAAGCTGGTCAACGGTCCAACCCTCCTCAACCACAACAGGTCGCTGAGCAATAATGGGACCGCGGTCGTAATCGGCGTTTGCCAGGTGAACGGTGACGCCCGTCACCTTGACGCCGTACTCATACGCATCTTGAATAGCGTGCGCACCGCGGAAACTTGGCAGCAGCGCTGGGTGCAGGTTGAGAACGCGATTAGGGAAGCTCTCCAGAATAGGAGCACCCACTTTGCGCATGTAACCAGCCATAACTACGTAGTCAACGTTATAGCGCTTGAGCTCGGTAGCAATCACCATGTCCGCGACAAACGGGTCCTCGTACGTCTCTTTTGAGAGCGTCAGCGTTTGCAGGCCAGCCGCCTCTGCCCTCTTCAAACCATATGCGCTGGGGCGAGAAGACACAACCAGTTCAATGGTTGCATCCAACGTACCAGCCTGGATGGCATCGATAATAGCCTGGATGTTGGTGCCTGAACCAGAAAGAAGAACGCCAAGCTTAATTGGCATCGTTGTAGACCACCTTTCCGGTGCCTGGGATAATCTGACCCATAACAAATGGCTCAAAGCCCTGCTCAGAGAGAGCCTCCGCTACGTCGTCAACGTCATCCATGTCCACAATCAGAGCCATGCCAACACCCATGTTGAAGGTGCGATACTGCTCATCAAGGGACAGATTTGCAGCGTTAGAAACGTAAGAAATAACAGGTGGGATAGACCATGCAGGACCAGCTTCTCCACCACGATCAACCTCTGCATCAAGGTGAGATGGAAGCGCGCGGTTAAGGTTCTCGGTGATACCACCACCGGTGATGTGCGCCATAGCCTTGATAGGTGCGCCTGCACGAAGAGCAGCAAGCAATCCACCTGCATAAATGGTGGTTGGGCGCAAAACGGCATCTGCAAGAGACTCGCCGTCAAGCTCCTCCAGAGGCTGGTTGAGCTCCTCGACCGACTTGCCCTCAATGGCTACCTTACGTACAAGCGAATATCCATTAGAGTGAATGCCAGAGGAAGGAAGTCCCAGGATGATATCACCCTCACTGACCTTCTCGGGACCTAAGATCTTTGGTTTGTCCACAACGCCTACCACAAAGCCAGCCAGATCGTAGTCATCGGGGTTCATAACGCCTGGATGCTCGGCCATCTCGCCACCAACCAGAGCACAACCGCTCTTGCGGCAGCCTTCTGCAATACCACCAACAACTTCGGCGACTGCCTCGGCTTTAAGCTTGCCCACAGCAACGTAATCCAAGAAAAACAGCGGCTCGGCGCCCATGGGAACAATGTCGTCGACGCACATGGCAACCAGGTCCTCGCCCACCGTGTTGTGGCGGTTGAGCAGCTGAGCAATAGCAAGCTTAGTGCCAACGCCGTCGGTACCGCTGACCAGTACAGGCTCTTCCATGTCCTTCAGAGCTGCAGCCGAGAAGCAAGAGCCAAAGCCACCCAAGCCGCCAATGACCTCGGGACGAGTAGTTGTAGCAACAGCAGCCTTGATGGCGTCAACCGCACGAGCGCCTTCATCAACGTCAACGCCTGCGTCGGCGTAGGTAATCTGCTTGGTTGGATCAGCGGAAGTAGTCATTATTCTCCTTCTTACTGCTCTGAGGGGACAAGACCCTCGTCAATTAACTGCTGTTCTACCTGGTCAAACTTACGTGCAAAAGATGGGTTTAGATTTTCTGGGGTGCTTTCTGGCAAGAACCTCTGGTGGAAGTCTTCCGGAATTGCCACAGGATACCTGCCGCTAAAGCAAGAATCGCAATAACCGCGAGAAGGAACGCAGGCAAGCAGACCCTCCAGGCTCAAAAAGCCTAAGGAATCTGCGCCAATATACTCGCAGATCTCTTGAGTAGTCATTTTTGCCGCAACAAGCTGGTCCTGATCGGCAGTATCAATACCATAGAAGCAAGGCCAGATAACCTTAGGAGAAGCGCTTCTGACGTGCACTTCTGTGGCTCCCGCATCTCTAAGCAGCTGAACAATCTGCTTGGAAGTGGTGCCGCGAACAACAGAATCGTCTACCATTACGATGCGCTTACCTGCTACAACGTCCGAAAGCGCGTTGAGCTTCAAGCGTACGCCCAGCTCACGAAGCTGCTGTGTAGGCTGAATGAACGTTCTTGCAACGTAACGATTCTTGATCAAGCCAGTACCAAAAGGCACGTCCAGCTCTTGTGCAAAACCCTCAGCTGCAGGAACGCCGGAATCAGGTACACCAATTACCAAGTCAACGTCTGCTGGGGTCTCTTTTGCCAGTTGGCGACCCATCTGGTGACGGACAGAATACACCGAGCGACCACTAATAATAGAGTCAGGACGCGAGAAATACACCTGTTCAAAGATGCAATTTGCTTGCTGACGAGGAGAAAGTCCCATCTCAGAAGATAGACCGCTGTCGGAAATGCGGATAATCTCGCCAGGAGCAACCTCACGCACATACGTGGCGCCCACAATACCCA
>CAUPCM010000017.1:0-20692 GCA_963509815.1 uncultured Atopobium sp. | reverse complement strand
TAGAAAACACACAGAAAACAGTCACATTACCAGCAGATATCCTCAACTCAGAAATCATGATTTTCTCTGGTCTTTGGGGTGCTGTGAGACCACACGATCTTCTCCCCAACTATAGACTTTCTGCCTCAATCAAGTTGCCCACCGTTGGCACCGTTGCAACTTACTGGAAAAAGCAGCTTAATCCCCTGTTAAACGCCGCTCTCAAAGACCAGATAGTTGTGGATTGTCGCTCAGGAGAATACAGAAAGATGTGGACGCCTTCGGCAAAGCACCCTTGTGAGCTGCTGCAAGTTGTTGTACAGCGAGAAGATCCTCGTACGGGAAAGCGTAGCGTTGTATCGCATAACGCAAAACACATGCGCGGCGTACTTGCAGGCGCCCTCTTTGAGCAGCGAGCAAGCGGAAAGCTCTCTGAAGAAGTTAGCGTGTCTCAAATTGTAGAAATTGCGAGTAATCTACCAGGTGTCATTGATGTTGACGTAAGCACGGCAAAGGCTTCTGGAGAAGCAACACTCACGCTAGTCACTGGTCAAAACTAAGCCAAAATATTCAAAATAGACCTGCATAATTGAACTGCCTCCCATTTCTTGGACACGAGAAATAGGAGGCAGTTCAAAACACACCTAAGTCAGATAATCTGTTAAAAAGACGTATACATGACGCTGAAAATACCACAAACATGCAGATTATCTTTATTAGATGTGTAAAATGCCCGCATCTGAGCAGAATATCTGACTTAGGTGTGTTCCGTAGATACAGAATTTATCGATAGTTAAATTTCTTATATAAGTCTATTCATGTTTAAGCATATTAGATGAAGTTTATGCATAGAGATGCATATCAGGTAGTGCAACCGTCTAGCTGCCTGGCTATCTTGATTAGAAACATGTCAATTCTTTAGCAGAACCTACCAAAGCTGCGCTATTTTGTGCGCCAAGCCTAAAAGCCAACACTAACACGCTACAGAATCATAATCACCCGCATATGAGCTACCTCCCATTTCTTGGACATAAGAAATGGGAGGCAGTTCAAATTTTTATGCAGGTCTATTTATTAACGAATCACAATCCGACTAAGGCTGATAAATACGAAAAGACCTATACCTGTATTGACAATTTTTCCACCTAAACCCAAATCTATGTACGCTAAACAGTAAATAAATAGAGCTGAGAACAACCAAATAACTAGACACAAACATAGACTTTTAATTATCTTTTGAACTGTCCCGTCATTAAGAATGCGATAGGCCTTATCAAAGACACAAGCAACAAAAATGCACATTACAAAAGAAACCAATGGCACATTACAATAAACATCATCACTAGGAATTAAAATCACAGGAAAAGGAAATCCAAAGATTAAACTAAGCAGACAAAAGCCTAGTATTCTAGCGAGATCGAATGCACGCAGGTGTGGCGTTTTTATTACATTCTCAGATGTGTTATTAGAAAAATCTTTATTTTTAAAAAACGTAAAAGAGCTCATCTCTGTACTCCTTCAGTTTATATAAACTATATTTTATCTGATATTAAAATTATTTCTAATATCAACTCAATTTCTTAGATGACATAGCAAAAACTATTTAGCAGAAAATTTCTGTTTGACCCGCCTCATCAGCCACTGGAACGCCATAACTACAACAATTGTGACTGCAAAGACAAAGATGCCTCGTACAAAAGCATTTCCAAGCAAGCTGTATGGGAATCGGCCAAGTCTTAGTCCCAAGAAGTTAATAACAGGAATCTGGAACAGATAGACTCCTAAAACACCAGCAGATACCGTGCTGATGCATTTCTTGGCACCATCGGAAAGCTCCTGTAGCTTTGGCTCAAGGTTCAGCACAAACAGGAACAAAGATGCGGCCTGTGCTAAGCAGAGGAAGTTTCTGATGGTAATGGGATAACTCTGATACGTCATTTCTGGAGTCAATGGGGTTCCAAAGTTGTTAGCAATAAGTCCCCAGCCAAACATAGCCGCAGACGAAAGTAAGAAAACCACGGCAAGCACAAGGCTGTTTTTAGTGAATCTTGGAAGCTCGTCGTAATACGTCTTAACGTAATAGCCAAGCAAATAATAGAAAAGACCATCGCTGTTAAAGGCTGCCCATCTAAACAGCTGGTCAAAATAGACACCACGAATGCCAATAAACTCAAGAAGTGGCAGGCCAAAGCTTACAAAGAGCGTAAGTGCCATGACATAAAGCAGGGTTTCTTTTTTCTGCACAACCAAAGAAAGCACAGGTGTCAAAAGATACAGATACAAAATGGTATAGATGAACCAAAGAGTGCTGTTAACGTTATTGGTTAGAAAGCGCTTTATAAAATCAACAACGCCGGCACTTGCCGCGACCTCTTCGGCACCCCAAAACTTTGTAGGAAAAAGCACGTACATCAGATACACCGCTACGCTGCCAAAAACAAGCGCCATCAGCGTCTTTCTTGTACGCTTCATAAAGAATGTTTTAGTGGAATATTTGCTTCTATACCCAAGCAGATTCATACCGCTCAGCATAAAAAAGATTGGTACCGCGTAAATAAATGCAGCTTGCAAAGCTAAAGAGAAGGCCCATGTTTTGGTGTGTGCTAGAGAAAAAACGTTAAGCGAGGTATGCAACAAAACAACAGCTATACCTGCCAGAATAGTAAGAACATCCGCAAAAACAAAGCGCTTCTTTGCTGCGGTTGCTTTTGAAGAAACTGTAGCTTTTTCCACGGGCTTCTCCCCAAATCAATCAAACTTCCTCTATGCTTAGTATACGAAAAGTACCAGCAGGAAAGAGGCATCATGGCAAATGTCGTTGACTATCTACACTGGCGCGGCGATCTGACGTTTGAGAATGACCCTTTTAACAACGTCGATAACCTGATTCTTTCAATTCTTTCCTATCTGGGATTTGGTGGCGTCGTGCCTTCCGAGCGTAGCGAGAAACGCATTCAGCTTGGTGACGCTTGCGCCAAAATACTGAAGAAACTCAAAGACGATCCTTCTCTTATCACAGGATTTTCTCGCGTTGATGGAACCTTTCTTGAGGCACTGGTTAACGCTCCCCGCTTTGCCAACATTGAGCTTGGCCGCTATGTAGACCGCATTAATGTCGAGAAAAGCCTGCAGTTTGCAGCATTTACCGCCTATCTTCCTACTGGACAGATGTTTGTTTCTTTTAGAGGCACTGACGGCACCCTAGTTGGCTGGCGAGAAAACCTCAACCTTAGCTTCCAGGTTACGTCCGCTGATAAGTCTGCTGCTCTCTACCTTGAGAAACGTATTCGCGAGCACCTTGCAGAGGGCAATAGCACTACCTGCGCAAATGTTATGGTTGGTGGTCACTCTAAGGGCGGCAATCTTGCGGCATACGCAGCAACAGTCTGCCCTGAAGAGCTGCTTGGCACGCTTGAGCGCGTCTGGAGTAACGACGGTCCTAACATGTGTCCAGAAATTCTTCCCGCCACAGCCCATAAGGTGTTAGGCGATAAATACATCAGAATTCTGCCTGAATTCAGTGTTGTTGGCATGATTTTTGATGATCCTGCTGTGCCAAAGCTCATTGTAAAAAGCTCTGAAACAGGCATGATGGCGCATGATGGTGTTTCGTGGCAAGTTATGCGTAACACGTTTGAGTTTGCTGATGATTTCCAGCCGGAATGTAAAAAGATTAACGAGGCATTTAGTACCTGGTATAAAGATCTGCCACTGTCCCAAAGAGAGCACTTTACTAACGAGCTCTTTGATGCACTCTCTGCAGGTGGAGCGGTCTATTTTAGTGACATTATCAGCTCGCCCGCAAACTTACAGCCTGTTGTTACGGCGCTCACTAAAACTGAAAAGCAAACCAAAGAGGTCTTCTTTGACCTCCTTAGTTCGCTTGTCAATGCATCCGCAACATCTTTGATTGAAAACATCACTGAGTCTTCTCAGATTTCTCAGCTTACTTCTGCTATCTCGGAAGGCTTTGCCAAACTGGATAAAGCCCAGAAGGAACTTACGAAAGGTTCTCCTTCTTCAGACCAGTAAGGCTAATCACAATTGAAGAAACAATCGAGATAACTATTGATCCCAGGATAGCGGTACCTAAGGAATCAATAGCAACGCCCGCATGCAGCAAATTCCTAGAAATAAAACTTGCAAGCTCAAGCATAAAAGCATTAATAAAGAGCGAGAAAATACCTAGGGTCAGCACATTAATAGGCAATGAGAGTAGCTTAACAACAGGCTTAATGCCCGTATTGACTGCTGCGAGTACTAACGAGAACAGAATAGGACCTGCCCACGAGCCTCCCACAATAGTTAGACCTGGAATTAAGGTGCAGGCCACCAACGTAGCAACAGTAGTTACAAGCCATGTTGCAACAAATGTCATACTAACCTCTCTTTGAAAAAAGCCCGGCAAAAGCCGGGCTTAACGTGCACAATATGTAAGCCGTTAGCTTACTCGCCGAAGCCGTTGTCAACAAGAGCAATAAGAGCGTCAAGAGCTGCCTGCTCGTCAGCGCCGTCACATGCAATCTCAATCTTGGTGCCAGTACCAAGGCCAGCAGCAAGAATCATCATGATGGACTTAGCGTTAACTGGTGCGGAGTCCTTGTCAACATTCTTGATGGTGACGTTGCTCTCAAACTTCTTTGCCTCAGAAACAAAGACGGATGCTGGACGAGCGTGAAGGCCAGTTGCATTAATGATAGTAGTCTGCTTTGAAACCATAAGTGGACTCCCTTTCCGGATAACCAAATCTACTCGAGAGTTATTCTCGATTAATCGTTACTATCGTAACAAAACATAACGTATTATATCCAATCTTATTTCCAGAAAGAACCAAATTAGACTATGATTTGCTCAAAAACAGGGTAAAAAATAATAAGACAGAACTCTTATAGGAGGTTCACCATGGCTGAAAACGATATCCAAAACTCTAAAACCGAGGATTTGGACACAATAGATACTCAAACAACAACTTCTGATGAACAGAATGAGTCTGCAGACACACCTGAAGTCAGCAAGTCCCAGGACATTCAAAAGATTGCCAAAGACACTACTCAGGTTGTAGCAAAAGGCGTTAGCAGTGCGTTTGAGAGCGCTACAACCGCTGTTGCAGAAGGTTTCCAGGCTACCAAAGAAGTCCACAACGCTGCTAAAGAGACAAATTCTGCAAAGCATGAGCTTAAACAAATGCAAGAACATCTTGCTAAAGATCAGCATGATCTAGAGCACAGAGACTACGTACAGGGTTCATTTGACCAGATTATTGCTGAGCAAGAGAAAATCCTTGCAGAGACCGCTCAGGTCATGAGTGACCAGTCTACGCAAGTGGACCTTCTCACGGTTAAGAAAAACCAGCTTATTCAGAAGCTTGAACAGCAAAAAATTGACGACGAAGCAAAGATTAAGCCGTACAAAGAAGTTGCTGCCACAGCAAAAGGCAGGCTAGATGATATTTCAAAAACAATCTCTGAGGCACAGCGTGGTGTTAAAAACGCCGAGGCTCAGCTCAAAGAAGTTACCGAGAAACGCGATGCAGCTGTAGCATCTGCAAATAAAGCGCTGGAAAACTCCCAGGCAAGACAGCTTTCTCTGAGAGAAGAGCTTGCTGGTCTTAAGACAGATCCTGCTGCCAATCACGATGCAATTGTTCGCATTGAGGAAGACCTTAAGTCAGAGCTTGCTCGTGCAGAGCAAGCCCAAAAGCAAGTTGAGGAACTACAGAACTCTTTCCAGTCTTCTCTTGAGATGGCGCAGACGCATTACTGGACCCAGGGAAAATCGTTGGAGTCCTCAGAGTCATCTATTGATGCAGCTCGTAAAGACTATGAGCAGAAGCAGCAGGAATATGATGCTGTAGTAGCTGAAGCTAATGCTCGTCAGAGGATTCTGAGCAAAGACATAGAGAACCTGGAAGAGAAAATTAAGACAGCCAAGGAGCTCTTTAACGAAGCAGCAGATAAACATGATGAGGCGCAGTCAGTCATTGATGACGCTCAAGAGATTCACGCAACGCCAGAAATTACTGAGCAGCTCAGAAAGTCTGTTGACGAGCAGGTAATTAACATCAATACCAAGCAGCTCACCCTTAAAGAGCTTATTACTGGCGAGAAAATCCTTCGAGAGACAACTCGTGGTCAGCGCATTGGCTTCATCATTGTTGTTCTTGGCATGATAGCGATTCTTGCGTCTTTTGTATGGCTGATTTTTAACTGGTAATTTAGTCTTTGCCCAGACAAATCATCGTATGAAAAAGTGCCCACAATACTGTGGGCACTTTTTTACATTTAAACTCTCAAGTTGAACGTGAGAGTTATGCTCGCTAAATCACGCTCACCTAACCAAACTCGCTAAATGATGATCATGGCATCGCCAAATGACAAGAAGCGGTACTTCTCGTCAATAGCACTTTGATAGGCGTTCATAATCTGCTCGCGCGTTGCAAACGCAGAAACCAGCATCATCAAAGTAGAACGTGGTACGTGGAAGTTGGTCACCATGGTGTCTACCACGTGGAACGTAGAGCCTGGCATCAAATAGAGATTGGTGGTTGCGTTTTCTCGGGCAACCATATCGCCTTTATGAGTCACTGCAGCAGAGTCTTCTGCCTCCTCAAAGCGACGGGCAACAACAGGAGGTTCAGCTGCAGGAATCTGATTATCCCAAGCACTTTCAAGCGAGCGAACACTGGTAGTACCAATGGCAATAACCTTATGACCAGCGGCTTTGGTAGCCTTAACTGCCTCAACAACTTCTGGAGCTACGTGGTAGCGCTCGGTATGAATGACGTGCTTAGTAGGGTCATCCTCTGTTACCAACCTAAAGGTATCAATACCAACCTCTAGCTCCACAGATGCCCACTGAACACCCTTTGCCTTGATGGTTTCAATGAGCTCAGGAGTAAAGTGAAGACCCGCGGTAGGAGCTGCAGCAGAATGCTCGTCCTGCATAGCGTAGACCGTCTGATACTTCTCTGGGTCTCCCTCGTACTGTGTAATATACGGAGGCAGTGGAACGTGGCCCGCCTCATGAATAGCCTCGTCAAGAGTGCGATCTCCCTGTGCTTCAAAACGCACCAGGCGACCTCCCCTGTTGTCGTCAACAAAGTCCACAATGGTGCCCGTCAACACAACAGGAGCTGAGTCAGGAGCATGCAAGCCACCTGCACGGTATTCAATTACTGCACCAGGCTTTAGACGCTTACCAGGATTTACCAGACACTCCCATACACTACCCAAAGCATCAATGTCTTCTCGGCGTTTTAAAAGCAGTGTTTCTGACACACCGCCCGTATTTTGCTTTTTGCCTATAAGACGAGCTGGCATAACGCGCGTCTGGTTAACTACAACCAAATCACCTGGCTCAAGATACTCCACAATATCGGTGAAGCGCTTATGCTCTAAGCGGCCATCTTCTCTATGCAGCACCAGCAGCCTGCACGAGTCTCTTGGCTCAGCAGGTGCTTGTGCAATACGCTCTTCTGGAAGGTTGTAATCAAAATCGTCAGTTCGCATGACGTGCTGCCTTTCTTGCGTCACGAGCTTCATGACGCTCTATCTGAGCCTCGGCCGCAGAATATCTGCAACCGCAATAGTTTTGTCGATACATACCAAGCTCACGAGACTCTTTTGTAGCCTTAGGATAATACGGACGAAAATCTCTCCACACAGGCGTCAGCCCATGAGCATGTGCAATTGACACCAGCTCATCCTCGCAAGCATCAAAGAGCTGATAGGGCGAGACAGCCAGTGTAGTAGAAACGTATTCAAACCCACGCTCAGCCGCCACACGACAACTCTCCGCCAGGCGGATTGTGTAACAAGCACGACAGCGGCGATCTCGCTCAAATCCTTGAGGAGCAACAGCGCGCTCCCACTGCTCTCGCGGATCTGCTGCCACAATCACCTCAACATGAGCCTCTTCTTGAGCCCATGTCAGTAAGGTTTGAAGACGCCTGTCATGCTCTTCAATAGGTTGAATATTAGGGTTAGTCCAACAGATAGTTGGCTCAAAGCCCTCTTCTCTCAGATGCTTTAAAGGTTCAAGTGAGCATGGTCCACAGCACGCATGAAGCAACAGCGGTGTTCCCGGCTCTACTGAAAGAGTCTCAATTGACTGAAGCATGTTTGAAGCCATTAGTTTTTCTCGCCTTGTGCCTTATAACATTTCCAACCTACTATAGCGCAGGCAGCAAGGCATACAAAAATGGTAACAACACTTGCTTCAATACCGTAGGCGCCACCCGAGATAAACTCAGACGCCGCAGGATACGCCGTTAAAAGCGTGGTAGGAAGAAGCGTAGTAGTAACCGAGATGCCCAGAATAGGGCCAGTCACAAAGTTCCAGATAAAGTGCATGGCAATGGTCATAAGCAGGTTATCGGTAAGCCAAAAAACCAGGCCATACAGGATGCCCATCAAAAAGACTGAGATTGCTGCGGCAACAGAAATATTAGGCGTTAACCCATACGTTGCGGTAAAGAGCACTGCTTGAAGTACCAGAGCTACAGAGAAAGAGCTCTTAGCTGCAACGCCAGTTTGTAGGTAGCCTCTAAATAAGATTTCTTCTGCTGCGGACTCAATAAGTGTTGCTACAAGTAAAAAGAGAGCAGCAAAAATGTTATAGGAAGCGTTGAAGTTAAAATCAAAGCCTTCAATAAGCATGATAGAGCCAAAGGTAAACAACACCATCAAGAATCCAAAGGTGACTCCGCGCATAAACCCTGGCCAGGAGCTTACTCGAAGACCCAAAGACCTAAAATCTCGCTTATTGACGCGGGTAATCCACACAAGGATCAAACCACCTGCCAACATGCTTCCTAGAAGCCCCAACACGGCTGGAAGGATGTCATTGGGTGGGAGCTCTCCCATGACCATCAGCGGAATATGACACACAAACATAAGTAAAAGTGCAAGGTCAGCCACAAGGAAGGGCGTCACCACAGACTTTGGTGGATCCTTTAGAACAAACTCAAGGCTTGTCTTTGGCTTTTTTCTTCCCACAAACTCTCCTTACATAATTTCTACTCACTATAGTATCGACTTCTGAATCTATTCGTGTAGTGAATCAAAAAAGATTAGAATAAGAAGATAATTTGCGTAATCTACTAATTCCAACTGCGAGGTATCCATGGCCGAAAGCTACGACATGAACATGCGCCCTCATTTTCCTAAGCGCGCTGTCATTACCGGTGGTATGCCCTACGGTAACAAAAATCTCCACTTTGGACACATTGCGGGTGTCTTTGTCCCAGCAGATTTCTTTGCTCGTTTCTTAAGAGATCGCATTGGCCAGAAAAACGTTCTGTTTATCTCGGGAACTGACTGCTATGGCTCTCCTATTGCAGAGGGTTATCGCAAAAAGGTTGAAGAAGAGGGCTACGAAGGCACCATCCTCGATTACGTCAATCAAAACCACAACCTGCAGAAAAGCGCTCTTAACGCCTATAACATCTCTCTTGATTTCTACGGTGGTTCCGCACTAGAGCCAGCTGCAAAGATTCACGAAGAGATGGCAGACAGCATCATGCACCGCCTCTATGAGCGCGGCAAGCTCTCCAAGCTCTCAACCAAGCAGTTCTATGATACCGAGGCTCAAACGTTCCTTAACGGCCGCCAGGTCAATGGGCGCTGCCCTATCAAGGGTTGTAAGTCAGAGAAAGCTTACGCAGAAGAATGCGACCTGGGCCATCAGTTCAACCCAGAAGAGCTCATTGCTCCTGTTTCACAGCTCACCGGCACCACACCAGAGCTTCGCCCTGCACCAAGCTGGTACTTTGACCTGCCACAATACAAAGACTTCCTAAACAACCTTGTAGAAAAGTGGAAGAACAACCCACAGATTCGCTCAGTTGTTACCTCTACCGTTCAAGAGACTCTGACCGAGCCTATTATCTACATACAAAATTCCTACCGCCAAGACTTTGACGGCGTCTCCTCTTCTCTCCCAGCTCATAGCGTTATTGAGCCAGAAGGGAACGCTTCTTCTTTCTCTGTTGTCTTTGAGAACTGGCAAGACAGAGATGAAGCTCGCGAGAAACTCAAAGAGGCTGGAATCCGCTTTAGAACAAGCAAGACTCTTTTGCCTTACCGTATGACGGGCAACATTTCTTGGGGTCTTAAGTCTCCAGACATCGAAGATCTCAAAGACCTTACCATCTGGGTTTGGACTGAGTCTCTCTGGGCTCCTATTACCTTCACACGTGCTGCTCTTTCTGAAGACGCCAGCAACGGTGGTTCTCGCTACTCTTCTGACGAGTGGCGCGATTGGTGGTGCAGCGATGATGCGGCCGTCTATCAGTTCATTGGTCAGGACAACATCTTCTTCTACTGCATTGTCCAGAACCCACTGTGGGATGCACTTGATTGGGGTCTTATCACCGATACTCCAGTTGCTAACTACCACATCCTCTTTATGAACAAGAAGGCCTCCAGCTCTGGTGCTATCAAGCCTCCAATGGCCGAGGAGCTCCTTGAGTTCTACACTCCAGAACAGCTCCGCGCTCACTGGCTCTCGCTTGGCCTTGATCAGCGCGCTGTGTCCTTCTCGCCAAAGGCTTTTGACACCTCTGTATCCAGGAAGGGTAAAGATGGTGAGCCAGATCTTCTGGTAAAAGATGACCCTCGCGTTGTTGATCCAGCGCTCAAGGAGTCCGCATTCCTCACTAACATCTTTAACCGCATGGCTCGTAGCTGCCTGTATGGTGCAGCCAATGCTTGTGGCGGTCACCTCCCTGTCAGCGAGCCTCACCAGGAAGTCATTGATGCTGCTCAAGAGGTACTGCTTAAGTACGAGCAGCTTGCATACGGCTTTGACGCGCATTCCGCACTTGCCGCTGTTGACGAGTACGCTCGCGCAGAAAACAAGCGTTGGGGCGAAGCTTCCAAGGCTGCTCAGGGCAATGACGAGGCCTACGACCAGGCACTTGCTGATGCATTCTATGCACTCAAGACCATCACGCTGCTCATGCACCCAGCTGTTCCGGAAGGCTGCGAGCGCATTGCAGACGCTCTCAACTTCCCACATGAGGAGTTCTTCTCTTGGGAGAACGCCTTTATGGGTCCAAAAGAGCTTGCGGCAAAGCTTGGCCAGAGCGCAGAGGAGCACCAGCTTGAAGAGCTCCCTCCTCGCTTTGACTTCTTCAAAGCACATCCAAGCCAGAAGAATTAAAACACGCAGCTAGGAGCACACGTGGTCGAGTTTCCACCCGTCTACCGTCCAAAACCTTATAGCAAGCCAACAGCACACCTGAAGAGCCATCTTCAGGTGTTGCTTGATGACGGCGCAGAAATTGCAACGTTTGTCTACACTCCCCACACCTCTGATGGCGAGAAACCCTGTGAAGACCTCGCTTCAACTGCGGCTTATTTAGCATCTGTTCCTAACGGCACCAATGCTGCACCCATTGTTTTTCTCCACGGAAATGGAGAAGAGCACGGCATCTTTGGCACCATCATTGATGAAGTATGCAGCCGCGGCTACATCGCAATTGGTATTGATTCAAGAGATCAGGGTTTAAGCACCCGAGGAACTGCCGCCTTTACCTACGAGCAGATGGCAGAAGATGCATATGTTGTCCTCAAGCAGCTTGGAGTTACCTCAGCTCATATCGTGGGCTTTTCTGATGGCGCCATCCTAGGACTTCTTTTAGCGCGCGATTATTCCGATATTGTTGCTTCTCTCGTGTCTATTGGAGCAAATCTTGAGCCTGATACGCTAGGTGATATGACCTGGCTCTATGAAAGCATTGAGGGCAATAAGCGCTGGGCTGCTGAAGGTTGGGAAGGCGCAGTTCTAGAAGATGGCTATCCTGTTCCCTCACCTACTGAAGCGGCGCGCATTGCAGAACATCTTGAGCTCATGGTAGACAACCCACATATTGACCCCGCAACCCTTGGGCATATCTCTGTTCCTGTTGTTGTTATGGCTGGTGAGTACGACGAGATCTATCCAGAGGAAACTCGTCGTATCGCTGAAGCAATTCCAACCGCACGACTTCTCTTTATTCCAGGTTGCCCTCACAATGTCCCCAAGGTTTCTCCTGGTGCTGTGGTGCGAAGAATTTTTGCAAATTTTGACTATCTTTAAGAACAGCGTTGGAACTTTAAGCAATTTACCTGCTTTTATTTCAAGAAAATAAAACTTCGGTACTTAATTGTTAAGTACCTTGCTATCTCTAAAATTTTGAGTAAAATACCTAACAAGAATTTTTCTGTTAAGGGAGGTATTCATGCATCAAGCACCTATCTCACCTACGCAAGAGATGCACATTCTTCGTAATCTTAGCCATCTAGGTCATTATCTTTACATCACACGTGGATGCCGTGGCGGTCAACAATTTATTTTGACTGCACTGTATCGTGAGGGAGATATGACGCAAAAAGATCTTCTCGCCAGGACAAAAAATGCGTCTGCATCGTTGTCAGAAATGGTGAGCAAACTTGAAGCAAAAGGTCTCATTGAGCGAACACGTGTTGATACAGACCGCAGGCAGACGCTTCTTTCACTGACAAAAGAAGGACGTAAACAGGCACAAGAAGCTCAAGAATCTATTGAGTCATTTGAAGCGCGGGCTCTGTCTGTTCTTTCAGATGAAGAAAAGACTGTCTTTTGCGGATATTTAGATCGATTAGTTGAACACTGGGACACCTGTTTTAAAGACGAGAAAGGAGAAACAACATGCCAGAAGAAGTAGCCTCAACTGAAACACTTGAAGACATGGTTGAATCAACTGAAGCCGATACAGCCCTGATCCCTTCATCGTTGACTGGCATTGTTGATGTAAATAATCTTTCTTTTAGAGAGATTGCTAAGGTCCTTTCAAAGAGTATTGGTGAGTTTAAGAGAGATACTATTCTCACACCTGTCTTTGTTATGGCAGAAACCATCTTAGAGATTCTCATCCCCTTTAGAACAGCAGCTCTTATTGATACCCTTCGAGCTGGCGCTGATCTCAACGCCATTCTTCAGTCGGGCCTCATTCTTGCTGCTATGGCAATGTTGTCACTGCTGTTTGGAGCACTCTCTGGCATCTCAGTTGCTAAGGCATCTACAGGATTTGCCCGCAACCTTCGTCGTGATATGTTCCGAAATATTCAGAAATTCTCGTTTACCACTATTGATGCTTTCTCATCATCTTCTCTGGTAACGCGTTTGACCACTGATATTTCAAACGTACAGATGGCATTTATGATGCTTATCCGTATGGCAGTTCGCGCGCCATTCATGTTTATTGCTGCATTTATTGCTGGCTTTATCATGGGTGGCTGGCTTGCAATTATTTTTGTTGCTATCATGCCGCTTCTGGGATTTGGTCTCTATCTTATTATTTCTAGAGTTATCCCTATCTTTAAAAAGATCTTTAAGAAGTACGATGCACTTAATGAGTCTGCAGAAGAAAACCTTGCTGGTATTCGCGTTGTTAAGTCATTTGTCAATGAAGACTTTGAGCGTCAGAAATTTGATAACGCTTCAGAAGAGTTGCGTAAGGACTTCACTTCAGCCGAGAGGCTCATAGCTCTTAACTCACCATTTATGAACTTTACTATTTACGTGCTGTTTGTTTTGATTCTTTACTTTGGCTCGTACCTTATTGTTTCTTCTCAAGGAACCGCCTTTGGTGTTGGTCAGCTCTCTTCCCTTATCACCTATGGCTTTATGATGCTCATGTCACTTATGATGCTTTCCTTTGTCTTTGCCATGATCATCATCGCAGAAGAAGGCGCACGCCGTATCTGCGAGGTACTGCTTGCAACCTCCACCATTAACAGCCCAGAAAATCCTCTGACCGAGGTTGCTGACGGCTCCATTGATTTTGAAAACGTTGGATTCTCCTACTCTGGACCAGAAGGTCGAGAAGCCCTATCTGATGTAAACCTTCATATCAAATCTGGAGAGGTCATTGGCATCATCGGCGGCACCGGCTCTGCTAAGTCCACTCTGGTACAGCTTATTCCTCGTCTTTATGACGTAACTAGCGGTAGTGTTTCTGTTGGCGGTCATGACGTCAAAGACTATGACATCGATGTTCTTCGTGGCGCTGTTGCCATGGTTCTTCAGAAGAACGTACTTTTTAGCGGCACTATTAAAGAAAATCTTCTCTGGGGCAATCCTGATGCTACTGATGATGAGATTCTTGAAGCAGCACGCCTTGCGCAGGCAGACAGCTTTGTTCAAACCTTCCCTGATAAATATGAAACTCATATTGAGCAGGGCGGCAATAACGTCTCTGGCGGTCAGAAGCAGCGTCTCTGTATTGCACGCGCACTGCTGAGACGTCCAAAAGTACTCATTCTTGATGACTCTACCAGCGCTGTTGATACAAAGACTGATTCTTTGATTCGTGTGGGCCTCAAAGATTATCTGCCCGATACCACCAAGATCATCATTGCTCAACGTACATCCAGTATTGAAGAGTCTGACAAGATTATTGTTCTGGATAATGGCCGTATTAATGCCATTGGCACGCATGAAGAGCTCCTGAAAGATAATCCAATCTACCGCGAGGTGTACTTCTCGCAGAACAAACAAAGTGTTGATGAAAGCCAGTTCCAGGAAGGTGAGGTGACTTCTCATGAGTAAGACAGCAGAAACAAACGGCAAAAGACCAAAACTTCCCGTGGGAAAAATTCTTACCCGTACCATTAAAATGCTCTGGGAGTTCTACCCCGTTCTTCTCCCTGTAGCGCTTCTTGCTACTGTTGTTCAGGCAATCATGCAGTCGCTTCCAAGCGTCTTCCTTGAGCGTATTCTCTCCATCATCTCCAACTATATTGATTCCGGTGACTGGAGCTCTGCAGAAGGTCTTGTCTTCCAGAACGTGGCCCTTCTCGCCACTTTCTATGTCCTTGGACTTCTTGCAAACATCATCTCTACTCAGGGCATGGCTATTGTCACCCAGGGCGCACTGCAAAAATGGCGCTCAAGAATGTTCTCGCACATGCAGGACTTGCCTATTAGGTACTTTGATATGCACCTTAATGGCGACATCATGAGTTATTACACTAACGATATTGACGCCATGCGCCAGATGATTGGTATGAGCCTTCCGCAGCTCCTCTTTACCTCTGTGGTCATCATTTCAGTCATCTTTATCATGTTCTACTACAGTGCTTTGATGGCTTTGGTTATTTTGTTTGGCGCCTCTTTGATGGCTCTTGCTACTAAAAATCTTGGCGGAAAGTCTGCAAAGAACTTTGTTAAGACCCAAAAGACAACAGCAGACGTTGAGGGTCACATTCAAGAGATCATGAATGGCGAGAAGGTCGTCAAGGTCTTTAGCCACGAGCCAGAAACCATTGAGTCGTTTGACACAATCAATGACGAGCTCATGGTTGTTTCCAGAAATGCAAACCTTTATGCCAATACGCTTATGCCAATTCTGAACAACATGGGCAACATCATGTACGTTATTGTCGCCATTGTTTCCGGCGTATTTATTGCACTGAACATTCAAAATATTTCTATTTCTGGACTGCCCTTTACTATCGCAGTAGCTGTTCCTTTCCTCAACATGACACGTCAGTTCTCCACGCAGATTAACCAGATTTCTGGCCAGATTAACTCCGTTGTTATGGGTGTTGCTGGAGCTAATCGTGTCTTTGAGCTCTTGGATGAGCCAACAGAAACTGATGAAGGCTACGTTACCCTGGTCAGCTCAGAAACAATTGATGGACAGGTACAGGAAGCCGAGTATCGTACAGGCTACTGGGCTTGGAAGTATCCACACAGCGATGGCACCGTTACCTACACTCCAATCAAGGGTGACGTTCGTCTCTTTGATGTTGACTTTGGCTACGAGCCAGGCCACACCGTACTACACGACATTTCTCTCTACGCAAAGCCTGGTCAGAAGGTTGCCTTTGTTGGTGCAACAGGTGCAGGTAAGACAACTATTACTAACCTGCTTAACCGCTTCTATGACATTGAAGACGGTAAGATTCGCTACGACGGCATCAACATCAACAAGATTAAGAAGAGCTCTCTCCGCCGCGCTCTTGGCATTGTTCTTCAGGACGTTAACCTCTTCACGGGTACCGTTTTGGACAACATTCGCTACGGTCGTCTTGACGCCACTGACGAGGACTGCGTAAAGGCTGCGAAGCTTGCTGGTGCTGATGACTTCATCAGACGTCTTCCTGACGGCTACCACACCATGCTCAAGGATAACGGCAGTGCACTCTCCCAGGGACAGCGTCAGCTTATCTCCATTGCTCGCGCAGCAGTTGCAGATCCACCAGTCATGATTCTGGACGAGGCTACTTCCAGCATTGATACGCGTACTGAGGCAATTGTCCAGCGTGGTATGGACGCTCTGATGTACGATCGCACCACCTTTGTTATTGCCCACCGTCTCTCTACGGTAAGAAACGCAGATGTTATTGTCGTTCTTGACCACGGTCGCATTATTGAGCGTGGTACGCACGACGAACTTCTCGCCAAGCGAGGAACGTACTACCAGCTCTACACAGGCGCTTTTGAGCTTGAGTAACGTCTGACACGTAAAACGCAAAACGCCTTGTCATCTTAGCGACAAGGCGTTTTTTGTGTGCAGGTAACAGTTTCTTAGGCGAGAAGAACGTGGTGTAGATCTTCTACGGTATCTACAATTGCAACTGCACCCGCATCAATAAGCTCCTGTTTATTTGTGGTTTTGCCATACAACACACCAATACACGGAATCTGATTGGGGAACGCTGCTTCCATATCAAAACGGCGGTCTCCCACCATGACGCTTTCAGAAACATCACAGCCAAGCTGGCGCATAACGTGAGCAATGGCGGTAATTTTATCGGTTGCCGCCTCATCTATTCTTCCAGCATAGGCATCTAGAACACCAATAAGGTTGTTGTCTTTTAGACCTATCTCTAGCATGGGTTGATTCTTTGAACTTGCTACCGCAACCTTTTTACCGGCGGCATGAAGGTCATCAATGAGGTCTCTCATTCCCTCAAAGAGTGGCCATTTTCCTGTAGTTACATAAAGCTCTCGGTAACGCTTAGTAACCGCAGCAGCGTCCTCATGGCTGAGTCCAAAGACCAGCTCAAACGCATAAGGAAACGGTGGTCCTACAAGCTTTTTGAGGTCTGCTTCTACAAAGTCTGTATGACCACAATCAGTCATTGCCATCTTTGCTGTAGAAACAATGGTGGGCAATGTGTCTGCCATAGTTCCATCAAAATCAAAAATAATGAGTGAGCGATTCTGCAGATCTGAAACCACCTCAGAAGTTACCAGCGCTTTATTTGTATCAGTTACATTTTGCATTATTGCCATGTCAATCCAATCATCTACGTATGTGAGTATACCGTTGATGACGCAAAACTAACCAGTCAATGGCATTTTCTTCTCGCCTGCCGAATTAACTATTGACAGCTGAAATGTCGCACACCAGCTAAGGTATATAGTTAACTATAGATGAATCACTATGCCTAACGTGGGAGGTGTATGATGACTCGTCAGGAAAATAATCCAGAAGCTAAGCAACCTGGAAGAAACAGGCTTGGAAAACTCTATCCGTCTCTCGTCAACAAAGACGTTGTGCCTGATGAGTCTCTAGACGCTGCTCAAATTAATCAGCAAGTTGGTTCTATTGATCAGACCGGCTGGCATACAAAGCTCAATATTGAAGCACTTTCTCTTACGCTTACGGAGTCCACTACTCCCCTTGAAGTGCTTAAACACTTTGTGAATACGGCGTTTTTGCGTGAAAAAGATTCTCACCGAAAAGGTGGTTCTGTTGCCATCCCGCCTAGTGACTTTGAACTACATCTGGCTCAAAGACTAAAAGATGCCGACGTTCTTGACGCGCAAGATAGCGCCGTCCCCTGCCGTGTGGTACGTCTGCGCACCAATGGCCTCTTTTATCTGCGTGTTAATCAAAAAGCACTTTCCTATGAGCAGAAGATTCAGCTCCTTACTATTGAAAGTGCGCTAAACACGGCCCTATTTGCAGAGCGATACTTTCTTGATGCAAATATGGCATCTGAGCATGACTTACTTGCCTTTGAGCAAAAGATTGTTTCTACCATGATGAAGCAGTCGCGACCTCGCTGTGCTACAACTCAAAGCACCCAGGAAGATGGCGAGTGGGTTGTCCGCAAAGCCATTTCCCTACACATTGAAAGCCTGCGCCTTTCTCAGCGTCTTGTCACTGAGTTTAGAACCAACGTACACAAGGGCATTGCCGCCTTTAGAGTGCATCTGGCCCTTCCTGAGCAATTTCCAAGAAGCTTTCTTAGCTCAGATGGAAGCGTCAAAGAGGCAACCTTTGATGACCTCTGTCGTGCAGCCACCGCTTACAACCTACATCTTGGCATGCTCATTTCCGCAAGCGCCTTTAGAAGCTCGCAGAAAATTAACGAGGTCTGGCTGTCTGGTATTTGCAATACAAACAAACTGCATGCATGTCTTTTCTCGTTCCATATTACCCGCAAGCAATTTGAAGATACGCACATAACAGAAGAGACAAATCCACTTTCTGTCTATAAGCTCTGGAACGCACAAATAGACGAGGTAGACGGAATTCTTCATGCGGTGCAGCCGCTCTTTACCCTAGACAACGAGATTTTCTGTCCACCAAGTAGATACGATTTTGTTGAGTCTTCGCAAAAACGCCTTGATAGCGTCGCAGCTCACGCTCTGGGCACCGATGAAGTTTCAGGACTTTCTATTGATGAAGGTCAGGCGCGAGAAGAGCTTATCACCAAAATTTTGCGCAACCTCACATCTTCAACAGAAGAAAACGTCCGCACCATCTTGTCGTATACCGCAAACTCCACCGACCCTACGGTGCGAGCTGCGGGAGAACGCGTGGTTTCTCGCTTTATTAAAGGTACGCTTGCAGAAGACGATTTTGAGGCTATTTCCGAAGAGTTTGTTGATGGCGGCCTTCTTTCTTTTGCGGTTACCAAGGCCCAGCGTCTTATTGGCGAGAAAAACTATCAAGACGCAGAGCTGCTCCTTCTTGAAGCGCTTGAATCTGTGGACGGAAATAATACTTACACGGACACGAGTACTACTCAGTGGCGTGTGTTTATGAACTACGTTGATCGCGTACTCTACAACAGAATTCTGTCTAATCCCGAGAAAAACACTCGCCTAGCTCCCATGTCCTACTTTGAAGCGCACCTTTTGGTTTCTATTGCACAAACGCTGCAAGGACAAACCCAAAGTGCTCTTCAGCACGCGAGAAGAGCGGTTGAGATTGCTCCCCTTAGTATGAGTGCTAGGCTACACCTCTCCCACTGTCTTGAAGAGTCGCTGGACATTACTGCTGCAGCGGAAGAACTCAAGAAGCTCCTGCTGCTTGCACACGACCCCGAGAGCATTGGATTTGGGTACTATCGCATGGCGTTTTTCCAATGGCGTCTAAGACATCTTAAAGCGGCCCAAGCTTGTTATCAGTTTGCTTTGAAGTTCTTACCAGGAGCTACGTTTATTATTGGCACCGAGACGGCTATTCTTGCGCAAACAGAGCCTGAGTTTAGCTGCGAAGATATGAGCGATGACGACATCTATTCCACGCTGATACAAGAGCAAATTCCTATCGCACCTACCAACGAGGTCTCCACTATTTTCTTGGATGGTACCCGCGCTTCACTTGATGCAGAACTCTTTAGCGTAGCCAAGAACTTTATGATGAACCTAGGCATTATGACTAAAGACGACGTCTACTTTGACATGCTCAACTCCATTGAAGGAGAGCCTGATAGATAAAGAACATGAGCTGTAAAACGGAGGGCCAAAAGGCCGCACGAACCGTACAGATTCCATGCAACATAACATAAAAGTTAAGAAGGAGCTCCGATTTCTCGAAGCTCCTTCTTCGTAGACATTGTTACAAGTACTTTGACTTACAACTCATTCATTACGCGGACAAGCTTAACGGCGTAGTTCTTATCCGTTGCCCAGGTGCCAGCAAGCTTGCGGATAATGTTTGCCTTCTTAGTTAGAATCCATGCACTATAGCGTGGGTCAACATCTTGCGCCTCGCTTGGATCAACCGTCAGTGGCTCATAACCTGCGTACGCACGAAGGTGCAAAGCCTGTGCGCGAAGTCCCTTAAGAACGGTATCAAACGAGAGTCCGCGCTTACCATTTCCAGTTGCTCCCATACCACCAAAGTTGCACTGCTCAGGGAGGACAGCGCCACCAAAGCGGAGGTTACCAGTCTCAATCATGACCTGCGCATAGAGCAGCTCTGGACGAACTCCCTCGTCAATTGCAGCCTGCCAAAGCTGATTTACAAAATCGGTTCCTGTTGCAGCGCCCTTCTCGGCATAAACAGCTGGATAAGCAGAACCCACGCGCTTGTTGAAATCTCTCTGAAGGTCCTCTTTAGAGACAAGAGGAGCTCCAAGAACGCTGGTGCGATCCGAGAAATTGCCGCGAGTTGGCTCAACTGGAGAATTATCGTCAGCTGATGTGTTGTTATTAGAGTCTCTATTCTCTCCACCGTTATTGCCATCAACGTTTCCACCTCTACCAGAGTTGATATCAGTAGGCTTGATGTTGAGAACACCGCTTGCATCTGCATGAACGGTTCGACCGTCTGGAAGTGTGATGTCTTGGTTGCGCAGCAGTCCATAACCCAAGTCAAAGTAATAGTACGAACCATTTATTGCCTGAAGACCAATAAGGGCAGCGTGCTCATTGGTGGTTGGATCAAAATACCAGGACCGGCCATTTGGAGTATTAAACCAACCAGATGCAAAAGCAC
>CAUPCM010000016.1:0-22249 GCA_963509815.1 uncultured Atopobium sp. | reverse complement strand
ATAAGAAGCACATGGGCGTTACACCTCAGGACGTTCATGACAGCTATGAGGGAAACGTCCTGATTAAGTAGGTATCGTTTACAAAATAGCTAACTGCAGTCTTTTTAGTCACAAAGTTAAGGGTCAGAACGTTCCGTTCTGACCTTTTTTTGCATAATCGGGTCATAAAATGCATTCCTGTGAATACGTAATTTTTGAACTCAAAATTATGTGCCAAAAAAGGTAAAAAACGCGTTTAGTTGGGGATGAAAACCTAAAATTTGCCGATTTATCCCCAACTAAGACGATTTTTTACCTCACTAAAAACTTTTATCTGGGCAAACGTTGTATGCAGAAAAATGAAAACCCCAACTAAACGGATTTTTTACCACTTGGAGACTTATTTGAGCGGTTCGCGAAGAGTCTGAGGCATCCGCTGCCCACTTATCAGCCGTCTATCGACATACTTCGAGCGCCTCTACAAGCAATCAACGGCGCACGAGCCACAAAAAAATCCCAGCACCTTCGGGTGCTGGGATTTTGCACTTGAAACATTACGGGCGATTAAACAGCCTCAACAACTTCCTCTGAAGCGTTGTCTTTCTTAGCAAAGTGCTCAGCAACGTAACCAGTGATCAAAGGAGTCAGGATTGCAGTAACAATAACTGCAGCTGCTACCTGTGCGTTTGCTGTTGCAAGAGCAGCTCCACCATACAGAGCTGGGTTAGTCTCTGCCATAGCAGCAGGTGTAAGTGCATTCGCACCTGCGCAGGAAGAAATAGCTACACCAGCAATACCAGTTCCGCCAGTTGCACGATCAACAAAGTAGTTGATAAAGCCACCGCAGACGGAGCAGATAACGCCAAGCAGAATACCTGCAGGACCAGCCATGATGAGGGAATCAAACTTCATAGTAGTTCCCATAGCAAAGAAGGTCATAACAATAATTGCTGGCAGCGCGCTAGTCAGCATCTTCTTCATAGATGGGAAGAAATTGCCAAGCAGAATACCAATAATAATTGGCAGAACTGCGCCAAGCAAAGACCAGTTGATTGGTGACTGACCAGTTGCACCAAGAGCAAGCATGGTAACTGGAGGGCCAACAACCAGCGTAGTAATTGCAACTGCACCCTGCTCATACTCGTTACCGTAGTCGGCCATCAGACCTGCGTACATGGAGTTGTTTGCACCAGAGCAAGCAGCAAGGATAACCATAGAAGAAAGACCAAGCAGGTTATCGTTCAGGAAGAACAGAACAGCAAGACCAAGAGCAACGCAGAACACAACCTTAGAAATGATGATGATTGCGCCGCGAAGTGCAGCCTTTGGTGCGCTCTTGAACGAAATAGTTGCACCAACGCACAGCATGAAAGCGCCAACCAGAGCAGCAGTACCCTTAACGGTCATTGCTGCGGTAAAGCTGCCAAGCGTTGGGAATACCTCTGGGAAAAATGTGTTCATGAAAACACCAAGTAGCAGAGGAATCAGAATGTTTGCACCTGGGATACGACCCAGTGCCTTAAATGGGTGCTGAATAGAAATTGGTTCTTTTGTAGCCATCAACAATCACCTAGTCCATTACGATGCCGCCGTCGCAGTCGCCAACCTCACCGTTGACGAAGCTTGCAGCATCGGAAGCAAAGAACAGTACCATCTGTGCAGGCTCAGATGCCTGTGCAGGACGGCCAAGAGGAATAATGCCTACGACCTTCTTGTACTTCTCCTCATCATTGGAGAGTGCAGTGGTCATATCTGTAATGGTGAAAGATGGGCAAACTGCGTTACAAGAAATGCCGTACTTGCCGCCCTCTTTAGCGATAGCCTTGGTAAAGCCGTTCATACCAGCCTTGGAAGATGCATAAGCAACGGTACCAAGGAGGCCGCCGCCGATCTTACCTGCAACGGAAGAAACGTTAACAATGCGAGCGCCGCCACGGTCAATAAAGTGCTGCCAGAGAGCGTGAGTTACGTTGTAGGTACCAGTGAGGTTGGTGTTGATAGTGTTGTTCCACTCTTTGTCGTCAACCTCGGTGAAAGGAACGGAGCTGATGCGACCAGCGCAGTTGATAAGAACGTTGACATCGCCGCACTCCTCAAGAATCTGAGCAACGGTCTTCTTGACACCCTCTGCGTCTGCAATGTCCATTGTGTAGAAGAAGTTACCCTCGCCAAGCTCCTCGACAAACTTGCGACCAGTGTCCTCGTGACGAGAGCAAACGATTACGTGTCCACCTCCAGCAACAATACCCTTGGAGATCTCAGCGCCAATACCAGCGCTTCCGCCTGTAACCAGAACCAACTTACCTGTAAAATCGAATGCCATGCTCTCTCTCCTTTTTTCATGAGCACAAACCATTGGAAAACAAATAAATTCTAGCCATATTCACATAATTTTCTATACAAAAAATATTTTTTTACCGCAAATCCTATGGTCAATGCGTTAAAAGAAAATAATTTGCTTAAAATGTGACATAAATGACACATTAAATTTCACGTTCAATCTTTTGGACATTTGTCGCAAATCGAAGTTTTTTCTTTTTCCATAAATCTCAAAAGTTAGACATAGCTAACTTTTAGGAATACAATATGGCGAGAAACCCGTTGGGCTCCCAACTCTACAGTCCCCAGCTCTATAGCCGAAGACTCGCACTATCAACTCCGAGCCATCAGCTCTGTAGCTGCCAGTTCTGTTGCCTAGCCCTGAATCTATGAAGGAAGTCGCCATGAAACATCGCTGCATGCATGACTCAGCAACTGCAAACTTGCGCCCGCACGCCAATCCGAGCCCGCACACCGACTCGCGCCCGCACGTCACCCGCAACCCTCGCTTAACCCGCAGGTCAGCGCTGGCTTTACTCGGCGCAAGCTCCGCGGCAGCTATCGCTTCTCTCGCCGCGTGTGGCCCACGCGATTCCGCTGCCAGCTCAAGCACCACGCAAAACCCAAATTCCTCGGCTCCTCTTGTCTTGACCACTTTCACCGTCATCCAAGACATGGCTTCTCGCGTTGCGGGAGAGTTCTGCCAGGTAGAGTCCATCACCAAAGCCGGAGCTGAAATCCATGACTACGAGCCTACGCCTGACGACCTCAAGCGCGCGCAGAAGGCCCAGCTCATCCTTAACAACGGTCTAGGACTTGAACGCTGGTTTGAGCGCTTCGTCGATGACTCGCCTGCTCAGCGCGCCGACCTCAGCGAAGGCATCACCGCCATCCCCATCGCCGAGGGCGACTACCAGGGCCAAGCCAACCCACACGCGTGGATGTCGCCCACAAACGGCAAGATCTACGTCGAGAATATCGTCCGCGCGCTCAGCAACCTTGTCCCTGACCACGCCAAGGACTTCGAGGCCAACGGCGACGCATACAAAAAGGAACTCGACAACATCTCCTCTCATCTGATCGAGGAGCTCAGCTCACTGCCGGAAAACCAGCGCACGCTGGTGACCTGCGAGGGAGCGTTCTCGTACCTGTGCCGCGACACCAACATGCAGGAGCTCTACCTCTGGGCCGTTAACGCGGCCGATGAAGGTACTCCGCAGCAGATCGCAAAGGTCGTTGAGACCGTAAAGGCCCAGCAAATTCCTGCGGTGTTCTGCGAGTCTACGGTAAGCCCCAAGGCAATGCAGCAGGTAGCTGACGAGACGGGCGCCACCCTCAAAACTGACGAGAAAAACATCTTGTATGTTGACTCCCTCTCGGAAGCCGATGGTCCCGTTCCCACCTATCTTGACCTGCTGCAACACGACGCGGACGCAATCGTATCCGGTCTTATGGGAAGGTAGCGTTCTTAATGAATCTTTGCGTTTCACAACTTTGTGCCTGGTACGAGAAAAAAGACCGCGAGAAACCCATCATTCACGACGTGAATTTCTCGCTCTCAACAGGAGATCTTTGCGCACTTGTAGGCGTTAATGGCGCCGGTAAGTCTACGCTCTTCAAGGCCCTGATGGACACCATCGCATGGGAGGGGTCACTTACTTGGGGTCAGCAACCTCTTTCGCAAGCACGTAAACAGGGCAAAATCGCGTACGTCCCTCAAACTGAGGCAATTGACGCAACGTTTCCGCTGCTTGTAAAAGACGTTGTTATGCAGGGAAGATATGTTCATCAAGGTTGGATGCGTATACCTTCCGCCCAAGACAGGGAGCTTGTTGCCCAAGCACTCGAGCGCGTCAACCTGGCCGACCTTGCGGATCGCCCACTTGCTCAACTCTCGGGCGGACAAAGAAAGCGTGTTTTTGTAGCACGTGGAATAGCACAAGCCGCTGAACTGATGTTTCTTGACGAACCATTTGCGGGAGTAGACGCTCGCTCTGAGGCCATCATTACCGAACAGCTCAATAACCTCAGTAAAGAAGGCAAGACATTGCTTGTTTCAATTCACGATATCAACCTAGCTCAGCAAAAATTCCCGCTTTGCCTGGTCATCAATAAAACCATCACCGCACAGGGTCCCTCAAAAGAAATTCTTTCTGGAGACGCCCTCCTACAGAACCTTGGAATTTCTGAAGACACCCACATTGAGGAGGTGCTTCATGCCTGAGCTGGATATTCTCCAATACGCATTCATGCAGCGAGCCCTCATCACCGGAATTGCAACCGCCATAGTCTGCGGGCTTTTGAGCTGCTGGATCACACACATGGGATGGTCGCTTATGGGCGACGCTATCTCCCACTCTATTCTTCCGGGCGTGGTCATTGCTCACCTGCTGGGGCTTCCCTATCTGGTGGGAGCACTTGTGTTTGCTCTCATTACCGTGGTGTTGGTCGGACAAGTCAAAAAGAGCCAAATTGTGCGACCCGATACTGCTATCGGCATTGTATTTACAACGTTTTTTGCATTAGGAACAGTTCTCATATCCAAGATTCCAAGTCAAATTAACCTCTCACACATACTCTTCGGAAACCTTTTGGGGGTCACTACTCCCGATATGCTGCAAGTTCTTTGTATTGGTCTGCCCATTGCAATCTTACTTATTCTTAAAAATAAGGACCTGACCTTGCTTTCATTTGATCCCACGCAGGTTCAAGCAATCGGTCTTTCTACTAAAACACTCACTTCATTCTTGCTTGTTGCCCTAGCCCTCGCAATTGTCATATCACTCCAGGCAGTTGGCGTAATTCTATCTGTTTCGCTTCTTATTGTTCCAGGCGCTTGTGCAAGACTTCTTACCAATCAGATGCGCCATATGCTCTGGATTTCTCCACTCATTGCTACGGTCAGCGTTTTAATTGGAATAACAGGCAGTTATTACCTAGATGCCTCTTCTGGAGGCATGATTGGCCTTACCCTCGGCGTGGTTTTTTGCATCATTTTTATACTAAAGAGTTTGCCAAGGTTTACTTTTGGGCATATACTAGACAAGAACTAAGAAAGGAGGACCAATGCATACACTTAACGCTTCAAAAGCCCAGCTTACTCATGCAACTCGTGCGCAAAAACTCTTGCATAGGCAAGCATCAGCGGCATTAAGAACGTCCATTGGTCTTATGGTCGGAGCTCTTCTTATTGCAATTGTCCATTAAGGCTTCATCTCATAAATCACCCAGATTTGGCGAGAAACCCCCTCCTATTCACAGGGTTTTTCGCTAAATTTTTATATAAGTGTTTGAACGAGAATACCCACAGACACCGATGCAAGATTAGACAAGATTGAAAGTGTCCATGGAGCGTCGCTTACTCTTTTTACCTTGTAAATGAGACCTTCAACAGCAATAACGGCCAGCTCAACCGCTATGACACACGCCCAATATTGGGCGTCGTTAGCAACCACATTAACAAGGACACTTGTGATAAAAACAGCGATTGGATTGGTAAGCACCTGTGCAGCCACAACAATCAGCAGCGCGTGATTGTCTTTAACGCCAAGCGATTTTGCGACAATAAGCTCAACAGTAATAGTCAGAATCAGACAAAACGCAAATATCGGAATAATGGTTATCAAATACGGCAATAAAAATATTTGGTCGTCCATGCCATTAGCCTTCTACTTGTTTGTCTTCATCAACAAGATAGTCTTCAGCCGTGCACTCATCTTCAACCGCAAGCTCACCAACCTGATCAGATAGCTCTGCGATTAGATTATCTTCCTCTACAGCCTCAACAACTTGTGCTGCCTGGAACATACGCTCGTGACCAAATGGTCCTGTGGCCACGGTGTCTTTGACCAAAGTCAGACTTACACCCAAAGCGAGTGCTGAAATCAGACTCATGGCAGAAAGCACCAAAGGATGCTCCAAGCGAAGTCCTAAAAGCGCAGGTAAAGCACCTATTGCCAAAGAGAAGCTTGCCAAGCCAAATGCGGTTCCTTTTGCCTCATGCAAAATGTTGGACAAAGAAGCCAGCGTAATCGCCATTGTAAAATTAAAGAAAAACACAGCTAGGAGGCCCATAAGAGGCATCTCCCATGAAGGTACAAATAAAGTAGCTGCGGCAATGAGCGAGAAAATAGCTGTAGTTCTAAAACCAATACGGTCAGCAACCATTCCGCCAAGGGCTTTACCTACAAATACACCAAAAACGCTTAAAGCCAACAGGAGCATTTCGCTCTTCCACGGAAACGCCATGACCATACCAGTGTAACTTCTGAGCGCAACCACAAAGCAGAGCAAGGCAATTGCAAGCAAAGTACGAGATGACAGCTCAGGAATGGCAAACGGAGCGTTATGTATATTCCAGTATTTTTTATTAACCTTTTGCACCACTCGGGTAATGCTTGCACATAAGAACAACAGAACAAGCAGCGAAAACGCAACTTGAAGTCTTCCGTACTGTGCGCTAAACGTGCCTAAAAATACTCCTACGGCACCTGTCGCAATAAAGATTCCTGATGGTCCCGCATGTTTTTGCGAGATATTAAGTACGCAAAGTCCTCCTGCGCAGTGGAAAAGTGCATTTCCAACAGCAAGCAATAGAACGGCAAGCCACTCAAATAACGCAACAGGAACAAGTGAAAGTAAAACTCCGCCGCCAACCAGCGCATATGAGAGCATCGCGGCGAGTGAGTTTTTATCTAGCTTGTCCAGAGCAATACCAACTGGCAGCTGAAACGCAAAAGCAACAACGTCATAGAGCAGAATGCTCAGCGCAATCAATTCAAGCGAGTTTTGGCCAGACTCTCCCAACACTCGGCTTACCGCACAGAGCATGGTAGATACGCATGCAAAGTCAACTACAAAATGGCACAACGCAAATGCAAAAGTAGTGACTTCTTTTTTGGGGAGAAGTTCCTGTGTTGTAGACAAGGTTTTACCTGCGACGCCTTATGATCATGATGACGCCAATTACTGCTACAAGAATAGAAATCGCAGCCATGACCAGGAAAATAGATGACCTATCGATTCTTGGCGTAGAAATCACATCAGCTAATGCAATGACTGGAAGTGCAAATGCCATTACAAATGCGCAGGCAGCAAGCATAATTTTGTGGGCTGATTCCAAACCAGAACGTAGATGACGATACAGTGACATAGTACCTCCTTCATCAACTTTTTAATATTTTACCAGCATGCACGCCATGCTCCAAATGCACTCCCGTAAACGGTAGAAAAAAGCGCCCGACACATGTCAGGCGCTGTGCAGTTAATTGAGGTTTTTCGCAACACGCTAGGTTTAACGTTGCAGTTATCTCGGCTTTTAACCTAGCTCAGATTAGTTTTCAGCCTTCTTGATTTTCTCGCCAAGCTTCTTATCAATAACGACGTAGAGGTAACCCAAGGCAACAAAGACAACAATCAAGATCACAATGGTCAGAGCAACCGTTGGGACTCCCAGCTTGTCAAAGTCCATAAATCCATAAGGCCAGCGAGACTTCTCTTTAATCTGCACGCCAAAACCCAGGACCAAGACAATGATGTACGCAAAATATGTGAGCGGGTACAAAGGCCAGATCAGAGGCTCTTTAAAGCTCATAGTTGGCTTCTCATCAAAGAGCAGCCAGTCCAAAACGGCGCAGATTGGGGTCACATCGTGCAGGATAAAATTGTTGAACTTAAAGACGCCATTTACAAAAACTTCGCCATGGTCAAGCAGGAAGTAAGCTACCAAGCCAGTTACCGTAATGCCCAGCATAAGCGTGTGCTTAACCGTTGGCAGCCATGGTTTCTGAGCGGTCTCGGGATGCTTGTAAGCCTGGAGCAGCGCGCCCCAGAAATAGGCAACAAGCAGCACGTTAGAGATGTTAGTGAAGTAGTACAAGAAAGAAACGCGGAAGTTCATTCGGAAGACGCCCGCCGAATCACACAGCACAAAGGTGCCAATCACAGCAATAAATAGCTTAAAAATAAATGACGCTTTCTTTGATTTAATCAACGCAGTACCTCCTTCTGTAAAGCGAGAAGTCACTGTAAACCTACCGTGCCGCGTCAAAAATACGTAATTCTCAGAGTTAACAGTTATGTTTCAAATGAAAAAGATTCAAAAAAATGCGGTCTTCTCACTTTTGTGGCGAGAAGACCGTGGAGTTGCAAGAAAACCGTGGTGTTGCAGACTTTAACAGTGCGAGCCTAAGACAGGCGTAGCAGCAAACCTTGGCCATCTACCAGCGCTTAATTACTGCAACGCATGCTTGATGACAAGAATCGGGTGGTGCAGTAAAAGTCGTGGACCCGATAATTTCATAACTTCTTTGACGCGAGCACGCATTTCCTTGTTGTAGCAATGCGATTTACATTTTGAGCAAAACGTCTTTGTCTCAATATGAGGACAGCGGTCCACACGCGTATGCGCATACTTCTCAAGCTCAGCGCACTCGTCGCACAGAGGTTCGTGGGCTTTGGTGTGATGGTACTTCTCGCAATAGAAGCGAATCATGAGCGAGAAGAGATCCTTTTCTTTTTGGCGCTTCCGTTCAATTTCTTCCGGTGTCATTAGCTCACACGTCCCCCATCAACGGTGTAAACAACATCTGCAATTCCCATGGTAGAAGCCCTGTGAGAGACAAGAACCACGGATTTATGCTCGGTCTCTTTATCAAGCGAGCGCAAGATAATAGCCTCATTTAGGCTGTCCAGGTTACTGGTTGGCTCGTCAAGCAACATGAGCGGTGCGTCATGCAGGAATGCGCGAGCAAGGCCAATACGCTGGCGTTCTCCACCAGAAAGCGAGTCACCAAGCTCTGCAACAGGCGTGTCGTAGCCCTGAGGCAGCGTAGAGATATACTCGTGAATGGAAGCCTTCTTGCACGCCTCAATAATCTCTTCATCTGTTGCATCGAGCTTTGCAATGCGCAGGTTGTTCTTGATGGAATCGTGATACAGATGCGTATCTTGCGTCATATAGCTCTCAAGATCTCGCAAGTTAGAGGTGTTAATCTGCTCCAAAGGAGTTCCAGAAATCTCAATAGCACCAGGTGTTGCTGGCCAGAAACGCATCAAAAGTTTAAGCAGCGTAGACTTGCCTGAGCCGCTCTTTCCCACAATTCCCACAATCTTATCGGTAGGAATGTCCACGGAGATGTTGTCCAAAATCTGCTCATCATCGTATGCAAATGAAAGCTTAGAAATACGAACACCCTCATAGGAGATGTCTTTTTGACCCTCTACGTCTTCAACCAGGGGTTTCTCGTCCAGAATATCTAGAACGCGATTGCCTGCCGCAAACGTACTGGTCAGTGTTGTGCCTAAAGCAGCCAAAGCTACCACAGGGCCAAACGAGCTCATCAATGCAATAGTGACAATAAAGGCCTCGTTCATAAAAATCTGCTGGTTATAGGCAAGATAGAATGAGCTGAAGAACATAACCAGGCCGGAGAGCAAAATAACTGTTGACGTGACGGCATCGTTGACACCAAATGCCTTTTTAACTGCCTGTTGTCTGTCACTTAACTGGTCAGCTAACTGACTTGTTTCCTCAATCATCTGTGCGCCGGTGTTGTATTGCAGAATCTCGTCAAGACCACGCAGGTTATCAAGGGTAACCGTTGAAAGTTTACCGGCAAGATCTCTTGCCTCAGCAGAGTCCTGCTCGGAGCGTTTAGACATAGCAAACGGAATTGCCACACCAACAATCAGGTAAGAGACAAGTGCAATAACACCTAAAATCCAGTTGGAGCTACCAGCAATAAACCACACCATAACAATGCAGAACACAACCGCAATACAAATAGGCGAGATAGTATGCGCGTAGAAAACCTCAAGCAGCTCAATGTCAGAGGTAATAACACTCATCAAGTTGCCTTTATTCTTGACCTCAAGCTTTGCTGGAGCAAGCTTTCTGAGCGCCGTGAAAACACGATCTCTAATAAGTGCAAGCAGCTTGAACGCAATAAAGTGGTTGCATTCCTGCTCGGCATAGCGCAGCAGACCGCGGACCAGGGCAAATACAAGCATGCCACCAAAAAGCAGCACCATAGGAGAAGACGAAGCAAAGCCCATCGCACTGAGCAGTGCATATGCACCAAAAATGCTAATGAATGTGGCGGCAAGATTGCCTAAAACACCCATCAAAATTGCAAGTATCATAAAGCCAGCCAGCGGACGCACCAGCCCCACCAGTCTCAGCATAATAGTGAGCGCACTACGGCGAGAAGTACGTGCAGTTGTGGCGCTGTTCTTAACTTCTGTCTTCATTACGCCTCAACTCCTTTCACATAATTCTCAAGCTCAGTCTGGGCCTGCGTCATTCGTTTGTACTCGTCATTTGTTGCAAGCAACTCTTGGTGCGTTCCACATCCAACAACGCGACCATGCTGCATAACAACAATCTGATCAGCATTTTTAACGTTTACTAAGCGGTGAGAAATTACCAGCACCATCTTTGTCTGAGCAAGCTGGTGAACCTGCTGCATAATAACGTCTTCACTCTCAACATCAATATTTGAAGTAGCTTCATCAAAAATGTACATCTGGCTATTGTGAAGCAAGGCTCTGGCCAGTGCCAATCTCTGACGCTGACCACCAGACAAGTTGGAGCCCTTCTCGGCAACTGGCGCGTCAAGTCCGCCAAGTGACTTTACAAACTCAGCAAGATTAACCTGTTCAAGGGCGTGCCAGAGCTGTTCTTCAGTTGCCTCTGGATTACCCATAGCAAGGTTAGAGCGAACGCTTCCCATAAAGAGATGTGCTTGATGACCAATATACGTAACGTTTTGAAGCAAATTCTGGTCAGAAATGTCTGACAAACTGGTATTTCCAAACAGAACATCGCCAGAATACGAGCGGAGTTTTCCGGTCAGAAGTGCTGCAATTGTTGATTTACCACAGCCTGACTCTCCTACCAGGGCATTCAAAGAGTTAGCGCGCATTTCAAAAGAAACATTCACCAAGACGGGCTTCTCGCCATCATAGGAGAAAGAAACGCTGCACAAAGCGACATCACTAGAAGCTGGAACGGTCTTGGTACCCTGCTCTCGAACAGGCATATCAAGCAGGTCAAAGATCTTGTCTGACGCTGCCATACCGTTCATGGCAATGTGGAAATAACTGCCCAAAAGACGCATAGGCAGGAAGAACTCAGCCGAAATCAAAATGACAAAGACGCCTTCCCACATAAAGAGGAGCTGGTCATTTACCTGCTGAATGGCAAGAATCATTCCAAGGGCACTTCCGCCAAACGCAACAACATCCATCACGGTGATGGAGTTGAGCTGCATGGTTAGAACCTTCATGGTAATACGCCTGAAGTGCTCGGCTTCCTCGTTCATCTGCTTGTGTTTAAAATCGTCAGCCTTGTAAATCTTTGCTGTGGTCAGACCCTGCAGGTTCTCCAAAAACGTATCGCCAAGCTGCGTATACTGGCCCCAATACTTGGACAAAAGCTTCTTTGCAAACTTCTGGATAAAAACGATGGTCATTGGAATGAGCGGCACAAATACAAGCAAAACAATGCCAACTACCGGACTAATAAGGAGCAAAACAAGAAAAAGTGTGAGCGGAGCTAAAACAGCATAGAAGAACTGTGGTAGATACTGCGCAAAATACGTTTCTAGCTGGTCAACACCTTCAACAGCCAGTTGAACAATCTCGCTGGTAGCATATGAATTTTTATACGAGGGACCAAACTCTAAAAGCTTCTGATAAATCTTCTGGCGTAGGGTCTTTTTAACCCTTTTTGCTGCGTAAAAACTTGTTTTGTGCTGAGCAAGTTTGCAGAAATACCTGATCACAATAGCAATAAGGCAGAGTGCAATAAACACCAACTGCTCTTCGAGGACAAAATAATCCATGAATAGGGCTTGTATCATTCTTGCCAGAGAATACATAAATACGATATTGGCGAGAAGTGCAATCCACTGGTAAAGCACGGTCAAACCAATATATTTTTTACTCTCCTCAATAAGGGCAATGAGGCGTTTGTTAATCATCATATAAAACTTCTCTCGCTCTTCTTACAAGCAAAATCTTTAGTCCGCTAACTGTTTCAACTACTTTATATGTAGTTTATGCCGTTGCATATATGAGTTTGCCTTATGCAACATTTAAAAACAACACACAAAATAACGAGAACAACTGCTATTTTTGAACACGTTCCCAGTCCGCTTTTGTGAGTACTGAGACACCAAACTGCTCTTCTTTGCCTGTATATTTATTCAAGTCTGTAAAGATTTCTGCTTCTGTGAAGCCACACTTTTGAGCCACTGAAGCAGACCTCTTATTACGCTCAAGATATCTAATAATCACCTGTTCAACGCCATGCTCTTCAAATGCATAGGTAGTAAGAGCTTGAGTGCCTTCAGGCGCCAACCCTTGTCCCCAATAAGGACGACCAATCCAATAGCCAATTTCTGCCTGATGCAACTGCTTTGAGGAATCTTTTGGATCAGGAATTTCTTTAAAATCCAATGACATCGAGCCAATTACATGACCAGTCTTTATATCCTTTACGGCATAACAGAACTTCTCGGACAATACATTTGCAAGAACCTGCTTGGAATCTTCCAGAGTCTTGTGCGGTTCCCAGCCACAAAGTGGTCCGATCTCTGGATCTTTTGCTAGTTCATAAAGCTCATCCGCGTCAGATGCATGCCATGGAATAAGAAACAATCTCTTAGTGGTAATCATCCAAACTCCTTTTGAAACTCTTTGTCTCTGTCTCTTACTGTTTTGTCTTTCAGCTATTTTTACTGTCCAATCTGTTGGACACTCATTCTTTAACAAATCCATATTCTATTCTCAACATCTTCTAAGGAGGCTCTTATGTACAGTCCTACAAAGCTTGTTGATTCCTTCGTTGTTTCCGGTCTTCCCTACTACGACGCTCCTCTTGTCTTTGACCAGCTCAAACTTGGCTCAGATCTAACCATTGTTCCTGAACGTGATAACCCTTACGACCCAGAGGCTCTTGCTCTGTACTCTAATGACTACAAGCTGGGCTTTGTTCCTAGAGAAAGCAATTCTCTCTGGAGTACTTTGCTCTTCTACGGACATCAAAACATTGTTACTTGCAAGATCACGCAGCTCAGCGATCACCATGGTCATCTTCTTGTTAAAGCAGGTCTTTACGTCATTGATGCTCGTTAACTGATAAACGCAAACCTGCTTTTTGGCTTACTGAGCTAATCCTCTTTCTCTGTTTGGTAGCTCTGAAGAATTCCACTCAAGTACTCTTGATATTTCTGCCTGGTCTTCTTTGGAGCTACCAACTCGATATCTGTTCCAAAGGTTGCAAGCCAACCATAAAACGTTGGAGCTTCCATAACAGAAACGTGCACGTCAGCCGTTGTGCCATCAGAACTTGGGTTATTCAAAATGATGTTCTTGCCAAAGCGATCATACACCGAGCACATTACGCGCTCATTGACACGAAGCGTGACCTCAACAACCTCGCCCGAATACATACCAAAGACACGCTCTTGATACTTGTCTATATCAAACTGCTTGATCTGCTCGTTAACCGTAGCGTCAGCATCAGCAACCTCAAGCCTAAACATACGGTCCACGCGATAATTGACAAAGTTTTGATGCTTATCGTTCCACACAATAAGGTAGTAAAAATCGTCAATATATGTAAGCTGAACAGGCGTTTCTTCTCTGACAGGAAGCTCTTCAATAACCTTATCTTTGAAGCCCTTCTTGCGATACTTAAACGAGACCTTTTTCTTCTGCAAAAGCGCCGTCTGAATAGCATTAAGTGCATAAAACACAGACTCATTTTGCGACTTAATACGGCCCTCAACATGAATGCGCTTCTTGAGCGTATCGGAGGTAGACTTCCCGCCCAGCTCTCCAATAAGGTTCACCAGATTGTTTGCCTTACGCTCCGTCAAAAACTTTGATGACTGTACGGCATCTGCCATCAACATAAGCTCCTCAGCCTGAAATTTCCTGGTAGCCAGGCCGTATTCAACAGGATGGCGCTGATAAGACTGGATGTCATAACCAAAATTCTGCAACGATTTAATATCGTCATACAGCGTCTTACGTTCCACACTAAGCCCGCGTTCAGCAAGTCTTTCGATAAGCTGAGGGGTACTAAGACCGTGATCATCGTCAGTTTCTTCTTCAAAAATCTGAATGAGATGCAAGCAGCGGGTCTTCTCGCTTGGCATACTGCCTCCGAAGTCTAGCGCCAATAAAAAACTCCTGTCCATTTTAGTGGACAGGAGTCGAGAAGAACGTATGGTCAGAAACTCTTCGGTAAACGGCAAGTGAGTCGCAAACAGGCCGTAAACCAGCCGAAGCTTAGCCCCAAACCTCTTCTGCAATTTCTTTAACCAGCGCAATCTTTGCCCACTGCTCATCTTCGGTAAGCTTGTTACCAATCTCGCAGCTTGCAAAGCCACACTGAGGAGAAAGACAGAGATTCTCCAGAGGCACATATTGTGCCGCCTCATAAATACGCTCGATAATCTTGGCTTTCTCTTCCAGCTGGGCGTGCTTGGTGGTGATCAGACCAAGCACAACCTTTTTACCAGCTGGAACAGAAGCCAGGGGCTCAAAGCCACCGGAGCGATGATCATCAAATTCTAGGAAGAATGCGTTTACGTGCTCTTGAGCAAGAAGGGCATCAGCCACATCGTCGTAGCCACCTTCACAAGCCCAAGTGCTGTGGAAGTTACCACGGCAAACGTGTGTGTTTATAGTCAGATCAGCTGGAGCTGCATCAAGGACGCGGTTGTTAATCTCCAAGAGCAGTGCCTTGATCTTCTTGAGACCTTCCTGGTCAGCACCAAAGAAGAGTTCTGCACGAGGGTCAACCAGCACGCCCCATGAACAGTCATCAAGCTGAAGATTGCGGCAACCTGCAGCATATGCCTGCTCAATAAATACACCATAGCCAGCAACAATGTCTTCAAGAAGTTCCTGGTCATTGGCATAGTACTTGTCGGTCTGCTCACGGTTCATGGGCATAATGAACTGCTCAATAAACTGTGCAGGAGCAGGAATAGTAAGCTTGGCAACGGTTGTCTCGTCCTCAAACTGCTGGACAAAACGGAAGTGCTCAATAAACGGGTGCTCCTTGGTGAGTTCCACTTTTCCTACAAGGAACGTGTCGTCAATCTTTGCAGTCTCATCGTGAAAAGGAAGGCCGGTATTAGTTGGTGCATGACCAATACCTTCAAACGCCCACATAAAATCGAGGTGCCATGTTGCACGCCTAAACTCGCCATCAGTGATGACTTTGAGGCCTGCTTGCTTCTCCTTTTGGATAAGCTCTGTAATAGCTTTGTCCTCTACTTGCTTTAACTCGTGAGCATCAATCTGACCAGCTTCAAACTGAACACGAGCTTGCTTAAGATTTTCTGGACGAAGAAAGCTACCAACAACATCAAAGCGATGTGGAGTAGTTTTATCATTTTTGATTGCCATCACGACCCCTTAGAACTGCTTACGAGAAACCAGTATGACAATCCGTGCTTTACTTGTGAAATACAAATACTTGACTAATCTGTATAGCTAAAAACTATAGGTTAGCGCTCGCCGTTCCACTCGCCTAAAAATTCATCTACATACTCACGCATGTACTTCTCGCGAGCTTTTCCTAGCTCTTTACCGCTGCGCGTATTCATCATGTCTGCCAGCAAAAAGAGTTTCTCGTAGAAGTGGTTGAGTGATGTTGATTTGTGTGAGTGATACTCCTTGCCGCTCATGTTAAGCGTTGGTGGCTCATCCGGGTCATACATTGCGCGACCGTGACTTCCGCCATAAGCAAAGGTGCGTGCGATACCAACGGCTCCAAGCGCATCAAGGCGATCCGCGTCCTGAACACACATTCCCTCAAGCGTTGAAGGAACAACCGAGTCTGTTCCCGAGAAAGAAACCTCATCGATTGCGGTGCAAATAGCCTGGATAGTTGCCTCATTAACAGCATGCTGACGCAGAAAACCAACGGCACGATCCTTGTGCTCATGCGTCTCTGGAGAAAGCTTAATGTCATCAACATCATGCAAAAGCGCAGTAAGGGCAACTATTTCCTGATTAGCACCCTCTTCTTGCGCAATTCTGACAGCCATTTTGTACACACGCAGCGTATGGAAGTAATCGTGACCACTAAAATCTGTGGAGAAGACCTCTTTCACAAAGTCCAAGGCGTCATCAATAATTTTTGAGTTCATAGTCCCCTACTCAGTACATTCAAAAAGTGTTTCACACACATTTTTTTAAGTTTTTACGCGAAGTAATCTCTCTTGATTCCCTCTTACTTAGTGTACAGAGCTTCTCTTGCCAACAAATTTTGAACTCCAAATTTCATGAATTTGTTAACTATCTGCTTCCACTATCTGGTTTCCGCATAACTCACATTTGTCTTAAAATTTAATACATTTCCTTTGCAATTTTTATCCGTTACACGTTTATGACAAATGTCGAGAAAATCGTCAAAAATAGTGCAATTTAAATGCCATTTTTAAACGCCTCAAATATTTTGGTTAAATTATTTATATAACATGAGGTAAAGGCATTTTTTGAAATGTATTCAAACTATAAAAATCGCTGGTTGGGATAATAATTTTTATCAAAATAATGTATAATTATCTTTACGAAAAATGCTCTAAATCTGTACCGTTTATTTCTATTGTGCTTCTCGTGATTTGTCATTTTTCGCACAAGATTTAATTGCAAATTTTGTTGGGGTATTTACTATTTGTTTGGGGCAGATATGGAAAGAAAAAATAAGAACTTTGCAGGTAAAGGTGCTAAGACAGCTATGTCTTTGGTGCTTGCGCTCTCGCTGGTTCCTTCTTCAGCATTAGCAGAGATTGCTAGCACTCAAGAGGTAGCTCAGACGCAAGAAGTTGCAGCAACTCAAACAAGCGATGCAACTGCTTCTACTTCAGAAGCAACAGCAGAAATCTCAACTGAAACTACCACTAACGCAGAAGCCGCTTCCAACCAGCAGACTTCTGAGCAAGCTACCGCTCCAACAGAAAGATCTTCTCGCCGTGTTAGAAGAAGTGTTACAGATACCTCAACTGAGCTTTGGGTTGACGGAACTAACGGTGATGACGCCAATGATGGCTCCAGTGCTTCTGCACTTAAATCATTAAGTAAGGCACTTGAGCTTCAGACTGCAAACCCTACCATTACTACCATCTATCTCAAGGGTAATCTTTCACTAAGCTCAACGGTAACTATTCCATCAGGCGTAACACTAAACATTGCATCTGATGGCGCAACGGTTACCGGATCTGGCAATAGCATCGACGGTATTGTTCTTGCAAGTGGTGCAACTCTCACTGGTACCGGTACTCTTACTATGTCTGGTTTTAAGACTGCTCTCACCGCACAGGCCGGCTCTACTATTACTGATGGTAATTACGTCTTTAAGAATAATGCTGGTGAAAGTGGTTCTTGTGGTATTTCTCTTGCGGGCACCGTTAAAGGTTCCACTAACAAGAACAGCGTCACTATTACTGCTGACGATAAGAGCAATACCGACTTCTATGAGTCTGGCATCACTTTTGAAAATGCGACTATCTCTGTAACATCACAAGCACGAACTTGGTTTGACGCTCGTGATCTTAACCTGAAAAACGCAGATCTTACTGTTGAGGGCTTTAGTCAGACTTTCTATGTCAACCAGCTCAACATGACTGACTCTACGCTGACCATTAATCCTTCATGGTACGGCGCTACGGGTATGACCATTCAGGGTACTTCTAGTATTGTTAACTCCACCATTAATGCTAATGCTGGTTCAACTTCTGGTATTTCTGTTGGTGTAGCTGGAGGAACAGTAAACGTTACTAACTCAACCCTTAACTTCACTAACGGCGGCACAGGCGGTCTTAACGTCAAGACCGGTGACGTCATCATTAACAACTCCACCATTAAGGGAGACGGTCGTAACTCAGGCGCTCTCTTTGGTGCACAGACTAACGGCTCCATCCAGTTCACCGGAAACAGCCTGGTAGAAACCCCTGCTACCAAGAACTCCGATAACGGCGCTGGTCAGACTCGTCAAAACTACAACGTTGTTGGCGGTTCTTACCTCATTAAGTACGCACCAAGTTACAACAGCAGCCTTGGCAGCACTATCCCTACAAACGGAGCAACTAACGGCAACGAGGCACTCTCGCTCTTTACCCTTGCTGATTCATCAACTAACTCTCTGAGCCTTATTAATGCTAACGGAGCAACCTATACCTACCCAGTTGCTAACGCTTCAAGCGATGGTCAGAAGCACGTCTGGGCACCTGCTGCAACCGTCACCTTTAACCTCAATACCCCAGGCGTTACCGACATCGATCCAACATTTGCTGACGGCACTACTGCTAACAAAACTGCTCTTGCTATGCGCGGCAACTCTCTTGCAACCGCTTCTTCTGTGGCAGGGGGTACAACTACTCTTCCTGCAGATCCTTATGCAAGTGGTCAAGAGTTCGCCGGCTGGTACTACACCGATGCCGCAGGCGTTGAGCACCAGTTCACCACTGATACCCAGGTCTCCTCTGACATGACAGTCTATCCACACTGGAGAGCTAACACCTCTTGGCTCTACGTCAGATACCACAATGGCAACGGTGTCTCTGTTATTGATCGCGTTGCTACCAACGCTAGCCGTACCGTAACGGTCCGTTCTGACGCTGACGTCAACAATCTCGACAATAACTTCAATATTGCAGGTAAAACCTTCAAGCGCTGGACCACCCAGGCAAACGGTGCTGGCGATGAGATTGCAGCCAACTCCAACCTGGCTGTTCCTGCAGGTACCGATACCGTTGATTTGTATGCAGACTGGGAGGAGCAGCACCTTACCGTGTCCTTCTCGGCAAATGGTGGTACTTTCTCTGCAAACAGCGTGTTCAAGCAGAATCCAAACGTCTTTGACATCACTACCGATGCAAACGGCGGAGAAGTAGCAACTATCAAGACTCACCCAACTGTTGCTGAGCAGACCACTATTAACGCTCTTCTACAGAATCTCAGTGGCAATACTTTGACCACAGATACTGCTGGAATTGCAAGCTCAACCAGCACCAACACTAATACCGCTTATACAGAGATTGCAACACTAGAGAATTATCTTCTGGACAACGCAGAAACCCCTGTAACGTTCTTTGGTTTTGTTGTTGGTCACAACTACCACTACTGGTTCACTGATGCTGCAGGTAACTCTCCTGCAACCATCAACGGCGGTGCAACGCTTACTAACGATGCCACCTACTACCTCAAGTGGAAAGACGATCCTTCCATCCAGAGAGTAGAGCTTACCAGCGATCTTCCTGCAGATATGTGGAGCGATTCTCAGAGCAACACCACACAGATCAAGGAAGTTTCTAACGATAAGAGCTTCAGTCTTACAGGCGCTATCGATGCAACTTCTGTCATCAATCAGATGAGCGCCTTTGAGAATGGCATTGCTGGTGGCCTTGACGACCTAACCAAGATCACGCTTTCTGGCATCACTTCTACCTTTACCGCCAAGCTTACGCTTCCTGCTGGCGTTGTTGTCCCAGCTAATCCAACGGTGACCACCTCTGGCCTTGGTGACCTCTTTGAGGTTTCTAACGTCTCTGTTAACGGCCAGGAAGTTACCGTTACCCTGAAGCTTAAGGGCACGTACACCAACTACAAGCAGCTCAAAGATGCTGTCGAGACAGTTGGTAAAGACGACGCAGCTACTGCAGAGATTGCAAGGCCTCTTACCGTAACTGTTGATGGTCTTACCCTTGACCCAACTCAGGTTACCAATGGTCAGGAGCTTACTGCTACAGGTACTCTGACCGGCACCTTTGAGTCTTTTGCAAAGAACACCGTCACTAACGTCACCAAGAAATTCGAGCTTTCTTGGAACGGCGTTCAGATTGCTGCGAGCCGAGACCCTCGTGGCACCGGTATTCAGCAGACTCTGATTGTGAACAACCCAATTGAGATGAACCTTCCTGCCGATATGCTTGCTGACGAGAATACCGAGCATGACCAAGTCATCACTATGAAGGCAGGTTCTACCTTTAACCTCACTGGTTCCATTCTTGCTTTCTCTATTCAGGAGCAGATGAACAACATTGAGCGCGCCTACCCTAATACCAACCACGACACCATTACGCTGAGCAACCTTAAGTTCAAGTTCACAGCAACTCTGACCGTTCCAGAGGGAATGACTCTCCCAAGCAACCTTGATGCCAACACCATCCAGGCTTCCAACTTTGGCAGCGGCTTTAAGGTCAGCGATGTCCAGGTCAGCGGCCGTACCGTAACTGTCACCTTTGAGCTCAGCGATCCATCTTCTATCAGGACGTACTCTGACCTCGAGCGCATTGTCGATGAGGCTAGCGCAAACGATGGTTGGATGAAGCTCACTATTCCTGGCGTCACCATTGACTCCAATGTTGCTGCAGGCACTCAGCTCACTGCTGTCGGCACTGTTACCGGCTCCTTCAGCGCTATTGCTGATTCCGCAGCTGGCAACCGCAAGGTCTTCTCGTTCACCTGGAATGGTGTCCAGTGGCCAGACGGTAAGGATGCTGTTGCAACCGATAACGACACCATCCAGCTAACCATTACTGTTGCAGAGGAAGAGACTCCAGAGACTCCTTCCACTCCAACTAAGCCTTCTAAGAAAAAGAAGCAGAAGACTCCTTACACCGGAGACGCTTCTGCTGCAGCACCTCTTGCTGCACTTCTCGCAGGTATGACCGCTGTAATGACTTCACTTGGCATTACTAAGCGTCGTAAGAATAAGTAAAACAACACTGCCAGAGCGATTATTTGCACCTAAATGAAACAGCCGCCTTCTTATTTGAAGGCGGCTGTTTTTCTTGAACAAAACGTTTTTCTCGCCAGAGGTTACTCCCCTAGCATGGTTTGCAGGTCATAACCGAAGGACTTAACAAACTCGTAGGCATCCTTCTGCCATTCCTCTTTGAAAACGCCAGGGGCGGTCTCGAAGAAGCTAGAATCCAAATAACGGATAATAATGAAATTGCTGTTTGGCTGGTCGAAGCCGTTGCCCCTACTGAAATCAATGCCATGACCAGTATTTCTTCTCATTGCTGCTTCAAGAACAGGTACTGTGAGCTCGTTGACAGGAACTACAATGTCTGCCCTATCAAAGAAGCCACCCTTTTCTTTAGTAAAGACAAAGAGGTTATTGAGTGCGCCGCCTGCAACACACTGAACTCGGCGAATGTCAGAAAGCTTGACCTGATGCTTTGCGCCAGAAATCACACCATTTGCGATAGTAATCTTTTTCTCTTTGAGGCTGAATCCGAGCTTAGTGTTTAACGTATCCAGGTTATTGGGGAACTCGGTGGTAAGTTTATTAGCTGCAAAAGCGAGGATGATTGTCTTGGTATCCAGGATATTATGTCCAAATTCGCGGAGTTTTAGATCTGTGTCAATACTAACAAGGTTGTGGCCTTCGTTGTCCTTAAAAGTAATCTCGTAAGGGCCGTTTGAACTGCAATAGTTCAGCAAAAAGGTTGAACCGACCTCAGAAAACAGGACCTTGACCTCAGGCTTACCATTGCCTGGAACATAAGTCAAGCCGTCTTTTGTGACAGTATAGGAATACTTATCGTCGCACTTAATTGATACTTGTCGATCCTCAAAGATGCTTCTCATAAGCCTTTTACCTCCACGTTTTGCAGTACAGGAAATAACCAGGAACTACCTAAAATTATATCGCGTTGCTGGGTAATTGTTTGCAGTGCGCTCAGTTTTCGGCGGATGAGGCAAACTTGGCGTTGCCAGAGCTGTCAAAACCGGTCGATCAATTTGATTCCTGTATAACGGAGTCTGTTTATTCATAATCGTGAATATAGCAATTTTAGGGTACCGATTTTAGGCCCCAAAAAGGTAAAAAACCCGTTTAGTTGGGGATGAAAATTGAAATTTTGGTCGTGTCCCGAAAAGTGGTGTAAGTAAGCATTTCAGGTGTTTAAAAGAAGTG
>CAUPCM010000015.1:0-22313 GCA_963509815.1 uncultured Atopobium sp. | reverse complement strand
TTTCTTGTCAGAGATTACGGGGCTCTGTGGAAAAGCCTTAAAAGTATACTCCACTTATGCGTCAGCGACACGATGAATTTTTGCCCGCAACAAAGCTGCGGATTTCTTCAAGACGTTCCGTAGCTTGAAGACGACCTTGCAGGTACAGGGTGAGAAGTGCTTCTCCCGAACGCTCATTGACTTTGACTTCTACCGGTTTTGGAGAGGCTATCACCAAACACCGCCCTTCTCGCTCCAACTGCCAGAGCTGCGCTCTGCATGCGTTGTACCTGTCTGCCCTTGTCTCAAGCGCCTCAAGGTAATACGGAAATGCATCATAGCGATGCGAGCGAATGGTCATCTGCTCGTTGGTCGCTCCTTTTACGTAATTGCGATCCTGCGTCACAACCACCAGCGCACGCTTTGATGTGGGGTAGCCTTTGCGAAACCGCGAACCCGGCAACCGCAGGGCAGATGCGAAGGGAATGGAGTCGGTAGTGCCGCCGTCAAGGTAGCGATGTCCTTCTTGCTTAATCGTTTTTGAAACCAGTGGCATCGAGGCTGAAGCCTGCACTTTCCAAATATCTTCCGGCAGGGACTGTGCGTGCAGATACGCAGGAGTTCCAAACGTCACGTCAGAGGCAACGGCATACGTTTGCATGGGATTGGCATTGAAGGTATCGCAATCACACGGATCCAGGTGATTTTGGATTTCTTCTTACATGAACTCGCTGCCCGCAATGTTTCCTGTTGTGGCAAGTGACCAAAACGACATAAACCTGCGATCATCTCTGAACGCGAGCATCACGCGCATGGCTCGACCAATCTGGCGAGACTTGAAGCTTACCGCATTGATGGCACCTGCGGAGGTTCCCCATACACCAGTGAAGTCAACAATGCCGTGCTCAAGCAAGACATCCAAAACACCGGCGGTAAAGATACCTCGGAAGCTGCCTCCCTCAAGAATAAGGGCAACGTCAGGTTGATGTGTGGCGTCGGGTTGGTGTGTAGCGTTGGACTGATGCACGATATCTGGTTTGTTCACGGCGTCGGGCTGACACGAAACACGCACGGCGCGTGTATCGTCTACGCCGTGCGCGACCTCCTGCCGCAATGCCATATCCACAAGATTGTTCTTCTCGCCAAGCGTCTCCATAGAACCTCCGAGTTCTTCTTTACAGAAGTGTACCCTCATGCGCGACGAGACGCTTGATACTTTTTGAACGCCTCTTGGTACTGTGCGTTTGCGTGCTTGAACCGCTGATTGAAAAGCAGGTTCATCACCAGAAGAATCACGAGCCGAGATCGCGGCCAACGATGAACAGATCGGCAGCTCCGGGCATAACGTCAGAAACGGTCGAATGCTCGACTTCAATGCCATCAACACCAAGATCTTTGAGGACATCTTGAACGTTCATTTCAACCATAAGACTTGAACCAAGGCCACTGCCACAGCAGCAAAGAATCTTTTGAATCGCCATTTTTTCTCCTTCTATAATTGGCATATGCCAGTACAGATTTCATGAACAAATCACGCTTTTTGGTGTCTATGTCCAAAGAGCGTGAAAGAGTGTCTTACTTTGTTGTCTTCTCTACTGTTTCAGATACCTCGTGCTTGGGAGCAACAAAGTTGTAGAAAATCGGAAGCAAGAAGCAAACGATGCAGATGATAGTAAGAATGAGCCCCTGTGCATTAAGCGCAACGTTACCAAAAATAAGCGCCATGACCGAGAAGTCGGCGTCAGAGAACATTGCGGACGTAAAGCCCATGCTCGTAAAGACCGGCATACAAAATGCAGGAAGGAAAGTAATAAGCAGGCCGTGAGCAAACGCGCCAGCAACACAGCCCTTTATACCACCTTCAGCATTACCAAAGACACCAGCCGTAGCACCGCAGAAGAAGTGAGGCACAACGCCAGGAAGAATAAGAGCGAGAGGAACGAGGCTTGCGTTAATGAGACCCAGCAAGATCAAACCAAGAATTCCTCCAACAAAGTTGTCACGCAGGAAGATCAGCCGCTTGGAAAACTGGAGCTTCTCGGTACTATTTTCGCGATCAGACGCAAAAAGTTTACCAACAATTCCAGAAAGCCAATATCCAACACCGCCAAAGTGACCAAGAGCAACAGAATCACTGCCTGTGACCTTACGCATGGTCGGCTGACAATATGCTGGCGAGAGAACCATGATGAGACCCAAGAGACACGCACTTGAAATGTAGAGCATCCAACCGTCAAGGCCTCCGATGTGCAAAATGATAGCGAGCATAGCTGCCATATAAAACGTATGGTGACCTGTTAGGAAGATATAGTGCATGCGAGAAAAACGTGCAAGGACAATGTTGAGAACCATACCCAGACACATAATGATTGCGGTAGCCTGACCAAAGTCCTGAAGCGCCATCGATACGACTGCCTCATTGTTGGGAACAACTCCCTGCATATTGAAGGCATAATTAAAAATCTCACCAAAATGCAAGCAGTGACCCCGACTGAAGGAAACTCGCTCCGGCAAAAAGAACCAAGAAGCCAACAATGGTCTTCAGAGTTCCTTTTACAAGTTCCTCAATCGGTTTCTTCTGAAGCACCAGACCGAGAAGGGATACAAGGCCAACAAGAATTGCAGGCGTTGATAGCACGTTAACGATAAAGTCTATAACTGGCATATTACGTACTCCTTCCACGTAGGTAACCAACGTAAGACACTATTGCAAAAGGCCTGTATACCTTTGTGCACAAAATACGTTCCATCGGACAGGTTGCCAATGGACTCTTCGGTTTAGGAGCCAACCGTCATATGGCAATACGCTTCATCTGCATTCTGAGATTGAGCGAGAGCTTCAATGTTTTTCGGATCTGTCAGTAGTGTGGCTAGTTCTCGCATTACTTCAATGTGTGAATTTGAGTCCTCAGCGGCAAGCGTTAGCAGCACGCTCGTCGGGGTTTGCCCCTCTTTGAACACAACACCCTTGCGCAAAATAATAAGCGCAAGCTGTTTTTTAATAACGCCCTGTTCAGGGCGGGCATGGAGAAGGGCGAGATTTGGGACAAGAACAAAATATGGACCGAGCTCATGGGCGTTGTCGATGATACCGTCAATATAACGTTCTTCAACATATCCCCCCTTTTACCAGAGGGGTAACTGCAATGCGAACGGCGTCTTCCCAGTCCCGTGCCGAATCGACAACCTGAACGTTTTCGAGTTTGAGCATATCTTTGATCTGGCTCATAGCACTTCTCTCTACTCTACGAATCAAAAACGTCTACATAGATATTTTATAAGTGTCGCAGAGAAAAGGTTAAACAATTTATCAAATACTCGCTCCGGTTCATTTTATCGTGACAGACAGGAATACCCCCGGAGTAGTGAAGAAGAGATCTAATCCAGCACGCACGGTCTAACTACTCCGAAGGCATCATATAAACACTCATTAATTTGAGACGGATTGAGGCTCCCGAACTCACCCCAATACAGGAGCCATAAGCTCATACAGTGCATCGACATCTTTGCAGGCGCCTATCTTTTCAAGAAGCTCCGCATCCTGAATGACCCCGATAAGCTTCTGAAGCATTTCAAGCTGGCCGTGAGGCTCGGTGAGAGCAAGCATGAAAAGGACTTTTGGATGCAAGATAGTTTCAGGATCACCCATCATTTGAAATGCAACTGAATCCTTCAATGTTGCAATGCCGATTCCGGGCTTGATTACGTGTTCGCTATCACAATGCGGAATGGCAATATCAAAAGCAGATGCAGGAAGTCCCGTTGCAAAGACGCGCTCACGCTCAACGATGGCCTGAGGATAGGTATCTTTTGCATATCCGTTATCCACAAAGCCTTGGGCAACAGTGCGCAGAGCTTCCTCAGAATCAGTGGCTTCAACGGCAAGTTTGATAAGTTCTTTCTTCAGAATCATTATGCTTCCTTTCCATTTGCACAAACTATAGAAACCTTATAGGCGGCTCACTCACAACAAATCAAGATTTCCAGTTTCTCACACCCTTACTCCAAAACTTGTATATAATTATATGTACAAGTTGTAGCAGTTTTTATAGGTAATGTCATTAGGCTGTCGTCAAATTATCGGTATACGGCACCGTAGAACACGCCCATATCATAACTGCACCGGACACCTATAGAAAAGGAGTTCATCATGCTGGTAAATCTTCGCGATATCTGCGCCATTGCCGAGCAGAGTAACATGGCAATCCCCTCCTTCAATGTACCAAGTATGGAAGCACTGCGTGCTGCAATCGACGCTGCCGAGAAAACCGGCTATCCCGTTATTATTGCTCATGCAGAAGGCCATGAGCCCTTTGCCCCTCTCGACAAGATCGGTCCTGCAATGGTCGCTCTTGCGGAGCGTTCCAGTGCCTTGGTCTGCGTACATCTTGATCATGGAGAAAGCCTCTCCTACCTGCGTCGCGCCCTTGAAATGGGATTTAACGGCATTATGTATGACGGCTCTTACCAACCCTACGAAAAGAACGTAGAAAATTCCCAACGCGCTGCCGACATGTGCGCAAGCTTTGACGCCGGTCTTGAATGCGAGCTTGGCTCAATGGGGGCTCGTGAATTTGGCGAACGTGAGGAAGGCGCAACGGCGGAAGAATCCGGTGCGATCTATACCGATCCTGATCAAGCACTCGATTTCATCCAATCGACCGGTCTTGATATTCTCGCGTGTTCGTTCGGAACGGTTCACGGCATTTACAAAGGCGAGCCGCACCTGAACTTTGACGTGCTCCATAAAATCAGGAAGCTCTCTCAGACTCCGCTTGTCATGCACGGCGGCTCAGGCGTATCTGATGCCGACTACGCCAAGGCCATCAATGCCGGTATCCGTAAAATCAACTACTACACATACGGCGTAAAATATGCCGGTGAAGCCGTAGAGAAGCTTATTGGCGAGAAGAACGGCGAGACTGTCTACTGGCACGACATGACCACAACTGCCTATGAGCGCATGCTCGCAGACTTCACTCACGTCATCCAAGTGTTTGCAAACGGAGCTAATCCTGTAGTCTAACGTTACTCTGTGGCATAACGTAAAAATGCAGAAGAACTCCGACCTCAAGTACCAAATTGAGGTCGGAGTTTTTTATTTTTCCTCTTCTGGATTCTGTCCGTACCTATGAAATACTGCAATAGCTTCATCTATTTGTGGCTGAGTCATTTCTGCCATTTCTTTACCTGTAGACAAAGCAACCGATACAGTTTTTGCTGCTTCTTCTAAGTAAATGCAGGCATACATAGCTTGCCGTAAATCTTTACCAACCGCAATGACGCCGTGATGCTTCAGAACAACTGCAAGTCTATTGCCAATACACTCAACAGCTCTCTCTCCCATGGATAAACTGCCTGGATCGCCATATGGTGCGATAGATACTGATCCTTCAGTTGCATTTGCCAACGTTGAGAGATTACAGGGAATTTCATCGAGTACCAAACCTAATCCTGTAGCATATGGCTGATGGGTATGGATAACAGCGTTAACCTTTGGCATCTTGTTAAAAATGTATAAAAGAGCCTCAGTATCAACAGACGCTTTTCTATGTCCCTCGATAATATTTCCTTGCGGATCTACAACCAACATATCATCTGGAACCATTTCGTCATAAATCATTCCAGATGGGGTGACCACGACATCGCCATTCTCCATCCGTACACTAACATTTCCACCAGAAAGCGCAATCAGACCATAGTGATCCATTCGCATCGCACATTTGAGCATTTCTTCTTTTATCTCTGCGTACATTTTTACCTCTTCTTCCTCTTGAGATATTCTTCATTTGTACGTCGAGCCCTTGCTTTTAGAGAATCAGGATGAATTTTGTACTCCAAATCTCTGAGTAATGAGAACAGTTCTTCTGAATCATTAAACATTTTCGTTGGAATCCAAAATCGTCCCGACAGTAATGATGCGTCATTAACTCTTAGGTAAATCTTTCCTGAACTTGGAAACTCTCTTACCAAAAATGAATTGACTTTTTTCAAATCATATTTTTGTATTCTTCCATATGAACTGAAGGAGACTACTTCTTCAGAGAGTTCAATGACCTTTGGATTTGATCCAGAAACAAACGTATTCCAAATTTGATAACACGATACTAGCAATGCCAACATAAATACTGCTCTAGGTAGTAGCAAATTAAATGCAATGCAGCAAACTGATACTAATGCAATTCCAATACAAAAAATACCCGTCAGGGTAACCTCAATCGCATAGTATGGATTTTGATACGTAAATACTCTTTTCATTTAAACCCCAAATGGTCGGAGCCCTAAAGACTCCGACCAAACTATACAATCTACTCAGCGGTGTCTGAAGTATGGAGTTCAAGCGCTTCTTTATGAATACGACGCTTGTTCCATATTGCAAGCGCAAGGGTTGCGATACCAATTATCGCTAAGCCCAAACCATTAGCAATTCCACCAATGCGTACAATTAGCCATGTCAACGGATTTGCGCCATCACATATAGATGAAATCGCCGCAGCTCCACCCATATCAAACTGGACATTAGATGCAGCAGTAGTGATGAGAGGCGATAGATCTGTAGCAATGTACAAACCAACGGTGAGAACAATAAGTCCAATGAAAATTCCACGGAAACCATTGTTGCGTACGACTGGAGTAATAAGAACAAACATCCATGGAATTACCGCAAGGTCTGCAAAAGGAAGAACCTTATTTCCCGGAAGGATAACTGCCAAGAAAATGCAGAGAGGGACAAGGATGAACGAAATAGCAAGAGTCACTGGGTGCCCTACGCCAACTGCAGAATCAAGACCAATATATATCTTTCCACGGTTCTTGAAATGCTTGTTGACAAACGTAGAAGCTGCATCAGAAATAGGAAGCAGACCTTCCATTAACAAGGCAGCCATCTTTGGAATGAGCACCAATACGGCGCCAAGCGAAACTCCTAACGACAGCACTTTGGTTATGGAAGCAGCAACATTTCCACCGTCCCAATATGCAAGGACACCAATTACCAGTCCAATAACTGTACCTACCAAGATTGGCTCGCCAAACACACCAAATTTCTTTTGAAGTGTATCCGTATTGATATCAATATCACGTACCCCAGGGATCTTGTCAAAAATCCAGTTAAAAAGCATCGCAATCGGTGCATATGCGGTAGTAAACCCATGTGGCAAAGAAACACCAGGCATCTGAAGTGATTCCTCAACCAAAGGAGCCGTATAGTCACCAAGAACCATAATCACAATCATGTTTAGAATGGCTGCAATAATACCAAACACATAGCTATTGGTTACGATTGAAACAAGTGCACCAGTAAAAGCAAAATGCCAGTAGTCCCAAATGTCAACGTCAACAGTCTGAGTAGTATTAGTAAGAAGCATAACGATATTTACTACAAGACCAAGTGGAATAATAATCAAGCCAACAGTGGATCCCATTGCAATAGCTGCTGCTGCTGGCCAGCCTACATCAACAACGGTCAGACTCAATCCAAAACGATTGACCATTTCCTGAACTGCCGGTGAAAGTGTAGTTCCCAAAAGACTGTTAATTACAAGTCCAAGTCCGATAAAACCAACGCCAACCGTAAGTCCAGCTCGCAAACTTTTACCAAAGCCTGCACCCAAAATACAGCCAAGAATTGTAAGCACAATCGGCATCATCACCGATACGCCCAACCCTTGAATGAACGAGAAGAACCCCAAAAAAGCATCCATTTTACTTCCTCCTTTTCTGTTTACTCTTCTTCCATAAGCTTTAAGATCTGCTGGTTTGGCACATCCATACCCACACCCATTAAATAGGCAACTCCATTAACATACGGACAATGCAACTCCTGAGGAGCTATTGACGTTGCTACAATGAAGTCGTAGTTGCGTGATTTCTCTGGAGCAGACGCGAGCGGAATCTGTGTAATCTCATACTGCCCTTTATATCCATGAGAATCCAAAAGTTCTTCTACTTTTTTCCGGGCAATTGTTGAAGTTACAATTCCTGATCCACAAGAAAGCAAAATGTGTTTCACTCTTCCAGCCATCTTTCATCCCTTCTCTGTTCTTACAAACTACTCACCAATTACGCAAACCTTGACTTTACGATTACGCTCCCTGTTCTGGTCCCAGTCAACTAAGTAAATGTGGCCAAATTCTCCAGTTGCGGGCATGCCGTCAGTAACGACAAAAGTTTGGCTGCTACCAAAGAGCGACGCCCTCAGGTGCGCATCTCCATTCAAGATCGTATTTGCCTCTCCCGGAAACTCGGGGTGCTCATTGTGATAATCCACAAGAAATTGGACGTGTTTTGGTCCTGGATAGCGATAGTCTCGTCCTTCTTCAACCTCGCGAGGAATCATCTCGTCCACAAAACGAATAAGGTCTCCCTGGAGAAACTCCTGCCCCTGCCAATTCGTATCATGCACATACTCCTCAAAAATAACTGAGCAGGTAGTATGTGTTGTTTGGCACGTTACAGTACCGTTTGAGATCCCGGATGCAGCAATGATATCAATTACCTGTTGCTTGATATCGATAAAATCAGGACGACCTGCTGCAGTTGACACCGTAATCGTATCTTGATAAACAGCCATATATCTCTTCTCCAACCTTCTCTTACCCTGCAAAGTCAGTACGTGCTCGATCAAGCGCTTCAAACATCTCGTCAAGCATTGCAAACGGATCGTCGGCCGCAACAATACCCGAGGTTCCTCCAGTTGCATCGGCGCCGTATTTGATGGCATCGTACACATTCTCTCCGGAGCTGATACCTGCCGCCTGCAGTACCTTAGTGGCAGGAGAGACGGCCTTTACCGCCTCGGTCGAAGCGCGCATATAATCTTCACCGGCAATTTGTCCGGTTCCGATAAGGCTCGTAAGCTCACAGGTCATAATATCGGGATGCAACTCTGCAATGGCTTTTGCCTCTTCGACGGAATCGGCACATACACAGGTAAGAATCCCCACCTCATTAGCGCGAGCTATGGTTGAAGCAAGCTCATGGACGGTCATGGGGTTCTCGGCATGATTCAAAAATGTAGCCTTCACTCCCGCCGCCGCGAGCGCCTCAGGCAGGATATGACCCATACCGCGACCGGGCCTCAAGCTTTCCATATTTTGAGCGCACGGAATAAGATGCGTGCAGTGCTCGGCAACCCATGCGAGGTCAATCAGCTGAGCCGTAAAGAGACAATCAAAATCGTACTTCTCGCAAAGTTGATCCGCCTTGGTGGCAAGCTTGCGAAGCTCCTCACCATACAAATACGACTTTGGATTAACTACAAAAAATGGGCTTCTCAACTTGTGCTTTTCCATACAGATCCCCTCTATCCAAAGCATGCATACAAAACGACAAGTTCAATATAAGCAGTATATATCGACTTGTACACAATTTTATATACAAGATGTTTTATCGATGAATTTTATCGGTGAGCGCGCGCATTTTGGGATTGAATTGCATCCCCCACGACCGCCTGCCCTGATGTAAGCCACGTAAGACTCCACTCAAAGGGGGTCTTATCGGCAAATCTGATTGTTTGTTCAAGAACCAGAATCGGTGAGTTCTCATCGCAATTCAAATAGCGGCCATGTTCCACTCCTGCCGCGCGGGCCGTATAGCGGATCTTTGAATACGCAATCTTCTTTCCGCTGCATCTTTCCGCAGCTGAAAAGGCAGGTTCTACACTAAAGTCCGCTTTTTCGTAGCCGGGGCACTCCGATAAGTTCGTCCAGCTTTCCTGACATAAAATGGGCTCGCCATCAACATATCTGACCCTGCGCAAAAAACAAATAAGGTCTGAGGACGACGCCTGCAGCTCATTTTTTACATTTTCCGGAGCGGGTAAAACTTTCTTTTCCAGGACCTTTGTTTCAAATTCCATTCCCTGGTTCTTAAGAGACTCGGCAAACGAAAGAGGTCGGACTCCCGCCGGATGGGAAAGTCCTTCTTCAGCAACGTATGTGCCCTTTCCGTGAACACGAAGCAAAAGACCTTCGTTAACCAGCGTTTCAATCGCATGCCGTACGGTCCCTCGACTGATGCCAAACCGGTTCATCAGCTCATGCTCCGAAAGAATCTTCTCTCCGGAGATCAACTCACGCGAATAAATCATTTCCCTGATTTGGTCGGCCAGCTGTGAGTGGAGCGATGTAGCGCTGCTGGTAATCAAAGCCTTTGTTGGTTTATCTTGACTGGTCAGCTTTTCCGGTGTGGGAAAATGAGGATATATTCGATTGTCGTTTGTAGCCTTTTTGCACATTGCAACCTTCTAACCTATAAAAATCGAACAAATGATGGTCACGCTTATAGACAAGTAGTATACAAGTTATAGAAAGGTTGTGCCAGATAGAACGCCATGGAGGGTGTGCGACGGATAGCATCGGAAGATGGTATGGGACATATACGCAGGTAGAGAGTCCCTGGTATTTCTCGTCAGGGCGGTTGCACTTGTCGCCTTCTTCGCGCACTCTTTCGTTTTCAAGAATCTGCAAGAAACACTGAACAGTTGGTGGGTTACGCTAAAGAATCGTCTAGGTTGGTAGAAAGAGACCCTTTAGAGCCTGTATACATCTTCTACTCCCTGACTGACACTCCTCTCTTCATCAGTCTTTTTATAGAGTATAAAAACGACCACGGCCAGAAAGAAGACTCTACTGCCAGAAAACACGAAAATACCTCTTCAAAACGCTCATAACCTCACCGGCTATCGTGAAAAGAATACCTATAGGTGTATGGGTGCTATCTTATGACCACCTCAATAGATGTATTCCGGTATGCGATCATCCTTCCGTACTCGATCGTAACCTTCATGGAATATGTCGACAGAATCGGCATTGATATACGATCCTTTGCGATCATAGGGAAAGTACGCTATCGCAACGTGATCGCCGACCTTGTAATCAGAGACATTCACCAAAACACCGCTCGCAGGTTTTTCACCAAAATGAACTTCCAAGGTTCTCTCGGAATCATCCTCGACAATCACACGCAATCGGAAGGTATTAGTTTCCTCATCAATACTGACAATATGACCTGTCAAAAAAAGCATATACGAAAATGAAGCATGGTTGTCATCTGTGCCATAAATAGCCTTTTCTTTGCTATTCTCTTTGGTACCCTCTTTGCTGCTCTCTTTTGAGGTCGATATAACCAAGGCAATTCCTCCAAATAGCAGGACTCCCGAAAAAATGATAAAACCTTTCCTCTTTATTAAGACAGATATACAAACAGACCTCCTATCTTATCTGGAGAAAAAGACACTATCATTGTAAGTATATTTGGCATATTCTACATTGACATATCGTACAAAGCCATTCTAACCATCGGCAACTACAAGAGCATGCATCGAAGGCTTTGAAAAAGAGGGATCACTGAAAGCCATTTGATTAAATTTTGAATCTATATTTTCCTTTTCTATAACCTGATACAGACTCAATAATATCCGCCTGCATCAAATTAGAAATTAACTTGGATGCTCCCGAGCTCTTTAAGCCGAGAAGTTCCATAACTGCATTTCTTCCAAAAATCTTGTTATCGCCAAAACTCCCATATAAAGTTTTGATATGAAGAATCGTTTTATTCGAGAAGCCCTCTGTTTTCCCGGAAGCAGAGTCAGGTCGCGGGTCTAGAGCGAGCCGCAAGTGCGCCGAGTTTCTCGCCAGAAAAGACCGCGGATATACGCGTAACAACGCTGTCCGCGGTTACTTTTTTGCCGAAACTGAAGTATTATCAGCGTAGATAACTTGCGCCGCTTGGCGGTGCCATTCAAGCGCCACTTGCGGCGCCGCAAACCGAGGAGCGACTATGCCCAGCATCTACACCGTCACGCTTAACCCCGCCCTGGACAAGACCGTCCAGGTGCCAAATTTTGCCGTTGACCAGGTGAATCGCATCACGTGGCTCAGGCAGGACGCAGGCGGCAAGGGCATCAACGTCTCCAAGGTCATTGCTAAGCTGGGCGGAGAGTCTACCGCCATCGCCGTTCTTGCAGGTCAAACCGGCAAATGGATTGCTGACACGCTTGGCGAGAATAACATCAAGGTCCAGGCGATTTCTGTTCCTGGCGAAACGCGCACCAACCTCAAGGTCGTTGACACCGAGGGCGGCACCAATACCGACATCAACGAGCCTGGTCCCGAGGTCACCGACACCGTGCTTGACCAGGCGCTTGCTGACGTGATTGCCAAGACTTCCGCTGGTGACATTGTGGTGCTTTCCGGCAGCCTCCCCCGCGGAGCTGCCGCCGATACGTATGGCCGCTGGACTCGCGCTCTGCGCGACGCTGGACTGAAGGTTTACCTGGACGCCGACGGCGCGGCTCTCTCAGCTGGCCTTGGGCAGAAGCCGTACTTCACCAAGCCAAACGATCACGAGCTCTCCGCCATGCTTGGTCGCGAGCTGACCAACGTGGACGCAATTGCCGCCGCCGCATCCGAAATTGTTGCCAGTGGCATCGACACGGTCTGCGTTTCCATGGGCGGCAACGGCGCCGTCTACGCTACAGCCGACGAGGTTTGGTATGCAGGTCCAATAAAAGTCCAGGTAGGAAGCACTGTCGGTGCCGGCGACTCCGTTGTGGCGGCGCTTGCCTTTGCGGATGCACAGGGTCTCTCGACAGAAGACGCGCTGCGACTGGCCATGGCCACGGGCGCCGCAAACGTTATGGAGAGCGGAACTCAGGCGGCGGAGCGCTCGGTTGTGGATTCGCTTATCGAGAAAGTGCAGCTCACACGCCTGCGTTAACGTTCGGGGGTGCGAGCCGGCTGCGAGCGCGCGGGTGCGCGGGTGCGCTGGTGTGCGGGTGCGCTGGTGTGCGGACGTGCGGGTGCGCGGACGTGCGGGTGCACCGGGTTTCTCGCCAGGTGCGCGGGTTTCTCGCCAGGTGCGAGGGTTTCTCGCCAGGTGCGCGTTACACGAGCCTGAAAAGTGCAAAGAATCTGTATTTGAGGCACCGATTCTTTAACAAAATCAGGCAAATCCACAGTTTCTTTTATGCTTTTAGGCAAAATCCACCGAATCTTTGAGGAAATCAGGCGCGCTCCAACCAATATGACTGTCCTGAATTTTTGAGCCTGAAAACCGCATCACATCTGAGTAAAACAGCTCAGACATGGCGAGAAGAACCGGCAAAACCACTCAGACATGGAGCACTTTTCCGGTAAATCGTTCAGACATGGCGAGAAAATCAGGCGCACATAACGTCGTGCGAAAACGCTCGCGATCTTTCCGCAGTTACTCAGTAGCACCCGCGGTCTTCCTACGGTTGCATTCGAACTTCCAGCCAATCATCCAACCAACTGCAAGAACGTAATTCTCGATAGCTCCTACCAAATTTACCGACTCTTGTGCGCTCAAGAAATGGATGAAGTGGTTGGTTCCAATTCCAATACCGCCCAGAATCAGCGCGAGCAAAATCGCACGTAGATAGACCCAATCGTAGTGGAAACAAGTGGTGACCAAAATGATGAGCACCGCAAGATTCCAAAAACCAATCTCTCGCTGCCATCCGGTCGAAATGCCATAAGCGGCGTTACTTCCCATGTACTCGGGGGCGACGATCTGCAGAATTGCCGCACCAGTCATCGCGACGATAACCAGCGCAAACATCACTTTCAAAAACTTGTTCATTGGCGTCTTCAAAACAAACTCTTTTCGTGTCAATTTTCGGGTTCTGCACAGGACATGCGTTTGTAGATTTTTGGAGCTCGATTGATCCAAAAGTCTACTAATTATGTGTCGAGAAACCCGATTTTGATCCAAAACCCACCTAATTATGTGCCTTTCGGCACATAATTACCTCACTTTTGGATTGACCAGACACATAATTACCCGGGTTTTGGATCAAACGACCCTGAAAAATCTACGAAGCGAACCCACAGCGCGCATCGTCGCAGGTCGCACGCAGGCCAGACGCACGTCGGCGCGCAACACTGCAGGTCGCGCGTGCATCGGCACAGGCTACGCGAGCGCCAGCTCACGCCCCCTACTCGATAAAACTTTTAATCTCTTCCAGGCGCTCAAGTGCAACTTGGCGACCTGTCAGGTACAGAGACAGCAGGGCTTCACCGGACTTCTCGTTAACTTTAACTTCAACTGGCTCGGGAGGCAGAAGTACCAACACCCTGCCCTCTTCCTCCAGCTCAAAGAGCTGTTTGCGCTGATCCATGTAACGCTCGGCGCGAGAAGCCAGCGCAGCTTCAAAGTACGGATACGCGGAGTAGAGCTGCGAGCGAATGGCAATCTGCTCGTTGACGTCGGTTTTTACGAAGTCCCTATCCTGCGTGACAATAACCAGCGCTTTCTTTGCCGGCTTGTGGTCGGGAATGTCAACCGCACGCTCAGCTTTTCCGTCGGGCAGACCAAGCGCCGCCGCAAACGGAATTGAATCGGTTGTTCCGCCGTCCAAATAACGATGTCCGTCCAGCTCAACCATACGAGAAACCGTTGGCATCGACGCAGACGCTCGGACCATGGTCACGTCTTCCGGGAACTTTTTTACGTGCAAATACGCCGACGTACCAAACGTAACATCGGACGCAACCACGTACATCTGCATGGGATTTTGATTGAACGCCTCGTTATCGCAAGGGTCCAGGTGGTTTTGAATCTCATCAAACATAAAATCCGCACCCGCAATGTCACCGGTCGTGATCAGCGAGCGGATTGAAAGAAATCGAGGATCGTCCCTAAAGGCCAGCATGATGCGCATGGCGCGACCCATCTGCTTGGACCTGAAGCTCACGGCGTTGATGGCACCTGCGGAAACTCCCCACACGCTCTCAAAGTTGGTGACACCCTTCTCGCGAAGCACGTCAAGAATTCCAGCGGTAAAAATGCCTCGATAGCTGCCGCCTTCTAGCACAAGCGCAGTTGAAGATGGGTGCACCGACTCCTGCTCCACGCCACCGTCCTGCGAGAATTTCTGCTGCTGGTCTTCCATAACAACCTCCGAATTTCGTTATTCAGAGTGTACCCAATTTCCGCCTGGCCGCCCGCCCGGTTTCCGCACAAAAAAGCGCCTGCGGTCAGGCGCTTTTGCATGCACGTTATATTCTTCTGGCGAGAAACCCGTCGGCTTTGCAACGCGGCCGGCGTCGCAGTCACCGTGGCCGGAGCCGCAGCTAGGGCCGCAGCCTAATTGCGTGCTTACCCTACTTGCGGACCTTACGAGAAGCAGCAACAAAACCAAGACCGCTTACTGCAAGAACAGAAGCTGGAACAACAACGTCCGCGACACCAGTTGCAGGAAGAGTGGACTTCTTCTCTGGTGTTGGTGCAGGAGCTGGAGCAGGCTCTGGCTCTGGTGCTGGAGCTGGCTCTGGATCGGGGGTTGGAGCTGGAGTTGGATCTGGGCTAGGTGTAGGAGTTGGATCTGGATTAGGCGTTGGAGCCGGAATGCGAACAAACTGAACTGTAATAACTTCATCGAACTCCATTGCTGGAACCCAGTGACCCTTAACCGTAACGGTGCCATCGCCGTTGTCGACAATGACTACGCCGTCAGCGTTGCCAACCATAAATCCGTCTGGAATTGGGTTAGTAACATCAGGAAGGAAGTATGCGTCCTCAGGGGCGTATGGATTAACTGTTGGGTCCATAAGCTGCTCTCTGGTTGGTGCAGGAATAGGAGTTACGCCAGTAGTAGCGGTTACACCAGTGGTGCTTGTAGGAGCAGGTGTTGTGCCCTCTGCCAGCGCAGATGCTGGAGCAAGTGCCAATGCGGCTGCAAGAGCAGACGAAGCGATACAGACCTTTAAATTCTTCATGTGGCTTTTGCGTTAAAACTTATGTACCAGGCCCAACGCCGAGAAGCACAAAATTTTTAGCGCATTCCTTTCTGATATGGATTATTTAGTTTCTCCGTGAGCAGATAAAATCATAGACATGCTGAACAAATGTCGCGTCCGGTCGACATATTCCGCGAACGCACAAAAATTTTAAATGACTTTTAAAACTAATTTTCCAAAGTCTGATAACATTTCTGCAGGTAAACTATTACGCAACTCAGAGTTGACAAATTTCCAACTCAACTTGGTGGTGTGCAATCAAGGCAATTTTTAGAGTAATAGCCATCACATGTGAATCCCACCACATCACCAACAGAAAGGAACAGCCATGTTACTGAGCGAGAAAATCATGAGCCTCAGAAAGCGTACTGGTTGGTCACAAGAAGAGCTTGCACAACAGCTTGGCGTTTCGAGACAGTCAGTTTCTAAATGGGAGTCCATGGCTTCCATGCCTGATATTCAAAAGATTATGGCCATGAGCGAACTCTTTGGCGTTTCCACGGACTACCTGCTCAAAGACGAGCTTGAGGAACTTCCAGCTACTGCCGCGGTCGCTGTCGCGGACAGCACCGGCACAAGCGCATCTGGCGGCATTGCAGGCGCTGACCCCAGCGCTGTTCTGGGCGGCTCCTCCACCGCAGACAACGCATCTACCAGCAAAACTGTGGCACCGAAGCTCAGCGTTTCTCTCGACACAGCCACCGAATACCTGGATGCAATCGCACGAACTTCTCGCCCCACGGCAGGTGCAATTACCCTCTTTATCCTGGGGCCCGCGCTTCTTGTCTCGCTTGCAACATACAGCGAAGACGCGCTTTACTTTGATCCGATGCACATTTCTCCAGATGCGATGGGTATCGCAGGCATTTGCATCATGATGCTCTTCATTGCTGCGGGCGTTGGCCTGCTGATTCTCCAGGACATGAAGCTCGCGAAGTTTAAGCAGCTCAAGGAGGCCTCTCTCGAGCTCCAGTACGGTGTCGAAGCCGCCGTTCGTAGACGCGCCGAGTCAACCGAATCGTTGCGCTACATGCAACAAGCCGCCGGCGTCTGCCTTACCATCCTGAGTGCAATCCCCTTCCTTATTGCCTCGTACTATGGGACTGGCCTCATCTTTGCCCTTGGCTTCTTCGTGGCAGCAATTCTGGTTTCTCTTGGCGTTTACCTGCTGGTTTACTCGGGAATCATCAGAGATGGCTATAGGGTTCTTCTCCAGGAAGGCGATTTCTCTCACGACGAGAAAAGCAACAAGAGAGACTCCAAATCCGCAGCATTGAAGTACAGGCCAATTGCCAGGGCGTATTTTGGCACCATTACCTTGCTGTACGTGGGCTATAGCTTCATCACCAAGGACTGGAAAAGTTCCTGGATTATCTGGCCTGTTTCCGCGCTCCTCTACCACATCATTATCAGCATCCTGAACGCTCTGAAGAAACGATAAGCGCGACTGCTCGGACACGCGGCAGAACGCGTGGCAGACACGCTGGTTGAACGTGCTGGTCAGGCGCGACTCGCAAGAGCTCGGTCTTCTCGCAAGGGCTCGGTCTTCTCGCAAGGGCTCGGTCTTCTCGCAAGGCCGAGCTTTTACGTGCTGATTATCGTGGATTTCTAGAAGGACGCCCGCTTTTGATTGCCCGCATGATCCAAAACCGACGCAATTATGTGCGTCGGGCTGGCTTTGTAGATTTTTGGACCTCGATTAATCCAAAAGTGCACTAATTATGTGTCGAGAAACCCAATTTTGATCTAAAACTCACCTAATTATGTGCCTTTCGGCACATAATTACCTCACTTTTGGATCAGGTGGACACATAATTACCTGGGTTTTGGATCAATCGACACTGGAAAATCTACGAAGTCGATTTGTTCGAACCGACACGGTTCTGAGCAAGCTGCCACGGTTTTCCACATACGCGATTAACCTGGTTTTTATTGTGCCTTCGCCGTCAATAAACTGCATTGCTAAAAATGCAGAGAGTCCGCACGATGATGCGGACTCTCTGTCAATTTAGATACATGTAGCTGCACGTACACAGCCTAGCCGAGCAATCGTACGGCCAGGTAGAGCTGTCCCGCGCGATCAACCTGCGACTTTACGCGCGACGAGACGCCTGATACTTCTCGAAAGCAGCCTTATATTTCTGCTCCTCTTTCTTGAACATGGCATTGAAAAACAGGGTAGTTACTAGAAGAATGACCAGGTACAGAGCGGTAAATGACATCCAAGCCTGCGCCATATTTGGAACCCATCCGCCAATAAGCGCCATCGCCACAAGCGTTGGGAACAGGCAAACATTGAAGCCAAGGAACCTCTGAAGGTAGCTAAGCTTGGTGATCAGAGGCTGGTAATTGAACCAAATCTGCTGGTAAACACCTGAGAATACACCCGCAGCAATCAGCGTGAGGAGCGTGATGTTATTCTGCCTGTCGCCAAAATTGATTGCCAGCGCAATGACGCCATACACAAGCGAGATGCCGGTAAAACATAGTGCTCCAGAAGAAATGCCTTTGCACATAATTTGACCTGCTGTTTTATTGAGCCCCTCATCAAATTCTTGCTGAGTCTCTCGCTCAGTTTCTTTCCAGTTTTGTGATTCGTTGCGTTCCATAATGTTCCCTTCTCTGGGATAAAACTGCTGTTAAAGTGCTTGGTTTGGGTGCTGCTAAGCGGCGGTCTTGGTGCTGTTGAGTGCTGCTTGAAGTTGCGACGCGCGAGAAAAACCTCTATCCCCTACACAATTCCAATACGTCGTTTGATTTCGGCAGCATACTTTCTTGAAGCAACAAGGGTTTTCTCGCCAAGCGACAGCAGCATGCGGCCGGAACCTGCAGGTTTGATACCCGTAACGTGGTCCAAATTGACCAGTTCCTGTCGAGAAGTGCGCACAAATGCTGTATCTTTCAAGGCATCCTCAAGCTCGGTCAGGCGGCTAGAACTTTCTAGCGTCTCGCCGTTTACCAGGTGAATCAGCGTCACGTTTCCGTCCGTTTGGATCCATGACACATCCGCGAGAAGAACGACGCGCCTGTTGATGGTGCCGGGAACGTATCCGGTCATCTTTCCGTCAACCATCTGGAGCTGACGGACAATTCCCGAAACGCGCGGGTCATCGGGGCCGCTCAAGATGGTCACTTCAATTTGCGCGCGACCCTTTTCTTCAACTACACGAATTTCCATTGCACTTCCAAACAACTTACTTGATCAAATGTCTCGTTTCTTGCTGTAGCGGAACTGCGCCCCGCTTGCTTCCTTGCCTTAAGGCATCTTTAGAATAACGGTTGCAACTCATGTGTGGGACTTCGTTCCACTCAAATGCACTAACTGGCGTATGAAGTGCATTCTTTGCGCTTCGGACGCCGTTCTTGCGCTTGAACGGCGCTTTACGCGCCCCGAGCTTGCACTCGCGAGTGCACACGCTCACAAGCGTGCACGCCCGAACTCGCACGCTCGAACGCATGTGCGCGCCAGCGTCTACACAAAAAGCCGCCCTCAAAATGAGAGCGGCTTGAAGTTACCGTGCGCCATGCCTGCGGTTTTGTGCCTGCAGGCCTTGCAGCTGCGCTTTGCGCCATGCCTGCGGCTTTTGCCCGCGAGCATCAACCTCGCCGCAGCTTAGTTCCTAGCTGCGTGAAGCTTGAGGATACCCAGTGCAAAGAGAACCGCTGCGCCGCCCGCAATAGCAAACATCAGCGTGTTCTGCAGTGCGTCGTCGCCAGTGTAAGGAGTGTGGGACTTGCGAGGCTTAGGGACAACAGGATTAGTAGTGGTGTTGGTATCTGTGTCGATAAGGCCATCGCTGACGTGGGCAGTGTTTACAACTGTGACGTTTTTCTCGCCCTTGTTGACCTTGACCTGGAAGGTTACGGTGAGTGTGTCGCCCGAAGCAACGTTCTGCGTCCAGGTTACGGTGCGCGTAGCTGGGTCGTAAGTGCCGCCATTATCAGCAGAGCCATCAACGTAAGTTGTGTGCTCTGGGATGACGTCAGTGATGGTGACATCGCGAGCGGTGTTGGTGGTGTTGGTGTAAGTTACGGAGTACGTAAGCACCTGACCAGCAGTTACCTTGTTGCCGTCGATGGAGTTACCCTGATTGTCCAGAACATCCTTCTTTGGCTGAGGCAGAACTACCCAAACGCCAATGAAGTGTGCATTCTTGTGGTCGATGACCTCGGAATCGTGATCGTAACCGATGAATACCCAAGTTCCGTCTGGGGTCTCAACGCGAGTGACGCCGCCAAGTGGCTGATCAGGGGTAACGGTGGCGCCGTTAGGAATTCTGGTCTGCTTACCAGGAAGCAGGTCCAGGACCTCCTGAGGAAGTTCCCTGTTAGGAGTACCGCTGACAAACTCGTGGGTTTTCTCGTACAGAAGCTCGGTGGTTACCTTGTTGGAGTGAGCAACGTTGCCGTCAACAACCTGTGTGAGCTCGTTATCAATGTTAGAGCCGTCAGTTTCTACCTTGCTATTGGTAACAGTCTTGTAGGTAATAACAAACTTCTTGCCGCCGTTTGCCTTGGTGAGCAGGTGATCCTTAATATCGACGGTGACCTTCTGTCCATCAACAGCAACGGTATAGTCAGTGCCCTCGGTCAGGGTCTGGCCGTCAAAGCTTACGGTGAGGCTCTGGAAATCAAGGCGCTCGTCAAAGGTATCAACCATGCTCATCGACTTAATCTTGCCGATGGTATCAATACCCTGCTTTGGCAGCGTAAAGGTGCCGGTATAGGTAATGGTTTCTCCAGCCTTGGCAGGAGCCTGCTCAGGATCAACTGCCTTTACAGGAGCTGGAGTAATTGCCTCAGTGTATACGCCAAAAAGGCTGCCGCTGGTAGCTGCACTTGTTGACTCAAATGTCATGCTGTTTGACTTGGACTTAACAGCAAAGCCTGCAAGGTTCTTCTCCTGATCAGGACCAGAAGTTCCACGAACAGGATTCCAGGTAATATTGTTGCCGCTTGTGCTCTCAACAAGGATGTTCCTGTTATTCATAACAATGCTGTCGATGGTGCTATTAGCGTTAATAAGCGAGAAGGTCTCGTTTGCGCCGGTATCACCGACAACGTCAATATCGCTTGGCTGCATAACAAGCTTGAGGTCACAAGGGGTGCCATCGGTGTACTTAAGCTCTACAGTCACGTTTGCGTTGATTTCATAGGACCTGAACATATCAGCAATGTAGCTGGGGTGATTCACGTCAATGTAGTTCATAATCTGGAAGGACTTAGTTCCCCAGTTCTCATCAACAGTCAAGAATGCAACGTCAGTCTTATTAGGGTTGTTGTAATCTGCGTTGGCGTTCTTAAGGGTAAGGTCCAGCGAGTTAATGGTGACATAAACGTCAACAGACTTGCCGTCAACGGTGCCAGCATTAGAGAACTTCAGCGAAAGAGGCTGAGCATACTGCTGGTTGGAACCGTCTTTAGTTGGCTGAACAACAAAAGCGGTTGAGGGCAGTCTGCCTGTATCAGAAGCAGGAATCTCTACACGCTTAACGCCAGTTCCCTGCGAGAGAACAGTCATGTTGTCTCTGGTCAGCGTGAACTGGTAAATGTTGATCTGGGCAAGATCACTATCGTCTTTCTGGCGATCAAGCGCCTGAGCTGTGTTAATAGACATAAACAGGCATGCCACAACCATGGTGAGAAAGACTGAGATTCTCTTAAGAAAACCTTTTTTTCATGATGGCCCCTCAAAAAATGTGCATATTACAGCTATATTTTCTTACAAATTAATAGCCAAAACATAAGAGAAATTAGTATTCAATTAAAAGTGAATTTAGCTGATAAATAGTACAGCTCACATGGACAGTACTGTTTTGAAAATAGTTCAAATTTTTGTATCCGCGCCGCATCTGCTGCTGGCGAATATGAATTCAGGCTGTCGCGCTTCAAGACGCCGCAGTCAGTCCGCAGCCTCGGTCCGCGCGCCTCTGCTCACGCGCCTTAGTTTGCTCCGCCAGGGCGAGAAGGTCTTCCAGCTTGATGATTATCTGGCTCTTGAACTTTTTCTGTCTTGGAGCAAATCCACGCAATGGTATAGCCAACGCAGCCGATAAACAGGCAGGTTATACCTAACATAAACATTTTCTCGCCAACGCCAAAGTCAATCTCGTATTGAATTTTGAGCGCCAGCGGAGGATCCTGCAAAGGAAGCCCTGCCTTAGCGAACAGGTAGTATGCGCCCATGAGTGCACTTAAAATACCTGAAATTAAAAATCCCTGTGAAAGGTTTTTGATTACTTGAGCTGCTTTGTTCATGGCGCATCATCTCCTTATGTGGCTATAGTAAAGCAAAATGGCGAGAAACCCAAAAGAGAGCCAGCGTATGAACTGCCTCCCATTTCTTGGACACGAGAAATAGGAGGCAGTTCAAAACACACCTAAGTCAGATAATCTGTCAAAAAGACGCATACATGACGCAGAAATTACCACAATCATGCAGATTATCGTCATTAGATGTGTAAAATGCCCGCATCTGAGCAGAATATCTGACTTAGGTGTGTTCCGTAGATACAGAATTTATCGATAGTTAAATTTCTTATATAAGTCTATTCATGTTTAAGCATATTA
>CAUPCM010000014.1:0-22603 GCA_963509815.1 uncultured Atopobium sp. | reverse complement strand
AGCAGGTACAGGTGCCTGCTGATCAGCTTGTTGCTGAGGTTAAAGCAAGACAGTAACGGTTAACAGATTCTAACAGTTACTAATTTTGATTTTGAAACCTCTCATGCTTATGGCGTGAGAGGTTTATTTAGGCAATTAAATACCGTTTATAGAATAATAGAGTCCGCTTACGATAGTTATCAATGGAACCGATTAAATCTGAACAGCATAAGTTCATACTGGTAATGTAGAAGCAAATTTATAGGTAAAAAACTGCTTAGCACCTTCATTTATTTGTGATTCAAAGAAATTGTGGGTGAATTAAATGAAAAGAGCGTACCGCTTCATTGTTTCTATCATAGTTGTCTTAATTGCACTTTCTTCGTTTTTGGTGGGAAAAGGTTTTTTAGAAATTTTTACTTCCCGAAAATTTGATTCTTGGCTCTCTAATCAGCCGCAATTTTATACTTCACAGATGTCTGATGAAACAAAAGAAACGTTTGTGTCAGTTGTTAGGTCTTACGCACAAACTCACAAGATGATTCTTATAACTAAGAAAACTGAATCAATTACTGAAGGGCCTAGGATATTGACCGTTGGCGTGCTGTCTTCTCCAGGTAGTGAGGCTAACAGCTTTGATTCCTTTGATATTCTTGGCACCCAAGTTATAAATAGGCAAAAAATCAATGAACTTCTAGGACATTCTTCAGAGTCATACCTTGGTTACGGAATGGATACTAACAATAAGGTTGGTGACTTACCGTACGTTTTGGGTTCAATTTATTTCAAATTAGATCAAATTACTCCTGGCTATAATCTGGGAAATTCTTGTGCTGTTTTAGGCCTTTCTCCTGAAGAATTTGATGAATTGGTTGGCCAGATTTCAGAAGCTACTGGCCTACATAAAGAAAAATTTATAACTAATTATTCAGGATCAGCGGTTGAAATTGGACTGTTCTACTACGTTGCTGGGGTAACTTTTATAATCTTGAGCATATCGTTTTGCTTATTGACGTATTACAACTCGTTACAAGAGCTGAAGAAACTTGGCGTACACGTAATGCTTGGTTGGAGTAAAAGCGATTACGTTATACATCACTATTTCTTCTACTGCATTTTAGCAGCTGTTTTACTGCCATTAGCTCTTATGTGGACAATGGTTAATTGCTCCGGATTTAATATTACTGGCAGTTTTTTACTGTTTACGTTTACCTCGGCAATGCCAGCAATACTTGTAGTTGTGGTTTCGGTACTTATTTCTGCGGCTCCACTTCTAACAATCCGACCTGTAGATGCAATTTTAGGAAGGTTGTCGCAAAAGGGTTTGTACGTTCTAACAGCAATTATATATACGCTTTGTTGTGTGGTAGTTTTTGCTGGTTCAACCTATATGGATGCTCCAATAACTATGTATTCAAATCTACTGTCAACTCAAGAAAATTGGTCTGTATATAAAGATTGGTACATTGTTAGAAACCATGTTGCACAAGGTAATTTCTTCAACGGCAGGCCAATGGATAAAAGTAAGGAATTATTTGATTGGTATAAAGACCATGAACACGATAAAGGCGTCTATATTGCTCATGTCAATCAAATAGGCGAAGCAACTCTAAAGGCTTATGGAATAAATTCTGCAATTTTGAAGCCATTTGATGTTCTGATTGCTTCCCCTTCTTATCTTAAAGAGATTGGGGTATCGCTAACTGATGAACAAGTTAAAAAAGCAGAGAGTGGAACAAGGATTTATTTAGTTCCAAGCTCGTACTCAGAAGAACAAAAATCCTTGTTGAGAGAACTTGTGGCTAGAAGCGACAAAATATTTGAATCAAATATTGTCACGACCTATATGCAAAATCCTTCATCTGAATTTATTGAATACGATGCTAGTGGGGGATTTTTTACCTGGTCAACAAGTATAGATAGCCCTTCAATAAGCACAAACGTAGTAATTAAAGTGGTAACATCAGAAAATATGGTCCCCAGTGAATCAGAAAGTTTAGTTGCCACGGGACTTGATAATAGCTATATCAAATTGTCACCTGAGGCCGCTTCAAATTTGTTGGATTCCAGCGGTGTTGTAGAGCTCTCTGATGATGGTTTTGGAACACAGTTTAGTTCGATAGAGAGTTTTATAAAGGACTACAGAAAATCTCTGCAGGAGCTTTTCCTCTTATTTGGTGTTGTAATTGTGCTTATGTTTGCAGCTATAACGGTGATTCAAATAAGCATGATTTCAATTGTTCAGAGATTGAACGAAAGAAAAATTGCTGTTGAATGTATGTTGGGATTTGGCATTTATAAGCAATACATAAGTATTTTCCTTATTGTGAATCTCATTGCACTTGTTGGAACACTTTGCATGATTGTCATAGGTTCAACTCTTGGAATAATAATGGGCTGCTTGATGTTATTGATTTCCAATTTGACTATCAGCATTTCTGCAAATAGAAGCACTATGAGAATTGTTCTAGAGAATCTCTCTAAGGAGTAGTTATGAAAACATTTCTACAGGTAGATGCTCTCAATAAGTCATTTGGAAGCAACACAGTTCTTCATAACATTTCATTTGAGATACAGAGCGGAGAGTCAGTGGCTCTCGTGGGCCCTTCTGGCTGCGGAAAATCAACGCTTCTTAATATCATCGGTCTTCTCGAGACTTTAGATTCAGGCGCAATCAGCCTTGAAGGAAGAGCATATCCTTCAATCAATAGCAAAAAAGCAACACTTATGAGGCGCACTGAGATCAATTACCTATTCCAGTCTTTTGCTCTCATTAACGACTGGAAAGTAAGCAAAAATCTCTCACTAGCGCTTCAATACACCAAGCTTTCAAAGCAGGAACAGGAGCATCTTATTAAAACTGCTTTGGAAAGCTATGGAATTGGCGGGAAGTTCGATGCAGTTGTAAATGAGCTTTCTGGTGGAGAAAAGCAGAGGGTGGCAATTGCTCGAGCAATGATAAAGCCAGGCAATTTAATCCTCGCTGACGAACCAACCGGATCACTTGATAAGGCCATGGCCACTATTGTTATAGACAGTTTGCTAGATTCCGTTCATGCAAACCATAAAACGCTTCTTATGGTCACACATGATATGGGTATTGCTAAGCGTTGCGATCGAATTATTGAATTACCAAAGCATCAATAGAAGTATTAACGGCGTAAAACACACCTAGCTTAGCAATGTGAATTAGGAGCGTTAAACAGCTCGGTCTTAAGCAACCTTTACGGCAGGAAGGCTTGCAGTAGAGTCTGCGGACTCATCATCCTGTACGCGTGGACATGAGCAGCTACGGACATCGTCAGAGGTGAGGCCAAGCCAACGAGCACGATGACCGTCAATTTTTGCTGGGCGGCGATGCAGCCACAGAGAAATTCCCAGAGTCCAAAGAGGCAGCAAATAAAGGAAGCTTGCAGCCAGAAGGCTCATAGAAGGCGCACCAATTGCAGAGAGTACCGAGATGTTTGAGATGGACCACGGTACCAGAGGAGCAAGGATTACAGCGCTATTCTCGATATCCAAAGCAAGGGCGCTTGAAGAGTCTTCTGCGTTCTCACATAGATCGTTTGTCAGCATAATAGCCAGGGTCTGGTTGCAAGAAACCATTGAAGTAAACATGCTGGTAATCAGAACGCCAAAGAAAGGGGTGGAGTTATCGGAGAGGTCAGCTACCAGCTGGCACATACGGCGAAGCAGACCAGTTGTCTGGAAAAGACCAGCGTAGCTTGAAGAAATGGTTACGATTGTCAAGACGTTCATCATGGAGAAGACACCGCCGCCATTAACCATGTTTGCAACGGTAGCTCCTGGAGCGCGAAGGCCAAAGAGCAGGATGACGGGCAGGTCCTCAAGAGGAACTCGCTGGATGGTGACACATAGAATGCAGGCAAGTACCAGGCTAGACGCCATGGTTACAATGACATCAACCTTAAGAAGCGAGAAAACAATTACAAGAAGTGCTGGTGTAAGCGAAATCAAAGAAAGCCTAAAGGAACGGCTCAGAAGACCAGTAACATCGGGAATAGTGCCCGAGTTTGCCATGAAGAAGTCCCAAGCCACGTAGATAACACATGCAACAATAAAAGGTACCACGCTGGTACGAAGCATGCGGTTAATGTTCTTGGATAGATTGGTATCGGTGAGTTGCGAAACAAGGATTGCGCTGGTAGACATAGGGGAGCAACGATCGCCAAAGTAGCTACCTGCAAGAACAGCGCCACCAATAAAGAACTCGCTTGCTCCAATTGCCTTACCAATAGACATGCAGATGATACCCATGGTTGCAGCGGTACCAAATGCGGTACCCAAAAGCATGGACATCATGGTGCAAAGCAAGAATGTTGCCAGAATAAAGACAGAAGGAGAAATAAGAGAAGCAGAAATGCTGACAATCTCTGGAATGGTTCCAGCTGCTCGCCATGCTGCGCTCATAGCACCAACAACAGCAAATAGCGCAATAATTGTTTTAACTTCCCAGACAGACTCAAAGGCTGCTAAAAGAAGCTTTTTTGCAGAGATTTTGCGAGAAAGTCCGTAACCAAAAAAGAGGAAGAAACCAATGGTCAGGATAGATGTAAGGGGAAAAGATAGGGCTGTACCTACGATGAGCATCACCGCAAAGGCACTTAGTACTATTAGCTCTACCATGCATCCACTCCAAACGAATTTCTTATGTAAATAGAGTAAGCAACTAAAAAGTTGAAGTCCAACTGTTTTCAATGGTTATAATTACAAGTAATTCTTGTAATACAGTGGGAGCAAAAATGAACTTTCAGACCATGGATTATTTTGTTGCCGTTGCAGAAGAAAAGAGCTTTACCAAGGCGGCTGAACGCCTGAGCGTAACGCAGCAAACGCTCTCGGCAAATATTGCGGCAGCAGAAAAAGAACTTGGCTCTAAGCTGCTAGAACGTACGGTCCCGCTGTCGCTCACGTTTGCGGGAGAAGAGTTCTTGCGTTATGCCCGTAGGTTTCAGGCGCAACGCCGCGCTATGGATCAAGAGTTTCTTGATATTGCGGGCAACGAGCGAGGTCGCCTGCGTGTTGGTGTCACTGCTACACGAGGCCACATCATCATGCCGCGCTCCATTGCTGCTTTCCAAAAATTGCACCCAAATATCTCTATTGAGCTTGATGAGGGCGAGAATGACGAGCTGGTTGAGTGGCTATCTGAAGGCCAGCTTGACTTGATTGTTGCAACCGTCAATTCCACATCTTATGACCTTGTTGTTAAAAAACTGTTTGACGAGAAGATCGTTCTGGTTGTCTCTCAAGCGCTTCTTGAGTCTTTGTATGCAGATAAGGTTGACTCGGTTGTTTCGCAAGTCAAAAAAACGGGAAAGCTCACGGCTCTGGAGGCTTGCCCCTTCTTAACGGTAGGTAAGCGAGATATTGCTGGTAGCTTTGCTCGCCATGCGTTTGCTGCATCGGGCATTTCTCCCACTATCAAGGTCATGTCCAGAAACTCCGAGACGCTTTTGGCGCTTGCTATGAGAGGCGTTGGCGCGTGCTTCTTGCCATCTGAGCTGGTAGCCTCGTCTTATTACGACTTTGAAACGTCCGGTCTTCACATCATTGAGCTGGGAAAAGAGATGTCGTACTCGGTTAGTGTTGCCTGGCGCCGCACCGACCACGTGTGGAGCGCAATCGAGTCATTTGCCCAGGTTCTCTCTGAGCAGCGCTACGTAGTTAAGCGAGGTGTGTAGCGTGGATGCTCTTCAGTCTGACAATAATCTTGAGATTTTGTACCAGGATGAGCATCTACTTGCCGTGAATAAACCGGTGGGAATCATCGTTCATGCGGACGGTACCCATGAGCCTTCTCTAACCGATGTAGTTTGCGAGAAACTCCGTGCACTTGAGAACTCAATCCAGATAGACCTTTCCCAGGTCCAAGCTCTGAATCGCCTTGATAGGGAGACTACGGGCATTGTGCTTTTCTCGCTCAAAAAAGAAACGCAGGCACAGTTTGACCAGCTTATTGCCTCCAAGGAGCTTTCCAAAGAGTATCTGGCTGCCGTTAAGGGAGCGTTTGAACCACATAAACTGCTGATAGATAAGGCAATTGGAAAAGATCGGCATGACGCTCAGAAAATGAGGGTCTCAGCAACAGGCAAGCCTTCTCAAACGGAGGTGCGCCTCATTAAGGTTGCCTCGACAGCACAAGGTCAAACTCAAAGCTTGTTGCTGGTCAATTTGCTGACAGGAAGAAAGCATCAAATTAGAGTGCACCTCTCGTCACTTGGATTTCCTCTGGTAGGAGATGCGCTGTATGGAGGTGTGCCGTCTCTGCAACGCGCTTCAAAAAAGAGGCATAGGCCGCAGATGTTAATGCTCCATGCATATCGCGTTGGATTTATTCATCCAGTCACGGGGGCAAAAATTGTGATAAAAACGGATATTCCAGAGCGATTTTCTTATTTTGGTGTCACCGAGGTGGACTTATAGTACATACTTTGTAGTAGAGACATACATTCATTTTGTGCGGATACGTTACCCAGACGTGCATAAAGTGAACGAGGAGGGGGAGAAATGCCCGGCACAATGCGAGGTGTCTATACCAACCTGACTGAAATCCGCAGGAAGGTATTTAAAGAGGTTTCAACGCTTGCGTATGAAAAAGCAGATAAGAGCGTTGATGAAATAGCTCGCCAGATGGAAGAGCTGCCTTACAAGATTATTCCTGGTGATATTGCAACGTATCGCGAGAGCGTCTTCTTGGAGCGCGCTATTGTTGGTGAGCGCATTCGCATGACTATGGGCATGCCTATGCAGGGCGTGGATCAACCAGAGCATATTTCTGACGGCCTGGAAGAGGCCTCTAGGCCTGAGGTTTATTACCAGCCACCGCTGATTAACATCGTTAAGTTTGCCTGCAATGCCTGCGAGGACAACGTGTATCGCGTTACCAACGCTTGCCAGGGCTGTCTTGCGCACCCTTGTCGAGAGATTTGTCCTAAAGAGGCAATTAGCTTCGTGGACAAAAAGGCATATATTGATCAGGAGAAGTGCATTCAGTGTGGTATGTGCTTCAAGGTTTGTCCGTACCAGGCAATTCATCACCATGTGCGCCCTTGTGCTGCTGCTTGTGGTATGGATGCTATTGGCTCTGACGAGCATGGTCGCGCAGACATTGATTACGAGAAGTGCGTTTCTTGTGGCCAGTGCCTAGTCAACTGCCCCTTTGGCGCAATTGCCGATAAGAGCCAGATTTTCCAGGTAATTCAGGCTATCAATGAGGGTTACACCGTTGTTCCAATTGTGGCTCCTTCGTTTGTTGGTCAGTTTGGCAAGGGTAGCGTTGGCCGTCTTCGTGAAGCCTTCAAAGAGATGGGCTTTGCCGAGGTAGAAGAGGTAGCAACTGGTGCTGACCTCTGTACCGTTCAGGAAGCAGAAGACTTTGTCAAAGAAGTCCCAGAAAAGCTGCCATTTATGGGTACAAGTTGCTGTCCTTCCTGGTCTGCCATGGCTAAAAAAGAGTACCCAGAGCACGCTGACGCAATCTCCATGGCACTAACCCCCATGGTTTTGACTGCTCGTTTGGTAAGAAAGCAAAACCCAGAGTCCAAGATTGTCTTTATTGGACCATGCACTGCTAAGAAGCTTGAGGCACTGCGTCGTTCCGTTAAGTCCGAGGTCGATTTTGTTCTGACCTTTGAGGAACTTGCAGGAATGATGGAGTCCAAGGGTATTGATTTCACCAAGCTTGATGACGACAACTCAGATTTTGAAAATGCATCTCATGACGGTCGCGCCTTTGCCGTTGCTGGTGGCGTAGCAGGTGCCGTAGTAAACGTCATCCACCAGAAGTACCCTGATAGAGAAGTACCTATCATGGCTGTTGACGGCCTTGCTGAGTGCCGAGCCATGCTCAAGGATGCCGCTAAGGGTAAATATCCAGGTTATCTTCTTGAGGGTATGGCTTGCCCAGGAGGATGTGTCGGTGGCGCTGGTACGCTGAGCGCAGTCAACCGTGCTGCAGCAGCAGTTAAGCGCTATGCAAAGACCGCTTCTTCGGAGCTGGCTTCTGCTAATAAGTACAACAATCTTATTCCAGAGCTTGCTGGTACGGTCTCTGCCGAGGTTGAGATTGCTGAGGTTCTTGAGGTTCAGAAGCCTGTTGAGTAGGAACGTTCTCTCAAACTAAACGTAAAACGCCGGTGCACTACATCGGCGTTTTTTGTAAAAGGGGTAAATAAAAAGGACCTGCGGTTAGAGGGTTGAACTTAGGGATTTGCCAAAACAAGCAAATTTAAGCCAACCTTCTTCAAGCGGGACAACGAAAAACAGACCATGTAAGAGTAGAAACGCTCCTGTATGGTCTGTTCCTTTATGCCCAGATGGACACAGAAAGTTATTAATTTATATTTCACATACCGTTTGCTATTCTGCACGGAAAGAGTGATATATGTACCTAACAAAACGAAGAGGTATACGACATGGTACGAAAATGAATCTGGATGGCACAACGAGAAAGGCTCTCGTAGTCATAATCGAAGAACTGACTGGCGAGAAAGTGGTCTAACGCAGAATGCCGATCTGCAACTATGACATCGGAGAAATCACGGTCTTGAAAGACGGCAGTATTGAATTCCCGGACGGCTCGGACATCATCGAGCGGCTTGCAGACACGGGAATTACGGCAGAGCCGGAGTAGACGGAACTTACAATCGAGATACCCAACACGCTCACGGAAACAGAGTTGGGCGTGTTGAAACAGCTCATAGTAAGCAAAGCCGTGCTTATTTGCAAAGCTGTCGGGGCAGAGAGCCTTGATATAACGGTCAGCAAGAACAAGGTCGCGTTCCCTTGGTTCACGCTCACAGATGGCAACGAGTGCGAGGAGACCGCAGCCTACTCTGCCTTTGTCACGGAACTGGTGAATATGTCCAAACGGCAGAAATGCATCATTGACACAGAAAAGGGAGTTGAGAATGAGAAATACGCTTTCCGCTGCTTTCTGCTCCGGCTCGGCTTTATTGGAGATGGGTAAAGGGCAGCGTGGAAAATCCTGCTCCGTAATCTCACAGGCTCGTCAGCTTGGAAAGGTGGTGCGCCAAATGCTGAATAAGGAGATGCTTGAGCGGCTGCGCCGGGAATATCCGGTCGATTGCCGAGCGGAACTACTGCAAATGTACGATGTGACCGCTCTGCCTGTCGGCACGGTGGGAATCGTCACAGGTATTGACGATACAAGCTCAATAATGGTTGATTGGGATAATGGCTCTGGGTTGAACTGTTTGTATGGGATTGACCGGGTGAGAAAAGTGGATTAGAGAAAAGCCGCACCGGGGGATTGGCTCCCTGATGCGGTATTTCATTGCAATTCAGATAAATTTAAACGCTGATTTCGCAAATAATTATCATACATTAACTGCGGATCAAGCATACGTACTTCAACAACACCGAGGCCAAGTTGTTTTAATATGTCCATTTTTGCAAAACCGGGAATTTTGTCTTCACCTTTGCGTTTTGGCATTAAGAAGTAATTTCTTACTTCATTAATCTTATATCTTTCCAACACGTCTCGGTACGCAAGATAATATAAATATTGTTTTGAAATATCCTCAATGCCCGGTTGCCCTGAAATTGAATCATCTGTCCAATCTGGACAATAATACTTAGCATCGAGAATATAAAAAACATAGTTATCTGGATCTGCTTTGCGTTCGAAGCGCAGATAATCCGGAGTCAAAGTGTCTTTGGGAATTCCCTTAGCGCCCTTTCGATATCGTTTCCATATAGGCTGTTTTATTAATTCGACGAGAGTAGGGGTTTTGCCTTTGAAGTTTTTGTTTATCATTGATTGATCAATGTAAGGGTCAATCTTATTCAGGGAATCATTCTTTTGACTTGTAAATACTTTTGCACAAACTTCTTCCCATATTGTTTCAAAAGATCGCGTTCCAATAAGCTGTAGTTCATTTTCACCAAGTAAGATTTTTCCGCTGTCAAAATATAACTTTAATGCTGTAAGTACCGAAAGTTTTCTATCATCAAAAGTTTGAGATATTGTGTTTTCAAGCACATTTATAATTTGTTCTTCATCTCCAAATGCGCTCTCATCTTCATCAGAAACATAGACGGACGGAAGACTGAAAAAATCAGTCAACGAAGCTCGTTCTATTTCCTGAGAGCATTTTGTGACAACAAACTCATGCAGACGTTTCAAATAATCAAAATCATTATTAACATTTCTGCGCGTATATAATTCAATATAATAGGGTCTGTTGTTAGATAGTATAGGATAGGTCTCGTCAATCGTTTTTTGCCAAAGGATGTCGTCGCTTCCGTTAATTTCAATTATTGTTTCATCTGTTTCATATGCACCATTTGATGCATAGTCTTCCAAAAGAAAGAGCATGACTGAAAGAAGCTTGTCGCGATTACGATTTCCTTCATCAGCATAGAAATCTATATTATAAATATCCTGTTTTGATTTCTCTCTACTGTATTTTTCAATAACTCTAAGAATTTGTGCCAATTCTCTTTGCGGATTATAGAGAGGGAGTTTTTTGCTTTCGCCAATATATTTAGGGTACACATATATAAGCCTATTATGACAGATGGCTATACCGACAAATGTAAATTTATATGTCGCGCTTAAATAGGCTTTGTCATTATAATTATTGAAATCAATGTCTTCGTCTTCATCTGTGTCATTATCAGATTTGCTCTTGAGTTTTATGATTTTTCGCGCAAGTAAGTCCTTAACAAATCTAATAAATCCATCTTCGTCACTTTCAAATGAAAACATATTCTTACTTCGCAAATGGGCTGCTGAATATAGCCAGTCCTCTCTGACGTAAGCGGATATAATACCCATAATCCTTTACCTCTGTAAATCAGCGTTCTTTATCTGCTTTTGCAGCATCACGTTCTGCTCTCTGATCTGCATATTCTCTTAATCTGAAATCCGGACCAAATATAGCAAGACCTTTTGCTTTGAACTCTGCGCATACATAAGAAAAACGGTTTAATTTATCGACATCGCACCCTTCAAAAAGTTCCCTGTGTTTTGTCTTTGCAGCATCCTCAAACAAATACATAATAACTTTTTCACAGAACAGCGTACTGAATTCCTCATCCTCCTGACCGGGTGTGAATATACAAGTGCCGTTAGAATCTTGTGTTTTTATGAAAAACGGTCCCATAAGTTTATCTTCATGTACTTTTATTCTGTCGTTCGACAATTTAGCATTTATTGCACGACGCAAAACATTCCATTCCACAGATCCATCGGCAAGATTAAACGTTCCGCTCTGACGTTCTGTTACTGTTTTTACGCCAGTCGTGGGATTGGTATCTACCCTAAATTCTTCATCGTCAATGCCAATATAATTAAAATTCCATCTACGCTTAAATGCTGTATCCATCGGGAATACCCCCTGATCAGCACTGTTCATAGTAGCAAATATATACATATTATTGGGAATTGCCAATTCAGAATAAGCGGTAGCAGCTCCGCCGAAACGTTCAGCTAAATATGCTCTTATATCTTCACTTGCGTTTATCGAATATTCGCTTCTTCCAGTATCGTCCCTATCAAGCAATTGAAACATATCGCCAAAAACAGCTGCAGCCTTGGCTCGATTTACTTCTTCAATAATAAGATAGTGCTTACGATGCGTTGTGGTTGAAGCGTCTTCTAAGGCAGCAACAAGTGTTCTCATAAATGGACCGGGAACAAATTTATAGGCTATCACACCACCAACATCTACCGGCTTATATGTTCCTATAAACTGTGAATAAGAATAGTCCGCATAAAAGGTTACTCGTTCATAATCCTCGGCTGAAACATTATGATCATCTAAGTATTTCTTAAAAAAGTAACTTTTGCCAGTTCCCGGAGCACCGAAAGCAATCACATTGCGCTTATCCCTTTCGTTAAGAGGGGTGTAATTAAATGTTACTAACGAAGGGATAAAATACGGCCGCATATCAAAAATGTTTAGATACTCTGTTACTTCTGTAGGAACTACAGCGGTAGTGCCATTTAAGATTCTGAGAAAAGATGCCTGATAGATTCCACAATTATGATTGTTATTATTACAACGAATATAATTAATAGGCGAAGTAGATTTAGCAGCCTTGCCATTTAACCACTCGTACATACTTCTTATGTCCATTCGTCCAGATATAGATGAGATATCTGTTTCAAGCGAAACAATATACTCGGAGGGGTTTATATTTTTTAAATCAGAAACATACGATGCAGCTTTACTATATATGGTAATGAAAAAGAAACGCTTCTTCTCGCTTCGAGCGATATGATATCCATTTGCAGCGTTATTAGTAAATATCCTAATCTGCGGTCGTATACGATCCGTTCCCGTAATCGAGATATCTGTATATGAAATAATTATTTTTTCTTTTGATGGCAGCGTGACCTCATCTACATTTCCGGTTCGATTTTTTCTGGGATAGTGAAGCTGATTATCAATATAATTACGAATAATGTCTGTAGAATTCATAACATTCTCCTTTTAATAGTTTGTAACAACAATGTGAGAGGCATATCTCGTAAATCTATTTCTAATATTCACCGAATATCTGATTGGATATTCGGCCACCACATTTTGTCCATAGAGTTCCGTAGTAAGAGGCGTCCTACCAACGACCATTAGCGCTCGACAATTCAAATTATAGAATGCTTGCGCTAAGCGTCGATGTTCAACTTCGTTGAAATCATTTGTTAAATTCCCATATTTATGAAAAGTGCAGTCATATGGTGGGTCTAAGAAAATAAAATCGTTAGGTTGTGCTAAACTAAACACTTGCTCAAAATCAACGTTTAAAATCTGTGTTCTTTGGAGCAAATCTCTATGATGCTCAGTAATATTATTTACATTAAAATGCTTGTATCGTCCGTATGGCACATTGTATTGCCCCTGAGAATTAAAGCGTAACATTCCCGAATAAGCTGTCTTATTTATGAAATAATACAGTGTTGCTGGAAGGTATTCCGATGGTATGATATTGTTATACATGTCTCTAAGCCTGTAATAAAGCAGTTCATTTCCATTTTCTATTCTGAGTTCTGGATTGCACTTTTTTTCAGCACTATATAATTCTTCATTATGCTCATATATTTCATGAAGGATTTGCAATTCTCCCATAACCTGACTATATTGATTTGCGAGCTGCCTATAAAAATTTATAAGCGGTTCATTTATATCATTAACAATGGCATGATCTGGCTCTTGCTGAAAAAAGACCGCTCCGCCACCAAGAAAAGGCTCAATGAAAGTGTCATAATCAGCAGGGAAAAAATTTATAAATTGTGGAATTTCCCGTCGTTTTCCGCCACGATATTTAATAATAGCATCCATCAATATTGCTCCTAATTCCTATTCTTCTTCAAGAACCGACTGGATTTCTGCTGGTAAAAACTCTACGACATCGTCTACCTTGCAGCCAAGCACCCGGCATATTTTTTCCATTGACTCAAGAGAAACGTACTCGTTTCTTCTTAATCTTGTGGATATATTTGCGCTATATCCGGCTTCTTTCTGAAGCTCCGCTGCGCTTATTTCCTTATCTACTAGCATGTGAAAAAGCTTCTTGTAACTTACAGCCATAGCACGCCTCCTCTTTGCAACGGTATGCTACATTTATTTTATCACAAAAACATGAAATTTTCAAGATATTGTGAAAAAATCATCGTCATGTCACAACTACCTTCTGTAGTATTGTAGAAAGTATTTTTTATTATTGTTGCCAATATTGTCGCAAGAATCAGCTCCCCTTTTTCTCTTTTGCAAGTTGCTGCTGTTCAGTAATCTTATCCTTATTCCTTTTCCGCTGCGTCCGTTCCCTTGCTCGTTTGCGTTCACAATCCGACTCGCCACAGTACTGGCGGTGATTCTGGTCAGCTGTCCGCACAAAGGCTTTACCGCAGCACTTGCACACACAAACCTTGCCGTCCGGGTACTGCTTTTCAAACGTTCCCTCGTCCGTTAGCTGAACATCCACCATGTACCGGGCAAGGGTATACCATGCAATATCAAAGACGGAATGCACATCGGCGGCAAATATACTTAATCCGTTTTCGGATCGACCTTAAGCCGCATATGGAAATCAGCTATGTGCAGGAGCATGAGGATGAGTTCGTGGAGATGATTACCAAAAAAATTAGAGCCGATGTGGAATGGAGCCTGCGTGACGGCAAGCGTGAACTTGAGCAGTCACATGCGCGTATTTACAAGCTGGACGAAATCATCCAGCGGCTCTATGAGGACAATATCGAGGGCAAGATTTCCGATGAGCGTTTCGCCAAGATGTCCGAGAACTATGAGACCGAGCAGAAAACACTTGAAAGCCGTGTGGTGGAGCTTCGTTCACAGATTGCCACATAGCAGGAAAACAGCGTCAATGTAGACCGTTTCCTCGCACTAGTACGCAAGTACACCGACATCCATGAACTGATGCCGGAGATTAACCGTGAGTTCGTAGAGCGCATCGAGATTTTTAAGCCGGAGCAGATGAACGGACACGGGGTACAGAAAATGCGTATCGTATGGAACTGCATCGGCGAGTTTATGCCACCACAGACCAAGAACAGCGAAAAATCGGCATAGCCGGATCTCTCCAAACCACGCCGATATTCTTTCCGGGATTAAAATCCCTTAGTTGCACCGCCTTTAACAGGTCCTTTAAGTTTTAGCTGAGAGGTAGTCAACAAAATGCTGATTACTTTGAATTACTCAGATTTTTCGTTTTTCATGGATGCATAGAACGTTGCATGTGCAAAAACGTCTTTGATGGTTTTTCCATTAATAAAAGGAAGCGCGAGAAATTCGTCTACCGTAGGAACTAATTCAGAACAATCTACAAAGTGGTTTTTTGAGTTTCTGATACTGGTGTCTTGAGCTCTCCATGCCTCAAAATTGACATCAGTGAGGTAATAAACCTGGTGTCCGACTTGCATGTACACAGAGTGATTACTGTGCAGGTACTCTACCAGGTCCTCGTAAGAAATCTGGAGAACCTCAGAACTTTTCTTGCCCATGATGCAATCCTTTCCACGTCGCTTGCGCGCAAATTATGGACGCACTTTTATAGACTATACCGCCCTCAGAGTACGCTTATTCAGATGAATTGAGAGGCATAGGCAAGCGGACGTTTTTTCTCGCTCAACGGCAACGAACGAATGGTTGCAATTTTTAGTGCTACTATTTGAGGATTTCTTGTACTAGTTCATCCGCAGTATCGCAAAGCGTGGTAGCTCCTGCAGCTAAGAGTGTATCTTTATCTCTAAATCCCCAGGTAACGCTAATGCAAGGCATGCCACTGTTGTGTGCTGTTGCAACATCAACCTCAGAGTCTCCAATATAGACAGCGTCTTGAGGATTAACACCAATTTGAGCAAGGGCGTAATGGACAGGTTCAGCATCTGGCTTTCTCTTGAGGTCATCTCGCTGGCCCAGCGCAAAGTCAAATCGACCTGGGAAAAAATTGCTCATTAAATCTGCAATGGCAAAGTCTGGTTTGTTTGAGACAACAGCGCACTTAACACCCGCTGCTCTGAGCGTATCTACCGCATCAAGTATGCCAGGGTAGGGCGCAGTGTTATCCAAGCTGTGATCAGCGTAGTGCTCCTTAAAGCATGCGAGCACGCGCTGGTATGTTGCATCATCGGTACCGTCTGGCACGGCGTCACGGATAAGCTTTGCAACGCCATTTCCAACCATCTGACGTACTTCATCAACGGTATAGGTGGGCATGTTGAACTGCTCAAGAGCGTAATTTGTTGCCCAAGCAAGATCAACAATGGTATTCAGAAGTGTTCCATCTAGATCAAAAACAGCGGCTTTATAGGCCATGAAAGCTCCAAGTTCTTCTCGCCCCATAGTGAGGCTTGTGTGTATCAGCTTCAGTCTAGCGTAAAAACGTGAATGTAAGTTATTTATTCTGCAGGATTCTGCTCTAAGTTTAGATTGAGGAAGCTTAGCTAAACGTTGGAGAGTACAATGTTTTATCTATGAGCAAGAACGCGCCGTCTACGCGTTTTTGCCGTCTTGAAGGCGCTTTCCGATTTGGCACAGGGAAGCAAAGACGAAAGGATAAAAATGGATTGTTCCTCAGAAAACCCCCAGAATTATTTCGCTCATGCAGCTGTTGATTTGCACAGCATGCATACGCATACCTGCGGTGAGCTTCGTGCAGAGCATATCGGTCAGACCGTTACGCTCACTGGTTGGGTTTGGCGCCGTCGTGACTTTGGTGGCCTGATTTTTGTTGACCTTCGTGACCGCGAGGGTTTGACCCAGATTCTGTTTGACCCAGATGTTGATGCAGAAACATTCGCAACTGCAGAGACTATTCGTCCTGAGTGGCCTGTTTTGATTTCTGGTACCGTTCAGCATCGTTCTGAAGGTCAGACCAATGAGGCTCTTGCTACCGGTGAGGTAGAGGTACTTGCTTCAAAGATTGAGGTTCTTAATACTAGCGCTGTTCCACCATTCCAAATTGAGAACCACATTGACGTTAACGAGGACCTTCGCTTGAGGTACCGCTATGTTGACCTGCGTCGTCCTCAGATGGCACAGAATCTTCGTATGCGTTCTGATTTTGCATTTGCGCTTCGTGAGGCATTCCATAAGCGTGATTTTACCGAGGTAGAGACTCCGGCGCTGTTCAAATCTACTCCTGAGGGCGCTCGTGACTTCCTGGTTCCATCCAGAATGCAGGGCGGAAACTTCTATGCACTGCCACAGTCTCCACAGCTTCTGAAGCAGCTGCTGATGATTGGCGGCGTTGAGCGCTACTACCAGATTACCAAGTGCTTCCGCGATGAGGACCTTCGTGCAGATCGTCAGCCCGAGTTTACACAGGTTGATATGGAGATGGCATTTGTCCGTGAGGAAGATGTCATGGCCGAGCTTGAGGATATTCTGGGCGATGCATTTGCAAAGATGGGCATCGAGTTCCCAGCTCCACTGCGCAAGATTCAGTACTGGGACGCAATGGATACCTACGGCTCCGATAAGCCTGATACCCGCATTGGTATGGAGCTCCACGATGTCTCTGAGGTCTTCAAGCAGTCCAGCTTTAAGCTCTTTAGCTCTGCCGCAACAACTGATGGCCAGTACGTTAAGGCAATTAACGTTAAGGGCGCAGGTACCTGGCCACGCTCTCAGGTTGATAAGCTTGCCGAGGTAGCTGCTGGCTTTGGTGCCAAAGGACTTGCATGGGTCGCCTTCAAAGAGGACGGCTCCGTGGGAGGTCCTATTACCAAGTTCTTCTCGCCAGAAGAGCTCGAGGCACTGCGTGCAGAGATGTCTGCTGAGGCAGGGGACTTGATTCTCTTTGCTGTGGGCGGCCGCCTGGAGACAGATGAGATTCTTGGTGGTATGCGCCTGCATATGGCAAAGGTCTTGGATGTACCGCGAGAAGGTCATGATTTCCTCTGGGTTGTTAATTTCCCACTGTTCCACTGGGATGAAGAGACCCAGTCTTACGCCTCTGAGCACCAGCCCTTTACGCTTCCTCGCGAGGATGAGCTTGACCTTCTGGACACCAATCCTCTGGCTATGGGTTCGTATACCTACGACTTTGTTATGGACGGCTTTGAGGCTGGCGGCGGCGGAATGCGTATCCACAACGCTGAGCTGCAGCTTAAGATTCTGGAGAAACTCGGCTTTACTGAAGAGCGCGCAAAGGCTCAGTTTGGCTTCTTGATGGAGGCTCTGACGTTTGGTGCACCTCCAATGGGCGGCTTTGCACTTGGTCTTGACCGTGTATGCATGCTGCTTGCAGGTGCTGATTCCATCCGCGACGTCATGGCCTTCCCAAAGACTACTTCTGGCTCTGATTTGATGTCGAGCGCTCCTTCGCCTGTTTCTAATGAGCAGCTCAAGGAGGTTTCGCTTCAGACGCTTCCAAAAGAGGCGTAAGCAAACCAAGCAAAGTAAGACTGTAAGGTACGTGGTGTTTTAACAATGAATGATGCTTCTGTAGAAGAAAAGGCTCCATCTGCTCGTGCTGAGTTAAAGGTTATCTTGGACCACTTTGGCGCGTATAAAAAGGACTTTGTTATGTCGGGACTCTGCGTGTTTGCAGAGTCCCTACTCGAATTAGTGATTCCTGTACTCATGGCTCAAATTGTTGACCAGGGTATTTTGCAAGGTAACCTTCAGACTGTTTTTGTAAACGGTACCGTTATGGTTGTCTTTGCTCTTCTCGCCATGTTTGCTGGTATTGGCTATGCTCGCTACTCTGCAAAAGCAGCTATGGGACTGGGTGCTCAACTCAGACAAGATGAATATCGCCGTATGGAAGAGTTTGCTTTTGCAAATCTTGATAAATACGATTCATCCTCTTTGGTAACGCGTTTGACCTCTGATGTAACCATTATTCAGAATGCCTTTGCAATGGGTACACGCCCGTTTATGCGTGGACCAATTATGCTGGTCATGGGCTTGGTTATGGCGTTTATTATGAGCCCAGAGCTGGCGGTTGTGTATTTTGCCGTGCTACCTTTCTTGGCTATTGCACTCTTCTTTATTGTGAAACGAGTTGGCCCTTTGTACCGCGTTATGCAGAGTGCAATGGATAAGCTTAACGAGGCTCTGCAGGAAGACTTTGCGGCCGTGCGCGCTATTAAGGCGTATGTCCGAGAAGGATATGTCTCTGATCGTTTTGAAAAAGTTAATACGCAGTACGCGCAGACTGCTACAAAGACCTTTGGCACGTCCGTTTTAAACCTACCTATTTTCCAAGCATCAATGTATGTCACTAACGTGGCTATTCTTTGGTTTGGCGGCCAGATGATTATGGCTGGCAGACTGGGCGTTGGCGAGCTCACGGGCTTCATGAGTTACGTACTGCTTATCATGAACTCTCTTATGATGATTTCTGGCGTGTTCTTGCTTACTGCTCGCGCCATTACCAGTGTGCGTCGAATTGGAGAGATTCTTTCCGAGGAGCCTGCCATTGAGTCTCCAGAGCACGGTTTGACTGACGTTAAGAATGGCGCAGTCCGTTTTGAAAACGTATCCTTCAAGTATAGTCAGAGCGCTGAAGAGAACGTCCTCGAAGACATTAATCTCTCGTTTGCGCCAGGCTCTACTGTTGGTATTCTCGGCGGCACCGGCTCCGGAAAAACTACCCTTATCCAGCTGATTGCTCGCTTGTACGATGCAACTGAGGGCACCGTGTTTGTTGGCGAGAATGACGTCCGCTCCTACAATCTTGTTTCACTTCGTGACGCAGTGTCTGTTGTCCTTCAGAAAAATGTGCTGTTCAGCGGCACCGTCCGCGACAACCTGCTCTGGGGCGATCCCAATGCAACTGATGAGGAGCTGCTTCACGCGTGTTCTATTGCATGCGTTGATGAGTTTCTTGACAGGATTGGTGGCTTGGATGGAGACCTTGGTCAGGGTGGCGTTAATGTCTCCGGTGGCCAGAAGCAGCGTCTTTGTATTGCGCGCGCGCTTTTGAAGAAGCCAAAAATTATCATTTTTGATGACTCTACCAGCGCGGTTGATACAGCAACTGACGCAAAGATTCGTGCAGGACTTGCCGAACTTGCTGACATGACAAAAATCATCATCGCCCAGCGTGTGAACTCAGTTATGGACTCAGATCAGATTGTCGTTCTTGATAACGGTAGGGTTCATATGACTGGCACCCACACAGAACTTCTCGCCAAGAGCCCTATCTATAGAGAGCTTTATGAGTCGCAGACTGGCGGTAGTCAGTCGGACATTGACGCTGCTGGTAAGGAGGTGTCACATGGCTAATCGCGCAGGAGGAGCGCGTCCTCAAAACATCGGACATACCATTAGAGTGTTTGTCTCGTATTTAGGTCATGCCAAAAAGCGCCTTATGTTGGTGGCACTTCTTGTTTCTATCAGCGGTTTAGCAGCGCTCCTTGGTACCTACATGATTAAGCCTGTTGTTGCAGCAGTGGGCAGGGGAGATGTGAGTGCATTTACTCACCTTGTTGTATTTACAGCGGTTGTGTATGCAATTGGCGCTCTTACCAGTGTTGGTTACACGCAAATTATGGTTCGTGCTGCTCAGAGGATTGTTTTTGACATCAGACGAGACCTTTTTGAGCACATCGAATCGCTGCCGCTGAGGTTCTTTGACCGTCGTACCCGCGGCGATATCATGAGTTTCTTTACCAACGACGTGGATACCATCTCAGAAGCGCTTAACAACAGTTTTGCTAATCTTGTCTTGGCGTTTATTCAGATGGTTGGCACACTCGTGCTGCTGATTGTTCTTAACTGGCAGTTGACACTCATCACTATCCTCTTTGACGTATTAATTGTGATATATGCACGTTACGCAAGTAAGCGCTCGGCTAAGCATTATTCGGTGCAGCAGAAGAGTCTTGGTGTTCTTAACGGCTTTGCTGAAGAAACCATCTCTGGCCTCAAGGTGGTTAAAGTTTTTAATCACGAGGATGCCAACTTTGCTGACTTCCAAAAGGTCAATGAAGAGCTCAGACACTCTGGAACAACCGCTCAGGCGTATGCAGCAACTATGGTCCCTATCACGGTTTCATTGACGTATATCAATTACGCCGTGGTCACCGTGGTTGGCGCTCTGCTTGCTGTAAACGGACACGCAGACGTTGCAAGTCTTGCGTCCTACCTGGTCTTTGTTCGCCAGGCAGCTATGCCGTTCAACCAGTTCACGCAGCTCTCCAACTTCCTGCTCACCGCTCTTGCCGGCGCCGAGCGTATCTTTGCAGTTATGGAGATGGCTCCCGAGGTTGATGAGGGCAAGGTTGACCTGGTGCGCGTTAGTGGCTACGAGTCCGGAGAAGAATCTTGGGCTTGGGTCAAACCGTCTGGTGAGAAAACCCCTCTTGCCGGAGACGTCCGCTTTGATGACGTCACCTTCGGATATGACGACGATCAGACGGTTCTTGCAAACCTCACGCTGTTTGCAAAGCCTGGCCAAAAGATTGCGTTTGTCGGCTCAACCGGTGCTGGTAAAACAACCATTACCAACCTTATTAACCGCTTCTACGATGTTCGCAGTGGAACCATCACCTACGACGGCATTCCTATCAACGACATCAAGAAATCTGCGTTGAGGTCCTCACTGGGTATTGTTCTGCAGGATACGCATCTGTTTACGGGTACCATCGCGGACAATATTCGCTTTGGCAAGCTAGATGCTACTGATGACGAGGTTATCGCTGCGGCAAAAATTGCAAACGCGGATAAGTTTATCCGCCGTATGCCTCGCGGTTACAACACCGTACTTACCTCAGATGGCGCTAACCTTTCCCAAGGTCAGAGACAGCTTTTGGCTATTGCACGTGCTGCAATTGCTGATCCTCCTGTTCTCATTCTGGACGAGGCAACTTCCAGCATTGATACACGTACTGAGGCACTTATCGAGAAGGGCATGGATGCTCTAATGGCAGGTCGTACTGTCTTTGTGATTGCTCACAGGTTATCTACGGTTCGTAATTCGGACGCCATTATGGTTCTGGAGCACGGCCGCATTATTGAGCGTGGTACTCACGATGAGCTTATTGCAAAGCATGGAGAGTATTATCAGCTGTATACAGGCTCGCGAGAGCTGGAGTAGGGGCGTTTTATGTTTGAAGCGGTAGCTGTGGCTCTTGGTGGAGCGCTGGGTAGTTTAGGTCGCTGGCAGTTGGGTGTCCTCTTTAAACAGTGGATTCCTAACCTGCCAGTTGGTACGTTTGCTGCAAATGTTGTTGCAGGTTTGATTATTGGTTTTGTGACGGGACTTGATCTTGCAAGTCCACTTCAGCCACAGGTAAAGCTATTCTTAGCCGTGGGTCTTTGCGGAGGACTTTCGACCTTCTCGACCTTCTCAAATGAAACGCTTGTGTTCATTCAAGCAGGTAACTGGACCGCTGCAGGAGTGAACATTGCGGTTAACGTTGTTACTTGCCTGGTTGCTGTATTTATTGGATTGAAATTATCAGCTGTCGTGTCATAGCTTGATTATTCGATCGTCTAAATTAAAAGCTAGTTATCCGTTGTTGGATAGCTAGCTTTTTAATTTGCTTTTTTAAATGCCGTTGCCGCGTCTTTATTTTGTCATCTTAGGCAGCACAAAGAGCACGATTCCCATGGTAACAAGGGGGATACAAGCTACGCATACAAGTACAAAGAGAGCATTTTGAGCTCCTGCAAGGGTGCTCGTAGCCAAGTCTGTAGCTCCAAGCTGAGAAGCCGCTACTACGCCAGAAATAACGCTGGTGCCCATAGCGCCAAAGAGCTGCTGCATTGTGTTGATAACAGCATTTCCATCTGCCTTGCGGTCTTCTGGCAGATGTCCCAAGGCTACTGTAAAATTGTTTCCCATCTGAAGCGCTTGGCCAATGGTAAAGATAGCAAAAATATACGTAATCATTTCCACGGTAAGTTGATGAACAAAGAGCAGCAAAAGGAGCATGCTGGTAAGACAGCAAAGAATGCCTGTAACAATAGGCTTTTCAGCGCCCAGCTTGTCTAAAATCTGACCAGAAATTGGTGCCATAACTGCGCCAATAGCACAGCCTGGAAGCATTTGCGCTCCTGCAGCAGTAGCACCTGCACCTAGTACTAGCTGGGAGAAGTTAGGCAAAAGATATGACTGACCAAGAATAATAAATTGCAGAGCAACAATAGCAAAGAGCGAG
>CAUPCM010000013.1:0-22897 GCA_963509815.1 uncultured Atopobium sp. | reverse complement strand
TTGCCTTTGCTATGAACGCTGGTATCAAAGTTGATGAACGCGCGCTTGTACGTGGTGCGCTCCTCCATGACTACTACCTTTACGATTGGCATGATCATGAGGCCGCACCAGACAACTGGCACGGATTTACTCACCCTCGCCATGCACTGGATAATGCCCGCGAGGATTTCCCTGATTTAACCCCTGTTGAGGAAGACATCATCTTGCACCACATGTTTCCTCTTGTCCCCGTTCCTCCTCATACCAAAGAGGCTTGGATTGTTACGACCTGCGATAAAGCTTGTTCAACTGCAGAAACGCTGACAGGTAATCCATACAAAAAAGACGGTTTCCGCCCAACGGGTTTCTCGACACCTGAAAGTGATTTCCAGGGCACAACCAACAGTGAGTCACATGAGTTCAACGACTACATGGATTACGGAAATCTCTCGTGAGCACCATGGCTGAGACACTGCGCACGCTTTTTGCACTCGATAAGAATATTGAGTTCTTTGTACAGTATCTGCCTCAGATGGTCATAATTTTTGCGCTGATTTCTTTTGGCGGCTGGGTGTACGAAACCATCTATTGCTCCGTTGTCGAGGGCGAATTTACTAAGCGCGGCTTTCTTTTTGGACCTACGTGTCCCATTTATGGCATTGGCGCTCTTGCAGTTTGGCTGGTACTAGGCCAGATTTCCAATCCGTTTATTGTCTTTATTATTGGCGGATTTTTGGCCACAGTTATTGAATACTCAACTGGTCTCTTTTTGGAGCGCCGCTTTAAAAAGAAGTGGTGGGACTACTCCATGTTTAAGTTCAACTTACATGGTCGTATTTGTCCCCAGGCCAGCGCTGTGTTTGGTGCCTTTTCGGTTACTTCAGTCTTTATACTTGTTCCAGCGATGCTTAATATTTTGATGCTTTTTTCAAGGCACACCATCTCTGTACTGGCCTTTATTGTGGTCACGCTCTATTTCTTGGATACGGTAGCCAGTCTTCTTTGGAATGGACCAACCACCCATCACAAAGTTGAAGCCGCAGCTCAAGATGCATCTTTGAGGATTGAAGAGGCCGCACATAACGCATCACATCAGGTTGATGCGATGGCTCAAAGCGCTTCGCAAAAAGTGAGTACTGCGGCACAAAATGCTTCCCAAAAAGCTAACGAAGCTGCTCAAAAGGCAAACGCGGCAGCCCAAAAAGCAAATGCAGCTGCTCAAACTGCAACCCCTCTTGCCACTCAAAAGGCTAAAGAGGTTTCCCAGAAAGTCCAGGTAACCAAGCAGAAACTTGACGACACCACGCAAAAGGTCAAAGACCACCTGCCAGGTTCACTCCCCTGGGACAACTAGACGGGCTTCTCGACATACCGAAATACCTTAGCAAACGCTGATTTCGAGTTTGGATTTGTATGTACACTATTGAAAGTAGAGTTAGATACAGCGAGTGCGATGAGACTGGAAAGCTTTCCCTGGTAGGTGTTATGAACTACCTGCAGGATTGCTCGACGTTCCACTCGGAAGATATTGGCCGCGGCTTTAAGCAGCTTACCAGCGAGGGATACGCATGGGTCTTGGCAACTTGGCAGATTCAGGTTGACCGACTCCCTCAATTTGGCGAGAAAATCTGCGTAGGTACCTGGTCATATCAGATGAAGGGCCTTCAGGCATCCAGGTCATTTGTCATCAATGATGCAAATGGCACAAACATCGTAAAGGCCGATTCTACCTGGTATTTAATGGATATTAAAGAGGGCAAGGCAGCTCGTGTTCCAGAGAGCGAAAGCATCTACATTACCGACGAGCCTCGCGTTGACCTGCCACCAACTCCTCGCAAAATTGCACTTGAGGGAAACGCTGTTGAGGGTCCAGCTATTCTTGTTTCTCAGCAGCACCTAGATACAAACAAGCATGTCAACAATGCTCAATACGTGCTCATGGCTGTCGACACGCTTGTGGCTCTTGGCTATTCTCACAAGCTGCGCCGCATTGTGGTTCAGTATAGAAGCCAGGCGCACTTGGGCGATATCATTACTCCCCAGGTATACACCGATGAGACGGGTTTCTCGGTAGTACTCAAGGACGCCGAAAATTCCACCGTCTTTGCGACAGTCAGACTGGAGGGATAACATGTCCGAGGCCAAGACAGTCAATGTAGCTGCGGCTATCTTCTATAAGGACAACAAAATCCTTGCCGCTTGCCGAGCTGACGTGGATAACGCTGGCTTTTGGGAGTTTCCTGGCGGAAAGGTTGAGGCTGGAGAGACCTCCGAGCAGGCTCTACGTCGAGAAATTCAGGAAGAGCTGCGCTGTAGCGTACAGGCGGCATTCTTCTATGACACGGTAACTTACTCCTACCCCACCTTTAACCTGCATATGGATTGTTTTGTCTGTACACTTGGCGAGTCTGAGGAACCTGTTGCAGATCCGCAGGTTCACTCAGAGCTTCGTTGGCTTGCTCAAAACGAGCTGCTTGACGTGCAGTGGCTTCCAGCGGACACTGAGCTTATCAAGCAGCTTGGCACGTTCTGGAACGACATCTTTGCGTCGCAGCACCTGTAGGCTGCGGAGAGCGCAAGCCGCGGGTGCGGGAGCTGCGGGTGTAGGCGAGCTGTAAGCGTGGACGAATCGTCGTGTGCAGAATACTTTGCAGAGAATGTGGAGTGACTAAAAGAGGGGTTTCTCGCCATGAAATCCTTGGGCGACGACGGGTATCATCAAAGTGTAAGCGTTTGATTGAGGATTGATGGCAAAGAAAGACGACAACCAAGATACCAGGCACAACAGGCATGAATTTGGCGATGAGGGCCCTGATTTTGACCCAAACGATCCGTCGCAGATGCCTGATGGCTCTCCCTTCCCTGCGGGCTTGCTATTTTTTATAGTTATTATGCTGCTCTCTGGACTGGGGCGTTCTTGTGTTGCGGACAACCAAACTTCCTCAAGTCCGCTTTTTGGAGACCCTTACAGCGCTTATACTGACAGCAACTGGTAATGTGTTTGGCTGAAGCTTGTCAGGGATTTGACCGAGACTTGACTGAGGCTTGACAGAAGCTTGGCACAAGCGCAAATACCAGGTGTTTATTGCAATTTGAACAGTAATTTGAAGGATTGAATATGAGCAAAGCAGATCGCATTTTTATTGATATGTGCTCTGACATTATTGAAAACGGTACTACTACCGAGGGCGAGAAGGTCCGTCCTACCTGGGAAGATGGTACCTCTGCATACACAATCAAGAAGTTTGGCGTCTGCAACCGTTATGATTTACGCGAGGAGTTTCCTGCGCTGACGCTTCGTCGTACCGCTCTCAAGAGCGCTATGGATGAGGTGCTGTGGATTTACCAGAAGAAGTCCAACAACGTTAACGATCTCAATTCTCACATCTGGGATTCATGGGCTGATGAGTCTGGCTCCATTGGCAAGGCTTACGGCTATCAGGTTGGACAGGTTTCTCACTATGCTGATGGCGATTATGACCAGATGGATCGCGTGCTTAAGGATCTCAAAGAGAATCCGTTTAGCCGTCGAATTATGACCAATCTGTACACTTTTGCCGATCTCTCTGAGATGAACCTCTACCCTTGCGCATTCAACGCAATCTATAACGTTACTCAGGAGCCTGGCAAGGACAAACCAACGCTTAACCTGCTGCTTGTTCAACGTAGCCAGGACATTCTTGCTGCGAACAACTGGAATGTTTGCCAGTACGCCATCTTGTTGATGATGGTTGCACAGGTCAGCGGCATGGAGGCCGGCGAGCTGGTTCACATGATCGCCGACGCTCATATTTACGATCGTCACGTGGATATTGTTAAAGAATTGATTTCTCGCCCAACCTTTGATGCACCAAAGGTGAGTCTGAACCCTAACGTCACTAACTTCTACGACTTCACTACTGACGACCTCATTGTCGAGGATTATCAGCACGGTCCGCAGGTTAAAAACATTCCGATTGCCGTTTAAACGCGACTGCTGCTGCGGACGCGGTTGGCGCTGCAAACGCATCCGAGCGGATGCGGCTGGCGTTGTAGGCACGCCCGAGCAGATGCGGCTGGCGTTGTAGGCACGCCCGAGTGGATGCTCAAGCTAACATCATTATTTCTTTAAGACGATACTTGCCAGGAGAACCACATGAACGCAATTGTTTCTGTAACACGCGATTGGGGCATCGGATGCGACGGAGATCTTCTCATCCCCAACAAGGCCGACATGAAGTATTTTGTTGAGCACACGCGTGGTTGCACGGTTGTCATGGGCAGAAAGACGCTGGAGAGCTTCCCTGGTGGACCGCTTAAAGGTCGCCGCAACATTGTCATTTCTAGAAATGCCGATTACCAGGTTGAAGGCGTAGAGGTGGTGTCGTCGACAGAGGAAGCGCTTCGTTTAGTTGCGGATGAAGCTCCCGAGAAGGTCTGGCTTATTGGTGGAGCTTCAATTTACCGCGCTCTTCTCGACAAGTGCTCTTACGCGTACATCACGAAGCACGACACCGTGGTTGAGGCGGACACGTACTTCCCCAACCTGGACGAAGATCCTGCCTGGGAAGTTTGTAACGAGGAAGATGGCGGAGTGACTCCAGAAGGTATCGCTTTCAAGTTTGTAACCTACAAGCACGTTTAACTGGTGTATTAATCAGTCATATAAGTTTTGTGTTGATTGATTAGTCTGTTTCATTTGAACTTTAATCAGCTTTTTATCAAGTCCTCTTTTACCTGTAGGTATGAGGGGACTTTTCTAGTTTTGGCAGAACAGAAACGGAAATCTGTCAAGCTGCTGACAGATTACTGAAAAATCGTGCTGATATATTCGTTTCTCATTCTAAGGAGGAACGAATGGATATTGTTTTCTCGCATGAAACTGCACTACAAATCTGCGCGCAACTTAAGATACGCGGAAATGATGATGTTTTGTTGCAACGGACAACAAAGGATTTTCGCGCGACGTATTCTGCGTGTTCAACTGAGACATACAATGAAAAACTATGTTTTCTGAGGAAAGCATATGGCATTGTTTTAGGACAAACTACTCATGAGCTATTAAGAAACAATTCAAGAACTCGCTTTTGCGATGAACGAGTATCTCACCAGTTCAAATGTCTTTTGCCAGCAGGTTCCCTTATTGATTTGGGTCAAAATGTCTATTGTGTTGCACCTCCCCTAGCTGTTTGCTTGCTTTCTAGGAATAAAAGCACTCTTCATCAAATTGTGCTTGCGAATTTAATGATGTCTAGTTATGGACATCTCCCAAACGGTGACCTCTGTGAATTTGATACGCCGTTATTGACTACGGACGAGCTCATATCTTTATTGAGTGCGCTCGATCCCTATTCTCCTGGCTTACGAACAACACAACGAAACATGAGGTATTTCTTCTCTGACGCTGCCTCTCCCATGGAGGTTAAAATGGCGCTTAGATCAGCTCTTCCATATCGAGAAGGCGGATTTAATCAGATGCCCCTTGCACTGAATAAATCGTATCTAATAAAAGACCTGATAAACCCAGGGGTGCAAGCGAAAGAACGAAAGCTTGATTTGCTATTCGGGAAGATGTCTAAATCAAATTTGTCTGGATTGAATCTAGTGGCTATTGAATATAACGGCGCGTATCACGATGACTTCTACCAGCAGAGAAAAGATAATCAAAGAACAAATGAGCTGAATTCGGTGAGTATTAAAGAGTACTTTGTGAATGCAGATATCTATAAAAACCAGCTTGCAATGCAAAATATGTTCCTGAGCATTAAAAAAGACTTGGGAGACAGCAATTTGTACCGGATCAAGCGGACGCTGCGCCAGTATTCTCATGAGCAATTCATTCTGATGTATAAACTTGATTCAATATACAGATTTATGAATGAACTAATATATAAAGTTTAACTATCCCTAAATTGCCCTATGTGACAACACAGCAAAGTCAGATAATCTGCAAAATTCGATATCGATAGCACATCAAATGAAGATATTCTGCACTAAACACGCATTTTTGGAGCAATGTATAGGCTTTTTTGACAGATTATGTGACATAGGTGTGTTTTGTGATTCTAGGGTCACGATTTCAATCAAATTAGCTCATTGACTGATCAGATAATGAGTTTAGAAAGCTAGAAAAAGAGCCGGTTACCTGGGCTTTAGGTAACCGGCTCTTGCTTTGTGCTTTACGCGCTCCGCGGTTGGCGCTCCGCAGTGGGCGTTCCGCAGTAGACGCTCGCAGTGGACGCCACGCAGCGGCGCGGAACGCTACGTGCGAGGATTAGTCCTCGTAGAAGCCTGGCTCGCGACCGTAGTAAGAATCCAGGTAGAGCTCGCGAATCTCGGAGACAAGTGGGTAGCGTGGGTTTGCGCCAGTGCACTGGTCATCGAATGCCTGCTCAGACATCTCGTCCAGGGTATCGAGGAAGTACTTCTCGTCTACGCCGTAGTCCTTGATGGTCTCCTTGACGCCGATGTATGCCTTGAGCTCCTCAATCTTCTTGACGAAGTTCTCAAAGACCTCACGGTCATCCTTGCCGGTAACGCCGCAGAAACGGCCTGCCTCAGCATAACGTGCGAGGGTGTGTGGATGATCGTATTGTGGGAAGGTTCCCATCTTTGTTGGACGCTCAGCTGCGTTGTAGCGCATAACGCGAGTAAGGATAACTGCGTTTGCCCAACCATGTGGAATATGGTGGAAAGCACCCAGCTTGTGAGCCATAGAGTGGTTGACACCGAGGAACGCATTAGCAAATGCAAGACCGCCCAGGCAGGAAGCGTTTGCCATGTGATCGCGTGCCTCAACATCGTTTGGATTGTCGTAAGCACGTGGCAGATACTCAAAGACCAGCTTCATGCCGCGAAGAGCCATGCCGTCTGTGTAGTCAGATGCCATCATGGAGACAAATGCCTCGAGGCAGTGAGTAAGGACGTCGATACCAGAAGCAGAGGTCAGACCCTTAGGCTGGCTCATCATGTTGTCGGTATCAACGATTGCCATGTTAGGCAGCAACTCGTAGTCTGCAAGTGGATACTTAACGCCATTGTCAGCATCAGTGATGATGGCAAATGGAGTTACCTCGGAACCAGTACCAGAAGAGGTTGGGATTGCAACGAAGAATGCCTTGTTGCCCATCTTAGGATAGTTGTAGACACGCTTGCGGATATCCAAGAAGTCCGCTGCCATGTCCTCAAACTTCTCCTCTGGGTTCTCGTACATGGACCACATAATCTTGCCTGCGTCCATAGCAGAACCGCCGCCGATTGCGATGATGCAGTCTGGCTCGAAGGAGCGAATTCGAGCTACGCCCTCAAGAGCGCACTGAAGGGTTGGATCTGGAGCAACATCCCAGAATGAAGAGTGAACAATACCCAGGGAATCCAGGGTCTCCTCGATAGTCTTGGTGAAGCCACTCTTGTAAAGGAACTGGTCTGTGACAATGAAGACGCGCTTCTTGTTATAGACCTCTTTAAGCTCACGGAGAGCAAGAGGCATGCAGCCCCTCTTGAAGTAGACCTTCTCAGGTACACGAAGCCAAAGCATATTCTCTTGCCTCTCTGCAACAGACTTGTAGTTAAGCAGGTGCTGTGGGCCAACGTTGCCGGAGACGGAGTTGCCGCCCCAGGTACCGCAGCCAAGGGTTAGGGATGGAGCCATCTTGAAGTTGTAGAGGTCTCCAATACCACCCTGAGAGGAAGGAGTATTGATCAGGATACGGCAGGTCTTCATTGCCTCCTGATGCTTAGCAATCTTCTCTTTCTCGTTAATGTTGACGTAAAGAGAGCTGGTGTGACCGTAGCCACCATCAGCAACAAGACGCTCAGCCTTAGCAATAGCCTCGTCAAAAGTCTTTGCACGATACATACCAAGAACTGGAGAAAGCTTCTCGTGAGCCATCTCTTCTGAAGGCTCAACAGAGGTTACCTCACCAATAAGAACCTTGGTCTTCTCTGGAACATCGACACCAGCGGTCTTTGCAATGAAGTGAGCAGACTTACCAACAATGCCTGCATTAACAGCGCCGTTAACAATGACGGTCTTACGGACAGCGTCAAGCTCTTTACCCTGGAGGAAGTAGCAGCCACGATCAGCGAACTCCTTCTTAACCTGGTCATATACGCTGTCAAGAACGGTAACAGACTGTTCGGAAGCGCAAATCATGCCGTTGTCGAACGTCTTGGAGTGGATGATGGAGCTAACGGCAAGCTTGATATCAGCGGTATCGTCGATGATAGCAGGAGTGTTACCAGGTCCAACGCCCAGAGCAGGCTTACCAGAAGAGTAAGCTGCGTTAACCATACCTGGGCCGCCGGTTGCCAGAATAATGTCAGCGTTGCTCATGACAGCTGCGGTCATATCAATGGTAGGAGCTGGTACCCAATCGATAATACCCTTGGGGCAGCCGGCCTTCTCGGCAGCATCACGAACAATGCGAGCAGCAGCAATGGTGCACTCTTTTGCACGTGGGTGTGGGGAAATGATAATGGCGTTTCTTGTCTTCAGGGCAAGAAGTGTCTTAAAGATTGCAGTAGAAGTTGGGTTAGTAGTTGGAATAACTGCAGCTACGATACCCATTGGCTCGGCTACAACTCGATAGCCTGCAGCTGGATCATCCTCTACAACACCGCAGGTCTTCATGTCCTTGTACTTGTTGTAAATGTACTCTGCTGCGTAATGGTTCTTGATAACCTTGTCTTCCATTACACCCATGCCAGTTTCTTCAACTGCCATGCGAGCAAGAGGGATACGATTTTTCTCAGCCGCAAGAGCAGCTTCATAGAAAATCTTATCGACCTGCTCCTGAGTGAATGTTGCAAACTCTGCCTGTGCCTCGCGCATTTCTTCGAGGCGCTTGAGCAAAGTGTCAACATCCTCAATTTGAGTAGCCTTCTTTGCCATAAAATCCCCTTCTGTTTAGGAACATTAATTCAAATTATACCAAGGTCTGCTAAACAAGTGATTACCATTAACCGAGTCTCTCAAAATTTATAATCTGCGTTCTGGCGTCTTCATTTGTTGCAGTAAATCTATGCCATTCACCTGGCGATTCTTTCCACATGTAATCCACATACGGACCAAATCCGCCCACCAGCTGCGACGTTGCGCGCGCAAAGCTTGGATCCGCTTTGAAGCCCGGATAACGCACCGCCTCGACGCGCGGATGGCACGCCAGATACGCGGCAACCACCTGCGCCGCGTCGCTCGCCGCGTGGCGAGAAACCCGTGCACTCGACTGCTCTTCCGCTCCCGTAGCAGAAACCGTCACGTCCTCTGCAGGACAAGCCTTGGCTTCGACCACCTCTGCTACCCACGGTATGCAGCACTTCCGCATGCACACGACAACATATCCCGGCACCCGAGCATCCGCAGCCACCGCAAGTTCTGCTCCCAAGCGACACACAGGGCTGAACTCGGCTCCAATCGTACGCACATCTGCCACAAGCAACTCCCCTGCTGCGGCTCTGCCTTTGATGTCGCACACCTCAACGGGCATGCCGGCAAGCGGCTCCACGACGGTTGCACCGCTCGAAACCAGTGTGGCGAGAAGTTCGTCTACATAGGAAACAGGGACAAGCCGCGCACGGCCTGCCCCTGTCATTTTTACGTATTCAGTTACAACGTCGATTGCGGTTTGCACGACACCGTCGGTTGCGGTTTGCGTCACATCGCTTGCGGTCTGCATGACGTCGCTTACGGTTTGCATGACGTCAACAGCTCCGCCGCTGTTCTCGCCATCCTGCGCGGTGCCACCCATAACCTGCACTTTGTCTGAAACCCTTTTAACCAACGCGCTCAGCATTCTCTTTGACAACCTGAGCAATAAACTCGTCGAGCTCTGCAACGTGAGTCTCGTTAGAACGGTCGCGAACAGAAATGTTTCCTGCCTCAACCTCCTGCTCACCAAGGATGAGCATGTAAGGAACACGGTCAAGGGAGCGAGCCTCACGAATCTTATAGCCGATCTTCTCGTCACGGTCATCCACCTTAACGCGAATACCAGCAGCTGCGAGCTTCTCAGCAACCTCATGAGCATAAGGGCGCGACTTCTCGGAGACAGGAAGAACCTTGACCTGGCATGGGCTCAGCCAGACAGGGAACTTACCTTCGTAATTCTCGGTCAGAATACCAATGAAGCGCTCGAAGGAACCAAAGCCAGCGCGGTGAATCATGATTGGCTGCTTCTTGGTACCGTCGGAGTCAATGTACTCAAGCTGGAAGTTGTGAGGCAGCTGGAAGTCAAGCTGGATAGTGCCGCACTGCCAAGAGCGACCAAGGCAGTCGGTCAGATGGAAGTCAATCTTAGGACCATAGAAAGCACCGTCGCCCTCGTTGACCACGTAATCGATACCCATGGCATCAAGTGCGTCACGAAGGCCCTGCTCAGCGCGCTCCCAATCCTCGTCAGAACCCATAGAATCCTCTGGGCGCGTAGAAAGCTCTACGCGGTATGGGAAGCCAAACTGTGCATAGTAAGCAGTGATGAGGTGAGACGCATCTGTGACCTGCTCAGTAATCTGATCAGGGCGGATAAAGAGGTGTGCGTCGTCCTGAGTAAACTCACGAACACGGAACAGACCGTGCAGAGCGCCCTTCATCTCATAACGGTGATCAAGACCAGCCTCAGCCAGCTTCATAGGAAGATCCCTATAAGAGCGTGGCTTGGACTTATAAATTAAGCAAGCACCAGGGCAGTTCATAGGCTTAATGGCAAAGTCCTCTTCATCTACCGTGGTGGTGTACATATTCTCTTTGTAGTGATCCCAGTGACCAGAAGTCTCCCAAAGGGAACGCGAGAGGATCAGTGGAGTCTGAACCTCCTGATAACCAAAGCGAGCTTGCATCTCATGCCAGTAATCGGTCAGAGCGTTGCGCAGAGCCATACCGTTTGGAAGCCAGAATGGGGATCCTGGACCAAAGTCGGACATCATGAAGAGTTCCATCTCGCGGCCGATCTTCCTGTGGTCGCGCTTCTCGGCCTCTTCAATCATCTTGAGGTACTGAGCAAGCTCATCTTTGGAACCAAACGCAACACCATAAATTCTGGTGAGCATCTTGTTGTTCTTATCGGCCTTCCAATACGCACCGGAAATGCTGGTCAGCTTAAAAGCCTTAACACCCTTGGTGTAGAGCATGTGAGGACCAACGCACATGTCAACATATTCACCCTGCTTGTAGAAGGTGATGTGTGCGTCAGGAGCAAGATCGCCAATGTGCTCAACCTTGTAAGACTCGCCGCGCTCCTTCATGTAGGCAATAGCCTCATCACGAGGAAGCTCAAACGTCTCAATCTTGAGGTTCTCTTTGACAATCTTCTTCATCTCATCTTCGATAGCTGGGAAATCGTCCTCGTTAACCTTAGTGTCTCCAAGATCAACGTCATAGTAAAAACCATTTTCGGTTGCTGGACCATAGGCAAACTGTGCGTGTGGGTATAGACGCTTCAAAGCCTGAGCAAGCAGGTGAGCTGCATCGTGGCGAATAACCTCAAGCTCTTCAGCTGCATCGTTAATCTCGCCCACATGGCCGTCGTTATATAAAACCTTCATGTAAAACCCCTCAGAGGTAGCTACTCATAGAAACAGGCACGGCGCCTACTCTGCTCACACAGGAGCTTAGGAGCAGACGCCTACATAGTCTCTGTTGTAAAACACCAGATTGCCATCATAAAGAACAAAACCAAACGTTATTGAATGCGAGTACGGCAGTAAGGGCAAACCTTCCAGTCTGCGTTCAAAGGACGATGGCATGTTGGGCAAACGTTTCTAACCTGCGTATTGCAGATTGGGCACACGATAAAATCGCGGTCAATTGGAGCGGAGCACTTAGGGCAGATGCCGTAGTGAGAAAGCTGGTGCTCACGAAGGGCAATATCAAGGTCCTGCTCCTCGCGGTCAATGAGGTAGCTGCTTGGACGCAGAATAACGTACGCAAGCAAACCAACAACAGGAACAACAGAAATGACTGCCCACATCCACCAAGGCTCTGCGCCGCGGCGCTGAGCGTCACGAATAACGTAGATGATGGAAAGGATATAAAGCATTACGACGCAAATGACCATGAGGTAAATAACCATACGTACCTCAGGTGTAATAATCTGATCAAGAATCTCCTGCATCTGACAGCCCCTTCTGCTGGCTTTTTGTTCTCTCCTAAATCGTACGACAAACCGCACCAAAATGGAGCGAAATGTCGCAGATAAATTTATTTTACCAAAGCATCACTAAATTGTGCAGCAACCTCGCCAGCAAGTGAAATTGTTCCACATGCTACAAAGCCCTTCTCGCGCAATGCGTCCACTGCTTCGGGAACGCTTCTGTAGACAGCAACCACGTTAGCGCCGCAGGCTTTGTACAGCTCAGCAAGCTCATCTGCATCCATGGCGCGATCGTTATCTGTCTGGGTTACCGCTACCTCAGGGAACTCTTTGGCGAGAAGTTCTGCGATACCCTTAACATCTTTATCTGCAAAAACAGCAGTCAAAAGCATAGGACGGTTGGTAACTTCTGGCTCAATTGAGCGGATAGCAGTTAAGAATGTCTCAATTGACTGGGGGTTGTGAGCCGCGTCGATGAGCACCAAAGGCTTTGGCTGAAGCAGCTGGAACCTACCAGGCGTAGGGCACCTGGTTGTGGAGAAAAACGCTTTCTCTGCATCAAGTGGACGACCAAGAAAATCCTCGGCCAAGCAGGTTGCCAGAGCAATGTTTGCTGCCTGATAGCTTGGTTTAAGTGCGGCAAGATCCTCGTAAGTTGCACGCGGTGTCACAACCGTAAGCTCAAGAGGAAAACCGATGCTCTTAGGCTTTTTGGTAATGAAGAAGTGTGCGTGAGGCAGCTCTGGATGGTCAGTAGCCTTACCAGCAGAAACCTCTCCCTCAACGTCTTCTGGCTTGTCAGCCACAAGAAGGGTTGGAACAACGCCTGCAGAAGCTGCCTGGGACAAAAATACATTCTGGACGCTCTGAGGAGTTGTCGTTCCCACACCAAGCACGCAGGTACGACCAGGTTTGATGATGGCGGCCTTCTCGCCAGCAATAGCCTCGAGGGTATCACCTAAGATGCGCGTATGATCCAGACCAACACCTGTAATAGCAACGGAGGTGATGTTTTGAGCGGCGCTTGTTGCGTCCCACCTGCCTCCCATGCCGCACTCAAGCACGCAGGCGTCAATCTCTGCTTCAGCAAAGACAACCAAGGCCGCAACTGTGAGCAGGTCAAACTCGGTGATGTCATAGGGGCGCTCGCCCAGGGCAGCTCGCTGAGCGTTGACGCGCTCCCCTGCCACCTGTGCTGCAGAGACGCCGTGAGCAAAGGCTTCCTCAGAAACAGATGCGCCGTTAATCTCCATGCGCTCGGTATAGCTGATGAGCTCAGGAGACGTATAGAGAGCGGTCTTGAGACCTTCTCCCTTGAGCAGAGCTGCAGTGTATCTGGACGTAGACGTTTTGCCGTTGGTGCCTGCAATCTGAACACTCTTGAAGCAAAGGTCAGGGTTGCCCAACTCTTTGAGCATATCCTCCACGCTCTCCAGCAGGGGCTGAATACCAAACTTCTTTGTATCGTGAAGCACCTTTAAAGACTGCTCATAACTCAGCTCAGGCACAGAAAAAGGAACGGAATAACTCATTGCACAGACCTCTTATAGACCAAGCAGACGCATAGCCTCTGCACGGGTTTTCTCGTTAGTTTTAAAAATGCCGCGAACCGCAGACGTGGTGGTCAAAGCGCCCGACGCCTTAATGCCGCGCATGCTCATGCACGTGTGCTCGGCCTCCATAACCACCAAAACGCCCAGAGGATCAAGCTCTTCTACCATAGCGTCTGCAATCTGGCCTGTGAGGCGCTCCTGTACCTGCAGACGGCGAGAATATCCGCTGACGCAGCGAGCAATCTTGGAAAGGCCGGTAATGCGGCCATTCTGTGGGATATAGCAGACGTGTGCCTTGCCCACAAAAGGCAAAATGTGATGCTCACAGGTAGACGAGAAAGGAATATCGCGGACAATAACCATCTCTTTATTGCCCTCTTCATGGAACTGTTTACGCAGATGAGCTGCAGGATCTTCCTGCATACCACCAAAGAGCTCCACACAAGCACGAGCAACACGATCTGGTGTGTCAAGCAGACCTTCTCGCTCTGGATCTTCGCCAATAGCAAGCAAAAACTCAGTGACTGCGGCTTTTACGCGCTCTTGGTCAAGCCTTTTATAGTTATTCTCTGCTGCCACGGGGCAACCTACCTTTCATTCTTATGCAAGCGTTCTTTGAGCTGCAGCAACAACATGACGAGCAAGAATTGCGGTAGTTACACTGCCGACACCGCCAGGAACGGGAGTATAAGCGCTCACCAGTGGCGCTACCTGCTCTGTATTGACGTCGCCAACAAGTTTTTGAGCGTCTTCATCCCAGTTAATGCCTACGTCAATGATGGTTTGTCCTGCTCTTACGCAATCAGCTCCAACAAGGTGCGCACGACCTGCAGCTACAACTATAACGTCTGCCTGCTTAAGCGTAGCGGCAAGGTCTTTAGTTTTGCTGTGACATACCGTCACCGTCGCGTTTCTGGCGCTTAAAAGCGCGGCTACCGGACGACCAATAACGCTAGAGCGCCCAACAACTGCAACAGGCGTTCCCTCAAGAGGTACCTGATAGAACTCGAGAAGAGCGAGAACCGCTTCTGCGGTACAAGGTCCTAATGCACCAGGAGTTCCGCAAAGTGTTGCCAGCAGCATGGAATCAGTTGCACAATCAACATCTTTTTCTGGAGCTAGATGTTGAAGCGCTTCATGTTCATCAATTCCAGCAGGAAAAGGACGCATAGGCAGACAACCATGTACTGATGCATCGGCGGAAACCTGATCAAACGCACTATTTACCTGCTCTTGTGTGGCATCTTCTGGAAGCTCAATGGTCTCAACTTCAAAGCCCACCTTCTCTGCACGCGTATATGCTGCGCGCTCATAGGTAAGGTCATCGCTTTTCTGTCCAATGCGAACAATAACCAGCTTAGGAGTCACGCCTTGTGCACGGAGCTCCTGGACTTGAGCAGCAAGTTCTTCAGTTATCGCCTTGGCAACAGGAGCACCACGAAGCTCCTGTGAAGTAGTCTCTGAGCTCATGTTATGCCTCCTGTCTCAGCTGCGCGCTTACTGCATCACTTACGTCGTCAGCTCGTGATACATAGGTGTCTAGAAGCTTATCCGCCTCATCAAGCAGCGTTTGAGCGTACGCCGTATCATGCATAGAACGAGTGTTTACAAACAGCGTGTGAGAAGCTGCAATCAAAGCGCCACGTGCCAAGGCAGCTCCGCAACCCACATCAGACAAAAGCATACGGGAGCCCTTAATAAGCATCTCTTCAAGAAGCTCAATGGACTCACACACTTTTCTCATAACCTTGAGTGGTGGCTGAGCTGCCTCTTTAAGGGCATCCTCAACAATCTCTACACGCTTTGGGTCATCCTTGGGCACGCTAAACGCACTTGAAACCAGCAAGAACTGACGAGAGTCCTCGTCCATCAACTCCATAAAGTCCTGACGGAGTGCACTGGCTCGAGCAATGTATTTTGCAAGATCGTCTTCATGCTGAGCATAGGCAGGTTTTCCTTGTGCGTAGACACCGGCCATTGAAGCCAAGGAAACTGCAAGTGCGCCTACATAAGCGGCAGCACTACCGCCGCCAGGAATAGGCTCTTTAGCAGCAAGGTGTTGAGCATAAGCATCTGCACTATAGGTTGTAAACGCTACTTCTTCAGGTGAAGAGGGATAAGACATTAGAAAAGACCCACAATTCTTCCATCATCAAGAACATCAATATGCTCTGCAGCAGGAACCTTTGGAAGTCCTGGCATGGTCATGATAGAGCCCGTAAGGCAGACCACAAAGCCAGCACCTGCAGAAACACGAACTTCTCGCACGGTAATCTTAAAGTTTTCTGGAGCACCCAATTTAGTCTGATCATCAGTAAATGAGTACTGAGTTTTTGCCATACAAATAGGAAGCTCACCAAAGCCAAGCTCTTCAAGCTGCTGAAGCTGCTTAGCGGCACTTGGAGCAAATTCAACGCCATCGGCGTGGTAAATCTTGGTAGCAATGTCTGTAATCTTCTGCTTCAAAGACTCTTTGACATCGTAGGCAAAGGTGAGTTTAGACTCAGTCTGACAGAGGCGCATAACCTCTTCTGCCAGAGCCTGGCCGCCCTTTCCGCCCTTTGCCCAAACCTCAGACAGGACAACATTTACGCCACGCTTCTTGCACTCCTCCTCTACCAGAGCAAGCTCTTCAGCGGTATCGGTTGGGAATGCATTGATGGCAACAACTACAGGAAGACCGTAGACCGTCTGGATGTTGTCAACGTGGCGAAGCAGGTTAGGAATGCCCTCTTTAAGCGCCTCAACGTTTTGCTGGTTAAGGTCTGCTTTGGCAACACCTCCGTTGTACTTAAGAGCGCGAACGGTTGCCACCAGAACAACAGCCGATGGAGCAAGGCCAATAGCTCTGCACTTAATGTCCAAGAACTTCTCGGCACCAAGGTCTGCACCAAAGCCAGCCTCGGTAACAACGTAATCAGCAAGACGCAGAGCAGTCTTTGTTGCCTCAACGGTATTGCAGCCGTGAGCAATGTTGGCAAAAGGTCCACCGTGGACAAGCGCAGGCGTGTGCTCAAGCGTCTGGACCAAGTTAGGCTGAATAGCATCTTTGAGCAGCGCTGTCATAGCGCCCTCGGCATGGATATCGCTGACGGTAACAGGCTTGCGGTCATAGGTGTAGGCAATAACCATTCTGCCCAGACGCTCTTTAAGATCTTTGATGCCCGAAGCAAGGCAGAATACAGCCATGACCTCGGAGGCAACGGTAATATCAAAGCCGTCTTGTCTTGGCATGCCGTCTGCAATGCCACCAAGTCCGTCAACAACGTTTCTGAGCTGGCGATCATTCATGTCTACGCAGCGCTTCCACACAACACGACGTGGATCAATGTTGAGACTGTTGCCCTGCTTGATGTGGTTATCCAGCATGGCTGCGCAAAGGTTGTTTGCAGCGCCAATAGCGTGGAAGTCACCAGTAAAGTGAAGGTTAATGTCCTCCATAGGAACTACCTGGGCATATCCGCCGCCCGCAGCGCCACCCTTGACACCAAAGACGGGGCCCAAAGAAGGCTCTCTAAGGGCCAACATGGCAGACTGTCCCAAGCTGGTCAAAGCATCTGCCAGACCAACTGAGGTAGTAGTCTTTCCCTCGCCCGCTGGCGTTGGATTAATGGCAGTTACCAGCACAAGCTTGCCGCGAAGAGGCTTATCTGCCAAAGCACGTGCATCAAGCTTTGCCTTATAGTGACCATAAGGCTCCAGCAAATCCTCTGGAATACCCGCACGCTTTGCCACCTCAAAGATGGGAAGCATCTCGGATGATTGAGCAATCTCGATATCGGATGTAACCTCAGACATGTTGTTCCTAACCTAAAGTGGACTGTTTGCACGTACTAAACACATGATGCGGCTGTTACACCGCATCAAGTTTTACCTATGAGAAGTCAGCAATCTGCTGCTCTAGCTGAGCAACAAGCGTAGTAAGTTCTTCTGCGCGCGCACGTTTCTTCTCGATAACTTCAGGCGCTGCCTTAGCAACAAAGCCCTCGTTAGCAAGGGTGCGCTCCACACCAGAAAGCTCCTTCTTTGCAGACTCAAGGTCCTTCTGAAGACGCTTAGCCTCTGCAGCAAGGTCAACGAGCTCTCCAAGAACAACGTACATCTCAAGGCCAGCGTCGGTGACAGAAACAGAACCAGCGGGCTTCTGAGGAGCCTCAGCAACCTCAAGCGAGCTTACACGGCCAACGTTCTGAATGAAGGCTGCCTGCTCCTTCAGCGCTGCAACATCCTGTGCTGGAGCTTTAACCACAACAGCAAGGTCTGTCTTTGGAGACAGCCTATAACGAGCGCGAGAAGAACGAACAGCAGAAACAACAGTCTTAGCAAGCGAGAAGTTATGCTCAGCTGCCTCGTCAACAAAGTTGGCAAGTTTCTGTGGGTCTGGCCACTCAGAAATCATCAAGAACTCTGCGTCATGACTCAAAAGACCAGATGCAGGAAGAGCATCCCAAACGCTCTCGGTAACAAATGGCATTGCTGGATGCAGAAGCCTCATACTGACGTCCAGGACAAAGACAAGGTTGCGCTGAACCTGCAGGCGCTCCTCAGGAGTTCCATCCAGAAGGCGACCCTTGCAGAGCTCAATGTACCAGTCGCAGACATCATTCCAGAAGAAAGACTGAATGTTGCGGGCATACTCACCAAAGCCATAGGTCTCAAGCTGCTCAGTTGTCTCTGCTACAACCTTAGCAAGGCGCGAGAACATCCATGCGTCTTCTGGCGTTTCTGCCTTTGGCATGCCGGCAGTGTAGCCGTCAAGGTTCATCTGAACAAAGCGGCTTGCATTCCAAATCTTAGTAACAAATGAACGTGCCTGATCAGTTCTTGGAGACTCAATAAGCTCGCGAGTCTTCTTATCCAGAACAGCATCAAACTTGACGTCCTGGTTGTTGGTAATAAGCGTAAGCAGGTTGTAACGCATTGCGTCTGCACCATACTTAGCAATGAGGTCCATAGGATCTACGCCGTTACCCTTTGACTTGGACATGCGGCTGCCGTCCTTAGCCAAAATGGTTGCGTAGATGTAAACATCGTGGAATGGAATCTCTTTGGTGAAGTAAAGCGAGCTCATAATCATGCGAGCAACCCAAAGAGCAATAATGTCTCGAGCGGTTACCAGGACCTGCGTTGGGTGGTGACCTTCAAGCTGCTCAGGATGGTCTGGCCAGCCCTGTGTAGCAAAGGTCCACAGCTGAGAAGAGAACCAGGTGTCCAGAACGTCCTCATCCTGGTGAACATGATGACCGCCACACTTTGGACAGACATCGGTGTCTTCCATAAGCGCATCCTGCCAGCCACAATCATCGCAGTAGAACACAGGAATGCGGTGTCCCCACCAAAGCTGTCTGGAGATGTTCCAGTCGCGGAGATTTTCCATCCACGTGAGGTAGGTCTGAGTCCAACGCTCTGGATAGAAGGTAACCTGACCGTCTTTGACTACCTGTGCTGCAGGCTCTTTGAGCTTATCGACAGCAACAAACCACTGCTCAGAGAGCCATGGCTCAAGCGTAGTGCCGCAGCGATAGCAATGCATAACGGAGTGATCAAGGTCTTCAACGTGATCAAGCAGGCCATGCTCTTCAAACCAAGCAACAATAGCCTCGCGAGCCTGATCTCTATCAAGACCAGAGAACTCACCATAACCGTCAACAACAACAGCGTGCTCATCAAAGATGTTGATCTGCTCAAGATTGTGAGTCTGACCCATAGCAAAGTCGTTAGGGTCATGAGCTGGGGTTACCTTAACAAAACCGGTACCAAAGCCTGCATCAACATGCCAATCAGAGAAGATTGGAATCTCTCTGTCAACAATTGGCAGAATAACGGTCTTTCCAACAAGATCAGCCTTTTCTGGATCTTGAGGAGAGACAGCTACGCCTGTATCACCCAGCATGGTCTCTGGACGAGTAGTTGCTACGGTAATGTACTCAACGCCATTAACAGGCTCTTTGAGCGGGTAACGCAGGTACCAAAGATGGCCCTTCTCGTCAGCGTACTCTGCCTCATCGTCAGAGATAGAAGTCTCGCAATGAGGACACCAATTTACGATGCGCTTACCGCGATAAATGAGCTGGTCATGATACCAGTCAACAAAGACCTTACGCACTGCCTGAGTGTACTCAGGAAACATAGTGAACTTCTCGTCATTAAAATCAATGGAGCAGCCCATGCGCTTAATCTGAGAAACAATGGTTCCGCCGTACTCGCGCGTCCAATCCCAGCAAGCCTCCAGGAATTTCTCGCGACCAATCTCCAGGCGAGAAATACCCTCTGACTTAAGCTTCTTGTCAACCTTAGTCTGGGTTGCAATGCCTGCATGGTCGGTTCCAAGAATCCAACGAGTTGAGTAACCGCGCATGCGAGAATAACGAATGTAGGTGTCCTGGATGGTGTCATCCATGGCATGGCCCATGTGAAGGATGCCAGTAACGTTTGGTGGAGGGATAACTACCGTACGGTCTTCAGTTCCTTTGCTGCGACCATAGCAATCTGCCTTTATCCACTTTTCAATGAGCTCAGGCTCAGCTGCCTGAGGATCATAATTCTTGGGCATTTCTTCCACAGTAATCTTGCCTTTCATATGCTGACAACATCGTCAAAATTTGCTTCATTTATTCTACTAATAAAAGACGACTTATGGGGCGCTTTCTTACCATTAGTTAAAATTACTATCGGTCTACACTTCTTGAAGCGTAGGTGAGGTAACAAGCTATACTATCTGCAGATACATTTTATGAGGAGTTCTATGTCTGCCACAATTCCTGAAGCCACTGCTCGACTTGAACTTGTCCTGGGAAAAGATCGCCTTGGACAGATTCAAAATTCCTGCGTTATGGTCTTAGGACTTGGCGGCGTCGGCTCAAACTGTGTCCAGGCGCTGGCTAGAGGCGGTGTGGGCTCATTTGTTTTAGTGGATGCAGATGCAGTGGAGGCATCCAATCTTAACAGGCAGGCTATTGCCTACGTAAGCACCATTGGAAAAAGAAAGGTTGACGTTACCAAAGAGATGATTCTGGACATTAATCCAGACGCTCACGTGGTCACCCTTGACGCTTTTTTGCTTAAAGACAACGTTGATGAGCAGCTCTCTGCTCTTCCAAAACCTGATGTTGTAGTTGATGCTATCGACACCATTTCTGCCAAATTGGCTGTTGTTGCATGGTGTCAAAAAAACGATATCTACCTCATCTCCAGCATGGGTGGAGGCAATAAAATCCACCCAGAACTCCTGGAAATCACTACGCTTTCAAAAACGCATACTGATGCTCTTGCAAGAGTAATGAGAAAAGAGTCCAAAAAGCGCGGCCTTGCCGACTTCCGCGTTCTCTACTCACCCGAGCCAGCGCGACCAGTTTTTGCACCAGAAGGCGCAACGGGTAAATCTGCCAAGCTAGGAACTATGTCCTACTACCCTCCTATTATGGGTCAAATGATTGCCTCGGACGTCATCTTGCATCTTTCAGGGCTTGCTTATGAGTAATCTCACGTATTTTGATGCTCACGTCCATGCCAACCTTATGGACTCCCCGCTCAATGTAGCGAGAAGTTCTAATGAGGCTGAATTAGGTCTTTTTACCTGCGGCGTTACTCCTCACGACTACCTGGAACTTGCTCCTCAGCTAACGCAAAACAACATCCGTGTGGGACTTGGAGCACACCCCTGGTATATCTCTGACGGTCGCGTTACTCAAAAAGATATAGAGCTCCTTCTAGAGCTTATGGGAGAGACGCCTTACATTGGCGAGATTGGACTAGATTTTTCTTCTCGCTATTGTGTTGATGGGTTACAAGAGCTGCAGGTTAAAGCCTTTACAAAGATCTGCGAACGCGCAGCAGAGCTTTCACGCAACGACCAGCCACGGATGCTCTCGATGCACACCGTGAGAAGCGTTGATACGGTACTAGATATTCTTGAGCAGACAGGAGCTGCTCAAGAGTGTGTTCCTATCATCCACTGGTTTAGCGGTAGCTCAGAAGAGCTCCAAAGGGCTATTAAGCTTGGCTGTTGGTTCTCTGTTGGCGAGATGAGCCTAAAGACTAAGCGTGGTCGTGAATACGCCAAGGTGTACCCAAAAGATAGACTCCTTACCGAGACTGACCTTCCTTCCAGTAATCAAACAGATATTGGCGCGGCGGACATTGTGGATAGCCTGAAGCGCGCGCTTAGCGGTCTTAGCGAGGCTCGTGGATACTCTATGCAAACTGAAGTAATAGCAAATGCAGCAGGCGTTTTTGGCGTCTAAGTGTTAAAGTCTTACGTATGAGAAGATTACGTAAAATACCCACACAACGCCTTGTTGGAACTGGCAGAGCGCAACTTTCTGGAGCAATGCTTGCAAGCTCATCCGATGAGCTGGGACTTGCTCTTAATGACGTTGTGCTTGTATTTGCCTGCAGCGATAACTTTGTGCCGTATTTGTCTGTAGCAATTCAATCTATCATTGAGAATGTCAATCCAGAGCGTCGCTACGACATCATTGTTTTGACTCGTGACCTCACTCCTACCAGTATGATTACGCTTACTCGTCAGGCTCAGCTTGTTGATAACGTACATGTTGGTTTCTTAGATGTGGACGCTGCTCTTGGTGATATTGAGCTTCCTCATCATGGTCACTTTAGACCAGAAACTTACTACAGACTGCTTGCTCCCTCACTGCTTCCCAATGTCAATAAAGCCATCTACCTTGACTCTGACCTGGTGGTTAATACCGATATTGCAGAGCTCTACGATATCGATGTCACAGGATACTTGGTAGGCGCTACACGCGACGCCGATACCATTGGTCAGATTGATGGCTATGACGCCACAGTAGGCCCCTACCTCAAAAATGAGCTGGGCATGGATGATCCTCACGATTACTTCCAGGCTGGCGTCATTTTGATGAACCTAGAAGAGATTAGAAAGCAGATTTCTCCTGAAGAGTTTCTGAAGGTCTCGACCATGCGTGCATGGCGCTGGCTTGACCAAGATGTGCTTAACAGGTTTGTGAATGGCCACTATCTTCGTATTAATATGAAGTGGAATTACCTGGTAGATTGGCAATTCCTACGCCGTGATCATATTGTTGCTCAGGCGCCAAAAGATGTGCGAGAAGAATACGAAGAAGCTCGTAAGAATATCTGCATTGCACATTTTGCAGGACCAGACAACAGACCTTGGCTTTATCCAAACTCAGATCTTGCGGGTCTTTTCTGGTTCTATGCTCGCCGCTCCCCTTATCTTGAGGAGCTTCGCTCTCAGCTTGAAGAGTCAAGACGTACGGTAAGAGGTCTTTCTCACCGCGTGCAAAGTGGTGT
>CAUPCM010000012.1:0-22969 GCA_963509815.1 uncultured Atopobium sp. | reverse complement strand
CCCTGAGTCATAGCCTTCATCTTGCCCATCATCTTATTCATCTCTCCCCACTGACGAATAAGCTGATTAACTTCCTGAACGCTACGACCAGAACCCATGGAAATACGACGGCGTCGCTGGCCGTTAATAATTTTTGGACGCATGCGCTCTTCCTTGGTCATTGAATGAATAATGGCTTCAATCTTTCCCATAGAGCTATCATCCACACCACCCTGCTGGGCCATCATGCGGTCACCACCAGGTAGAGCGCCAATAAGCTTTGCAAGACCGCCCATCTTGCGAATTTGGTTCATCTGATTGAGCAGATCATCCATAGTAAAGCCTTCACGCAACATACGCTCAGCATCTTCAACCTGCTTCTCGTCTGCTGCCTGCTGGGCCTTCTCGACAATAGAGATAACGTCGCCCATACCAAGAATGCGCTTGGCCATACGGTCTGGGTGGAAAACCTCAAGTGAATCGGGTTTCTCGCCCATAGAAACAAACTTGATAGGCTTGCCGGTAACCTCGCGTACGGAAAGTGCGCCACCACCACGAGCATCGCCATCAAGCTTGGACATGATAACGCCGTCAAAGTCTACGCGCTCGGCGAAGGTGCTAACAACATTGACAATATCCTGGCCGGTCATAGCGTCGACAACCATAAGAATCTGATCTGGCTTGACGGCACGCTTGATAGCAACGGCCTCTTCCATCATTTCTTCGTCAATTTGAAGACGACCAGCGGTATCGACAATTACCAGGTCATTGAGGTGGTCAACAGCCTCCTGGATTGCCTGTGATGCAATAGCAACAGCGTCTTTGCCATCACCACGATAAACAGGCACGCCAATCTCTGAACCAAGTGTTTCAAGCTGATCTGCTGCTGCGGGACGGTGAACGTCGCAGGCAGCAAGCAGAGGATTCTTTCCCTGAGACTTAAGCAAGTAAGCAAGCTTTGCAGCAGCGGTTGTCTTACCAGAGCCCTGAAGACCAACAAGCATGATGACGTTTGGAATGCGGTTCTGTGCCAGCGTAAGCTTGGACTCGGTTGAACCAAGCAGTGCCGTAAGCTCATCCAGAACAATACGGACAACGTTTTGAGCTGGAGACAGAGACTCCAGTACGTCAGCGGTCATACACTGCTCTTTGCAGCGGCCGATAAACTCTTTAACTACCTTGTAGTTAACGTCAGCCTCGAGAAGAGCTATGCGAATTTCTCGCATTGCTGAATTGATATCGTCCTCAGTGAGACGGCCCTTTCCGCGCAGAGCGGAAAATGTATTTTGCAGTCTATCTTGCAGGCTGTTAAACATTACTGAACTCCCTCACCAACAAGTGCTTCACAGAATGAACGAGCATCAAACGTCTGAAGATCATCAATTGACTCGCCCACACCAATACGATAAATAGGCAGGTTAAGCTGGTTAGAAATTGCCAGAGCAATTCCTCCCTTTGCGGTGCCATCAAGCTTTGTAACAATAAGACCGTCCAAGGACAGTGCGTCATTGAACTCTTTTGCCTGGTTAAGGCCATTCTGACCGGTAGTTGCGTCAATAACCAAGACAACACTGACAGGAATATTTCCTGCGCGCTTTCTGGTAACCGAGACAACCTTAGCAAGCTCGCGCATCAGATCAGATGAGGTGTGAAGGCGTCCAGCAGTATCAATAAGCACCAGCTCAGTGCCTTGTTTTTCTGCAGTCTCAACAACCTCAAAGCAAACGCTTGCAGGGTCAGCGCCACGTTCTCTAGTTACTACCTCTATACCAGAGCGCTCTCCCCATACCTGCAGCTGCTCAATTGCAGCCGCACGGAAGGTGTCAGCACCGCCAATCAAAGTCTTTACGCCATTAGCATGTGCACGACCAGCAATCTTACCAACAGTGGTAGTTTTACCAGCACCGTTAATACCTACGAACAAAACAATAGAAGGCGTATCCGTAAAAGGATCTCTTTGTGCAACAGGAAACTCTGCCGTAAGGCGCTCTACAAGGGCACGGCGTAGCTGATCGGAGCGCATAAGGTTTTCTCGCGCCGCACGCTCACGCAGGTCATCAGTGACACGCATTGCCACCTCAGCACCCATGTCTCCCATAACCAGCGTGTCCTCAAGGTCATCCCAAAAATCTTCGGTGACCTCGCCGCCCATATAAAAGATTTCGCTTAAAGTCTCACGAGAACGCTCAAGACCGCGGCGAAGATTGTCCATAAAGCCCATTAGATATCAACTACCTTTCCGGTTGTCTTATCAAGCCTCTGAGAGACAACATGGCTGACACCATCTGCCTGCATGGATACACCATACAGTACATCTGCCTGCTCCATGGTGCGCCTTTGGTGAGAAATGACAATCAGCTGAGTGGTCTCTTTGAGCTGCTCAATGGCATCAAGCAGCTTGGAGAGGTTGGCGTCGTCGAGAGCGGCCTCAACCTCATCAAAGACGTAGAACGGAACAGTACGCGTCCTATACACAGCAAAGAGCAATGCCAGGGCGGTGAGGCTCTTCTCGCCACCTGACATGAGCATCATCTTGGTAATGCGCTTACCGCGCGGCTGAGCCACAATCTCAATGCCTGTCTCGGAGAGATGGTCAGGGTCAGTAAGCTCAATGTGGGCGTGGCCTCCAGGGAACAGCATCGAGAAAATCTCGGAGAAGTTCTGATTTACGCGGTCAAAGACAACAAGGAAGCGGCTACGCATCTTGCGGTCAATGGCCGAGATGATTTTCTTCAGCGAAGTTCGTGCGGCCTCTAAGTCAGCTACCTGCTCGTTAATATAATCAGCGCGCTCTTTGAGGCGCTCGTACTCATCCATGGCAACGGCGTTGACAGGACCAAGTGCCTCAAGCTGACTCTTGAGCGACGCAGCAAGGCGTTCTGCCTGCTCTCTATCTTCTGGCTCAGGAAGCGTCAATGCCTCGTCTAATGAGGCTCCCGTAGCAAGAATGGCCTCGATGGCGTTTTGGACCTGAACCTCAAGCTTACCAATCTCAACGCTAATCTGGTTAGCGGCGTCTTTCTCTTTTTCTACCGCAAGCACAGCTTCAGAAGCAGCGTCTTTTGCCTCAGAGATGGTCTCTCGCAGCGTCTCGGAGTCTGCCTCCGCCAGCGACGCGCGATCTTTGAGCCTAGACGCCCACTCAAGCGCCTTCTGGTGCAGAGCATCGTAGCGCTTGTACAGCGGGTCTACGCGAAGCCTGATTACCTCAAGCGCGTGCGTTGCCTGTTTAGCAGCAGCAAGCTGCTCATCCAGCTGAGACAGACGCCTCTCAAGCTCTACCTGGCGAGAAGCCATGCTCGTTGCGCGCTCTTTTGCAACAGTCAGGTCCGTTTTTGCATCCGAAAGCTCTCGGTTGGCCCTACCCTGAGCACGAATGGCATCCTCATGCTGATCCTGCAGCTCTTTGAGTTCCGAAGCTAGCGACTCCATGCGAGTCTTAGCCTCTTCAGCCGCACGCTTGTGCTCATCAATGTGCGCACGAGCCTCTTGAGCGCGCTCTTTGGCCTGCTCTCGAGAAGTGCTAACCTGCTTCAGCTCAGCCTGAGAAGACGCAACCTGTCCCTCAAGACGGCCTCGCTCCGCAGCAATAGAGGTAAGCTCACCGTTAAGACGAGCAACCTCACCCTTGGACTGCGCGCTTTTCTCGCGAACTGAAGCCAGCTCATTCTCGCAGTTGGTAACTGCGGAGCGAGCAGCCTCAAGATGACGTTTGAGGGCAGGAAGAGCACCCTCAAGCTCACGAATACGGCGCTTGCGCTCAAGAGAGCCGTCCTCAGCCTGAGATGTGTGTCCCAGGACCAGACGACCATCTGGATAGAGCAACGTGCCGTCAGGGAGCGCATAAAGCCCACGAGGCTCATCTTTGTGGGCAGCGTAGGCGTCATCAAGGCTCTGGGCCACAAAAACGTGACCAAAAAGCGCTTGCACAAGAGCTTCGGCACCCTTCTGCGCAGATACGTGCTCAAGCAAAGACGTTGTATGTGCAGGCGCAGCAAGAGCTGGAGCAGCGTCAGAAAGAGCAACCAGCGTAGCCTTGCCATCCTCAGAAAGCGTCTGAACGCGCTCAAAGAGCGTCTGAATATTTTGCTGCTTGTCTACAACAAGCGCGGAAAGATCTTCTCCCAAAAGCTGCTCAACAAGAGCCTCAAACTCTGGCTGAACCTCAAGATAATCGGCAAGTCTGCCAGAAACAAGAGAAGCAATTGCTGCATCCGCAACAAGCTTTTCTGCCAGAGGACTTCCCTTTTGGACTTCCACATCAAGCGCACGAAGTGCCTCAAGCGTAGCTTCACTGCTTGAGAGCTCCTGGCGAGCAGTGCGCTCTGCCTCGCGAGCCGCCTCAAGTGCAGAAGCACGCTCAGAAATCTCAGCGACAAACGCCTCGGACTCCTGACGAGCTTTCTCAAGAGCCGCCGTGAGCTCTGCTTCTTTAGCGCCACTATCTTCTAGAGCAGCACGAGCAATCTCAAGCGCTTCCGTAATCTGAGTCAACCTAGACTCAAACATCTGGTCTTCTACCTGCGCATGAGCAATCTGCTCTTCAAGCTTTACATACGCAAGCGTCTCTTTATCAGCGGTATTGCGTGCACTACGCTCAGACGCAGTGCAATCAGAAATCTTTACATCCAGAGCTCGACGCTCGGCAATTGCCTGGTTAGCCGCCTCTTGCAGAGCATTCACACTCTCAGTCAGATCCGCAACCTTGGCACGAATTGTTGCCAGCTGACCAGAAAGCTCTTCATTCTCTTTTGCCGCGTCTGCCTTCTGTTTATCCATCACAGAAAGCTGCATACGCGTATCAGAAAGGCGAGAAACCATATTCTTGCCCTTCTCCTCCAAAAGACGCATGTCAGAGCCCATACGACCAAGAATCTCTTGCATACGACGGCGCTGCTCGCCCAAGTCTCCAACAAAAAGACCCTTTTGCTCAAGAAGCGACTGAAGCTTTTCAAGCTCTCGGTTTTTCTCGCCCGCACGATACTGCGCAAGCTCAATGGCAGCCTCTGCCTCTTTAGCGCGAGCCTCCAATTTGCCATGCGTAAACTGCAGCTGACGAAGGTCATCCACTGCAAGCTGAACGGTCAAATCTTTAAGCTGAGCGGACAGATCTTTTGCGCGAGAAGCCTTATCTACCTGCCTCTCAAGTGGCTTAAGCTGGCGGGTAATCTCGCGAGAAACCACTTTAGCTCGCGTGAGATTCTCATCCATGGAAGAAATCTTGCGCTCCGCACGCTCTTTGCGGCGGCGATGCTTAGAGATATCTGCTGCCTCTTCAATAAGCTCACGACGCTGCTCAGGACGGCTAGACAAAATGGAATCGAGCTTGCCCTGGGAAATGATGGAATGGGTATCTTTACCCAGGCCAGAGTCATGCAAAATGTCCTGGATATCCATGAGCCTTGAAGGAGCACCGTTAATCAGGTACTCAGACTCTCCAGAGCGATACATGCGCCTGGTGATGCCAATTTCAGAGAAATCAATAGGAATGGTATGGTCAGAGTTATCCAAGACCAGTGTTACCTCAGCAACACCCACCGCTCCCCTTGCTGACGAGCCAGAGAAGATAACGTCTTCCATAGCCTGGCCACGGAGCATCTTTGCGCTCTGCTCGCCCAATACCCAAAGAATTGCGTCAGAGACATTGGACTTACCCGAGCCATTAGGACCAACGACAACGGTAAGACCGGGGTCAAAAACCATCTGAGTTTTATCAGCGAATGACTTAAAACCCTTGAGTGTCAGCGATTTTAGATACACGGGTACAGGGTACCTTTCTACCTTAGGTGCATTTCTGCATCAGCATCAAGCGGAGCATCATCCACACCAAGACGTACCAACGCGTCTTGAGCGGCTTCTGACTCTGCGGCTTTCTTTGATGGTCCCTGTCCACGACCCACCTTAAGGCCGTCGACAAATACCACAGCGGTAAACGTTGGCGTATGGGCAGGGCCGCTCTCACCAATAAGCTTGTACTCTGGGGTAGCCTTACCTTTAGCTTGTACCGCTTCCTGCAAACGAGATTTAGGACTTACCGAACGAACTGCCAGCGCTGGAGAAATATGAGGTCCAAGCGTACGAATAACAAACTCGTGCGTCGGATCAAAGCCCGCATCAAGGTAGAGCGCGCCAACAATGGACTCGTAAACATTCTCCAAAGCAGACTTCATGCCACGCTTTCCCGTGCCCTTCTCGGAAATTCCCATAACAATTAAAGGAGAAATTCCTAGAGCATCAGAGACAATAGAGAGCGTATGGCCGGATACCAGAGAGATTTTTAGCCTAGTAAGTTGGCCTTCGTCCATATCTGGATAGCGCTCAAACAGCTCTGTTGCAATAATGGCACCAAGAATTGAGTCACCCAAAAACTCCAGACGCTCATACGAAGCAGAAACAGGCTTGCCCTCCACCGCCGAAGGGTGTGTGAGGGCAGCCTCAATTAGTTCTTTATTGGTAAATGTGTGACCGCAAATAGCTTCTGCAGCAGCTACTCGTTCGTGCAATTTCACGTATAAAACCTACTTAAGCAGCAAGAATAGCGTCTACTGCGTCACCAACGGTAGCAATCTCATCGATGTTCTCTGCATCAAAAGTCATATCAAACTCTTGCTCAAGGTCTGTAACAAGCTGCAAAAGATCAAATGAGTCTGCACCAAGGTCCTTAAATGAGGTGCCCTCTGTGAGCTCAACGGAATCGTCAAGGTCAAGAGTCTCTCTAACAACGTCAATTACCTTTTCAAGTGTTTCTGTGCGATCCATACATCCTCCTTGCACACAACAATGACGCTCTTAATTTTACCCCGTGATGGGCATCGGTATGATGACATTACTAAAGCTGAAACAAACAATCTTAAAAAAAGTAAAGCCCATGGAATTGTCCATGGGCTCCACCATACCTTATAAAAAGTTTTATGTTACAGGCGCTTTTACTACAGCTGAATTGAAGAAGAGATTTTCTCAATTAAGTTGGCACGCACTGCATTGGCTGCAGAAAGTGTTCCTGCGCACACTGCAGAAGAGCTGGTAGCACCATGTCCTTTAAGTACAGGAGCCGAGACACCCAGCAAGAAGGCACCACCAACAGAATCTCCTGAAAGTTCTGCTGCCGTTGCCTTAAGAGCGTCTTTCAAAAGAAGTGCGCCAAACGCAGCCTTCTTGGAAGAATTAATTGCATCCTTGAGGCTAGACATAATAAATTTACCCGTGCTCTCAATGGATTTCAAAGCTACATTTCCGGTAAAGCCGTCTGTCACGATGACGTCAAAACGGCTTCCTAAAATATCAGTTCCTTCAGCGTTTCCACCAAAATTAATAGGCGCCTCTGCAAGAGCTGCATGGTATGAGAGAGCAAGCTCAGAACCCTTGGTCTCTTCAGATCCATTGCAGAGAAGGCCTACGGTTGGATTTTCAATTCCAAGCGATGCGTTGGCAAAGGCCTTGCCCATTTGTGCAAATTGCACTAAAACGTCTGGACGCACATCAGCGTTGGCGCCAGTGTCCAAAAAGACTGTTTTATGACCGCCAAGTCCAGGAAGAATCAAGGTGAGTGCTGGGCGCTTTACGCCTTTGATGCGACCAATGCCAAAAGTAGCAGCGGTAAGCACTGCTCCTGTGGAGCCTGCCGAGAAAAGACCATCGGCCTCTCCTGCCTTAACCGCCTGAGCGGCCCTGACAATACTGGCGTCTTTTTTCTGTCTAACCGCATTAGCAGGATGCTCGCTCATGGCAATTACTTCGGTGGTTACCAAAGCCTTTGCACGATTGTGATTGTTTGCAAAAGGAGTAACAAACTCATCAGCTCCGGCGAGAAGAACCTCTAGCTCTTGGTCCTTCTCGAGAGCCATACGTACTCCCTCAAGAACAACCTCAGGGCTTTGGTCAGATCCCATAACGTCTACACAAATAACGGGCATGTTAACTCCTTAGTGCTATAAAAAAGAAGGCCGGCCCCTAAAGAACCGGCCTTCTTGGCCATACGATGTATGAGTGTTACTCAGTAACAACAACCTCACGGTCCTTGTAGAAGCCACAGTTAGGGCATACGTGGTGAGGAAGCTTTGGAGCGCCGCACTGTGGGCATACAGAGCGAGCTGCTGCGTTAAGCTTGCTGTTTGCCGAACGACGGGTGTGGGTTGCGCCGCGGCCCTTCTTTTGTTTAGGTACTGCCATCTTAAACCTCTTTTGCTCTTGCTAGCGCCCCTAAAACACATGAGGGCGCGACCCATTCACATAATGCGTTGGATACTATACCACGTACTGACACATTTTGTACGTAGATACAGCATTTCTTCACCATTTAGGAGAAGAAATTTTATTTTACTCTTCCGAATCCGGCTCAATCACAAGATTTTTAAGTGCCGCAAACGGGTTTGAAGCAAGCTTTTCTTCTTCTCGCTTCTGCTCAATCTGAGCTGCGTGACCGCAATCTTCTTCGTTCAGATTGCAACCGCATACTGGGCAAAGTCCCTTGCAGTCGGACTTGCACAGTACAACATAAGGCGTCTCCATAACAAGCGAAGGTAAAAGAGCCTCTGCAAGATCGATGGTTTTATCGGCATTTACTAAAACGTAATCTGCCTCATCTTCATCGTCTGCAGCAATCACAGGCTCTTCAAAGAGATAATACTCATCTACCTCTGCGTTTAAAGAGAGATGTGCGTCCTCAAGACAACGGTCACACGTACCAACTGCGTCAGCACGAAGCATTCCGGTAACCAAAATGCCCTCACCCGCGTTGGTAAGCACTAGATCAAAATCAATTCCCATGGGGAGAGAAAATTCATGCTCTCCCAACTCATACGAGTCTTCATTAAGATGGCCCGCATAAGAAACGGTATCGCCTGCGTTTGCAAGACGATCATCTAGCGCATAAAGAACTGGTTGCATTGGAACTACCAGGCAACGTTATTGCTGGTGTTACGAGGACCAGAGTTCTCATCAAGCGTCTGACGAACGCGAGAGACAGAGTTTGTCAGGCTCTTGAGGTTCTCCTCAAGGTGAGCAAGAACGGTATCTGCGTACTCCTCAGCGTTGTAGCGAGTATCACGCTCGTACTGCTCTGCCTGGTCACGAATAGTGTCTGCCTGCTGCTGAGCAAGGCGGACAACCTCCTGGTCACCAGCAAGAATCATAGCCTGCTGCTGTGCATCAGCAATGATGGACTCTGCCTGAGCACGTGCGCGCTCAAGGGTCTCATCCTCTTCCTTGATGATGCGACGAGCGGTTGCAAACTCTTCTGGGAAAACACGACGAATCTCGTCAAGAAGCTCGTAGAAGTCCTGGGCATCAATAATCTTCTTGTTACCGCCATCCATAAAAGGTGACTTAGCCTCAGTTACAATCTGCTCAATCTCAGATACAAGGCTCTCAATTTCCTCGCCTGGCTGCATCCAGGGCTCCTTTCAGTCCAATACATAAGCCGTGTTATATGCACATATAGCCCACATGACCACGACGCATAAAACACCTTTTTAAGAATGTTAGCAGAATATAATGAAAATGCAGGGCAAATATACTTAATTACCGCAATTATGCAGAGCTTCAAGCTTTTTAATGACGTTCTTTGGTACCAAAAATGATACGTCTGCGCCCATGGCTGAAATTTCTCTGACAATTGAAGAAGAAATGTAGCCGTACTCTGGACTGGACATAACAAAGATGCTCTCCAGCTCAGGAGCCATATGGGAGTTAAGGTCTGCCTGCTGCAGCTCATACTCAAAGTCTGTCATAGCCCTCAGGCCTTTGACCACACCGCCTGCTCCACGAGCGTTGCAGAAATCAACAAGAAGACCTTCCATAGGCTCTACAGAAACGTCCACAAGACCTTCATCTACCAGAGCATCTTTAAGCATCTGTACGCGCTCTTCAAGAGAAAAAGTAGTTCCTGTGCCATGCTTACGCTTAGAAGCTGCAACAGCTACCGTGACATTTTCAAAAAGGCGAGAAGCTCGTCTGATTACATCAAGGTGTCCGTTTGTGACGGGATCAAAAGTACCTGGTACAACTACGTGAGTGATGCTGTTCAACGTATCTCCTATCCCTCACAACGAACAAGTACATCAACTTGAGCAATACCATAGCGCTTACTCTTAGAAAGCTCAAAGTTGTCAAGAGAAACTGAATCTGATTTGTGACTATGTTCGTACACTACCACAGCATCTTCTGTCAGACTTCCCTGCTGGATTAAATCTCTGAGTAGCTTGGACACTACTTCAGCTTCAACGGCATAAGGCGGGTCCAAAAATACCACGTCAAAAGGAGCTCCAAATAGCTGGGATGACTCGGCTAAACGCGCAGTATCACCACAGATAACACTCATCTCAGAGGAGGCTACACCAAGTGACTTAGCCGTACGCTTAATGCGCTCACATGTCTTTCTGTCTTTATCAACAAAGGTAGCGTACAGTGCGCCTCTAGAAAGCAACTCAAAGCCCATAGCACCCGAGCCTGCAAAAGCATCAAGCACTCTAGACTCACTGAGGTCAAGACCGCGAGAAGCCAAGATGGAACTTGCAATGGCCTCGCGCGTACGATCAGTGGTTGGTCGCGTAGTCCCCTTGCCATCAGGGGCCTCAATTGCACGACCTTTCCATTTTCCACCAACAATCCTCATGGGTTTCTCGCCACCAAACCTATCTTGTACTGTAGTTTACCTGCGGGTTATTACTTATAGCCAAGCTCTTCAAAGTAGATGCCAAAGCGGTCTTTTGCCTCAATTCCCAAGGTAGCATAGGCATCGCTCGTAAGATTTGGATCCTGTGCCGTAATTGCCAGAGCGTCCATGTGGGCTGCCTCAATAAGATCTGCGTCTGCATAGAGGTCAGAAATCTTGAGCGTAGTGCCGCCGGACTGACGGTACCCCAAAGTTTCTCCCTCGTGCCTAAGTTCCAGGTCAAGCTCTGCCAAGCGCGCACCATCAGAGGTTTGCTCAAGGGCGGCCAAACGCTTTCTTGCGGTAGAGCCTCGTTTGGCGTTGCTAGCAAGATAGACAGTTCCTGGGAATTCTCCTCGACCAACACGGCCTCTGAGCTGGTGCAGCGTTGCCAAACCAAAACGGTCAGCATTAAAGACAACCATGACCGTAGCGTTAGGAACGTCAACGCCAACCTCAATGACGGTTGTGGAGACCAAAATCTGCGTCTTATTTGCGCCGAACTTTTTCATAACCTGATCTTTTTGTGTCTCAGGCAATCTACCTGTCAAAAGATCGCAGGTAAAGTCCTTGAAAACGGTCTTTGAGAGCTCCTCGTATACACGAGTGGCGCTGTAGAGCTTGCCGTTGGTACGAGCAGCCTCAGGAACATCTTCAAGCTCTTCTTCAGAATCACTTGGGTCAATCAACGGACAAACCAAATATGCCTGGTTACCAGCCTGAACAGCTTCGGAAATGGCGGCGTATGCCTGGTCAAGATTTTCTGGCACACACAGCTTGGTGGTAACGCCTGCTCCCGCCTTTGGCCTCTTGGTAATACGAGACGTATCAACATCTCCGTATAAAGAGAGTGCCAATGTGCGTGGAATAGGTGTTGCACTCATGGCGAGAAGATCTACGCCCTGCCCCTTTTTGCGCAGCGCCGTTCTTTGATCAACACCAAAACGATGCTGCTCGTCTACAACAGCAAGGGTGAGCTGCTTAAATACCACACGGTCAGAAAGAAGCGCCGTAGTACCAAAGACAACGGACAAAGAGCCGTCAGCTAGGCAAAGTTCAATTTGCTGCCTCTCCTCTTCTGAGGTAGAACCAGTAATAAGCGCCCAGGTAATTCCAGCAAGTGAAAGCAAGGGACCAATCTTTTGAGCGTACTGTTGCGCAAGAACCGAGGTAGGAGCCATCACAGCTGCCTGAGTTAATGAATCTGCGGCTGCAGCTAAGGCAACGGCGGCGACGGCTGTTTTACCAGTACCAACGTCGCCCAAAAGCAAACGATTCATAATGCGCGGCGCAGCCATGTCAGAAAGAATCTCTTGAGCAGCGTGGTTCTGCTCGTCAGTTAGGGCAAAAGGCAAAGCCTCAACCAGAGCCTTAACTTTAGGTCCATCTATAACGTGCTCAAAAGGCTTATGACCTGCAAGCTCAAGGTTTCTCCTGGCCAGGAGGGCAAGCTGTAAGCTAAGAAGTTCATCAAAAGCAAGACGGCGACGAGCCTGTTCAGCTGCGTCAAGGCTTGTGGGAAAATGGACCTCACGAAGCGCCGATGAGAGTGACATAAGGCTGTGCTTGGAGACGAGCTCTGAGGGCAGCCAATCACACACGCTTCCCATGTCCGCCAAAGCCGCTGACAAAATGCGACGCATCCATGCAGGACTCACGCCCTCGGTAGCTGGGTGAACAGGAAGAATTGCCGCCTTTGAAGGAGCTTCTTTGGAGTGAGCCTCTTTAGAGCGAGCTTCGTCGCTTGCATCAGATTTTGCTGTACTCAGAACTTCGTAAAACGGTGACTTCATCTGACGGTAACCGTAGGCAAAAAGCACCTTGCCGCTCAGCGCCACCTCGTCATCAACGTGGATTTGCTCAGCTATCCAAGGCTGCCTAAAAAACGAAGCTGTGAGCACGCCTGTATCATCCACAACCTCAATCTCTACAATGACCATTTTGGGACGTGGACGCTTAGTCTTTACCGAAGCAACGCGGCCCGTAATGGTAGCGTCCTCACCTATTTGCGCAAAAGCAATCTGCACTTGATGGGAAAAATCGAGGTAGCGATGAGGCACGTTGAGCAAAAGGTCTCGAACACGCAGAATGCCGAGACGCTCAAGCGCCTCGGCACGATTTGCATTGACATACCTTAACCTGGTCACGCTATCAACAAGCGAGCAGGTATGAGCCACTCGCTCTGATGCGGGAGCGATGCTTACCTTGGACTCAGACATTTCCTACTCAATAGAGAAGATGACTGGATAGAGTGGCTGCTCGCCGCGCTGAGCGTCAACCTCAAGGTCTGGATAGGCGTCCTCAACTCTGCTGGCGAGAAGATCAAGCTGCTCGTCAGAGAAGTCCTCACCTGCAAGAATGGTGAGGTTGTCGCCCTCTTCCTCCTCTTGCATCTTAGCGATAAGGTCAAGCGTGACCTTCATGACATCAGAGCCGACAACATCAATGGAGCCGCCCTGAATACCCATAACATCGCCATCGTGGATAGGAGTGCCGTCAGCTGCGGAAGAATCGCGGACTGCGGTAGTTACCTCACCATAACGAACGCCAGAGATTGCGTCGGTCATCTCTTCTACAAGCTCTTCAAATGGAACGCCATCTGCAACAACAAACATTGCAGCAAATGCCTGAAGAACAGACTTGGTTGGAATAACAGCAACCTTAACATCCTCACATGCGCTTGCAGCAGCCTCTGCTGCCATACGAATGTTGGAGTTGTTGGGCATAACAATGACCTGGTCTGCATTGGCCTCTTCAATTGCAGCAAGAATGTCTGCAGTTGAAGGGTTCATGGTCTGACCGCCAGAAACAACAACGTCCACACCAAGAGACTTCAAGATTGATTCAGCGCCAGAACCAGCAGTTACTGCAACAAAGCCAAGCTCTTTTCTAGGTGCAGCTGCAGCCTTCTTATCTTCAGCGATCTTCTCGGTACGCTCCTTAGCCTCAAGGTCCATGTTGTGAATGAAGACCTCAAAAATCTGGCCGTACTGAAGCATGTACTCAAGAACCTTGTTAGGAGTATTTGAGTGAACGTGAATCTTATAGTCTGGGTTTGCGCCAACAAGAAGCTCACAATCACCCATAGTTGCCAGGAAGTTCAGAGCTGCTTCCTCGTCAAAGTCTGGGCTATCTGCCTTGAAGAGGAACTCATTGCAGTAGCGGTACTCAGAACCCTCCCAGTCATCGTTGAGCTCAATCTCAACCTTTGCGCTGGTAGCAGCCTTAGCGTCAGAAACAGAAACGGTTGTCTGGAAGTCAGTTGTTTCAGTCTTGCCGGTAACAGCGTTTACAAAACCCTCAAGGAAGGTTGCAAAACCAAATGCACCGGAGTCGACAACACCGTTCTCTTTGAGGACAGGAAGAAGCTCAGGAGTGCGGGCAACAGACTCATATGCCTCAACAACCAGAGCATCCAAAACCTCAACTGGAGTGAGCTGAGACTTCTCAAGGGAGTCTGCCTTAGCAGAGACGTCCTTCAAAACGGTAAGAATAGTGCCCTCAACTGGCTTTCTAACAGCCTTAAAAGCAACCTCTTTACCGCGACGGAATGCGTGTGCAATGTCCTTTGGAGTTACTGCCTCAGGGTTCTTAACGTCACACAGACCCTCAGCAATACCGCGAAGAATCTGAGACGTAATAACACCAGAGTTACCACGAGCGCCCATCAGAGAACCGTGAGTAATTGCCTTTGCAATATCCTGCATGCTTGCATCTTGAGGAAGATCTTGAACCTCACGGACAACGGTGCCCAGGGTAAGAGACATGTTTGTGCCGGTGTCTCCATCTGGTACAGGAAAAACGTTGAGCTTGTTGATCTCTTCTGCTTTATCTGCAACAGCAAGAGCTGCTACAGGGAAGCATGTACGAATGACATTTGAAATCACGTTAGACCTCAGTTCCTACTCATTTGAAGCAAAAAGCTTAGCGAGAATTACGCATGGCCTCGATATGTACAGTTACATCAACACATGAAAGCTCTGCAATTTGCTTAAGCAAAAACTTTACTGAGCTCTCAAGATTGTCGACAACAGACGCCATGTTAACGCCCTGCTCAACAACAATGTGAAGGTCAACCTGAACTCCCTTAGGAGTTGGGGTCACATCAATACCCTTACGAAGTCGGTATGTTGGAAGAAGACGAGCAACACCTGCTGCCTCATCAATCTCTGCCATGCCAACAACGCCATAACATTCCATAGCTGCATAGCCCGCCAGGTCAGCAAGGCAATCATTAGAAACTCTTAGTGTTCCAGGAACAGCGGTAGTCATTACATAACTCCTCTCGCAAGAACCAGGGTTAGTCATTATTATTTAGTATACCGCAGGACACATTTATTATTAAAGCGGCTTATATATACAAGTTGATAACCTTGCAATTGACAAATCTTTTTCTTGTTATTTAATCTTGGTGTAATAAATGAAAAACATTCAAAAGCTATCTAAAAGCTATCTAATTGTGAATGTTATATTCATGCTTTGACAACACAATATATTGTGCTATATTAATTCGGCTATTTGGAAATTTTAGGCGCAGAGGGCGCCTATCCTATGGAGGTCTTACTCATGTCGAAGGTCTGTGATTTCTGCGGTAAGCACGCCGTTGCCGGTCGCTCCATCTCCCACTCTCACCGTACTGTGGCCCGCACCTTTAAGCCAAACATCCAGCGTGTTACTGTCGTTGTCGATGGCCAGCGCAAGAAGATGAATGTTTGCTCCCGTTGCCTCAAGTCCGGCAAGATTGCTCGCAACTAAGCAACTCAGCTCGTCTTACCTCAAATTTAAAAAGGTCGCTTCGGCGGCCTTTTTTCTTAGCTCGATTATCTGTCGATAACCCCAAACATAGCTCGCTAGGGCTTATCATCACATGTTGGGGCTTTGTAACTCAAACGCAGCGCAGACGCGACTCGATGAACGCTTTAGTTCCAAAGCTGCACCAAAAGACAGCCCTTCTCGCACCTTACCCAGGCATTGTCTGATTCAACTATGTTTGAAATACCGTCGTCTCCCAGCAAGGTGAACTTCTCGTGATCAAGATTCCACTTCATGCCAGCCTCAGAAACCTCGCACTCCTCTGACAAAGCCACAAGAGAAATCTTTTTACCCGCATCTGTTGCGCTCAGCTGCCACGAATCAACTTGGCCCGCAGCTAAAAAGCGCATCTCAAAGTCATTCTCGACAACTCGAACCGCCGCCTTGCCCGTCTTTGTCCACGTGGCGAGAAGCCCGAGCACTACAAGCTGGTGATCCAAGTGGCCACCGGACGTTGAGACGACCGTAAGCGAGAGCTTGCTATCTCTACGAATAGCCTCGTACTCGGCGGACTTTAAAGCAAGAGCCAGGTCCGTATCATACTTATCCGCATTAAACTTCATGCAAGGTACCTGCTGCTCTTTGAGCCAGGAGAGCGTTTTTGCAGAAGCTGAGTCAAAGTCTCCAAGCGCAAGCTGTGGAATTACTCCGGCGGCAAAGCACGCATCGGCACCGTGGTCAACTGCTATCAGGTAGTCAGCGCTTTGGGCGCAGGTAGAGAGCGTCGTGTGCGAAACAGCCTCTGGGGATCCGCCCACAATAAGGACCTCAAGGGGTTTCTCGCCAGAAGGAGCAGCAGCTAGAGGGTGCTCGTAGTCACGAAGACGCAGAAGCGACAGCTCGCCATAGGTGTGGGCAAAAATGTTAGAGTGCTCACGCATAAAGACGGGGTCTCGGCCATCGTGGTCGTTGTAGAGCGCCACCACAGGAAAGCCCGCATTTTGAGCCGTCTGAGCGCCAAATGGAGCGTCCTCAAAGACCCAGGTAGTTGCTTTATCGGTGCCAAGGCGACGGAGTGCCTCAAGGTATACATCAGGCTCAACCTTGTCCACTCCCCCCACGTCTTCTGTAGAAACCACCGTTTTAAAGAGGTGCTCAATACCTTGAGCCGCGAGGGCCGCGCGCACTTCTCGCACGGGAGTTGACGATGCAACAGCCATAGGAATGCCTGCGTCGTAAAGCTCCTGCAAGAACTCCTTTGCACCAGGAATACTTGAGACGTGGTTCTGATATTGCTCTGTTACATATGCACAAAACTCTTCATATAAAGTTTCTGCAGTGATAGGCAAATCCAGGTGTTCAACGCATAATTTGCAGCCACCCATAAGCGAAACAGCCTCAACGCGTTCAAAAAATTCTGAGTCAACGGTCTTGCCGTATTTAGGAAGAACAGCGCCAAACACATTGCGCCAAACACACATTGAATCAACAAGGGTTCCATCGCAATCAAAAATTGCACCGGTCACCTGCATAATGCCTCCGTAAACCAACTTATTAGTTGCAATCGTGAAATATCTACTCTAAGTAGGGTAAAGTATCTCACGTTTATAAATAGTTTTCATGGAGGAAGCATGGCACGTTATAGCTATCACTGCACACACTGCGACAATACCTTTGAAATTGAGCGTCCTATGAGCCTGAAGATTGAGGCTCCTCAGTGCCCAAAATGTGGACATGAGACCGAGCGCGTGTACAACACCTCAACCATCGTCTTTAAGGGCAGCGGTTTTTACAACACCGACAGCAAAGGCAAGTAATTCCGCGTTCGCCTGAAGGTGCTCCCCAAACGTCACCTATGTAGCTCTTGTTGAACAACACAACAAGAGCTTTTTATTTGCGTTTGAGCACCGCCATAAAGTGGGCGTCGCAATCAGCGGAAGCAAAAGCCGTCTGCAAAAATCCCTCTGGCGTAATGCATGTATCGAGAAACTCTTGCGCTTCTGGTTCTAAACGTGCACGCGTGGGACACTCAAAAAGGCTTTGTACCTCAAACTGAGAGCCTTCCGGACTTGCAAGAAAATCATCTACAACCTGCTGATTCTCTGAATTTGAGAGTGAGCACGTTGCATAGACTAAAAAGCCACCCACCTCTACACGACTGCTACAACTTTGCAAGAGTTTGGTCTGTAAGACGGTAAGCTCTCCTCCGTCATAGAGGCTTTCTGGTGACAGATTCCATGCAATCTCTGGATGACGACGAAGCGTACCCAAACCAGAGCATGGAGCATCAATAAACACCACGTCAAAGCTCTGATTGAGCTCCTCTGGAACCTCTGGTGATACAAACTGTGTGGCATCAAACGTGAGTGATGTAACCTGATCTGAAAGTCCGGCGGTCTTCAATCTTCTTTTTGAAACGTGGGACTTTCCTTTTACAAGCTCAACAGCGGTGATGTGAGCGTTCTCTTTATCGAGCACCTCAAATGCATGAGAGAGCAACAAAGATTTAGTTCCTCTACCCTGTCCAACCTCAAGCATTTCTTGGTCTACATAAGATGCCGCGAGAAGTGCCACAAGCTGAGAAGCTAAATCTGCAGGAACTAGCTGAACTTTCTTCACATACGCATCAACGTTAAGTTGCGCGGGATTTTTTACCTCATACACATCTGGTAAAGCGGTTCGCTGTAGCTCTAAAGAGCTGCTCTGCAATTGTTGTTCTGATAGATTTCTCTGTAAAACATACACAGGAGCTGGATTCTTTAGATTAAGAATAAGCTTTTGAGCAGCAGATTCTCCAAGAGATTCGATAATTTCCAAGCAAATCCACTCAGGAATGCCTGACGCCCAAGAAAGCTCTGAGGGTGTTTTTGGGTTCTTTGAACGTGTCAGCTGAGCTTCTTCTTCAGAAATTTTTCTGAGCACCGCGTTTGCAAGGCCGGAAGAACGCTTTGAGACAGATTTTACCAGCTCAACGCCTTGGCTGATGGCGGCGTCTCGTCTAGTCTCTAAATATAAAACCTCAAATACAGCAATACGCAGAGCGTCCTGTACCTTTGGCTCTAGATGAATACCTGATTTAAGATGATTTTTTAAAGCCTCATCAAGCTTGCCTTTGGTGAGCGTTGCTCCCAGAGCAAGACGAGTAGCAAAAGCTTTATCTTGAACAGAAAGCTCCGAGAAGTCCTTTGACTCTCGTAGGTAATCGCGAATACGTAGATTGTTGCGTCTGCACTCAAAAAATGCCTGGTAAGCCACTCTTCGAGCGGGAGTAAGCGTAGCCATTATTGCAGCTTCTGCCAGGTCATCTGAGACTTCTGAAGTCCTGCCGCAAATGATTTAGCATCCATAGAGCGCTTGCCATCTGGGCGTACCTCAAGAAGCTCAAGGGTTCCTTCAGCACAGCCCAGGAACAATCTATGATCTTGAACAGCAACCAGACCTTGAGCAACTGAAACTTCACCTGGTGCCAGTTGAGCGGACAAAGCGCGTAGAGACCTGCCTCCAACAGATACACGAGCTGGAGCGGTATCAGAGGAAGCCTGAACTCTTAGGGCATTTACCTGAGCGGAATCTTCTGGAACAAGCTTCATTTCTTGCTTGGTAACTTTAGGAGCAAATGTTACTTCTCGCTCATCCTGTACCTGCCACTCAAGAGAGCCTTTCTTGAGCTCAGAAAGAGCCTCAGACAGAGCATCAGCACCTAGCTGTGCTAAAGCGTCAGTAAGCTGCTCAGTATTTTTGGAGCCAACCTCACACGATGCTTGCTTGCACCAATCTCCTGCGTCAAGTTCATGAGCAATTTTCATGATAGAAACGCCAGCAACCGCATCACCTGCGAGAATTGCGCGCTGAATGGGAGCGGCTCCTCGCCAGCGAGGCAGCAGTGATGCATGTACGTTCAGGGCACCGTAAGGTGCAAGAGAGATTACCTCATCAGGCAAAATACAGCCAAAAGCAACCACGCAAAGCGCTTCTGGTTGTGCTTCACGCATGGCAGAAATTACTTCCGGAGTCATGCGATTTGCCTCAAGAACAGGCAGGCCAAGCTCTTGTGCGCATTGTTTTACGGGAGACGGCTCAAGCGTTTTACCACGACCACGAACGGCATCTGGCCTTGTAATAACCAAAGCTACCTGATGGTCATGAGCAAGTTTTTTGAGCGACGGAACAGCAAAGTCTGGAGTTCCCATAAAGACTACGCGCATGTCAACTCCTAATAGTCTGTTTGACCAGGACGGGCGCCAGAAGCCAGTGCCTCTTTGTACTCCTGCAGCGTCTCCATACGAGCGCCTGGTCCCAGGTGATCTGGCATGGTTACGCCATTAATGTGGTCAATCTCATGCTGTAGACAGACGGCGAGAAGGTCTCCCTCTGCTTCATAGCGCATCAGATCGCCATCAAGGTTATAAGCGTGAACGACAACGTGGCTTGGGCGTGTAACAGGAACGGTAATGCCTGGGAACGAAAGGCAGCCCTCTTCATATACACGAGGCTCACCATCTGCAACTTTAATCTCTGGATTAATGAGCACAAAAGGGTTCTCTTGGCCGTTAGGGTAATCAACATCGATGACTACCATGCGCTTCATGTAACCAACCTGAGGGCCCGCAAGGCCAACGCCGTCGGTGGCATACATAACCTTGAGCATATGCTCGGCCATCTTACGAACATCGTCGTTAATATCGTCAATTTCTTCACACTTTTGGCTCAGACGAGGGTCTGGCCAAAGCACCATATCATCAACTTCAGAACTCATAACAATCCTTACATCATGTCGTAAGCATCAACATCTAATGTCATGTTGATACCCACTCTTTTATCAAGTGAAGCAGCACATTCAGAAAGAGTTTCTCCTACCTGAGCATCTACGGGAGATTTTACTAAAATGTGTCTGCGATACTTATCTTTTACCTTTGCTTTTACACAATCAGCAGGACCCAAAATCTCCCATCCGGATTGTGAATCTAACTTTGCATGCAGTAACTCTGCCATCTGATCTGCTACGCGACGAACTTCTTTTTCTGAAGCGCCCCAGAAAAGCACGTTAGACAAACGCGAGAAGGGCGGGTAAGCTCCTTCTCTTCTTTCTTTAAGCTCTGCATCAAGAAACGGGCGCCTGTCATGGGTCACAACAGAAGCAATAGCAGGATGTGTTGACCAGTACGACTGGATAATGACCTTACCAGGCTTTTCTCCCCTGCCCGCACGACCAGCAACCTGCTCCAGCAAGTCAAAGGTTCGCTCGGCTGCTCTAAAATCTGGCAGCTTAAGCATGGTATCAGCGTTAATAACGCCAACTAAGGTTACGTCTGGAAAATCCAGTCCCTTTGCAATCATCTGCGTACCAATGAGCACCGCTCCAGGGGTTGCATCAAAAAGCTCAAGGAGTCGCTGGTGCTCGCCCTTTTTGGCCGTGGTATCAGCGTCCATACGAATAATTGGCGCATCGCTACCAAGCAGCAGCTTGAGCTCGTCTTCTACACGCTGCGTTCCCACGCCATAAGCACCCATGTAACGACTTCCGCAGTTTGGGCATTTGCTGGAAGGGTTAGGATACGCGTGCTGAGACCATTGCCTGCCACAACTATGACAGACCAGAGAATGCGTGCGCTCATGGTACGTGAGAGACGTCGAGCAATGCGGACACTCGGGTACACAGCCACACTCGCGACACATCAAAAAGTTTGCAAAACCGCGGCGATTAAGGAGTAGAACACTTTTCTCGCCACGCTCTGTTGTTTCTTGCAGTGCAAGAGCAAGAGCTGCCGAGAAGACCGATCTGCCTCCGTTTTTGAACTGGGAAGCCATATCAACTACCTGGACCTGCGGGAGCACCGCCACACCAGGACGCTCGGTCATGGCGACGCGCGTCCAGTTAGCGTCACGCCAGCTTCCTTGAGCTGTTCGATAGAGACTCTCAAGCGATGGTGTTGCAGAGCCAAGTACCAGCGCGGCTCCGCGCAGGCGAGCCATCTGAGCAGCAACTTCTCTTGCGTGATAGCGCGGAAGCGAATCCTGCTTGTACGAAGCCTCGTGCTCCTCGTCAATGATGTAAAGCCCTGGGTTTTGAATGGGTGCAAACAACGCGGATCGCGCGCCTACTACCACGCGAGCTCTACCCTGCCTAATCAGATCCCACTGGTCAAAACGCTCACCGAGGGAAAGCTTTGAGTGAAGAACGGCCACCTGCTCGCCAAAACGCGAACGGAATCGGCCGACTGTTTGTGCCGTAAGGGAAATTTCTGGAACAAGTACTACAGCACCCTTGCCAGCCGCTAAGGTCTTCTCGATAGCAGAGAGATACACCTCGGTTTTACCTGAGCCCGTTACGCCATCAATAAGCACAACATCGCCCTGAGCAGCAGTTTGTGCAGCCTCGATTGCTTCAAGAGCGGATACCTGGCCCTCAGTAAGCTGTTGAGGACGAGGTGCTACGCCACTTGAAAGCGTGGTCCCCAAACCCTCCTGGCTTCCACGAATTTGTCGCTGAGTACGGACTTCAACAATGCCTTTTTTCTGCAGCGCAGTAACCGCACTGCGAGCTCCTGGAATGGTAGCCGAAAGCTCGGATAACCTCATAGTACCTTGTGCGAGAGCCTCAAGCACCGAACGTTGCTTGCTTGCATTTGCCGCGGGCGTAAAGTCAGCCGCCTTTTCTGTCAACTCAACCCAGCGCTCGTCAACAGGTCCGGACTTCTCGCAAACAAGCTGCCAGGGAGAATCCGCATCTTTTCTGGTGACTTTAACTTTTTGACCAGGAGCTAAGAACGGATGCAAGGCGTCTGCATAACTGCAGGCATACTCTTTGCTCATCCATTCTGCTACCTGCGTAGATTGCTCATCAAACGCTGAATCTGCTAGGACTTGTGTTATCGGAAGAACGCGCGAAACATCCAAACCTGAAGACACACGGTCTGAGACACCCACAACGTAGCCAACGACCTGCCTGTGAGAAAACGGCACCAAGACCGTTGTTCCCACAACCGCAGTCTCTTCCAAAGATTCTGGAATGGCGTAGTCAAACGTGCCGGAGAGAGCACGAGTTGGTATGTCTAAAACAACATGTGCAAAAGGCACGTTCTTGCCTCCTTAAAGCCGTGGTTGATGGTTTACATCAAATATGTAACGAGCAACATGTGGCTGACCAGCTTCTTCAACCTCAACACAGACAAATGCGCACTCAACCTTGGTAAATCCGCGTTGCATCAAGACGTAGGCATAGAAGTTTGCCTGCATCTGATGATGCGCGTAAATCTGAGCGGCACTGAGGCCTTTATCGCCCGTTTTATAGTCAACTACCAGCGCATCTTTGCTTCCCTTATTATAGGCGAGAAGATCGATGGCTCCTTCTACATAGTTCCCATATTCAGAATTAACCTGCAGGGTAAAAGGAGACTCCGCAATAACCACATCATGAGCAAGGGCTTCCTGTCGTATCTCAGAATTGCCCCACAACTCAAGTGCTTGTTTGACTCGTGATACCGCGCGCTGAGGAACACTATTCTTCAAGCACAATCTATCAATCGTGTTGTCATCAACCTTAGACTGAGTCTCAACCATAATCTGAGCCAGCTCATGGAAGGCTGA
>CAUPCM010000011.1:0-28609 GCA_963509815.1 uncultured Atopobium sp. | reverse complement strand
CACTAGTGCACCTCGCGAACAATATCTGCAAACGTAGCCGATACAAATGAAGCTAAATCTTCTGGAGAAAGCGTCAAACTGAGTCCACGTTTTCCACCAGAGATATGAATAAGCTCAAAAAGCTGAGCGGTCTCGTCAATTATAGTGGGAAACTGTCTCTTCATACCAACGGGAGTGCAGCCGCCGCGAACATAGCCCGTTAAACCCTCAAGCTCTTTAACAGGCAACATGGAGAGGTTCTTTTGACCGGATGCCGCTGCAGCCTTTTTAAGATCAAGCTCTTGGTCTACAGGAATACAGCACACCACATGCTCTCCACTTGAAGAGACGCAGACAAGCGTTTTGAATGCAGCGTCTAGATCTTCTCCAAGCATCTCTGCAATATGAGTGCCCAACTCTCCAGAAGGAACGTCTTCGTCTACCTCATAAGATTGGAACTCGTAAGCAATGCCGGCAGCATCAAGTTCCCTCATTGCATTTGTCTTTTGAACCTTTGCCGCTTTTCTCGCCATGTTATGCACGCTTCTTCTGAGCTTTTTTCTCTGCAGCTAGACGTGCGTTATCTCGGTCAAGAATCTCTTTGAGGAACTTACCTGTGTGGCTTTCTGGAGTTGCCGCAACCTTTTCTGGCGCACCAGAAACAACTACGGTTCCACCGCCATCGCCACCTTCTGGACCCATGTCAATAATGCGGTCAGCCATCTTAATGACATCCAGATTGTGCTCAATAACAAGAACGGTGTTGCCCGCATCAACAAGACGCTCAAGCACAACAATAAGCTGTCTGACATCCTCAAAATGAAGACCAGTTGTTGGCTCATCCAGAATATAAAGAGTTTTACCAGTCTGCTGACGGTGAAGCTCTTTTGCAAGCTTGACGCGCTGTGCCTCACCACCAGAAAGCGTGGTAGCTGGTTGACCAAGATGAATGTAGCCAAGACCAACATCGTGGAGCGTCTGCAGCTTGTTCTTAATGCGAGGAATGTTTGCAAAGAACGCAAGCGCCTCATGAACCGTCATGTCAAGCACGTCAGAGACGGACTTGCCGTGGTAGAGAATCTCGAGTGTCTCGCGGTTATAACGCTTGCCGTGGCAGACCTCACAAGGAACATAGACGTCAGGCAAGAAGTTCATCTCAATCTTAATCTGACCGTCGCCCTTACAAGCCTCGCAGCGGCCTCCTTGGACGTTAAACGAGAAACGACCAGCCGAATAGCCACGTGCGCGAGACTCTGGAACGGAAGCGTACAGTGCGCGCAGATCATCCCAAAGGCCAATATAGGTTGCTGGGTTAGAACGAGGTGTTCTACCAATAGGACTCTGGTCAATATCAATGACCTTGTCGATAAGATCGACGCCTTCAAGCTTTTTATACTCTCCTACCACACGTTTTGAGTGCTGAACTGCATTGGTAAGCGCGGGTGCAAGGGTATCGGTAACCAAAGAAGACTTACCAGAACCAGAAACGCCTGTGACTACCGTCAACGTGCCCAGCTCAATTGAGGCAGAAACGTTTTTAAGGTTGTTAGCGCTAGCTCCCGTAATCTTAATCTTTCCGCGGCCAGGCTTACGGCGAGCCTCTGGAAGTCTAATCTGCTTCTTTCCTGTAAGGTAAGCACCTGTGATGGAATCAGGGTTTTGAATGATCTCTTCTGGAGTTCCAGCAGCAACAACATGACCACCAAGCTCACCAGCGCCGGGACCCATATCAATAACGTAGTCTGCTGCACGAATGGTATCTTCATCGTGCTCAACAACAAGCACGGTATTACCACGGTCTCTAAGCTGCTTAAGCGTCTCAATAAGACGGTTGTTGTCTCTTTGATGCAGACCAATGGAAGGCTCGTCCAGAATGTAAAGAACGCCCATGAGGCCGGCACCAATCTGAGTTGCCAAGCGAATACGCTGGGCTTCTCCACCAGAAAGCGATGCTGCTGCGCGAGAAAGCGTGAGGTAATCCAAGCCAACGTTTACCAAGAACTGCAGCCTTGCCACAATCTCTTTGACAATAGGACCTGCAATGACTTTCTGACGGTCAGTAATAGTCAGCTGCTTAAAGAACTGAAGTGACTCTTTGCAGGAAAGTTCACAGACCTCCCAGATGTTTTTCTCGCCAACCGTAACGGAGAGAATCTCTGGCTTTAGGCGGGCGCCATGGCAGGTAGTACAAGGCATCTCGCGAATATACTTCTCTAGATGCGTCTTCATATTCTCTGACGTGGTCTCTTGATACTTGTCAAAAAGAATCTTTCTGACACCAGAGAACGTGGTAAACCAGTGTGTATTGCGGCCGTCTCGCGTTTTGTAGTCAACGCGAATCTTAGTTGAACCAAGGCCACCGAGAAGGGCGTCTTGTACCTTCTTAGGCAGCTTGTTCCAAGGTGTTGTATCAGACACGTCAAAATGTTTGCAGACTGCAGACAGAATCTGAGGATAGTAATTGGAGTGGCCAAAGAGACTTCCAAAAACACCTTCAGAGACAGACAGCTTTGGATCAGCAATAAGTGCTGCTGCATCAATAATTTTACGAGTTCCTAGGCCGTCGCAGTCAGGACAGGCGCCATAAGGAGCGTTGAAGGAAAAATCGCGAGGCTGCAGGTCATCCATGGAGTGGCCGTGAATAGGACAAGCAAGCGCCAGTGAATACTGCAGGAGTTCTTCTGGCATAGTCTCTGGGTTGGACTTATCTGCCAAGAGCAATATGCCTACCTTGCCCTGCGCAAGCTTGGTTGCCTGCTCAACGCCCTCAACAATGCGGCCCAAAGAATCGGGGCGGATGACAATACGGTCAACAACCACCTCAATATCGTGCTTGAGCGTTTTACCCAGCGTGATTTCTTCATCAAGTTCACGCACGACGCCGTCAACACGAACGCGAGAAAATCCTTCTTTGCGCAAGTCTTCAAAGAGCTTAACGTACTCGCCCTTGCGGCCCAAAACAACAGGAGCTAAAACATAAGCTCTGCGTCCCTGACCGGCCTCGAGGATTTTATCGGCAACCTGATCTGTTGTCTGACGCTCAATAACGCGACCGCACTCAGGGCAGTGAGGAGTGCCCATGCGAGCGTACAGAAGACGCAGATAATCATAGATTTCTGTAACGGTACCGACGGTAGAGCGAGGATTTCTAGAAGTGGTCTTCTGGTCAATAGATACAGCCGGAGAAAGGCCATCAATAGAGTCAAGGTCTGGCTTATCCATCTGTCCCAAGAACTGACGGGCATAGCTGGACAGAGACTCAACGTAGCGACGCTGTCCCTCTGCGTAAATTGTGTCAAAGGCAAGACTCGACTTACCCGAACCAGAAAGTCCCGTAATAACTACCAGCTGATCACGAGGGATATCAATATCAATATCTTGCAGGTTGTGCTCTCGTGCACCACGGATAGCAATTTTGCTTGAAGCCATAGTTCCTCACATAACCAGTTTGACGTGCGCGCTTCTTGTTACATGACTACCGTCAAACAATAGAAAACAGCATCAGTACACACCGATACAATTTGTGCGTACTGATGTTCTAGTATACCCAAGATAATGCCGCCAAAACACGGCAAGCACGCTTCCCTATTTAATGCGAACCTTCATCACAGCTTTTTTGAGCTTTGAGCCAGATTTCTCCAGCGTACAGCCTGGTTTGTGAGCATCAGATGGAGGTGTCACCAGAAAATCACCTGCGTACAGGGTTACCCATGTCTCTTCCCCAGGATTGGTGTAAGCGCCAAAATCAGCGTCAGCATTAAACTCACCCTTAAGAACACACTGCTCAAGAGGGGCAACGGCGATGCTTTCGGTACCAGAAATAACTACGTGAATATCGGCGTAAATCTTATGAGCTTCATAGTCCTTCTCGCCAGGAAGAGCAGGCTCAAACTCCATGACGTTCACAAAAACGTTATCTCCATCAATTTCTGTTTTGCCCAAAGGCAGCTCATCCAGATTGTGTGTTGCTAAAAACTCCGCAGCACAAGCCATATATTTCTGACCAAAGTCATTCTCAGATAAATTCTTAATTGACGAGAAAATCATGTGAACCTCCTACGTTCAGCTAAAGTGCGCCGAAAAGATTATAGCTATCTCGTTTGCCATAAACTTCTATGGGTAGAATTAAGTAGTTACTGCATACAACTGCTACATAAGGAGAGACATGGCAGACGTAGATATTGATCGTGAGGCGCTTCGTAAAGAAATTGACGCCGCACTTCACGGCAAAAAGAAAGAGCCACAGCCACCTGCAGGCTTTGAACTCAATCAACACTCAAGCGTTAAGCACGTTATTGGCGTTGTTTCTGGCAAAGGCGGTGTTGGTAAGTCTTTTGTCACCGGCATTCTTGCTACTAACCTCGCTCGCGCAGGTAAGCGCGTTGGTATTCTTGACGGCGATATTACCGGACCTTCAATTCCTCGTATGTTTGGCATCTCTGATGAGCGTTCTTACGGCGTTGAAGAGCAGCTTATTCCTATCGAGGATGCAAACGGTATCAAGATTATGAGCGCTAACCTGGTGCTTCAGAACGAGACCGATCCTGTTCTCTGGAGAGGCCCTGTTGTTGCTGGTGCTATCCAGCAGTTCTACAGCCAGTGCAACTGGGGTGACCTTGATTACCTGCTCATCGACATGCCTCCAGGAACGGGCGATGTTGCACTAACCGTATTCCAGTCCCTTCCTGTTGAGGGCGTTGTGATTGTTTCTTCTCCACAAGATCTTGTTCAGATGGTTGTGGGCAAGGCAGTTCGCATGGCAGAAATGATGCACGTACCTGTGCTTGGTTTGATTGAGAACATGGCATACATCACCTGTCCTCACTGCGATGAGCGCATTGAACCTTACGGTCCATCAAAGCTTGCCGAGACCGCAGCAGCATTTAACCTCAAGCCTTTGGGACAGCTTCCTATGGATGCAACCTTTGCTCAGATTGCCGATAAGGGAACCTTTAGTACCGAGCTTCCTCAAGGTCTTGTCCCTGACGCAACACAGAGCGTTCTTGACCTGTAAGCCCTAAAAGCTGGTGCTTACACAACACAAAAGGTAGTTCTTACTATGGCTCAGTCAACGCGCATTAAAGAACGACAAGCAGCACAAGCTCTGCGCATCAAGCAAGCTCAGGCGTTCATGGTGCCAGACAACATTGATGTAGCAATTCTAGGTGGCGGCGCAGCAGGACTCTGCGCTGCCATCACTGCTGCCGAAGCTCTTGGCGCCAACAAGCGCGTTGTTGTCTTTGAAAAAGCACTAGAGAGTGGCAGAACTATCCTGGCAACAGGCGGAGGTCGTTGTAACTTCACCAATGCAGATTTGAGCTTTGAGAATTTTTCTCATCCAGAGTTTGTTCAGGCTGTCTGCAAAGACAAGGACACGTTTCTTGCAGACATCCTGGCTTTCTTTAGGTCCAGCGGTCTTGCGTGGGCAACTGAAGACGAGGGCAGAATGTACCCTCTTACCAGGCAAGCAAGCTCCATCCAATCATTGCTGCTCAAGCGAGCCCAAAAAGCCGGTGTCCAATTTGCCCTGGGGCGAGAAGTAACATCAGTCAAATCCCAACACAACAGCTTCATCGTTGCCTTCAAAGAATGCTTTGCTGGCGAGAAAACCTATGAGATCCACGCTTCATCGGTAGTTTTAGCTACTGGTGGACTCACAACCACAAAACTTGCTGAAAGCCTTCAGCTGCAGACCACCTCACTGCGACCAGGACTCTGCGCGCTCACTTGCACTCCTCAGCCGCCAACAGGCCTTGATGGAAAGCGCGTACGAGCACACGCAGCTCTTGTAAGAGACGGAGCTGTGCTCAAAGAGGAGTCTGGCGAGCTGCTTTTTAGGTCATTTGGACTCTCGGGCATCATGATTTTCAACTTGTCTCGCACAGCTCTACCTGGTGACGTGCTTGAGATTGACCTTCTTCCCCAGCTTACGGAAGAGGAAGTTGCAGCAGCTGTAGAAGCTCACACCACCGACGGTCTTCTCGATCCACAGATTGCTGCCTACCTGAGCGCTCATGACTCAGTTGAAGCCACTGTTGCCAAGGCTCACAAAATCACTTTTACCGTTACCGGTACATCCTCCAAAGTTGTTCCACAGGTCTGTATTGGTGGAATTTCCGTTGAGCAAGTGAATACAAACACTCTTGAAGCACACGGTGCTCCTGGTCTATTTATCGCAGGAGAGGCTCTTGATATTGATGCTCAATGTGGAGGCTTTAACCTCTCGTGGGCGTGGAAGAGCGGCATGATTGCCGGTCTGGCTGCCGCAAAAAGCGTTGGTCAGAATTGCGAATCTTTGAAAGAGGACAACTAACATGCTGGAAGTATCAAACATTAAAGTTCATGTTGCGCCTCTTCGTAAGCATCCCGCTAAAGAATCAAAGGTGGGTTTTGACGCGCTCCTTCGCACTCTCCGAGTCTCTGCGGATGAGATTACCTCATATGAGCTGCATAAACGCTCAATTGATGCTCGTAAAAGAAACGATATTGTTCTTATCCTCACCTATCACGTAAACCTTAAAGGTGGGCCTGCAGCGGAACAAAAACTTCTTAGCAAGATTCAAGGTAGGCCTGCAGCAAAGCATATAAAGCTTGCAGAGCCAAATACTTTTGCGCTTCCCAAAGCAATGCAACCTGCTCCTTCAGAGAACCGTCCCGTTGTTGTAGGAGCTGGATGTGCAGGCCTATTTTGTGCACTGACGCTTGCCAAAGCTGGCCTTAATCCCCTGCTCATTGAGCGCGGAGATGACGCAACGAGAAGAACTGCAGCAGTAGAGCATCACAACCAAACGGGTCAACTAGATCTTGAGAGCAACATCCAGTTTGGCCTTGGTGGTGCTGGTACGTTTTCTGATGGAAAACTCAACACAGGTACCAAGAGTGCTTCTCATCGCTTTATTCTTGAGACTTTTGTTAAAGCGGACGCACAGAAAAATATTTTGTGGGACGCAAAACCCCACGTAGGAAGCGATGTTCTTCCCGCCGTTGTGACCAACATTGTCAAAATGATTGAAGACGCTGGCGGAACCGTTGCGTTTAGGACAAAGCTCACCTCCCTAGAGCGAGCCTCAGACGGCTCTCTTTCTGCAATTCAGGTTGAAAAAACCACTTCAGACGGTTCAATTCAAACTGAAACCATACAGACTCGCACGGTAATTCTTGCAACCGGACACTCAAGTAGAGACACGTATGTCATGCTCAAAGACAAAGGCATCTCCATGGAGAGAAAAACCTTTGCCATGGGCGTGCGAATTGAGCATCTTCAGGCTCAAATCAACAAATCACTCTATGGCCCTGAAGCAACCAACCCTGTATTAGGAGCGGCGCCCTACAAGCTTTCTGTTCACCTTCCCTCTGGTAGGAGTGCCTTCTCGTTCTGTATGTGTCCCGGCGGCTATGTTGTTTCTGCAGCTAGTGAGAAGGGCGGCGTAGTCACAAATGGCATGAGCCTGTCTGATCGCGCAGGACAAAACGCTAACTCCGGTCTCTTGGCTAACGTCTATCCAGAGGATCTTCCAGGAGATGACGTACTTGCTGGAATTGAACTACAACGCAGCTGCGAACAAGCGGCCTTTAAAGCGGGCGGCGGAGCCTATGTTGCTCCTGCTCAGCTTGTAGGCGACTTCCTCAACAAGAAAGCTTCTACTGGGCCTCGTTCGGTAAAACCAACCTACCCACGTGGTGTTACCTGGACCTCGCTTGAAGACTGTCTTCCACCCTACGTCTTACAAACCTTGCGAGAAGCCCTTCCGGTCATGGATAAAAAGCTTCATGGCTTTGCGCATCCCGACGCTGTGCTTACGGGTGTTGAAACACGGTCAAGCTCTCCCGTAAGAATTACCCGCGATGAAACAGGACAAAGCATTAATACACCAGGTGTATGGCCTGTAGGTGAAGGTGCTGGCTATGCGGGCGGCATTATGAGTGCTGCTGCAGATGGCATTAGAATGGCTGAGCTTGTAGTAGAGCACTACAACAACGCTTAGTGCTTGCCTCTATAACGTCTACGAGTTGCGTGAGCACTGCCCTTTCTAGCTCCTGTTTTAAGCCTCTTGATAACATCATCTGATGTAGTGCCTTCAAGCTGGCTTCTAATGGCTACAATCTGATCTCTGAGCTCTGCTGCATGTTCATAATCCATTGACGCAGAAGCTTCTGCCATTTCTGCTTCCATACCAGAAAGCATAGCCTCAACCTCTGAGCGCGGAAGATTTTGAAGCTCTTCAGCAAGCAATTCTGCAGGCATCTCAAGAATTGATTCTTGCTGCTCTTCAAGCGAATCTTCGTCATCAGAGGCGGTATAGAACTCCCCGTTTTTGCGCTTACGTTTATCAACGTTTTCTGAAGCTTCAGCAATAAAGCCTGCAATATCAGTAATAGATTTCTTAACGGTCTTAGGTACAATACCGTGCTCTTTGTTAAACGCTTCCTGAATTTCTCGACGTCTTTTTGTCTCATCTATAGCAATGCGCATAGAATCAGTGATTTTATCGGCATACATAATGACCTGGCCAGAAGCGTTTCTTGCCGCTCTACCCATAGTCTGAATAAGAGACCTTCTGTTTCTTAAGAAGCCCTCTTTATCTGCATCAAGAATTGCCACGAGAGAAACCTCTGGAATATCAAGTCCTTCTCGCAAAAGATTAATGCCAACCAGTACGTCAATCTTGCCCTGACGCAACTCTCTAATGATTTCTACGCGGTCAAGCGTTGCGGTATCTGAGTGCATATAGTTGACTTTGATACCCTCATCTAACAGGTGATCTGTAAGGTCTTCTGCCATTCTTTTAGTAAGCGTGGTAACAAGAACGCGCTCTTTTTTTGCCACTCGCTCTTTGACCTCTGAAATAAGGTCATCAATCTGACCTCTTACCGGTCTAACGTCAATCTTTGGATCGAGAAGGCCCGTTGGACGAATGATTTGCTGCACCTGTTGCTGAGCAACCGTCTCTTCATAGTCTCCAGGAGTTGCGGAAACGTAAATGAACTGAGGGATGCGTCCTTCAAACTCATCAAACCTAAGTGGCCTATTATCAAGCGCAGAAGGAAGTCTAAATCCGTGGTCTACCAGCGTAACCTTACGAGACCTATCACCCTCATACATACCTCTAATTTGAGGAACCGTAACGTGTGACTCATCGATAATGCAAATCATATCTTTAGGGAAATAATCAATGAGCGTATAGGGAGGCTCACCTGGAGCACGACCGTCCAAATGGCGCGAGTAGTTCTCAATGCCATTACAGTAACCCATAGTCTCAAGCATCTCTAAGTCATAATTTGTTCTCTGAGCAAGACGCTGAGCTTCAAGTAACTTATCGTTTTCTTTAAGCTCTTTAACACGAGCTTCCAACTCTTCAGAAATGGTTGTAAGTGCGCGAGTAATCTTTGGACGCTCAGTAACATAGTGAGATGCTGGCCAAATGGGAATAGCATCAAATTCTCTAAGCACTTCTCCCGTAACGTTGCTAACCTCTGAGATGCTTTCTACCTCATCCCCAAAGAACTCAATACGCAGCGGGTTTTCTGCATACGGCGGGAACACATCAACAACGTCTCCACGAACCCTAAACATACCGCGCTGCAGATCGTAATCATTTCTATCATACTGAACATCAATAAGATCTTTAATAAAATCATCACGCTCAAGAGGAACGGATTTGTCTACATTAGGAGCAAGGCCTGCATAATCTTGAGGGCTGCCAATACCGTAAATACACGATACAGATGCCACAACAATGACATCACGCCTAGACAAAAGCGATGAAGTTGCCTGGTGACGGAGCTTCTCTACCTCTTCATTAATGGAAGCGTCTTTTTCTATGTACGTATCTGATTGTGGAACATATGCTTCTGGCTGGTAATAGTCATAGTACGAGACAAAATACACAACAGCGTTGTTAGGAAAAAGCTCCTTCATCTCTGAAGCAACCTGTGCAGCTAGTGTTTTATTGGGCTCCATAATAAGCGTGGGGCGGTTGAGCTTCTCGATAGTTTTAGCCATAGAGAAGGTCTTACCAGAGCCCGTAACACCTAAGAGCGTCTGATACCTAAGCCCGTCCTCAATTCCTTGGGCAAGCTTTTCTATTGCCTGTGGCTGATCACCTGCAGGCTCAAAAGGAGATACTACCTGAAGCTTCTCTTCTCCTACTTCACGACCAAATCGGCGCAGTTCAGCACCTATATATTCTTTATGTTGATCTTCAGCATGAGATGCGTCCATGAGATTCTCCTTTTCTTGTGAATGTAGTATACCCCACTTCCAAAACTGAAACACTTGTTCTATACTATTTATAAATTGCAGTATAGTTTCAAAGTGTGACGGGTAATAAATTAATTACCTATATGCGCTAAACTAGCACCTAAATAAACAAGTTACATCAGATAAAGGAGATACCTTGGGCGTCTCAGATCTTTTCTCGCTAAATAAAGCTTCAAAGCAACCTCAGGGTTCTACCCTAGAGAAGATTTTGCTGCGCTCAAATAATGTCATTGCCGCTCTTAAAGACCTTGTTGCAAACAATCAGATTGCAGAGGCTGGTCTTCAAGAGATGCTGATGCGCTCTAAAAATCTCGAGAATACCAATCTGCCCAAAGGTGACGTCCATAAGCTTGATAGAACCGGTCGCTGGTGGTTCAACGCCAACACGCTGGAGTGTGCTCCAGAAGAGTACGATGCTTTTATTGCAACAGAAGCAATCCTCAACATTTCACAAGATGTTGAAGCCCTAAAGAATACACATGCTTCTGAGACAGATCTTCAGCTTGTTCGTACTACCCTCTCGCAGGTAGCAAGTCTCATGCCCAAGTCAGCTTCTCTTTCTGAGCAAGTTGCTCCTTTTAGCGGTAACGCTGATGGCAGCTCAGACTGGATGAAGCGTCTCTGGTTTGCCAACTATGTTGAAAACACGCCATTCCCTTTTAGGATGGTGTACAACTTCTCTTACAATCCACAGCTTGATATTTTGGTATTTGAGTTCTTTGTAGCTCGTCCTCGCTGCTTTAGCTTCTTGTCTGCAGAAAAGGCAGAGCAAATTGCAGCGGCGCGCGCTTACGCACTACGTGCTTCTCTTTGCGTGGCTCGTATGGCACTTCAGAGCTGCAAAATCTCTCGCGTCTGCATCAATGGCAGCTTGCGCGGAGAAGAACGCATTGTCCTATCCATGGACTTAAACGAGGCTGCTCTTGCACGCCTCTTGCCTACTGCAGCAAACACTCAAATTGACGGCAACAGCTTCCCGCAAGATCCAGCGCTCAAGGTTTCTTTTGACTCTGAAGGTTGGTTTAGCGAGGTTGAGCCTTTTATGAAGCAAACGGACGAGTGGGTGTCTCCTCGTAGCTTCTTTGAAATGCCAGACCTTTCTGATCGCCTCTGCTCGCCAGCAGTTACTGCTGTTTGTGGAGCCCAAAAGGTAAGTGACCTTGGCTACTCTGAGGCATCTCATCGCATTAGGCTTTGGAACACCACTCTCAACAACATCCCAAAAGATGCCTCTACCGCAGATGCGGTTGGAAAGTTTGAAGAAGCAAAAGCTTCAACTTCTGATATTTATGCCATTGAAGGCTTTGATAGAGTCATCCATGGCCTGGTTGAAGGCACTATTGATTTCTCGGACAGAAGGTCTATGGCCGAGAAATTCCTCTTTGGTTCGCCTTTGCAAAAAACGCTTCAATCCATAAATAACATTATGGATGGAGAGCCAGATCCAGACGCTCTAGAAAAGGTGCTTACAGAGCTTGAGTCTCAGGTTTCACCAACCCTTGATATGGGTCTGTATCTGGATGACTCTGATTCTATCTACAGATATTTTGATTCCCTCTCAGAGCGCGTAGCTTATAACCTTGCATTTCCCAATGAGCCAAGAAAACTGGTGCTTATTCCAGACACCTATTTTATGTCTTTAGCAAGAATGGCTCGCGCCTACAACCTGCTTGAACAGCCAGAAAAAGCAGAACGCTATGCACAAGAAGCCCATAGAATTTCTCCTTTGGGAATTGATGCAACGCTGCTATTGGTAAGAACATTAGAAGATCAGTCAAAAGTTTTTGAGGCTGCAAAGCTGCTCAAAGACCTTATCGCACACATTTTCTCTAGCTCAGATGTTGCTCTGGTGTACTATCGCTTGGCCTATATGGAGTGGAAGCTAGGACGCTCTGACCTTTGTGCAGCTTGCTATCAAATGGCAATAATTATCGGCGGCAGTGTTGCCCAACCTGCAAAAGAAGAGCTTGAAGACCTTCTCAAGGCAGATGCTTCTGTGAAGAAACTAGATACCCCTCAAGAAGTTTTCTCGTTCCTTAAGCAAAATGGTGTTCCTGTCTTTGACCAGAAAGCTGTGTTTAACAAGGCAGTTGCTATTGGCAGCGCATGTGTTAACGATGGCATTTATTGTGTTGGCCAAAACATGCTCAAGAACTGCCTTGAAATTACCTTTGATGATGCAGCTGCCAAGGTAGAGAGTTCACTGAGGACACCCTTCTAGAGGCCGCGCACGTAAGCTATAACTTATTGCTCTGAATGCTGGTTAAACCGAGCGTTTAACCAAAGTTCTACCTGCGCCTTAAGATCATCGAGGCCTTCAGAGTTTACAAACACTGTATCCGCCTGATTACGCAAATACGTATCGGAAGGCTGATGCGCTATACGCTGCTCAAACTCTTGGCGAGAAGATCCTCGCTGTTCAGCGCGTTCTGCTCTCAGTTCCAAAGGCGCTACAACAACAACAACTTCATCAACCAGCTCAAGCAAGTCTTCAACGCGGTCAAGCAGCGGAACCTCTACAAAGCAGAACTGAGCATCTGCAGCAGGAGCCTCTTTTGTGAGGAATTGACGCATATATTCCCTGATAAAAGGCATCTCAAGCTCTTCTAAGAGCTCAGCAGATTCTCTAGTGGCAAAAGCCCTACGACCAAGCTCTCGCCTATTAATCTCATGAGTAACGGGGTCCAACAAATCGTTACCAAAAGCCTCTGCCACACGATACGTACACTCGCATCCAGGTCTCAGAAGTCTACGAGAAACCTCATCTAGGTCAAAGCGCAGACCACCTGCTGCTTCAAACATTTTAGAAACAGTTGATTTACCAGACGCCATTCCGCCGGCGAGAATTACCTTGTACATGTAGTTCACTCCTATAACTGCAGTGCTGTATAAGAGCCTAGCAGTTTTACTTCTTCAGGAGTATGAGTTACCCAAATTACAACTTTTGATTCAATGAACGGTTTGACAGAGGCAATAACCTGCTGCTTAAGCGCTTCGTCTAATCCCTTGAGCGGCTCATCAAAGAGCAAGATGTCTGCATCTGCAAAGAGTGTACGTAAAAGAGCAACGCGTCTCTTTTGACCACCGGAAAGCTCAGAAACAGGCTTGTTTTCTGTTCCTTCAAGTCCTACCTTGCAAAGCGCCTCTTTAATACGCTCTCGAGCGCTTTGTTTTTGCTCCTTTGAGTGCAACTGTATAGCAAGCATGATATTTGCCATAACGCTCAAGTTTTCTAGCAGTCTATCTTCCTGAAACATCATGACCGTTTTAGCGTCAGGCGATTTAAGCACTGTGCCTGAATCAGCCACTTCAAGACCACAAAGAATACGAAGAAGTGTTGTTTTACCTGCTCCAGAGGGCTCAGAGAGTACGTACACTCCCCTCTCAAACTTGTGGGAAAAATCATCAAGCACAACCGTATTACCAAACGATTTAGTGATGTTTTTTACCTCAAGCAACTGCTCGGTCGCATAGGCACAATTAGTTGTATTCATACTCATGAGCAGCTCTTTTCTAGCCTTGCAGCGGCCCATGAAACTAACCGCATCACGATCTTCTCGCCAAGTGCGCTCATCACAATAACCACAAGCGTCCACGCAAAAAGGGCTGGCGTATCCAAATACACTTTAGCGTTATAGAGGTGCTCGCCAATGGAGAATGTTGGAAGGCCAATGACCTCGGCAGCAATTCCCGACTTCCAGCAAAATCCCATGGCAAGTGAGGTGGCTGTCTTAAGCGAGGGCATAAGCTGCGACAAATAAATTGCTTTAATGCGATGCCAACCGTGAATTTGGTATACATCAGCCATCTCAATAAGCTGCTGGTCAGTGCTGAGGAGCCCCTCAAGTACTGCAATGTAGATGATGGGAAGTGCCATCAAAAATGAAATTGAAATTGAGAGGTAGGGCGTGCGAACCCAGATTAGTAGCAAGATGACAAACGATGCCACGGGAATTGATTTGATTGTAGAAATAAGCGGCTCAAAAAGAATCTTGATCAACTTGTACTTAAAACTCAAAAACGCCAGCAAGGAACCAGCCGTAAAAGCAAGTGCTCCACCAGCAAAAATACGCAAAAGAGAAAGACCAATAGAAACCCAAAACTCGCGTAGTTGAGCTAGCGAGAAAAGCGTCTGAATGGTCTGAATAGGTGAAGTTAAAACAATATCCTGATTGATGACAACCGCAGCTATCTGCCACACGACAAGCCAAAATACCAGTGCGCCTAAACGTGCTCCCCAGCTAGAAGCAACTTTGCGCACAGTCGGTTTGCCTTGCACGCGGCCCGAACCTTGGGTCTGACCTGCGCTTTGGGCCTGATCGTTTTTCTCGACAGAAAAATCTGCCGAGGCAGCGCCTTTCTTGGCGCCACCTCGGGCAGAAATACTATCTTTTATGTGCGGGTTATGCGCCAAAGTAGAAATCGTCTCCAGGAACCTGTCCGCCTACTGCCTGAGAATTAGCCTCAGCCAGAATGCCTAAGTAACTTGAAAGTGCGCTCTTCATATCTGCACCATCAATATACGTAATATTACACTTAGGCAGCGCAACCTTGGCAATAGGCTCTGGAACAATACCGTATTTACCTACAAGCGTAGCAGCCTCATCTGGATGATCAACCGCAAATGCAACAGAGTCTTTGTAGTGAGAAAGCAGGGCCGTTACCGCATCTGGAGAATCTGAGATGAGCTTTGAAGAAATAATAGTTACGCCAGCAATCAGCTTGCTCTGAGGATTGACAGCCTCCCATTCAGCGCCAAGGTCGATTGCAATGCGAATCTGGCTGTTCTTGCTTTGTGCCACCGTAACAAAAGGCTGTGGGAGCAGCGCAATTCCCTCTGGATCTTGAGCCAGAGCAGCAACACACTCGGTATGCTCGCTCTTCCACTCTACCTGGACGTCCTCACCAAGTGTCATACCATTTTTGCTCAACAAGTAGGACAATGTGTACTCTGGGACTGCGCCCTTTCCAGAAGCGTAGAGCGTCTTTCCCTTGAGGTCAGTAAGCTTAGAGATAGCGCTACCCGTCTCAACAATGTAAAGGACGTTCAATACGTTAAGACAAGCTACCTTATAGGCGCCTTTGGTCTTGTTAAAGAGCGTAGCTGCAAGGTTTGCAGGAATAGACGCAACGTCAACGTCACCCTGAGCAACCTTAGCAACTACCTGATCAGGGGCATCCAAAATCTCAAACGAGTAGTTGTTATCGGTAATGTTTTGTGCCTCAACCTCGCTCATGAACTTAACCAAGCCCATGGCAGTAGGACCTTTAAGCGTTGCAACTTTTACCGCAACAGGATCAGATTTCTTAGCCTCATCTTTTGTGGCGTCCTGAGACTTCTCTTGGTCTGTTCCCTTGCAGCCAAACAGTGCTGTAGCTGGAATGAGACCTGCAAGCTTAAGGAACGAACGTCTATCCATGAATAACTCCTGACTCGAAAAGTTAACTATGGCTACCTTATCACGTCTACGGCAAAATTCACACGATATACAGCATATCTTACAAACTCTTTGATACATCTATGAGAACAAGACGCACCCATGGCGAGAAAAACTAGTTCTTCTCGCCATATCCAAGAACGTACGCACGGCACAGGTTCTCAGTGCCGATAATTGCATCGATGTGGCAACGCTCGCGACCGTGAGTGTTGAGACATGCTGGACCAAATGCGCCGCTCTTAAGATCGTTGCCGGAGAAATATGCAGCGTTAGCATCAGTTGAGAAGTGGAAGGCAACCTGCTGGTTCCACTTTTCTGGCTCAACAACCTCCTGCGCACACGCAATAAGTTTGTTGGAAACTTCCCAATCGTAAGGCGAGCGAATATCAGAAACAATGATGCCTACGTGGTGCTCGTTTGAATTGTAGTCAGGGCCAATAAGGGTAATGTCCAGCGATACGTACTCGTCTACCTCAACAGGCAAGAATGCGCCGCCGTGGCCAATCTCCTCGTACATTGGGAATGCAAACAAGGTGTTATAGAGGGGTTTCTCGCCAGATTGCGCAAGCCAACGGAGTGTATGAAGCTGTGCGGCAACACAAGCCTTATCGTCGATAAAGCGAGAAACCATATAGCCGTTGTCATACATCTCAAAGTGAGGATCAATGGCAACAACTGCACCCTCAGAGACGCCCAGCGCACGAGCTTCCTCAGGGGAAGAAACATCAGCTATAAGCGAGATGGACATGTTGTCCTCGTTGCGCTCCATGGTTCGAGCGTCTTCAAAGACGTGAACGGAGTGGTGATTACAGATTACCTGACCATCAACAACGGAGCCATCTCTGCAGACAACATGGCAGGTCTCGCCCTCAATGCTGTGGTAGTTGATGCCGCCCAGCTGGCGAACGCGCAGTGTGCCGTCTGAATTGAAGCCACGGACAATCAGGCCAATAGTATCAAGGTGAGCATTAACGCCCACAGTCTTGCTGGTATCCTTGCCTTCTACCAGGACGTATGCCGTAGCTTTGTTGTCAATTTGAAGCTCATAGCCTGCCTCAGCAACAAGCTCACGAAGTAGCTCGTGAATGCGCTCGTAGTAGCCAACAGGGCTATCGCACTCAACAAGCTTCTTTGTAGTATCAATCAAATACTGTGTATCTGTCTCAAAATGAGTCATGACTATCTCCTAGTTTTGTGGATGAGTGTAGAGCTCTACCAGGTGCTCAAGCATATCAACCATGCCCTCAAGCTCGGGGACAGGAACAAACTCTCTGACGCCGTGAGCATTGTAGTAGCAGGCAGAAAGATTAGCGCAAGGGAATCCTCTAAAGGAAAGCTGGGATCCGTCGGTGCCACCACGCATTGGAATGCAGGTCATCTCTACGCCGACCTTCTCGTATGCAGTGCGTGCATTCTCGATTAAGTGCGCATACTCAGGCTTTAATACGATGTCAGCCAAGTTGTGATACTGGTCGTGAATCTCAACGGAAAGTACCTCAGAGCCGATCTGCTTGTTTACATACGCTGCAGCATTAACCATCAACTGCTTACGGCGCTCAACCTTTGCCTGGTCATGGTCACGAATGATGTAATCAGCGCGAGCAGACTCGCAATCACCGTTGACGCGCTCCAGATAGAAGAAGCCATCATAGCCCTCAGTGAACTCAGGACGCTCCGCAGGTGGAAGCAACTCGTGGAAGCGCATAATTGCCTCAGATGCATTGATCATCTGGCCTTTTGCGGTACCCGTGTGAACCGAAAGTCCGTGAGCACGCACAAACACCTCAGCAGCATTGAAGGTCTCGTAGCAGAACTCACCAAACGGACCCCCGTCAATGGTGTAACCATACGCAGCACCAAAGGTATCAAGGTCGAGAAGAGCAGCGCCGTGGCCAATCTCCTCATCAGGAACAAACGCAAGCGCAATACGTGGGTGCTTAAGCTCTGGATGCTCCTTGTAGCGAGCAAGTAAGCTGACCAGCATAGCAATGCCAGCCTTGTCATCGCCGCCAAGCAGCGATGTGCCGTCAGTGGTAACAAGCTGCCAGCCAACCATGTGCTCAAGCTGAGGATTAGTCTCTGGGCTAATGTAGACCTCTCTACCCTCGCGATCAGAACCAACTACCAGCTTGCCGCCCTCATATATGACTACCTGAGGGTGAACGGGATTGCCCCAAGACTGCCAAGCCGTATCAATATGGCAGCAGAAACCAAGAGTTGGAAGGTCTTCTAGACCCTTGCTTGCTGGCCAGTGAGCAACCACATAAGCATGCTCGTCAACAACTACATTTTCTGCACCAAGCTCGCGAAGATCAGCTGCAACAACCTCAGCCATCTGGTACTGAGACTCAGTTGAAGGAACCGTATCTGCGGTCAGCGGATTAGACTGAGAAGAAACCTTGCAATACGCAATAAATCTATCTAGCACGTCACTCATAAAACTCCCTTATAAAAAACTGCGCTAACCAAATAGTCAACGCAGTTTAGAGTATCAATATATTAACGAGAAGACCGCGAGGCTTGCGAAGCTGTAACAAAGGATTTCCATAGTTCGCAATCAGCCTTACTGTAATTCCATCCATATTCCGGATGCCACTGTACGCCTAGAGCAAATGTCTTGCCCTTGACCTCAGCGCCTTCAATAATGCCGTCTGACGCATAGGCAACTACCGTAAGTTCAGAAGACACCTTTCGGAGTGCTTCGTCGTGGTATGAATTTGCCTGAATGTCCTCTACCTTGCCCAGGGCGTTGTACAGCAAAGAGTCTTTTTGAACATGAACAGCATGAGCTGGATGATACAGATTTGCTGAATGAGTCCAGAAAGTATGATTTTCTGTTGGCTCCATGGTATGCAGATCTTGTACAAGCGTACCGCCCAGCACAACATTTAAAAGCTGAAGGCCACGGCAAATAGCAAGTAAAGGTTTATCTGCAGCAAGTACCTGCTTTACCAGCTCAAACTCAAGCGCATCTCGTATAGGGCACAAACGATTAAGGTCGCGTGGTTCTTCTCCCCAATTACGAGGGTCAACATCGTGACCTCCCGTAAGGCAGAAGCCGTCACATATCTCAACAAACTGAGCAATAACCTCTGGGTCTTCTGTGAGAGGCATCATGATTGGAATGCCGCCAGCTGCAAGAATGGCGTCAAACTGAATTTGTGCTACAGAAGCAGAATCAGAAAAATTTTCTTCAGGCATCCAGCGAGGAGTCACACAGATAAGAGGGCGCTCAGAAGCAGAAAGCTTGGGAACATCACTAAATGCATCTTTGACAATATCTGGAATAACCACAAAATCCTCTTAACACTCAGCTCTTTAAACAACATAACAGTAAAGGTTGACCCTTATTGAGTCTTTGACTTTATCGCTTTTGCGCTTTTTGTGCCACTCTAGCAAGCCCTCCTCCACAATGTTTTTTCATTAATGAAACATTTTTCTGTATTGCGTACAATTAATTTGGGTATTAAGAAGCCAGTTTTTACATTTAAAGCTTCATGTTTTGAAGATGCAAACGGAAGGCGCCCTATGAAAGAGCACGTATTTAATAACCTTTCCCGTAAATCATTTTTACGTGGATCTTTGGCGGCTGCCGTTGCCGCCGGTTCTGCTTCACTACTTTCTGCCTGTGGCGGTTCAGCTGGCGGAGACGCAGAGAAAAAGGTGTTGCGCTTTGGTGTAAACAACCCAAAGGTAACCTTTGATACTCAGAAGACTTCTGGTTCTGTTGGTGTATCTGAGGCAGTTGCAGAGTCTTTGCTGGTACTTAACCCAGACACAAAAGAGATTGAGCCAAACTTGGTAACTGGTCTTCCTACTGTCTCTGATGATGGCCTTACCTACTCATATGAGCTTAAGGATGGCGTCAAATTCCACAATGGAGAAACCCTTAAGGCGTCTGACGTTAAGTACACCTTCACGCGTATGTTCTTGCCTGCTACCAAGGCAACCTCAATTGACTCTTATGCGTACATTGAGGGCGCTAAAGACATTATTGCTGGTAAAACTGAAGAGCTTTCTGGCATTGTTATTAAGGACGACCGTCACTTTGACATCAAACTGACACAGCCTTATTCAACCTTCAACGCAATCATGGCTCAGTTCTACGCAGTTATCTACCCAGAAAAGGCCTGTAAAGAGGCTGGTGAGGCATGGGGCACTGAGACCAACTTTATTGGTACCGGTGCTTACAAGCTTGTCTCTAATGACAGCACAACAGAAGTTGTTCTTGAGGGATTTGCTGACTACCATGAGGGCAAGCCTGGCTTGGATGAGCTCAGATTTGTCTACATTGACGATGCCAACACCCGTATTCTTAACTACAAGAACAACGATGTTGACCTGGTCTTTATTTCTCAGTCTCTTATCCAGCAGTACCAAAATGATGAGTCTATCTCCAAAGAGATTGTCAACTACACGCCTGCATCCACGCAGTTTGTAAACTTGAACCTTAAGAGCGAGAATCTCAAAGATGTTCGCGTTCGTCAGGCGCTCTCTATGGCAATTGATAGAGACACCATTTGCAGCACGATTCTTTCTGGTGTTGCCAAACCTGCAAAGTCGTTTATCCCATCTTCTGAGACTGGCTACAATGAGTCCGCCCCAGAGTTTGAGTACAACGTAGACAAGGCAAAGCAGCTTCTTGCACAGGCAGGTGTTTCTAACCTCACTCTTAACGCACAGGTCAGAAGCCAGGATCAGAACCTCATGGTTGCCCTTCAGGATGCATGGTCCAAGATTGGTGTTACCTGTAACGTAAGCGTTATTGACTCTGGCGTTTGGAGCGACGCACGTACTAATGGTGACCTTGAAGTTACTCTTGTCACGTGGTCTACCCTCTCCTTCCAGGGTGTTGAGCACATGGGCTCTTACTTCCGCTCTGACCGCGCTGCAAAGAAGTCTTCCTTCTACAACAGCACCGAGTTTGACAGCCTTGTTGATCAGACTCGTTCAACCGTTAACGACAACGATAAGGTCCTGGAGCTTACCCGCCAGGCAGATAGCCTTATGACTCACGCAGACTACGCTTGCCTGCCTATTGACTGGCCTCAGATGCCTTACGTCTTGAAGCCAGAGTATACCGGTCTCAGCGTTCTGGTTAACCCTCACTTCGATAAGGTTAAGAAGAAGTAAGGCCTCCTCCATCCAAAACAAAGGCGAGAAGATCGATTGGTCTTCTCGCCCTTTTTGTGTTTGTAAGCCGTTTTAAGACACGACAACAAAATGCGCTAATCGAGAATCTTCTCCTCAAGGCGCGCTTCTTCTACGGCCTTCTGAGCCGCCTCAATAGCATGCGCAACCTGAGGTGTACGGTCAGCATCAGAAAGCGACGCGTCATACAGGTGGCAGGCACAGAAGTGACCTGGCTCAGCCTCAATGCGCTCAGGAACGCGCTCGGAGCAAACCTTCATTGCCTTAGGGCAGCGCGTGTGGAATACGCAGCCTGAAGGTGGGTTTGCAGGGCTTGGAACATCGCCTTGGAGAATGCGCTTCTCCTGGATGCGCTCGTGACGAATACGAGGAATAACGTCCAAAAGTGCCTGAGTATAGGGGTGCAAAGGATGCTCAAAGAGGGCATCTTTAGTAGCAAACTCCATCTGGTGGCCCAGGTACATGACCATAACAGTATCTGCAATGTGGCGGACAACAGAGAGGTCATGGCTGATAAAGATGTATGCCAAACCGTGATCTTTCTGCAGCTCCTCAAGCAGGTTGATTACCTTTGCCTGAACAGAAACGTCCAGTGCAGAAACAGGCTCATCGCAGACAACAATCTCTGGCTCAAGCACAATAGCGCGCGCAATACCAATACGCTGACGCTGACCACCCGAGAACTCATGGGGGTAGCGGTACTTAAACTCAAGGTTAAGGCCAACTTCCTCCATAACCTCTTCAATGCGAGCATCGCGCTCTGCCTTTGTCTTATACGTGCCTGCAATATCAATAGGCTCGCCAATGATATCCATGACCGTCATACGAGGGTTCAGAGAACTGTAAGGATCCTGGAAGATAAGCTTCATCTTCTGACGAGCGCACTTGAGATCTTCGCCCTTAAGTGAGGTGAAATCTTCCCCATCAAGCTCAACCGTACCCGAGGTTGGCTCGGTGAGACGCAGTACACACTTGCCGGTTGTAGACTTTCCGCAGCCAGACTCACCAACAATAGCCAGGGTCTCTTTGCGCCTGAGGTCAAACGAAACATCCTCAACCGCATGAACGGAAGCGTTGGAGCGACCAAATACACCGTTTTTAATGGGGAATCGCTTAACCAAGTTCTTTACGGACAAGATGGTTTTCTCGCCAGAAAGGTCCTTGATGTCTGTGTTTTTCTCTTCTGCCATGACTACTCACCCCACTCATCAGTGTATTTCCAACAGCTGACAGTATGGCAATTGTCTTCACCAACAGCAGTCAAGCCCGGACGACGCTTCTTACAAATGTCCTTAGCAAACGGACAACGTGGATGGAACGGGCAGCCAGAAGGCATGTGAGAAAGCATAGGAACGCTACCAGGAATTGCATAGAGCTCCTTGGTATGCTCGTCAAACGATGGGATGGACGCGATCAGGCCCTGAGCATAGGGGTGCAGAGGGTTAGTAAAGAGCTCTGCAGACTGCGCATACTCAACACGATGGCCAGCGTACATGACAAGAACCCAGTCAGCCATCTCGGAAACAACGCCCATGTCGTGCGTAATCAGCATGACGGCGGTACCCAGGTCTTGCTTCATGCGGTCAATGATCTGCAGAATCTGTGCCTGAACCGTTACATCCAAAGCAGTTGTTGGCTCGTCGCAGATAAGCAGCGAAGGCTGGCACGCAAGTGCCATAGCGATCATGACACGCTGGCGCATACCACCAGAAAGCTCATGAGGATATGACGAGAAGACCTTCTCTGGTGCAGGAATACCCACCAGTTTGATCATATCAAGAGCCTTCTGATCTGCCTCCTGTTTGCTCATGTTGGGATTATGAACAAGGATGCCCTCACGAATCTGAAGACCAGATTTCATTACAGGGTTCAAGGAGGTCATAGGCTCCTGGAAAATCATGCCAATGCGATTACCACGGAAGTCACGCATGCCACCACGAGGAAGCTGAGTTAAATCAGTTCCCTCAAAAATAATTTCTCCGCCGGTAATTTGTGCAGGAGGTGTAGGGAGCAGTCCCATAACAGACAGAGCTGTCATAGACTTACCGCAGCCAGACTCTCCTACCACCGCAAGAGTCTCGCCTTTTCGCATGATAAATGAGAGGTCACTTACTGCAGGAAGTGCGCCATCTTCGGTGAAGAGCGTGACATCAAGATGATTGACGTCGAGAAGAACGTTTTTCTTGCACTGCTCTTCTCGCTCCTTTTGTGCGGTTTCTTGCGCAAGTTTGCGCTCCTCAAGGCTGCAAAATTGCACAGACTGACCGTTAGGACCCTCAATGACGTGCTCAAATGACGTGTCTGTGGTCTCCACTGCCTGATCACTCTCTTGTGCAAGAGCATCTGTATTTTCTGCCATAAACGTAACCTCCTTTCTAAGAACGCATCTTTGGATCAAGAGCGTCGCGCAGCGCGTCGCCAAGCAAGTTAAAGGACATAACCGTAATGATGATGACAATACCTGGGGCAATACTGTAGAGAGGCTGTGATGCAAGGTATGGCTGAGAAGCTGCAATCATTTGACCCCAACTTGCCTCAGGTGGCTGAACGCCTAAGCCCAAGAACGAAAGCGTTGCCTCAGAAAGAATTGCACTTGGAATGCCCAAGGTAGAAACAACAATCAGCGTTGACATACAGTTAGGCAAAAGATGTTTCATGATGATGCGGAAGCTATTGCCGCCGGACAGAATACAAGACTGAATGTATTCAGAATTCTTCAGGCGCATGACATCGCCACGAATCAACCTTGCCGTGGTTGTCCACATCAAAAGACCCAATGCAATATAGAGGTTAATGAGACCTGGGCCCATAACAAACATGATCAAAATTGCAAAGAGCAAGAATGGGAAGCTGGAGAAGACCTGGATGATAAAGGACACAACCGCATCAACCCAGCGACCATAATATCCTGCTGCAACGCCTGCAACAAAGCCAATAAAGAGGGCAATTGCCTGCGAAATGATACCAACAGAGAGAGAAATCTGGCAGCCGTAAATAATACGAGAAAGAATATCTCGGCCGTACTCATCGGTGCCAAGTAGGTGCGCAAATGTTGGATTCTGATTCTGAATTGAAAGGTTTTGATCCTTGTAGCCATAGGGAGCAAGAACAGGAGCAAGAATTGCAATAATTACCAGAGCCAAAACAATGCCCAAGCAAATCATGCCCAGTTTATTTTTCTTAAAGATGTTCCAGCTGACCTGCCAATAGCTCTGCGCACGGACCTTTCCCGTGGCAGCCTGCTCCGCTTCTTGAGCCTTGGCGGCATCCTCAAGTACAGCTTCAGTCTTTTGGACTTTCTCGCTATTTTTATCGCTCGTAAACAAAGCCATTACTCTGATGCCTCCTCTCCAAGACGAATTCGTGGATCAACTACTGCATACAAAATATCAACAAGTAAATAAATCACGACGCAGATGATTGCCACATACATGACGCTACCTTGAATCAACGGCAGGTCACGAGCATTAATTGCATCGATAAGCAGCTTACCCATACCGTTCATGTTGAAGATCTGCTCAATGATGATGGAACCGGTAAGGATGTCTCCCAGCTGAGATCCAGCAATAGTAATAATGGGAATCAGAGCATTTCTAAGTGCATGCTTCAACACAATAGCGGAGCGCTTTAAGCCCTTAGCTTCGGCAGTTCTAATGTAGTCCTGGTTTAAAACATCCAGCATGCTGGTTCTGGTAACACGAGCAATACTTGCTGCGTAACGGGAACCCAGCGCAATGACAGGAAGAACGTACGCGGAAGGAGTTTTAACGCCAGAGAGCGGGAACCACTTAAGCGTCAAAGCAAAAATAATCTGCAGCACTAATGCCACCCAAAACGATGGAGCAGAAATACCAAAGATTGCAGCTGACATAAGTGTTCTATCAAGCCATTTTCCATGGTTTACTGCGGCGAGAATACCCATCAAAAGACCAAGCACTATGGCAAAAAGATACGCGAACACTGCTAAGCGCAGCGTAACGCCCAGAGCCTTTGTCAAAAGTGCAATGACAGGTCGCTTCTGAGTGTAAGAAGTTCCAAAATCTCCACCAAGCATTTTTACAAACCAGTTTGCGTACTGCTCTGGAATTGGCTTATCAAGACCCATGGTATGGCGAACCTGCTGAACCGTAGCCTCATCAGCCATATCGCCCATCATGACTCGTACTGGGTCACCTGGAACAATGTTCAAGACAAAAAACGTTAAAGCAGAAATGCAAACTACAACGCTCACTGCTTGAAGGATTCGTTTGATTAGAAACGATCTCACTCCTGAGCTCCTCTCCCCTCAAGAAAATGAAGCGGCATCCAAGAATCTTAGATGCCGCTTTAAAGTTTATAGCAAGTTTGCTACTTAGTCCTCTGGAACGGTGTAATCGGAATTTGATGTATCAATATCGACATCAAAGAAGTGATAAATCAAGTTTCCAACCTTAGCGTTCTTGACGTACTTCTTAGCGACAAAGGAGTTCTTTGGCCAGTACAGAGGAAGTGTTGCAAAGTCTGTACGTGTGAGCAGGTTATCTGCGTCCTTGTAATCCTCTGTTCTCTTGTCCTTGTTAGACTCAGAGCAACCCTCAACAAGAAGCTTGTCAAACTCTGGGTTGTTGTAGAAGGAAGACTTCTTTGCAGCGTTGGTACTGTAGAAGTAGGTGTAAAGGTGCTGATCGCCATCAGCAAACAGTGGATACCAACCAAGGGTAGTAATCTGAAGGTTACCAGCAGCCCAGTCGGTGTTCCAAACTGCGTTGTCCTCTACCTGGACATCAAGGGTAACGCCAATCTTGCTCCAGTACTCCTGGACAGCAACAAGGAGCTTCTCGTAAGACTTTCTAACCTTTGCAGAAAGCTTAAGACCAGAAACACCAGCCTCAGAGAGAAGAGACTTAGCCTTCTCTGGATCATACTCAAACGCAGGAGCGTTCTTGTCGTTACCAGGGGTTGCTGGTGCAAGCCAACCACTAGCAACGGTACCGTTACCGGAAGCAATGTTGTCAACAAGCTCCTGGCGGTTAATTGCCAAGGAGAGTGCCTGGCGAACCTTAGGATCAGTAAGCTCAAAGCCCTCTTTGAGGTTAAGGTTGATGAAGTTAACACCAAGGGTCTGATATGCAGTGATAAGGTCCTTGACGTCAGCATCGCTTGAGTACTGCTGATACAGAGAAGATGGAAGATCGCAGAAGTCAATATCGTTGTTCTTGAATGCAAGCAGCTGGGTGTTGGAATCGTCGTAGTAGTGAATACGAATCTCATCCAGAGCAGGCTTACCGTCATGGTAGTCATCAAAGCGCTCAAGGACTACCTCAGTGGTGTCATCGTTGCTCTTAATCTTGTACTTACCAGTACCAATGAGGTTAGTACCGGTACCCCAATCAGCACCAGCAGCCTCACAAGCCTTCTCTGGGAAGATGCAAGCATAGGAAATACCAAGAACGCTTACAAAGACAATGTAAGGCTCAGAAAGCGTAAAGGTAAAGTGAGTGTCGTCCTGAACAGTCAGGCCCTCAAGCTCAGTAGCCTTACCAGCAAGCATCTCTGGAGCGCCCTTGATCTTGTCAAAGAAGCTGGTAGAGAGAGCCTTGGTCTCTGGCTTAAACATACGCTCAAAGGTGTACTTAACATCCTTTGCGGTCAAAGTAGTACCGTCGTGGAACTTAATACCCTCTTTGAGCTCACACTTAAGGGTGAGGCCATCAGACTCAAAGGTTGGAATCTCTTTAAGCAGGCAGGTAACAAGCTCGTTATCCTCAGTCCAACGAAGCAGGGACTCACAAACAGAGTCTGCAACGCATGCGGACTGGGAGTTGTTTGCACGCTGCATATCAAGGCCCTGCTTAGAGTTTGCAGAACCATAGCGAAGAATCTTCTTCTTATCAGATGCCTGAGCAGTATCAGTAGAGGAAGAGTTGCAGCCAGCCAGCATCATAGATGCGCCACCACCAGCCGCTACCATACCTGATGCCTTCAAAAAATTACGACGGCTTAGTGAGTTCTCCAGCATGTTAACCCTTCTTTCTTATTAAAACGATTTATAAGACAACCCTGCTGGGGTTAGATAACTATACAAAACAATTACCTGCATCTACCCATATATACCTAGGATGAAATAGACATGAAACATTAAATTGCGCCGATAACAGCAAAATCTATTTACCTGCACTTTTTGTCTAACCATATAGGAATTGCCTATATTGAAACATAAAAATTGACTAAGCATTTTTGGACAGTTGTCCATTTTATCTATAAAAATATTGGCAGGTACCAAAGAGATACCTGCCAATAAAAATGCATGTAGCGAGAAGAACTCTCTGTCTTAGTGCTTACGCTTCATAAGACCTGCAGCTGTTAAAGCAGATGCACCCATAACCATAAGAGGCATTACCAGAAGCTCTTCTCCCGTATTAGGAAGCTGTGCTTTCTTCTTCTTTGTCTTCTTCTCTTTTACAGGAGAAGCAGGGTTAGAAGGCTCTTCTGGAGCTGGAGTTGGTGCTGGAGTTGGAGTATCAGACTCAACAGTGAGGGTAACTGTCTTTGCTGCCTCATAGTCATTACCTGCAGCTGCAGCATTACCGTTGAAGTAATAGTAATACGTAACGGAGTAAGCGCCTGGAGTCTTGGAGATTTCTTCTGCCTTCTGAGCAACAGTTGCTGCATCCATAGTTGCGGTATCAAGTACAACGGTACCACTCTGATCAACAACCTTTACGCGAGCATCAGCAGAACCAGCAGCAGGGGTAACCTGACCAGCGCTGTGATCAACCATAGCATCAAGGTTATCAAGAATAGTCCAGGAATCCTGATTAGCAGTGATAGTGCTGTCGTGTGCCGTAACTACCTGTCTAAGCTCTGTATAAAGTGGAGGAATGACGCCGTTGTTAAGGTCAAGCTCGTCAGTTGAATTCTCAGAAGCATTGATAACAAGGTTGCCGCTAGAAAGAGAAGTGTACGAATACTCCTGATACACATCATCAGCAAGATCATTATCAACAGCCAACTGCCAGCCAGGAAGATTGAGGTACAGTCCCCTATTGGAATTTCCAGTGTGAACCGAATAGCCATAGTCTCTCATGGCATTCTTAATGTTGGTCAAATCAATGTAGTATGCACCACCGGTATACAGTGCATCATTTTCTGTTGCGCTGTGACGGTCTTCGTACAAGATATTGTCAACGTGAATATCGCTTGCAGAAATAGTTGGCATGTAATTCCACTCGTCCTGTGGGATAGCGTAATAGCTACCGTCAGGCCTAATAATGACGCCCAGATATTTCTTATTGCTGCTAAGAATGGAATTGTTTGTTCCCTCTTCCAGGACCTGCCTTGCAAACCTGACTGAAACACGAGGGTTTCCGTAAGAGGTTCTGTGATCAAGCAGATACTGAGTAAGTGCTACATAGTTAGTTCCATACAGATTAAGAGTAGAACCATTGGTAAGCGTCAAAGGAACAGTAAGTGTAATGGTCTCACCAGCAGCCAGGGTGCCAGAGATAGAAATGGAACGCATCTCAGCATTGTCCTGACCAGCTGCCTGGTATGCGGCATAAGCATTAGCTGCAGGCTGAGAACCAGAACCACCGTTCAGTCCATTAATGTTCAGGTTAATTGCAGTTGCTGCATTAGTTGACGAGAAGGTAAATCCTGTTGCACGTAAATCAGGATTAGGGCTTGAGCTGGCATAGTATGTCAGTGGCAGCTGCATAATCTCGTTAACAGAAACTGGAGATGAAGAGATGTTGGTAATCTTTACCACTGCCTGCAGATTCTGATACTTATCAATATCTAC